>JBDHEI010000062.1:0-16814 GCA_039591075.1 Gemmatimonadota bacterium
AAGATGACGATCGAGTTGATCACGCCGATTGCGATGGAGGAGGGGCTGCGGTTTGCGATCCGCGAAGGCGGCCGCACCGTCGGCGCCGGCGTGGTTGCCAAGATCCTGAAATAGGAGTGCGCCGGTCGTCGGACCGGGGAACGATATGCCGAGAGATAAGGTCATTCTGGAGTGCACCGACTGTAAGAGTCGGAACTACTTCACGACGAAGAACCGGCGGAAGCATCCGGAGCGCATGGAGACGCGGAAGTTCTGTCGCCGGTGTGGCGGCCACCGGTCGCATCGGGAGTCGAAGTAGCTCGTGAACCCCGCGCTCCTCATCGGTCTGGCGGCGTTGGCCGTGCTGGTGTTGGCGCTGGTGATCTGGCGACAGCCGGCCCTGGCCTTCGCGCAGCGATCCAACGCGTTCTTGCAGGACGTTCGGGCCGAGATGCGCAAGGTCTCGTGGTCGAGCTGGGACGACCTTCGCCGTTCGACCGTCGTGATCACGATTCTGGTGATCGTGATCGGCGTGATCATCGGCCTCATGGACTGGATGTTCTCGAAGATCCTGATCGATCTGTTCGGCAGGGTATTCGGGTGATCGGGACGGCCATGGACCACCGCTGGTATGCGATTCAGACGACCGCCGGACACGAGAACAAGGTACGGTCGCTGATCGAGCGGAAGATCCAGGCGGATCCCCGCCCCGAGGAGGAGCGGCTCATCCGGCAGGCGCTGGTCCCCATCCAGCAGGTGGTGGAGATCAAGAACGGCAAGAAGGTGACTGTTGAGCGGAAGGTCTTTCCGGGATACGTGCTGGTCGAGATGGTGTTGAACCAGGAGACCATGCACGCCATCAACGGGATCCAGGGCGTCATCAAGTTCGTCGGACAGGGCTGGACGCCGCAGGCCATTCGGCAGGAAGAGGTGAATCGGCTGCTCGGCATCGAGGAGGTGACCGAGGACGAGGAAGTGAAGGAGGAGATTCCCTTCCTGGTCGGACAAGTGGTCGAGATCATGGAGGGTCCGTTCTCCGACTTCAGCGGGACGGTCGAGGAGGTTCTGGCCGACAAGGGAAAGGTGCGCGTCAGTGTGAGCCTCTTTGGTCGGCCGACGACGGTGGAGCTGGACTACCTGCAGTTGCGGGCGCATTGAGACCGGTTAGGCGGTAGGGCGGTAGGCGAGGCAATCGACAGCGGGCACTGGTGGTGCCCACGCACACCACGGCGTGACGTGGGAGCTCCGGGGCACGGCCCCGGGGCGTTACGAGGACACGATGGCAAGACCAACCAAGAAGGTCGCAGCATTCGTCAAGCTGCAGGTGCCTGGCGGTCAGGCCACACCTGCGCCCCCCGTTGGCACCGCGCTCGGGCCGCACGGTGTCAACATCATGGACTTCTGCAAGCAGTTCAACGCGCAGACGCAGTCCCAGGCGGGAACCATCATCCCCGTCGAGTTGACGGTGTACCAGGACCGCTCGTTCACGTTCATCACCAAGACGCCGCCAGCGGCAGTGCTGCTCAAGCAAGAGGCAGGACTCGACAAGGGGTCGGGCATGCCGAACCGCGACAAGGTTGGCTCGGTGACGTGGGCACAGGTCCGCAAGATCGCCGAGTTGAAGGAGCCTGACCTCAATGCCAACGACGTCGAGGCGGCGATGCGGATCGTCGCCGGCACGGCCCGATCCATGGGGATTGAGGTGAAGGACTCATGACGGTCGCGGGCAAGAAGTTTCGAGCGGCGGAGGCGAAGATCGATCGTCAGCGGCTGCACGCAGCAGATGAGGCGCTCCAGGCGGTAAAGGGCGCGGCGTTCGCGAAGTTCGACGAGACAGTGGACGTGGCCGTGCATCTCGGGGTCGATCCTCGGCACGCCGATCAGATCGTGCGCGGCACCGTAGTGCTGCCGCACGGCACGGGCAAGACGGTCCGGGTGCTCGTCATGGCCCAAGGTGACAAGGCGCGAGAGGCCGAGGCGGCAGGTGCCGATTTCGTCGGGCCGGAATACGTCGAGAAGATCAAGGCGGGATGGCTCGACTGTGACGTCGTGATCGCGACACCGGACCTGATGGGACAAGTGGGCCAACTGGGTCGGATTCTCGGACCTCGCGGCTTGATGCCGAATCCGAAGTCGGGGACGGTGACGATGGACGTGGAGCGCGCCGTCAAGGAGGTCAAGGCCGGCAAGATCGAGTTCCGGGTCGACAAGACCGGGAACCTGCACGCGCCTGTGGGGAAGGTGTCGTTCTCGGCCGCGCACCTCGGGGCGAACCTGACCACCTTCATGGACGCGGTTGTGCGCGCCAAGCCGGCGGCGGCGAAGGGCACCTACATACGATCGGTCACGGTCTCGAGTTCGATGGGGCCCGGCGTTCACATCGATCCGGCGGGGTACCGATGAACCGAGCCAAGAAGAGCGATGTCGTCGAGCGGCTGTCCGTCCGCCTGCGCGAATCGCCGAATCTCTACTTGACGGACTTCACCGGACTCGCGGTGAAGCCGATCACGGAGCTGCGGCGGCAGCTCCGCGACGTGGGCGTCGAGTACGTCGTGGTCAAGAACACCCTTGCGCTCCGCGCCTTGGAATCCGCGGCGGTGAGCGGGCTCGAGGAGTTGCTGAACGGGCCGACGGCGGTGGTGCTTGCCGGCGACAAGCCCGTGGCGGCGGCCAAGGTGCTGTCCGCATTTCAGAAGGAGCACGCAGCACTGACGCTCAAAGTGGGCCTGGTGGAAGGACGGCGGGTCGGTCCGGAGGAGATCAAGCGGCTGGCCATGCTGCCATCCCGCGAGGAGCTCCTCGGCCAGCTCGCGGGCGCGATGCAGGCGCCGATGCAGAGCTTCGTCGGAGCGCTCAGTGGGTTGCTATATCAGTTCGCGGGTGCGGTTGAGGCGCTTCGCGCCCAGCGTGCCGGTACGTGAGTCCCTAGGAATCAGAGAGAGACAGAGCATGGCTACCAAGACTGTGAACAAGGACGAGATTCTCGAAGCCATCGGCAGCATGTCGGTGACGGATCTGGCCGACCTGATTGAGGCGTTCAAGGAGCGGTTCAACGTCACGATCGCCGCGGCACCGGTCGCGGCGGCCCCTGCTGCGGGCGGCGCGGCCGGCGCCGCGGAAGTTGAGGAGCAGACGGAGTTCGCCGTCATCCTCAAGGAGGCCGGCCCCAAGAAGATCCAGGTCATCAAGGTCGTGCGCGAGGTGACGTCGCTTGGCCTCAAGGAAGCGAAGGACCTGGTCGATGGTGCGCCCAAGGCGGTGAGGGAAGACATTGCGAAGGACGAAGCCGAAGCCATCAAGAAGAAGCTCGAGGAGCAGGGCGCGACCGTCGAACTGAAGTAGGCACACCGTGTCCCGCCCTGCGCGGGACCGGTGGTTCGCCATGACTTCAGCCGAGACGGTATGAACCGACGTTTGCGCCACAACCCTGCTCGTCCGACGAGCCCCGCTGTCGCTCCCCGGCCGACCCCGTCGGTCGGGGCGGACGGGGCCGTCTGTCTTGACTGAGGAAAGCCCATGAGCCAGTTGCTGCCAACCATCTCGTTCGCCAAGCTCTCGCAGGGCATGCCCATGCCCCACCTCTTGGACATCCAGACGCGGTCGTTCAACGCGTTCTTGCAGTCCTCCGAGGAGTCGGAACACGCCGACGTGTCGCTGGAGCGCGTCTTCCAGGAGGTCTTCCCGATCGCCGACGTGAACGGGAACTACTCCCTCGAGTTCGTGAAATACGCGCTCGGCGAACCGAAATACTCGGTGGAGGAATGCATCGAGCGCGACATGACCTACTCCGCGTCGCTCAAGGCGACGCTGCGACTGGTGATCAACGAGACGCTGGAGGGTGGCACCCAGCGGCCGAAGAACATCATCGAGAAGGAAGTGTATCTTGGCGAACTGCCAATTCTGACTCCGCTGGGCACCTTCGTGATCAACGGAGCGGAGCGAGTCGTCGTCTCGCAGCTCCACCGGTCACCAGGCGTCGTCTTCGAGGAAACCGTCCATCCCAACGGGCAGCGCTTGAACAGCGCACGGATCATCCCGTTCCGCGGCTCGTGGGTGTAGTTCACGGGGGACATCCACGATGTGGTGTACGTCCACATCGACAAGCGCAAGAAGTTTCCCGCGACGGCACTGTTGCGGGCCCTGGGCTATGGCACCAACAACGATATCCTGTGCCTGTTCTACGCGACGAAGACGCTGGACCTGACCCAGAAGCGTGACGATCGTGCCTTCCGGCGCGAGGTGCTGGGGGCGCTGCTAGCCGAAACGGTCCCGAATCCGGAAGACAAGGATGACGAGCCGCTGGGCCGCGTGGGCGAGGACATCACGCCGGAGCGATACAACGCCCTGCGCAAAGCGGGCATCAAGACCGCGCGGGTGTTCGCGCGGTACGCCGCGGTGGACCTGCGCGACGAGGATCGACCCACGACGGTGCGGGAGCACCCCGAGCGATTGGTGCTCGCGTGGGACGTTCCGGATCCCGAGACCGGTGAAGTCCTGGCGGAGGCGGGGAAGGAGATCTCCGAGACCCTGCGCAAACGCCTGATCAAGGCCGGCGCTCACAAGGTGGACGTGCTCATCACGAGCGCCCGCGGGGAGACGGCGATCGTCAAGAACACCCTCGCCAAGGATCCGACGACCTCGGAGGCCGATGCGCTGGAGCAGATCTACTCGTTGCTTCGGCCGGGCGAGGCGCCAAACCTCGAGACCGCCCGGGCCGCGCTCGAGCGACTGTTCTTCAACCCCAAACGGTACGACCTCGGTCGGGTCGGTCGCTACAAGATCAACCAGCGCCTCAAGGTCAACATGCCGGCGGATCACACGGTCCTCACGCGCGAGGACTTCGTTGCCATTATCCGCTATCTGCTGGAGCTGTCCGAGGGACGGGGATTCACGGACGACATCGACCATCTCGGGAACCGCCGGGTGCGCACGGTGGGCGAGCTGATCGCCAACCAGTTCTCGGTCGGCCTCTCGCGCATGGCGCGGCTCATCAAGGAGCGGATGAGCATCAACAACGATCCGGAGAAGATCACGCTCGACGATCTGGTCAACGCGCGCACGGTGAGTGCGGTGATTCAGGCGTTCTTCGGTAGCTCGCAGCTTTCGCAGTTCATGGATCAGACCAATCCGCTCGCCGAGTTGACGCACAAGCGCCGCTTGAGTGCGCTCGGCCCGGGTGGCCTGACCCGGGAGCGCGCCGGCTTCGAGGTCCGAGACGTCCACTATTCGCAGTACGGCCGAATGTGTCCCATCGAGACGCCAGAGGGGCCGAACATCGGCCTCATCACGAGCCTCTCGACCTTTGCCCGGGTGAACCCCCTGGGTTTCATCGAGACGCCGTACCGCCTGGTGAAGAACAGCACGGTGACCAACGGGATCCGCTGGCTGTCGGCGTCCGAAGAGGAGGAGTACTCGGTTGCTCAGGCCAACGCGCTGCTCGACGAGAAGGGGCGGTTCATCAACGAGATGGCGCTCTGCCGCAAGCGAGACGACTACCCGCTGTTGACGCCGACACGCATCGATTTCATGGACGTGGCGCCGGAGCAGCTGGTGTCCATCGCGGCCGCGCTCATCCCATTCCTCGAGCATGACGACGCCAACCGGGCGTTGATGGGCAGCAACATGCAACGGCAGGCGGTGCCGCTGCTCTTCCCCCGAGCCCCATACGTTGGCACCGGACTCGAGCGCAAGGTCGCCTCGGATTCCGGGGCGGTCGTGGTCGCCCGGCGTGGTGGTGTCGTGAGCAAGGTGACCGCCGACGAGATCATCATCGACACGGGGCGGGAATCCAAGGAGGGCGCGGCCGACACGCCGCTGGCCCGCCTGCTCCAGCACGACCGATTCCGGCTCAAGAAGTTCTGGAGGACGAACCAGGACACGGCGATCAACCAGCGGCCCTTGGTACGGGTGGGGGAGGTCGTCGAGGCGGGTCGGGTGATTGCCGATGGACCGGGCACCGAGGGCGGCACGCTGTCGTTGGGAGCCAACGTCACGGTCGCGTTCATGCCATGGTACGGCCACAACTTCGAGGACGCTATCGTGCTTTCGGAGCGTCTGGTGAAGGACGACACCTACTCCTCGATTCACATCCAAGAGTTGGAGCTCCACGTCCGAGACACGAAGCGCGGTCAAGAAGAGATCACACGCGAGATCCCGAACGTGTCGGAAGAAGCGCTGGTCGACGTCGACGAGCGAGGCATTGTCCGGATCGGTGCGCACGTCAAGCCGGGAGACATCCTGGTCGGCAAGATCACCCCGAAGGGCGAGACGGAGTTGTCGCCGGAGGAGAAGCTGCTCACGGCGATCTTCGGCGAGAAAGCCAAGGACGTGAAGGACTCGTCGCTCCGCATCCCGCCGGGGATGGAAGGGGTCGTCATCGACGTCAAGATCTTTTCGCGCATCGAGGACCAGGTGGTCGAGAAGGACCGTGGGGAGCGCATCGGCGAGGTGCGCCGACTCGAAAACGAGGAAAAAGCCCGGATCACGGCCGCCCTCTTCGACGAGCTGCACGAGCTCCTCCAGGGGCAGGAGGTCGCCGTCATGCTCAAGGAAGGCACGATCGAGCAGTACTTCGACGAAGGCACCAAGCTCACGGCGGCCGTGATCGACGACGTGCGGTTTGCCGACGTCGACCTCAAGACGCTGCGGGTGCGGTCCAAGGCGGCCAACGAGCGCATTCGCGCAGCCATCGACGCCGCGACGAGCGAGCGAGCAAAGATCGAGGAAAAGGCGGAGGACCAGATCGATAAGATCCTCCAGCCCGACGAGCTCCCACCGGGCGTGATCCAGTTGGTGAAGGTCTATTTGGCGGAGAAGCGCAAGATCGCCGTGGGCGACAAGATGGCGGGTCGCCACGGCAACAAGGGCATCATCGCCCGCATCGTGCCGGAAGAGGACATGCCGTTCCTTCCTGATGGCACGCCGGTCGACATCGTGCTCAATCCACTCGGCGTCCCGAGCCGCATGAACGTGGGACAGATTCTCGAGACGCACTTGGGCTGGTGCGCCAACATTCTGGGTTTTCTGGCGGAGACGCCGGTGTTCCAGGGTGCCAACGAGGCCGAGATCGGCTTCCAGCTTCGGTTGGCAGGGCTCAAGTGGACGGCACAGGCCCTGGGCCTCTCCGAGCCGTTCCCGGCACTGAACGCCGCGACGCTCACGCAACTAGTGGCGGACCTGCGGAAGCTGCCGAGTGATAACGGCCACGCGCCGGATCTCGCGTCGCTCAAGGTCGACGCGCTGGGGAGTCGAGCGATCTCGCAGGAGACGCGCGACCTGTTCCGCGCCGTCCGTGACTTCGTTGAGCTGGCTGCCAAGGAGATCGCGAGCCGGGGCGCGGCCGAGGCCGAGCGGCAACGAGACCACCACCGCGCCCTTCTCGAGGACCCCGAGCTGGAGAAAGCCGAGAAGGCAAAGCTCAAGGCCGGTCTCAAGGAGGCCGAGAAGATCCTGGCGGCGGACGACGCCGAGCGGCTCATGGTGGGGGGCTTCCCGGGGCTCGCGAAGGCGTTCGGGCCGAAGAGCGATCTGGATGTGGAGGAGGCGGTGGACGAACTGCTCGCACTGGCCGGGCTCACGCCGACCGGAAAGGTCAAGCTGCGCGACGGGCGATCTGGTGAGAGGTTCGCCTCGGAGGTGACGGTGGGCTCGATCTACATGATGAAGCTCTCCCACCTCGTGGACGACAAGATCCACGCTCGCTCCATCGGGCCGTACAGCCTGGTGACGCAGCAGCCGCTGGCCGGCAAGGCCCAGTTCGGCGGCCAGCGGTTCGGTGAGATGGAGGTGTGGGCGCTCGAGGCCTACGGGGCCGCCCACACGCTGCAGGAGATGCTCACGGTGAAGTCCGACGACGTGAACGGGCGGAGCCGGGTCTACGAAGCGATCGTGAAAGGCCAAAATCTCCCGGAACCGGGAACGCCGGAGTCGTTCAACGTGCTGGTGAAGGAACTCCAGGCTTTGGGTCTCAAGGTCACGCTCGGCGTCACCGATGAAGGCGAGGAGTAAGGACGATGATTGATTTCCGCAGCACCCGTGATGCCCGCGGCTCGAGCTTCGATTACATCCAGATCCGGATCGCGAGCCCGGACGAGATCCGGGGCCCAAAGGACACGAAGGAACGGGATCGCCTGGCCCTCCAAGGGCAGCGGACCTGGTGGTCGTGGGGTGAGGTGCTCAAGCCCGAGACCATCAACTACCGCTCGTTCAAGCCCGAGAAGGACGGTCTGTTCTGCGAGCGGATCTTCGGACCGGTCAAGGACTGGGAGTGCCACTGCGGGAAGTACAAGCGGATTCGGTACCGCGGCGTCGTCTGCGACCGCTGTGGCGTTGAAGTCACGCTGTCGAAGGTACGCCGGGAGCGCATGGGCCACATCGAGCTGGCCGTGCCCGTGGCCCATATCTGGTTCTTCAAGACGTTGCCGAGCCCCATGGGGAATTTGCTCGACCTCACCTTGAAGGATCTCGAGCGGGTGGTCTACTACACGAACTACGTCGTGATCGATCCGGGCGAGCAGGAGGTCAAGGTGCGGGACCTGCTCGACGAGGAGACCTATCTCGATCTCAAGGCCAAGGCCAAGAGCGAGGGGGACAAAGCGTTCTTCGCGGAGATCGGTGCTCCTGCAGTGCGCGAGCTCCTACACCGGCTGAACGTCGACAAGGTTTCGGAGGAGCTGCGCGCGGGCATCGAGACCGAGACGAGCCAGCATCGCAAGAAACAGATGCTCAAGCGGCTCAAGATCGTCGACGCCTTCCGGAATTCGGGCGACGCTGGCGGAGAGCGGAACGACCCGGCCTGGATGATCATGGACGTCGTGCCGGTCATTCCGCCGGATCTCCGCCCGCTCGTGCCGCTGGACGGTGGGCGCTTCGCCACCAGTGATCTCAACGATCTCTATCGGCGGGTGATCAACCGGAACAACCGCCTCCAGAAGCTGATCCAGCACCGCGCGCCCGAGGTGATTCTCCGCAACGAGAAGCGGATGCTGCAGGAGGCCGTGGATGCCCTGTTCGACAATGGCCGGCGCTCCAAGGCCATTCGGGGCCGCGGCAAGCGACCGCTCAAGTCGTTGTCGGACATGCTCAAGGGCAAGCAGGGGCGGTTTCGGCAGAACTTGCTGGGGAAGCGGGTGGACTACTCCGGTCGCTCGGTGATCGTGGTGGGGCCGGAGCTGCGGTTGCATCAGTGTGGGCTACCCAAGACGATGGCGGTGGAGCTGTTCAAGCCGTTCATCATCCACAAGCTGGTGGAGAAGGGGATCGCGGAGACGGTCAAGCGGGCCAAGAAGATCGTGGAGCGGGAGAGCCCCGAGGTGTACGAGATCTTGGAGGAGATCATCCAAGACCACCCCGTGCTGCTGAACCGGGCGCCGACGCTCCATCGGCTGGGGATCCAGGCGTTCGAGCCCGTGCTCGTCGAGGGGAAGGCCATCCGGATCCATCCGCTCGTGTGCGCCGCATTCAATGCCGACTTCGACGGCGACCAAATGGCGGTGCACGTGCCGCTGTCCTTCGAGTCGCAGCTCGAGGCGCGGGTGCTCATGCTTTCCAGCAACAACGTGCTGAAGCCGTCGGACGGACGGCCGGTGGCGGAGCCCAGTCAGGACATGGTGCTCGGGTGTTACTTCCTCACCAAACAGCCGGCCGACTGGGCCGACCGGATTGCCGACGCGCCGTACTTGGGCTCCCTCTCGGAGGTCGAGATGGGCCTCGCGACCGGTCGCCTGGGGTTCCATTCGACTATCAAGTTCCTGCTGCCGCCAGAGGCCGCGCAGGCCACGCCCGTGCGGGAAGACCGCGAGGGGGACTGGATCATCACGACGGCGGGGCGGGTGCTCTTCAATAGCATTTTGCCCCCGTCCCTGGTGGCGCGACTCGGCTATCAGAACCAGGTGATGCGGAAGAAGGCGCTCTCCGAGCTGGTGTTCGAAGCCTATCGCCAGGCGGGGCTCGCCAGCACGGTCGTGTTCCTCGACCGGCTGAAGGACTTCGGGTTCCGTCATGCCACGGTCGGCGGCATCTCCATCGGCATCGAGGACCTCGAGATCCCGGAGAAGAAGGAGGACCTCATCCGGGCGGCGAGCGAACGGGTCGAGCGGTTCCAGCGCGCGTACCAGGCTGGCCAGATCACGTTCGGGGAGCGGTACAACAAGGTGATCGACGCGTGGACGCACGCGAACAGCGACGTCGCCGAAGCGATGGTCCAAAACCTCGCGCAGTCCCGCGGCGGCTTGAACCCGGTGTACATGATGTTCGACTCCGGGTCCCGCGGGAGCCGGGACCAGATCCGGCAGCTGGCCGGCATGCGGGGCCTCATGGCGAAGCCGCAGAAGAAACTCACGGGCGGCATCGGCGAGGTCATCGAGAGCCCGATCCGGTCGAACTTCCGGGAAGGCCTCACGGTGCTCGAGTATTTCATTTCCACCCACGGGGCCCGGAAGGGGCTGGCCGACACCGCGCTCAAGACGGCGGACGCCGGCTATCTCACCCGCCGTCTCGTGGATGTGGCGCAGGACGTGACGGTCACCGAGGAGGATTGCGGGACCATTCTGGGCCTCGAGATCTCGCCCCTCAAGGAGGGTGAAGACATCATCGAGCCGCTCCGCGAGCGCATTGTCGGCAACGTGGTGACTGAAGACGTGTTTGATCCGCACGAGCGAGACGAGCACGGGGATCCGTCGTTGTTGGCAAGGGCCGGTGAGCTCATCGACGAAGAGCGGGCAGAGATCATCGAGGACTCGGGGATCGAGAAGGTGGGGATCCGGTCGGTGCTCACCTGCGAGGCGCGGCGCGGCATCTGCCGCATGTGCTATGGCCGGAATCTGGCCACGATGGACATGGTGGACCTCGGGGAGGCCGTCGGGATTCTCGCCGCGCAGTCGATCGGCGAGCCAGGGACCCAGCTCACACTGCGGACCTTCCACATCGGCGGCACGGCAGCCCGGATCGCGGAGGAGACGACCCGCAAGACCAAGTTGGCGGGGACCATCGAGTACGGCGACCGGCTGCAGGTGGTGGAGAACCCCAGTGGCGAGAGCATCGTCACGGGATACGACGGCGAGCTCGTGCTCAAGGACGCCGACGGTCAGGTCCGATCGCGGTTCCACGTCCCGCTGGGGGCGCGTCTGGCGGCAAAGGACGGGCAGGCGCTCCGGCGGGACGATCTCCTGTTCGCGTGGGATCCGTACGCGAACCCGATCATCGCCGACGTCGAGGGCCGGGTGCGGTTTGCCGACATCGTGGAAGACGAGACGGTCCGGGAGTCGCTGGACGAGATCACGGGTCGGCGTCAGCGGGTCATCGTCGAGGATCGTGAGAAGAAGCTGCACCCGCACATCGAGATCGTGCAGACCATCAAGGGGGGGAAGGAGCGGCGCGTCCGCAACTACGTCATTCCCGAGGGGGCGCAACTCACCGTCGAGGACGGGGAGCAGATCACGCCGGGAACGGTGCTCGCCAAGATCTCGCGGGAGGCCTACCGGACCCGCGACATCACGGGCGGTCTGCCGCGCGTCGCTGAGCTGTTCGAGGCGCGTCGGCCCAAGGACCCGGCCACGATCTCGGAGATCGACGGGGCGGTGGCGTTCGGCGACATCAAGCGAGGCAAGCGCGAGATCTTCGTGAGCCCCGAGACGGGTGAGCCTCAGGTGTACGAGGTCCCGGCCGGCAAGCACCTGCGCGTGCATGAAGGCGATCGTGTGTACGCCGGAGACCGGTTGACCGAGGGGCCGGTCAACCCGCACGACATCCTGCGGATCAAGGGCCCGCGCGCTGTGCAGGAATACCTCCTCAACGAGGTGCAGGAGGTCTATCGGCTGCAGGGCGTGAAGATCAATGACAAGCACATTGGTGTGATCGTCCGGCAGATGCTCCAGAAAGTTCGGGTGCTCGAGCCAGGCGACACGGATTTCCTCGAGGGCGAGCACGTCGACAAGGTGATGTTCCGTGAGCGGAACGAGCGGGTGATCCGCAAGGGCGGCAAGCCGTCGACGAGCGAGCCGCTACTCCTCGGGATCACCAAGGCCTCGTTGACCACGCAGTCATTCATCTCGGCCGCCTCGTTCCAAGAGACGACGCGCGTGCTGACCGATGCGGCCATCCGTGGGGCCAAGGACGACCTGCTCGGGCTCAAGGAGAACATCATCATCGGGCACCTGATTCCGGCCGGGACGGGGGTGTACCGGTATTCGGAGCTGGAGATCGAGCCGCCCGAGGGGTTCGAGCCGCCGCCACCGCCCCAGGTGGAGGAGGAAGCCGGGGCCCCAAGCCCGTTCCTCACCGAGACTCAGGCGGAGCGCCCGCAGACCGCGGAGGCACCGTAGCCGAGGAGAGCATTTGGGGGGGTGGGGGCGTGACCCCGCCCCCGCCCGGTTCAGAGCGCCGAATGGGCTTGCTTGACCTCCCGTTGCGACCCCTCTAAATTTATAAGTCTGTCACCGAACTGGGTTCAACGGTTCGGCGAGCGTACACCGCGTGTGAGGTTATGCCGACCATCAATCAGCTGGTCCGTCACGGACGGAAGCAGGTCGCGAAGAAGGAAAAGGCGCCGGCGCTTCGGGGCAACCCGCAGAAGCGCGGCGTCTGCACGCGCGTGTACACCACGACGCCTAAGAAGCCCAACTCCGCGCTCCGCAAAGTGGCTCGAGTGCGACTCACGAACGGCTTCGAGGTCACGAGCTACATCCCTGGGGAGGGGCACAACCTCCAGGAGCACTCCATCGTGCTGATCCGCGGCGGCCGTGTGAAGGATCTTCCGGGAGTGCGTTATCACATCATCCGGGGCACGCTGGACGCGGCCGGGGTGGGTGACCGGCGGCAGCGGCGATCGAAGTACGGGGCGAAGAGGCCCAAATGAGTCGGCGGAAGCGGGCGGTCAAGCGGTATGTGCCGGCGGATCCCCGGTATGACAGTCAGACCGTGTCGAAGTTCATCAACAGTCTGATGTTGGCGGGGGAGAAGTCGGTGGCCGAACGGGTATTCTACGACTCGATGGACCTGATCGAGCAGCGCACGGGCCAGCCCGGGGTGCAGGTGTTCAAGCAGGCGTTGAACAACGTCAAGCCAGTTGTCGAGGTAAAGAGCAGGCGGGTCGGTGGCGCCACGTATCAGGTCCCGGTCGAGGTGCGACCGGACCGGCGGACGGCGCTCGGGATGCGCTGGCTCGTGGACTACTCCCGAGGCCGGAGCGAGAAGTCGATGGCCGAACGGCTGGCCGCGGAGCTGATCCTCGCGAGCAAGGGCGACGGCAGCTCCGTCAAGAAGAAGGAAGACACGCATCGGATGGCGGAAGCCAACCGGGCGTTTGCGCACTATCGGTGGTAGCAGGACCGGGTCGGCGGTTGGGACTGGGGTCTTCGGCCACCGACGTGATGGACTGAGCCAGTAGGACAACATCCGGAGCCCGGGTTCGGGCATCCGGCGGCGCAGGGAGCGATCCCGGCCGATGCGGAGGCGAGACCTGTCCGCGGAGCGGATGACGGTCGCCCCGCTTTTTCGCTGCTGTGGGCCGTGCGGAGAAGCTTCCGATCGGCGGGCAGCAGGTGATAGAAGAGGATATGCCGCGAGCGACACCGCTGGAGAAGATTCGGAACATCGGCATCATGGCGCACATTGATGCCGGGAAGACGACTACGACCGAGCGGATCCTCTACTACACCGGCCGGACGTACAAGATCGGCGAGGTCCACGACGGCACGGCGACGATGGACTGGATGGAGCAGGAGCAGGAGCGGGGGATCACGATCACGTCTGCAGCGACGTTTTGCGAGTGGGAACGGCTCGACGAGCGCTACCAGATCAACATCATCGATACTCCCGGCCACGTCGATTTCACCGTAGAGGTCGAGCGGTCGCTGCGTGTGCTCGATGGGGCCGTCACGGTGCTCGACGCGGTGGGTGGGGTGGAGCCGCAGACGGAGACGGTGTGGCGCCAGGCCGACCGGTATGGGGTGCCCCGTATCGCGTTCGTGAACAAGATGGATCGGGTGGGGGCGGACTTCGAGCGGTGCGTGACCATGATGCGCGAGCGTCTCGGCGCGAAGGCGCATCCGGTGCAGCTCCCGCTCGGCTCCGGGGAGCTATTCACGGGCCTGATCGACGTCGTCCGGCAGGTCGAGGTCGTCTACGACGAGGACTCGCTCGGGGTCAAGTGGGTAGAGGGTCCGGTGCCGGAGGTCTTCGCGGAGCGGATCGCCGCGCTGCGCCACGACCTGATCGAGGCCGCCGTGGAGCACGACGAGGAGCTGCTGCACAAGTACTTGGAGGGCGAAGAGCTGACCGAGGTGGAGATCCGTCGGGCCGTTCGGAAGGCCACGCTGGCGAACGCGTTGGTGCCGGTGTTCTGCGGCGCGGCGTTCAAGAACAAGGGCGTGCAGCGGTTACTGGACGGGGTGATCGACTACCTGCCGAGCCCGCTCGAGGTGCCGCCAGTCAAGGGGCATTTGCCGCATCATGACGAGACATTTGTGACCCGCGAGGCGTCGGACACGGCGCGGTTCAGCGCGCTGGCGTTCAAGATTGCCACGGATCCGTACGTGGGGAAGCTGACGTTCTTCCGCGTCTACTCGGGGGTGTTGGAGTCGGGGTCATACGTCCACAACTCCACCAAGGACCGCCGCGAGCGCATCGGCCGATTGCTCCAGATGCACGCGAACAAGCGGGAGGAGATTCAGGAGGTGCGGGCGGGGGACATCGCGGCGGCCATCGGCCTCAAGGACACGCGGACCGGCGACACGCTGTGCGACGCCGAGGATCCGGTGATTCTGGAGGCGATGCGGTTCCCGGCGCCCGTGATCTCGGTGGCGATCGAGCCGAAGACGAAGGCCGACCAGGACAAGCTGTCGATCGCGCTCCAGAAGCTGTCGGAGGAGGATCCGACGTTCCAGGTGCGCACCGATCACGAGACCGCGCAGACGATCATTTCGGGGATGGGGGAGCTACACCTCGAGATCCTCGTCGACCGCATGAAGCGGGAGTTCAAGGTCGAAGCGAACGTTGGGCGGCCGCAGGTGGCGTACCGGGAGACGATCCGGGAGCGGGTCGAGGAGGTGGAGGGCAAGTTCGTTCGCCAGACGGGTGGGCGCGGCCAGTACGGCCACGTGGTTATCAACGTCGAACCCACGGACTCGGGTCTGGGGTTCGTGTTCGAGGACAAGATCGTGGGCGGTTCGATCCCGCGCGAGTACATCGGCCCGGTGGAGCAGGGCGTCAAGAACGCCATGGAGAACGGCGTCATTGCGGGGTATCCGCTGGTGGACGTGCGGGTCGAGCTCGTGGATGGGAGCTACCACGATGTGGATTCCAGCGAGATGGCGTTCAAGATCGCCGGGTCCATGGCGTTCAAGGAGGGGGTGCGGCGCGCCAAGCCGGTTCTGCTCGAGCCGGTCATGGACGTCGAGGTGATCACGCCAGCCGATTATATGGGCGACGTGATCGGAGATCTGAACAGTCGGCGGGGCAAGGTCGGCGGCATGACGCAGCGAGCCGGAGCGCAGGTGATCGGCGCGAGTGTCCCGCTCGGCGAGATGTTCGGCTATAGCACCACGCTGCGGTCCATGAGTCAGGGGCGTGCGGTGTACTCGATGCAGTTCTCGCACTATGCCGAGGCACCCAAGAGCATGGTCGAAGAGATCACCAGTCGGTCGGTCAAGTAGCGTTCGGGAATCGATTCGAGGGAAGAGATCATGGCGAAGGCAAAGTTTGAGCGGACGAAGCCGCATGTGAACGTGGGGACGATTGGGCACGTGGACCACGGGAAGACGACGTTAACGGCGGCGATAACGGAGGTGCAGAACAACAAGGCGCCGGAGGAGCGGGAGCGGGGGATTACGATTGCGACGGCGCATTTGGAGTATCAGACGGAGGCACGGCACTACGCGCACGTGGACTGTCCGGGGCATGCGGACTATGTGAAGAACATGATTACGGGGGCGGCGCAGATGGACGGGGCGGTGCTGGTGGTGAGTGCGGCGGACGGGCCGATGCCGCAGACGCGGGAGCACGTGTTGCTGGCGCGGCAGGTGAACGTGCCGTACATCGTGGTGTTTTTGAACAAGGTGGACATGGTGGACGATCCGGAGTTGTTGGAGTTGGTGGAGTTGGAGGTGCGGGAGTTGTTGTCGAGCTACGAGTTTCCGGGGGACGAGATTCCGGTGATCAAGGGGTCGGCGTTGAAGGCGTTGCAGAATGGGGAGCCGGGGACGGACGACACGAAGTGCATCGACGAGTTGTTGACGGCGCTGGACACCTACATCCCGGTACCGGAGCGGGACATTGACAAGCCGTTTTTGATGCCGGTGGAGGACGTCTTTTCGATTACGGGGCGGGGGACGGTGGCGACGGGGCGGATCGAGCGGGGGAAGGTGAAGTTGCAGGAGGAGGTGGAGATGGTGGGGTTTGGGGCGAACAAGAAGACGGTGGTGACGGGGGTGGAGATGTTCCGCAAGCTCTTGGACGAGGGGCAGGCGGGGGACAACGTGGGGTTGTTGTTGCGGGGGGTGGACAAGGAGGAGATTGAGCGGGGGATGGTGTTGGCGCAGCCGGGGTCGGTGACGCCGCACACGGGGTTTGAGGCGGAGGTGTACGTGTTGACGAAGGAGGAGGGGGGCCGGCACACGCCGTTTTTCAAGGGGTATCGGCCGCAGTTCTACTTTCGCACGACGGATGTGACGGGGGACGTGGAGTTGCCGGCGGGGGTGGAGATGGTGATGCCGGGGGACAACACGAAGATGACGATCGAGTTGATCACGCCGATTGCGATGGAGGAGGGGCTGCGGTTTGCGATCCGCGAAGGCGGCCGCACCGTCGGCGCCGGCGTGGTTGCCAAGATCCTGAAATAG
>JBDHEI010000063.1:0-15159 GCA_039591075.1 Gemmatimonadota bacterium
GCCGGTGAGGTGCCCCACACCCCCGTGAGGCGGTAAGAGTAGGCGGTTGTGCTCGTGGCGGTGCTCCAGACAGTCCCGTCGTAGTGCAGGATCGTGCCGTGGTCGCCCACTGCGTACACCTCGCTTGATGACATGCCCCACACGCCCCTGAGGCTCTCGGTCGTCCCGCTGGTCATACCGCTCCAACTCGTCCCGTCGTAATGCAGGATCGTGCTACCACCAACTACGAAGACGTCGCTCGATGAGGTGCCCCACACAGCACTGAAGCTGTTCGTCGTCCCACTGGTCATGCCGCTCCAGGCGGTCCCATCGTAGTGCAGGATCGTGCCGTGGGTGTTTCCCACTGCGTAGACGTCACTCGATGACGTGCCCCACACAGCCCATAGGAGCTCCGTCGTCCCGCTGGTCATACCGCTCCACTCGGCCCCGTCGTAGTGCACGATCGTCCCATTGATTCCCACTGCGTAGACATCAGTCGAGGACGTGCCCCACACACCAAAGAGGGCTTCCGTCGTGCCGCTTGTCATCGCGCTCCAACTGGTCCCGTCGTAGTACAGGATCACGCCATTGTCTCCCACTGCGTACACATCGCTCGACGACGTGCCCCACACATCATACAGGGTCTCGAACGTCCCGCTGTTCATACCGCTCCAACTGGTCCCGTCGTAGTGCAGGATCACGCCGCTCCATCCCACTGCGAAGACATCGGTCGATGAGTTACCCCACACTGCAAAGAGGTAGTAGCTCGCCCCGCTGGTCATGGCGCTCCACTCGGTCCCGTCGTAGTGGAGGATGAAACCGTCCGAACCCACAGCGAAGACATCACTCGAGGAGGTGCCCCATACGTCCCAAAGGGGAACAGCTGGAGGGACCTCCGCGATCCATGATGTGATCGGACCGATCTCTGGCGTTGACACGGTCAACAAGGCGTAGCCGATCCGTCCGTCGACCTCAGCCGCAATCGTCACCTGCCCGCTCGCCACGGCGGTGACGGTGCCACCCTCGTCAATCGTTGCCACGTGCGGATTGAGGCTGGACCAGGCCACCGTAGGCGACGTGATCACGTTGCCCGAGGCGTTGCGCGCCTCGACGCTGAACGTGGTGGTCGCGCCGACGCCGGAGATCGACGTGCCCGCCGGGGTGACCTGCACCTCGACGGCGGGACCGGGCACGACCTCAACCACTCCTTCGCACCCGAGCCAGGCGGTGAGGCCGAGTCCGACAAGAAGAACGAGCCTACCGAGTAGGCGGTCCAGCAGGTCAGTCATGGAGTGACCTCGGTTGGCACTCCACTAAGGTAGGATTCTCGGTTGGGCTGGGCTAGAACGCAACGGCCATTCGCAGCACCGCCACAATACGAGTGATGCTGTCAGGTTTGAGTTGAGACTTTGCGCTTTCGCTTTCCGAGTTCGTTGACGCCTACACGCACCGTCGCGCATCCCTCACCGGAGGCCGCGATGGAACGGACGGCAACTGAGTTTCAGCAGTACTCGTCGGTTGCGGGCTTCGCGCTCGCCTGCAACGATCGCTTAGGGAAAGACCTTCCTTTCTCTGCTGCGCAGCGAGGCCAACACATCGGCGGTGAACGGATTCTGCCCCGCCCGCAGTGACGCAACCCAGGCGAGACGTTCCGACCGCTCCTGGTCGCTCATCGTCCAGTTGGCAAAGGCTGACAGATCGTCAATCGCTCCCTGGGTATCGCCGGTCAAGGCTCTGGCGATGCCGCGCGCATCCCTTCCCCACCCCTGAGTCGGAGCGACTGCGACCATGTGGTCGCAGGTCCAAAGCACCTCGGCCGCTTGCTCCCAGAGGCTTCCGTACCAGCACAGCGGAAGCCAGAAGGACGCAGCGCGCGCGGGCCGCGGGTCGAGGGCTTGTGCGACTCGGTATGCCGACATCGCCTCGGCGATGTGGCCGTCTCTCGCCAGATGCTCTGCTTGCATCATCTGGCTGACGGCCGCGGAACTGTCCACCGCGGTCACGGCCTCGTCGCGCTGAAGCTCGAACCTCACAGGGATCCGAACGAGGGTCTGGGCGAGATGGTCTCCGACGCGACCAGGCTCGAACCGGGATTCCCTCAGCATGACCACGGCGGGAGCCTCGAACGCTTCGTCCGACGAGCGGATCACACGGATCGTGCTCGGGACGACGGTGCCAGAGGTATCGACCATGGCCTCGAGCAGCACGGAGCCCTCGATGCCCGCCTCGACCATGGCCGGTGGATAGGCGAGCGGTGGGCTCGACACATGCTGGGGTTGGGTGGCGGCCGACGGAACGATCGATCCGGGCCGGGCGCACGAGGCCAGTACGAGTGGAGCGACGATCGCAATGGGAATCGATCGGAGCAACGCGTCCATCCAGCGAAGCGGGCGCCGAATAGCGCGATCGAAAGACGGCCGTCGACGGGAGGGCACGGTGTCACCGCCGTTGAAGAGCGCTCTGAACAGTATCCCTGTGAGGAGCTACCCCGACCCGAGCGACTGGTTCCGTCGTGGACCGTATCTGCCCTTCTGCGGTGATCCCACGACGTGTTGGGCGCGAGGCCGCTACGCGCTACAACTCTGCTCCGGCCCGCGCTCAGTCCACACGCAGAAGAAGTCGCGTGGAGCAAATGGCGTCAACTCTCGTGGGGCTCTAGCCGTCGCACTCCTCGCGGCCTATCGTAAGGCAGTCCCAGCCGCACAGGAGCAAGCCATGACATCGCGACGCCGTTTCGTGCGTGACTCCGGCACTGTCCTCGGGGCAATGATGGTCCCCCGCGTCCTGCGGGCCCGGGCCGAAAGGGTAGCTCCCAGCGACCAGGTCCGCGTCGGGGTGATCGGCTGCAACGGGATGGGATTCCAAAACCTGCGCTCCATCCTCAAAATCCCCGAGGTGGAGTGCGGAGCGCTCTGCGATGTCGATGCCTCGGTGCTGAACCGGCGCGCGGCGCGCGTCCAGCAGGACACCGGGGTCAAACCCGCCCTCTACGCCGACTTCCGCCGCCTCCTCGACGATCCGGACATCGATGCGGTCATCATCGGGACTCCGGATCACTGGCACTGCCTCATCATGGTCATGGCCTGCGAGGCAGGGAAAGACGTGTACGTGGAAAAGCCGCTCGCCAATTCGATTGGCGAGTGCGGTCTGATGGTCGCGGCTGCGGAGCGATATGGCACGGTCGTCCAAGCTGGGCAATGGCAGCGGAGCGGATCGCATTGGAGCGACGCGGCCGCGTATGCGCGGTCGGGAGAGATCGGGCGCATCCGCCTGGTCAAAGCCTGGGCGTACCAGGGCTGGATGAAGGCGATACCCGTGAAACCGGATGAACCGGTTCCAGAAGGGGTGGACTACGATATGTGGCTCGGTCCGGCCCCGGTCCGCCCGTTCAACCCCAACCGGTTCCACTTCAATTTCCGCTGGTTCTGGGACTACGCCGGGGGGCTCATGACCGACTGGGGCGTGCACATGATCGACATGGTGCACTACGGCATGGGTGACCGGGGCCCGACTCGTGTGATGGCGAACGGGGGGAAGTTCGCTTACCCCGACGACGCGTCCGAGACACCGGACACGATGCAGGCCGCTTTTGAGTTCGACGACTATTCGATGCTGTGGGAACACGCGACGGGGATCGATCTCGGGCCGTACGAGCGCAACCACGGCGTCGCGTTCATCGGGAATCGCGGCACGGTCGTCGTGGACCGCGGCAAGTGGGAGGTGCTCCCGGAAACCGAAGACATCGACGGTAAGCGCTCATACCTGACCACGCCGATGCCCGTCCAGCAACGACGGGACGACGGCGGGCTCGATGCCCATATGGTGAACTTCGTCGAGTGCATCAAGAGCCGACGGCAGCCGACGTGCAACGCCGCGGTCGCCGCGCGCGCGGCGGTGACTGCTCATCTCGGCAACATCGCGTTCAAGACGGGACGCCGGCTGACGTGGGACGACGCCGCACAGTCGTTCCCGGGTGACGCGCAAGCGAACGCCCTGCTGCGGCCCACGTACCGGGCGCCGTGGAAGCTCCCGTCGGTATGAGGAGAGGGAGCGCTTGCCTCGTGCTGGTCCTTGCAGTCCTGCCGGCGATCGGCGCCGGTTGCAACAGCACCCGGGATGCAGGTGACGACACCATGGACACGCCATCCCTCGATGGAAACGCCACCTCTCCATCGCAGCGCCCCGAAGAGACCGAGGTCTGGGAGCCGGTGCCACCGGTGGTCGTGCCCGGCTGGAACGGCGCTCCTCCGTCGGATGCCATCGTGCTGTTCGACGGCAGCGATCTCTCGGCGTGGAGCGCGGAGGACGGCAGTGCCGCGGGATGGCGCGTCGAGGGTGGCGCCATGACCGTCGTGCCCGGGGCCGGCAACATCCGGACGCGCCGTGGATTCGGCGACCTTCAGCTCCACATCGAGTGGCGCACGCCGGCGGAGATCTCGGGCGACGGCCAAGGTCGGGGCAACAGTGGCATCTACTTCATGGAGCGCTACGAACTCCAGGTCCTCGATTCGTACGACAACCGCACCTACTCCAACGGGCAGGCGGGCGCGATCTACAAGCAACACATCCCGATGGTGAACGCGTCCCGCGCACCCGGCGAGTGGCAGCACTACGACGTGGCATTCACCGCCCCGCGCTTCGGCGCGGATGGGTCGCTCGCAAGCCCCGCCTCCATGATCGTGTTCCACAACGGCGTGCTGATCCAGAACCACGTCGAGCTCCGGGGCCCCACGAGCTACATCGGCGAGCCGCCATACGAGGCGCACGCCGACCGGGCTCCGCTCCTCCTGCAGGACCACGGCAATCCAGTCAGCTACCGGAACATCTGGGTGCGGGAAATCTCGGCATGGTGACGAAGCCGCCCCAGCGAGTCGAGCCACTGATCGTTGGCCGGGGCGGGGCCGGGAAGGCCCTCCGCCATGCCCTCGCGATGTACCCCGACGAGGTGGCACCGGCACTATGGCTGGAACGCGGGGCGCCGCTCCCTCGGCCGGAGCAGCCCGACCTGGCATTGCTCGTCGTGGCAGGGCCACACGCGCTCCACGCGCCACGTCTGCTCGAGGCGGCCGACCGCGGATACCGGTTTGCCATCTGCGAGAAGCCAGCCGCCGTCGACTTTGACCAGATCGAGGCGCTCGACGAACTCCCAATGGCCGTGTGGATCTGCCACGGATACCGTCTTCTCTGGGGGCCTCAGGAGTTGAAGCGAGCGGTCGCCGCAGGACGCTTCGGCACGCTCATGTCGATCGAGGGTCGTTACTGGCAATCGAGCGCCACCCGGACACCCACCGGAGGCTCTTGGAAGGACGCTCCCGAACTCGGCGGGCGATTCGATGTGCTGCTCGACTTGGCCACACACTGGGCCGATCTGGTCACCCACATCTACGGATGCCTGCCCGACACAACCTCGGTGCGCAGATGGTTCGTGAATGCGGCTTCACCGCATCGGGACACCCACCTTCACCTGACGATGGAGTTCGCCGATCTCGTCAGCTTCGGCTCGATATCGAAGACCGTGCACGGGACTGGAAACAGGCTGGAGTTGGAGATCATCGGCGAACGCGCGTCGGCAAGTTGGTCATTCGAACGGCCCGACGTGATCGTCTGGGGCAACGGCGGGTCGCGCTCGACCCAGGTTCGCACCGAAGCGGCGCTCCCGGCGCGTCCGGCGCCGTTTCACAGCCTCGGTTGGATGGAAGGCTACGGACGCCTGGTGGGCGAGGTGGTGGCGCACATGCACGGGAGCCGCACGGCGGACGCCCCGACGCTGCAGGAGCATCTCGACATTGTGCGGTGTCTGCTCGAGGCCGCCGATCGCGAACGTGCACGCTGAAGCCTCGCTGGGAACGATTCGGTTGGGAGGGTGACCGTGAAGATCATCGCAATTGCAGCCATGCTTTGTGGATTCATCTCCTTGGTGGCACCCTCCGGTGTGGAGGGACAGAAGACCATGGCCGAAAAGCTGGGTTATGAAGCGGACGAAAAGCTCCTGATCGTCCATGCGGACGACATCGGGGTGGCCCGGTCCGTCAACATCGCATCGGCACGAGCGTTCGAGAGCGGGGGGGTCACCTCGGGGAGCGTCATGGTACCCTGTCCGTGGTTCCCCGATTTTGCGGCGTACTACAGGGAGCATCAACCCTTGGATGTGGGGATCCACGTTACCCTCACGGCAGAATGGGACTACTACAAATGGGGCGGCATTTCACCGGCCGGAGAGATTCCCAGCCTCCTGGATGAGAACGGGTATTTCTATTCGACCGTGGAGGAGGTGGGCGAGCACGCCGACCCGGCAGAGGTTGAAAAGGAGATCAGGGCGCAGATCGAACGTGCCCTGGCGCTGGGGATCAGGCCGACCCACCTGGATACGCACATGGGCAGCGTGATGGCCACACCTGAACTGGTCCAGATCTACCTGAAGCTCGGGAGAGAATACGACCTCCCCGTGCTGGTGATCTCCGGCAGCTGGTTACAGGATGCCCCTGACGACATCCGGGATGCCGTTGCCGCCGAACATCCACTACTGGATGGACTGTACATGATGGTTGCCGATGATCCTGCCAAGACGTGGAGCGAGGCATACGGTGAGATGATCGCCGCGATGGGACCCGGGCTGAACCAGCTCATTGTCCACCTGGCAATTGACGACACCGAGATGCAGGCCGTTACCGTTAACCACCCGGATTTCGGATCGGCTTGGCGGCAGAAGGACCTGGATTTCGTGACGAGTAAGGAATTCAGAGCTCTGCTGGAGGCCCACGATATCACGCTGGTGTCGTGGGACCAGGTCCGGAAGGTGATGTAGCTGTACGGAGATCGTTATCGCCCGTCTGGCGACGAGGTCGCGGGCATCTCGGAGATGGGAGGGTTTTGTCAGATGGCTAGTCGTTCGAAAAGACACACCATACCTGGGCTGAGCTGGTTGCGGCTCCCGACGCTCGCCGCGGTGCTGCTCGTTCCCCTGTCTTCCGCCACGGCGCAAGGTCCTCCTCGACTCGGCGAGGATCCCATCGCCGCCGTCGTCGATGCCATGACCGTAGAGGAGAAGATCCGGCTCCTGGTCGGGATGGGCTTCCACATGGACATCCCCTTCCTTCCGCCGATGGACCCCGAAGACGCGAAAGTGCCTGAGAAGGTGCCGGGAGCAGCGGGACGGACGCACGCCATCCCGAGACTCGGCATCCCATCGCTGACCCTGGCAGACGGACCGGCCGGACTCCGCATCGCTCCGGCCCGAGAGAGCGAGCCCGACCGGAAGTACTCGGCGACCGCGTTTCCGGTGGCGACGCTCATGGCCTCGTCGTGGGACACCTCGCTGGTGCGAGCCGTCGGTAGCGCGTTCGGCCGGGAGGTGCGTGAGTACGGTGTGGACATCCTCCTCGCTCCCGGGATGAACATCCACCGCAACCCGCTTGGCGGCCGCAACTTCGAGTACTACTCCGAAGATCCGCTGCTGTCCGGCCGTCTCGCGGCCGCCTTCATCGACGGCGTGGAGTCTGAGGGCGTCGGAACGTCTCCCAAACACTTCGCCGCGAACAACCAGGAGTTCAACCGGATGCAGTCGAACACCCTGGTCAGTGAGCGGGCACTGCGGGAGATCTACCTCAGGGGATTCGAGATCGCCGTCAGGGAGTCGCAACCGTGGACGGTGATGACGTCCTACAACTTCATCAACGGCACCTACGCGTCAGAGAGCCGCGACCTCCTGACCACCATTCTCCGTGACGAGTGGGGCTTTGCAGGGTTCGTGGTGACGGACTGGTTCGGGGGCCGCAATGCGGTGGCGCAGCTCGAGGCGGGCAATGACGTTCTCATGCCGGGATATCTGCAACAGACTCAGGGCCTCGCCGCCGCCGCGGCGAACGGTACGCTGACCGCAGCGGAGCTGGACGTGAGTGTCGAGCGGGTGCTCCGTGTCGTCCTGCAGTCACCGTCGTTCGCACGGTACGCGTACTCGGACCGGCCCGACCTCGCTGCCCACGCCAGCATCGCGCGCCGCGCGGCCGGGGAGGGCATGGTGCTCCTCAAGAACGACGACCGTGCCTTGCCGCTCCCACCGTCGAGCACGGTTGCCCTGTTCGGAAACGCCGCGTACGACATCGTCGTGGGAGGGACTGGCAGCGGTGAGGTAAACGAAGCCTATGTGGTATCACTCGACGCCGGGCTTACGGATGCCGGATACGCCGTCGAGGCCTCGCTCCAGGACCAGTACAGTCGCTACATCGCAGATGAGAAAGCGCGGCGACCGGCACCGCCTATGCCGTTCTTCCCACCTCCGCCGATTCCGGAACTGGCAGTGGAACCCGACCGTATCATGGGACTCTCTCGAGTGGCGGACGTTGCCGTCATCACGCTCGGTCGCAACTCGGGTGAGATGACGGATCGGAAGGTCGACAACGACTTCAACCTCTCGGACGTGGAACACACGCTGATCCGCGACGTCTCCGCGGCGTTCCGCGCCGCGGGCAAGGACGTCATCGTGGTGATGAACCTGGCGGGCGTGACGGAAGTGGCGAGTTGGCGTGACCACGCCGACGCGATCCTGCTCGCGTGGCAGCCCGGACAGGAAGGTGGCAACGCCATTGCCGACGTCCTGCGTGGCATGGTGAACCCGTCGGGCAAGCTGCCGATGACCTTCCCGATGACCTATGCCGACGTGCCGTCCGCAGACAACTTCCCCGGCAAGGTGCTCCCGGGTCAGGCCGATCCGGCCATGCCGTCGCTCTTCGGGGTGCCGACCGAAGTCACGTACGACGAAGGGATCTACGTCGGGTACCGCTACTACACCACGTTCGGCGTCGAACCCGCCTACCCGTTCGGATTCGGTCTGTCGTACACGGACTTCGAGTATCGCGACCTTCGGCTGAATGCGTCCAGTTTCGACGGCGAGATCACGGCCACCGTCGTGGTGCAGAACGTCGGTACCACCCCGGGCCGAGAGGTCGTTCAGCTCTACGTCAGTGCACCGGGGAACACGCTCGACAAGCCGGAGCGCGAGCTTCGGGCCTTTGCGAAGACGGGCCTGTTACGCCCCGGCCAGTCGGAGACCGTCACGTTCACGTTGACCGGTAGAGACCTGGCATCGTTCGACACCGAACGTGCCACCTGGGTCGCCGAGGCCGGAACATACACGGTGAAGGTTGGAGCCTCGGCGCTGGCGATCAATCAGCAAGCGAGGTTCGATCTCCCGCAGGAAGTGGTCGTCGAGCGGGCGCATAACGTCCTCGTGCCTCACGTGCCGATAAAGGAACGGACAAGCCGAGGACGGTGAGGAGCGTCTGGCGACATCCGTCGCGCAGACCATGCCCCCACGGGGGTGATGCTTACATGGCCGACAGGCTCACCAGCCCCGTCGCCCGAATCTTCTGTGCCTCCACCGCCGGTAAGCGCCAGTCGTGGTCGAACCGGCCATCGGCCACCACGTGCTCGACGGATCCGCGGAACAGGAGGTAGTCACCGAGACCCATCAACCCGAACGCGGGCACACTGCTGCGAAACGGCGAGCGGTTGGGAGACGATCCGTCCGAGTGCCACCACGGCAGTCCGGAATTGACGAGCACGTACCGTCCATCGAGAGGGAAGACGTAGACCAGGCCGTAGTCCTCGGACGCGCCGTCGAGATGCATCGGAAGGCGGTCCGCGAAGCGTGCGATGCTGCTGTTCGTTTCTTTCGTGCCGAAGAGGACCAGGTTGGCACTCTCGAGATCGCTGGGCCGTACTTCGCGGTCGGACACGACACGCGGGAACACCATGACACGGCCCCAGAACGGTCCCCGGTCCACCGACCACTCGGCGGCTTTCAGCGCCTGTGCCCGGCGGGCCTCTAGGTCTTCGCGCGATGGATTGCCGCCGGTGCCGTAGACATAGAGATGTCGGCTCGCGATCACTTCGGCCATCGGGCCTTCCACGCCAGGCCGTTTCGCGCGCGCCACCGATCTGCCGGCTACCCACTTCCCTCCCTGGCGGTTGAACGACGACGCTTCCGTCGCCGGGACCCGGATGGTTGTTCCGTCGATCTCGACGGTGAGAGACCCCTGTGCCCTGAAGCGCGGATGCCCAGCCAGATGTAACGTGAAGCCCCCCAACTCGGATGTCGTCACTGCGATGCGGTTGGGAGCGGTGAGCTGCGCGTCGATGCTCGCCAGAGCACCCGGCGTCAGAGCGTCGAGTTGCACCCAGTAGGCCAAGTCGTATTTGTAGCGATCGCTCACGAAGCGCACGCGGTTGGGATGGGGGTTGCGCTCGAACTGGGCAAACCAGCCGAAGATCTGGCCGTCGGCGTAGGCCGGTACCCAGCTATCGTGCCCGACACCCGGGTACTCGTCGTATGCGACGTGCGTACCCAACTGCTTCAGGTGCTCCACCCACACGCGCACGCTCTCCGGACGCACGACGGGGTCCGCCCCACCCTGGAAGATGCGCACCGGAACGTTCAGCGCGTTGGGCGCCAACGCGTTCGTCCCTTCCGGCGGAGCCGGGCACACCGGCGCGATCGCCGCCCAGACGTCCGGGCGGGTCAGGCCCAGCCAGAGTGTGCCGCCGCCACCCATCGACAAGCCGGTGAGGTACACGCGGTTTTCGTCGATGGGGAACCGCCGCTTCACGTCGGCCAGCACGTCCAGGACGTCTTTTTCCGCCACGCCCTGATAGCCCATGGTGCCACGCGCGAAGGGCGACGCTACGATATAGTCCACGTCCTCCCATTCGGGGAAGTAGCGGCTGGCCTCCACGTCGTTCTCGCCCTCGGCGTTGCTCTTTCCGAAGACCCGTCGGAGGTTCAACCGGTGGTTCGAGCCGGCGCCATGCAGGCTGATGACGAGCGGGTACTGTCGCGACGCCTCGAAGTTCGGCGGCAGGTACAGCGCGTACGGCTGCTCGCCGTCATCCACGTCGGAATGGAACGTCAGGACCTGCGGTCCAGAGTCGAGCACCTGTCCGACAGCCAGGCCGGGAGCCAACAGCATCGAGACGGCCGCAGCCGTGACAATGAGAAACCGTCCGCGACGATTCATCATGCACACCTCCCGGTGATACAGTAGCGTGTGGAAGGACCGGGCAGAAGGTCGAACGCCGGGTCCATCAGCAACGCCGGTACACCGTCGGCGCCGAACGTCTCCTGTCAGATGGTGGATTCGGCTTACACGGCGTGGTGGTGTGGGCGACCGATCCTAGTCACCTTCTTCGATCGCGATCGGGATTTCGACGACGGTGGTCCCCCACTGAAAGGTCAGCGTCGCCTCCGGTCCGTCGACGGTGGGAAAGTGGAACGTGAGGGTCTCCATGTGTTGGCCGGTGCCCGGGGCCTTTGCGAACCGGATGGCGTCGTTGCCTTCCGGGTACGGCGTGTGGTAGACCTGCCAGGTCCTGCTGAGGATGACCGTCCACTCCTCGGGGTCCGGGATCATCCAGATGGAGTACGTGCCCGCCGGCACTGCGTGCCTGTCGACGAGCACGTCGCCACTGAATCGTATGGTCGTTGCCGAGTCCGCCCCGGGCGCCCAGGGCTCGCCCCACTTCACAAGGGCACCGAAGAGCTCCCGTCCCCGCGCCACCGGCCGCCGGTAGCGAATCTGGATCTCGATGTCGCCAAGCCGTTGGGTCACGCTCCCGTACTGGCTCCAGGGAATCATCTGGGCGGAGGCCGGAGCGGCGGACCCCACGAGGAACCCCACGGTTAGCGCGATTACGAGCGGTCTGTGCATCATGGATTCCCCACGAGCGAGGTCAGTCCGGAAAACGCGAGGGCATCGATAGTCTCACTGCCCCGCGGTGCGCTACTGATCAAATGCCTCGTCGAAGACTCTGTCTGATTTCTCAAAGTCTATAGCACGTACAAACTCGCAGGCTTCTTTGGCACCGTGCTCACGGTCCATGGCAGCGTCTTCCCATTCCACTGAAAGAGGTCCCCGATAGCCAAGGACGTTCAGTTCACGGATGATCGCTTCGAAGTCGACGTCGCCGCGGCCCAGGCTCCTGAAATCCCAGCCTCTGCCTGGTGCACCGAAATTCAGGTGTGAAGAGAGGATACCGCTCTCACCATCGAGAGTGATCGCAGCATCCTTCATATGCACGTGATAGATCTTCTTGGGGAATGCCTGGAGGAACCTGACAGGATCTACCATTTGCCAATGCAAATGACTCGGATCGAAGTTGAAGCCAAACGTCTTCCTGTTCTTGACCGCAGCCAGCGCACGTCTGGCAGTGTGAATGTCGAATGCGATCTCTGTCGGATGAACTTCAAGGGCAAACTTGACGCCGCACGCGTCGAATTCATCGAGTATCGGATTCCACAGTGTCGCGAACTGCTTGAATCCCTCGTCGATCATTTCCTGGCTCACAGGCGGAAAGCTGTACAGCATGTGCCATATTGAAGAACCCGTGAAACCGTTCACGACCTCGACGCCAACGTTCTGCGCAGCCTTTGCCGTCTGCTTCATCTCCTGAATTGCCCAGCTGCGTTTCTTTTCGGCAGTGCCGTGACAATCCACCGGAGCGAACATATCCGATCTCGAGTCATCATTGGGATCGCATACGAGCTGGCCTGCCAGATGATTGCTTATGGCCCAACACTTGAGGCCATGATCCTCCAACATCTCCTTGCGGCTTTTGGCGTACCGCTTGTCCGTGGCCGCCTTATCGACCTCGACATGATCGCCCCAGCATGCGAGCTCGAGTCCATCATAGCCCCACGCTGACGCCTTCCTACAGAGTTCCTCGAGAGGAAGATCTGCCCACTGCCCAGTGAATAGGGTTACTGGCCTGGCCATTGTTCCTCCTTACATCTTCACCCATTTGGCGCCCTTGCCCGACGATTTGACCGTGGCCTCTATGAACTTCATTCCGCGAACGCCGTCCTTGACTCCCGGGAAATCCAGAAACAATGGATCAGCTTTCCTTCTGTCGATCTTTGCGCGAATGGTATCAGCGAAGTTGCAGTAGTTGTTGGCAAACGCCTCCAGAAAAGCTTCCGGATGACCGGACGGCAGTCGTGTCGCTCGACCTGCCGCTGGACTCTTCTCGGCAACATAGTCGTTACCGCGTCTCCACACTTCCTGTGGAGCGTTGATACGGTTGACGTAGAGGTAGTTTGGATGTTCCTGGTGCCATTCGATACTCGCACGCTCTCCATAGACCCATATGGCGAGATTGTTCTCCTCACCTATCGAGACTTGGCTGGCCTGCAGGACTCCTTTGGCGCCCTTGTTGAAGCGAAGCAGGCAGTTGCCATCATCGTCGAGTCTGCGTCCCTTGACGAAAGCCGTCAGATCGGCACAGATCTGCTGAACCCTCAGTCCGGCAATGTATTCGGCGAGATGGCAGGCATGCGTACCGATATCGCCCATGCAGCCAGCGGCTCCGCTCTGCTTTGGATCCGTGCGCCATGATGCTTGCTGCTGACCTTCGCGTTCTATGGGTCGAATCAGCCAGCCTTGCGGGTACTGCACGACGATCTTGAGAATCTTGCCCAGATCACCCTGTCTGACCATGTCCCTGGCAAGCTTCACCATCGGGTAGCCCGCATAGGTGTGCATCAGCCCGAAGACTCTCCTGTGTCGTTTGACGGAAGTCTCCAGCGCAATTGCCTCCTTGACGTCCATGGTCATTGGCTTTTCGCACATGACATGAAAGCCGGCTTCGAGAAATGCTTTTGCCATCGGGAAATGCCAATTGTTCGGAACGGTGATGGAGACAAAATCGATGCGCCTATCCTCGGGAAGCTTTGACTCCTTCTCGATCATCGTCTCATAGTCAGGATAGGTCCGTTTCGGATCGATGCATTGCTCGCGCCCCATGTGCTTGCTCTTGCGCGGATTGACATCAAAAGCTCCTGCGACAAGTTCAATCCCGCCATCCATACGCGCAGCTTTGCGATGAACTTCACCGATGAATGCTCCCGGTCCGCCGCCGACCATCCCCATTCGCAGTCTTCTATTCATTGCTATGCACCTTTCAGCCGAAGGCGATACCTGGACTGCCCATCCTGAAGGGTGGCCCCGTGAGGGGAAGCCTGGCGTCGCACCGGATCTACGCCGTTCCCGGAACCGAGACGACCGCCCGCACCAGCTCCGACGGCCCAAACTCCATCCGGTCGGGACCCAGGCGGAGCGGCGACTCCATCATCTCATCCCACGTGACCGCCTGGCCCGTGTAGCACGAGATCCGTCCCATGATCGCCGTCATCGTCGCCACGGCCGTCCTGGCGGCCTCGTTGACCGGCTGATCGGTGCGAATGGCCGTAACGAGATCGATGTGCTCCTGCACATAGGGGCGCGGATCGATTTCCTCACCGTCGTCGTCCACCTCGTACGGATAGCGCCACTGCGCGCGTCCGTCCGGGCTCCAGATTTCGTCCTTACAGTTCGTGTAGCCCTCACTTCCCCGCACGAACTCCGAGACGTTGTCGGTGCAGCCCGCGATCTGGCGGCACATGCTGTGGACGTGGACGTCGTTCTCGTAGGTGAAATCGATGCTGAAGAAATCGTACTGATCTCCACTCGGACGCCGCCATCGACCGCCGAAGCCCACCGCCTTCTCGGGATGGGCATCGCCGAGGAACCAGTTGACGACGTCCAGGTTGTGCACGTGCTGCTCCACGATGTGATCGCCAGAGAGCCAGGTCCAGTTCACCCAGTCACGCAGCATGTATTCGATGTCGGTCCATCCTCGCTGCCGATCCCGCCACCACGGCACGCGCCCGTTCCAGTAGCAGTTGGCGGCGACGACGTCACCGATAGCGCCGCGCGTGACCTTCCTGAACGTCTCCAGGTAGTTGGCCTGGTGGCGCCGTTGCGTCCCCGTCACCACACACAAGCGCAGCCCGTCCGCCGTCCGGGCGGACGCCATCACGGACCGCGCGCCCACCGGGTCAACGGCCACCGGCTTTTCCATGAACACGTGCTTCCGCGCGTCCACGCAGGTCTCGAAATGCTGAGGCCGGAAGTAGGGCGGCGTGGCGAGGATCACGATGTCGACGTCCGTCTCGATGAGCCGCTGGTAGGCGTCGAACCCCACGAAGCACCGTTCGTCCTGAACCTCGACACTCTTGTTCTCCCGCAACCTCTTACCACACTCGTCCAACCGGTCCTGCAAGACCTCCGCCAACGCCGCGATCTCCAGGTTGGGGCCTGCCGAGAGGAAGTCGGTGGCGGCGCCCGTGCCGCGCCCGCCGCAGCCCACTAC
>JBDHEI010000064.1:0-13803 GCA_039591075.1 Gemmatimonadota bacterium
CTCGACATGGTCAACGAGAAGAACTCGGGCGTCGGCCACGACTTCTCCACCGATCCCATCAAGCCCAACCGCGATGGCGCGTACCTGACCGCCACCGGAACCACGCTCGGATCGGACAATGGGATCGGGGTGGCTGCGATGCTTGCAGTCATGGAGGCCGACGACATCGCCCATGGGCCCCTGGAGTTGCTGTTCACCGTAGACGAGGAAACCGGGCTCACCGGGGCGTCGAACTTAGACGGGAAGCTGCTTCGCGGGAGACAACTGCTCAATCTGGACTCGGAGGAGGAGGGCGCGCTCTACGTGGGGTGTGCGGGAGGGGCGGACAGTACCCTCCTCGTCCCAGTGACCGCCGCCAAACCCTCTCGCGGGAGCGTGGCCGTGGAGGTGAAGCTGCATGGCCTCAAGGGGGGGCACTCGGGCATCGACATCATTCTCCAGCGCGGCAACGCCGTCCAGCTGCTCGCTCGTGTTCTGTACGCTGCACGTGGGGAAATCCCGTTTCGCCTCGCACGTCTCGAGGGGGGCAACAAGCACAATGCCATCCCACGTGAGGCGGTCGCGACGGTGATTCTGAAGAGTTCCGACCGGACCGCATTCGACGGCATGCTCGAGCGCGAGTTCGCGGCCGTCCAAGCCGAATATCGGGCGGCCGATCCGGGCATTCGGTTCGAACTCGCCGACCTGAAGCTCCCGCCGACTGGCTGGGACGATGACACTACCGGCGGGGTGCTCCGGCTCCTCACCAGCCTGCCCCACGGTGTGCTGGGGATGAGCCACGATATCGAAGGATTGGTGGAAACCAGCACCAACCTGGCGACGGTCGTCGAGCGGGACGGTGCCCTGGTGATCGGCACCAGCAGCCGGTCATCGGTGAGCAGCGCACTCCAAGCCGTGCAGCATCGGATCCGGGCAATCGGCGAACTCGCCGGTGCCACCGTCGAGGAGGGGAACGGGTATCCCGGGTGGGCACCGAATCTGGACTCGCACCTCCTCAACGTGCTAAAGCGGGTTCACACCGAGCAGCACGGCACGGAGCCCGACATCAAGGCGATTCACGCCGGCCTCGAATGCGGGATCATCGGCGAGAAGGTGCCTGGCATGGACATGATCTCCTTCGGGCCACAGATCGAGCATCCCCATTCCCCGGATGAGCGGGTCCACATCGAGTCGGTCGGACGGTTCTACCAACTCCTAGTCACTACCCTTGACGCATTGTCGCACCCATGAGACAGCAATCGCTCGCATTCCTCAAGCAGCTGTTGGACAGCCCCGGTCCCTCCGGGTTCGAAGCGCATCCGGCACGAGCGTGGCGGAAAGAAGCCGAGGCGTTTGCCGATCGGGTCACGACCGACATCGCCGGTAACTCGATCGCGGTGGTCAATCCCGACGGCAAGGTGCGCGTGATGCTCGCGGGGCACATCGACGAGATCGGGTTGATGATCGTCCACGTCGACGACGACGGGTACGTCTATTTCTCGACGATCGGCGGTTGGGATCCGCAAGTGCTGGTGGGACAGCGGGTGCGCATCCTCACGAGGAAGGGGATCATCGACGGACTGATTGGGAAACGCGCGATTCATCTGATGAAGACGGAAGAGCGCGACAAGGTGAGCAAGCCCACCGACCTCTGGATCGATATCGGCGCCAAGAGCAAGGCCGATGCGCTCAAACGCATCCGAATCGGCGACCCAGCCGTGCTCGCGGCGCCGGCCCTGGAGCTGCCGAACCGCAGATTGGCCTCACGCAGCATCGACAACCGGATCGGCGCCTTCGTGGTGCTCGAGGCCCTGCGCCTGCTCGCGCGACGCCCACCCCGGAGTAGTGTGTATGCCGTAGCGACCACCCAGGAGGAGATCGCGCTGACGGGCGGCGGCGCCCGGACGAGCGCCACGGGCCTCGAGCCGCACGTCGCCATCGTGGTGGACGTGACCCACGCGACCGATCATCCGAGTGTGGAGAAGAAGGAGCACGGCGACATCACGCTGGGTGGAGGGCCCGTGCTGTCTCGGGGATCCGCGGTCAATCCGGTGGTCTTCGACCTCCTGGTCGAGACGGCGGAGGCCGAAGGCATCTCCTACGCGGTCGCGGCAGCACCCCGGGATACCGGCACCGATGCCGACACCATTCACACCACGCTACGCGGGATTCCGACCGGTCTCGTATCGGTGCCGAATCGCTACATGCACAGCCCCAATGAGATGATCGACCTTGCGGATCTCGATCGGGCAGCGAAGCTCCTGGCCGGATTCGCGAGACGGGTAACGGCGAAGAGCGACTTCACGCCGCGCTAGCGTTCCAGCGCCGCCTTGGCAGCCTCTCGGACCTCCCGGTCCCGGTCCGAGGCGAGTTCATGGAGCGCAGCCCGGGCAGTCTCACCGCCTACCAAGCCGAGGCCCTCGGTGGCCGCACGACGGCGGGGAGCCCCCTTACGCGCGAGGAAACCCTTCCCCGACTGCGCCGCTTCCACCAGCGCCGTGATCGCCTCGGGCGTGCCGATCCGGCCGAGCGCGCGGTAGTACTCGGCGAGCACCTCGGAGTCATCTTCCTCCTCGGCTGCGCTCACGAGAACCATGGACAGCGCGCCGAGTCCCTTCCCCCCGATGGCCCGCGCGACGGCGAGCCGCACTTTGGGATCGGGATCTCGCAGTGGCGCTCGGAGATACCGGACCGTCTCGGGTGTGCCGATCTTCGCCAGCGCCAGAGCCACCGACAAGCGCACCCGCTCGTCTTCGTGGTCGACAACCCGACCGAGGAGCGGCACTGCGTCAACGATCTTGAGCTCGGCCACGAGATCTGCCGCGTTCCGGACGACGTACCACTCGCCGTGACTCAGCATGCTCGCCACGATGTCGGTGCCTTCCTCGATCGTGCGAAGCGCCGCGAGGTACGCCTTTCGCTCGGCGAAGCTCTGCGCCTGGGCCAGGTGCTGCAGCATTGCGCGCGTCCCGTCCGCACCCGCCCGCCGCGTGATTTGCAGGACGTCTTCGGTGTACAGCTCGTCCAGCATAAACGGAACCAGTCGGCGCAGGGTGTCGGCCGTGAGTGAGCGGCGCACTGCGATGCCATATACCCGCTTCGCTTCATCCGAGCTCGCCGCGGCCTCTTCCTTGATGACGGCGAGAATGCCCTCGAACGCGCGACTCAGATTGTCCTCACGAAGCGCCTTCTCGATCTCCTTCTGCACGGCATCGAGTTGGGCCGTGAGTTGGGGGCCGGCACCGACGTCGTGCAAATCTCCCACGCTCGCGCTCAGCGAAACTGGCACCGCGGGTGGCTCGTCCGTTCGTTTCACGATGTCGTCGAAGGTCGTGCCGTCTCGGGCTCCGGTGACTTGGCGTTCGCGGGACGACGGGCCCCCGCCAAACGAGAGACCGCCGCTGGCGATGGCGTCACTCACCCGTACCGCCCGCCGCTCCTGGGCGGCCCGGGCACCCGCCCCCGTGATGAGCGCGATCGACACCGCGTCAGACTCCCGGACACGTGTCCCGGCATCCGGGCCGCTTGCAGGATCCGTCGGATCGGAGGCAATGGCCCGCACGAGATGGAGCATCTCGATCGCCGGAGCGCCGTACGCCACCACGACCGCGGCGATCCCGTGAGCGGTGAGTTGCTGCACCAGCAGCGAGCCAAAAGGCGTGTCCGGGGGAATCGGAATGCCCTCGACGTAGAGATTGCCGTCGGAGAGCCGCACCGAGAGGCTGCGGTGGCCGGTGATCTCGGCCAGGGTACGCAGCGCAACCTTCTGGTCGTCCGTGGCATTGGGATTGGCCCGGTACAGATCGACCAGACGGCCGAACAGGAGCGCGAAACGGACCTCTTCATTCATAGTGTTCCAAGATACGGGCCGCCAGGAGGTGCGGCAACACAACGGGCCGTGAGACAGCGTCAGGTACGGTCGGCGTCGAGGTCCTGCGCCAGTGCCGCCGCCACTTCGGCCGCGCGGAGTGGGCGCTGTGGAAGGCCCAACGCTGCCGACAGCTGAGCCGCCGGTGGAACATCGAGCCCCAAATCCGAGGCGCGGCCTTCGTCACCCACCAAGTCGGCCGCCGGACCATCGAATGCGATCCGTCCCTCGGCCAGCACCAGCGCGCGCTCCAACGCCTCGGCCATGAAGGTGACGTCGTGCGTCACGGCGAGCACCGCGACACGTTCCTCCTTGATCCGGCGGACAATGTCCGCCACGCGACGGGCACCCGCGCGATCTAAGCCCTGCGTGGGTTCGTCGAGCACCAACACCCTGGGTCGCTGGGCAATCGCGGCGGCAAGCGTCACGAGCTTCCGCTGGGCAGCTGGGAGATCGTACGGGTGTTCGTCGTGCATCGCATCCAATCCCACCCGCTCGAGCGCCTCGCCGACAGCTCGCTCCACGCCCGGCGCATCACGATGAAGTTGCTTCGGCGCGTACGCGACTTCGGCCCATACCGTGCGGGCAAAGAGCTGCTGATCCGGATGTTGGAACACATACGCGACCTGGTGGGCCATCTGCTCCGGCGCGCGCCCTTCGGTGGTGCGATCACCGACCCTGACGTACCCGCGCTCCGGATGTAACAGGGCCACGACGAGCTTGGTCACGGTGGTCTTGCCTGCCCCGTTTCGCCCGAGCAGCGCCACCGCCTCGCCCGCGCGGATGTCGAACGACAGGTCCCGCAACACGGGGTTCTCCCCGTACCGGAACCACACTCGCTCGAACCGGAGCGCGCTCACCGCGCGAACCGTCGTACGGCAGCACGAACCGTCAACGGAAACGGCGCGGCGTGCCCCGCCACCCGAGCGATCTCGGCAACGGTGGTGCTGCATCCCAGCGCCACCGCTCTGTCCGTCCCCAATACATCGTCCGGCGCGCCATCGGCCGTCACCGATCCCCGATCGAGGAGCACCACGCGGGTCGCCACCTCAACGGCCCGGTCGACGTCGGTCGTGGCCAGGACCACCGTCTTCTCTCGCGCCAGCGCGGGAAGCAGTCGGTACACCATGCGAGCCCCCTCGGGATCCAGCTCCAGGGTCGGCTCGTCCAACAACAGCACCTCGGGATCCATGGCCGTGATCCCGGCAAGCATGACACGCTGCAGCTCGCCGCCGGAGAGGGTGCGCGGATCCCGATCGGCCAAGTGTTCGATCCCGACGAGCGCCATCGCTCCACTAACCGCCCGCCCGATCCGGTCGCGAGGCCATCCCAGATTGGCCGGCCCGAACGCGACCTCTTCTCTCACCGTGTAAGACATGCCCGAGAGCTGGGTCCACGGTGTCGGCAGAAGGAACCCGATGCGGCCGGCGACTTGCCGACGACCCTCGTCGGATGCCGGATCCGCGCCCAGAGTCGTGACCGACCCGCTACGAGCACCACCGGTGACGTGGGGAGCGAGCCCCGCTGCCACGAGCAGGAGAGTGCTGCATCCGGCCCCGAGCCGCCCGGTGACGAGCGTGACGTCCCCCGCCCCGAATGCCAGCGTCACGTCACGCAGCGCGTCGCTATCGGCGGCCGGGTACCGGTATCGCACCCCGTCCAATGCAACGGTCATGCGAAGATCCGCCAGGCGATGGTCCCCAACACGGAGCCGAGCAGGGCCCACCGCGTCACTCGTTCGGCCAGCCGGTCGTGGGGCGGGTCGAGCGGGGTGCGCCGGAGGCCCGAGGCCGCGCCTCGCGCCTCCAAGGCGAGCGCGCGATCGTCGACTTCGCCGAGCGCCCCCAACACCAGGGGGACGGCCAACGGCACCACCGATCGAACACGTCCCCACACCGATCCCCGCACCCGCAGTCCGCGACACCGCTGGGCATCGAGTATCGCCGAGGCCCGTCGCTGGAGCTCCGGCACCGACTGGAGCGTGGCAACCAGCAAATACGCCATGTGAAACGGCACGCCACGCTCGAGCAACGCGTCCACCAATCGGCCGGGATGGACTGCCGCCAAGGTCATGAGGAACACGACGAGCACTGCCGATATCTGACTTCCCACCGCCACTGCCCTATCGGGACTGTCACCGAAGACGACGTGGATCAACACGAGAAAGACCCAAAACGGAGCGGCAAACGCCAACGCGGTGAGGAGCGTCCGGGACACGCGGGCGGCCACAGCGATCGCGACCGTACCCGCCGTGAGCAGCATCGGCCCGAGTGGGGCGGGAAGGGTGAACGCCAGCACGGCAACGGTGCCGGCTAGCACCAGCACGGTGAACGGATGTGCGCGGTGGAGAACGCCCGTGCCGGGACGGTACCCGAGGGTCATGCGCGGCCGCGTGCCCGGTCGGCGGCAGGGAATCGGGCCGAGAGGCGCTTGGGAAGCGAGATCAACACCACGTGCACCAACAGAAACGTGACGCACTTGTCCAGGAGGTCATTGCTCAGACTGGCCCCGTACACTGCCCACTTGAGCGGAACCCCAAATGCGGTGAGCAGTGTCGTCACGACGGTCACGCCGCCGGCCGTGACACCGCCGAACAAGAGGAATGCAATGGGCCACGAGAGCGTAGCCGCGATGAGGCCCAACACCAGTCCGGCCGCGGCCGCCCGCCAGGGTGACGCGAAGGCTCCCCGTCGAGCTGCAAGTCCGGCGTAGAGCGCCACGCCGAGCTGGACGGGCAGAAAGGCCATCCACATCAACTTCCCGTCGAGGACCGTGAAGGCGATCTGCGAGACAACGCCGGTCGCGACTGCCGCCCAGGGACCCGCGAGCGCGGCCACGAGAACAGTGCCCACGGTGTCGAGGAAGAGCGGCAGCGAGAGCGCGGCGGCGAACTTCCCCATCGCCAGATTGATGCCCACGGCGAGTGGGATGAGTGCGAGAAGGCGAGACGACAGTGGGATCATCCTGTTAGTATTGGGGTCGCAGAATAATACCGTGGTGGCCGGGTGCGGGAGGGCGGTGGATCGTGGAATCACCGAGAATTCTCAGAATACACGGAAGCTGTCAATGACCAGATTCAGAATCATCGCTGTTGCGGTAGTCATGGGACTCCCCCTGGTGGCGTGCGGGACGACGGCGCAGACGGCCGTCAGCCCCGAGCGCGATGCCGCTGCCCGAATCAGCGCCGACCTCCGGTTTCTTGCCGACGACGCCCGGGAGGGACGAGGGGTCGGCACCGAGGGCCTCGAGCAGGCGGCCTCCTACATCGCCCAGGCGTTCCAAGACATCGGGCTTCGGCCGGGTGGGACCGAGGGATATTTCCAGCCGTTCGATTTGGACCCGCGCTCTCCGGCCCTCACGCACACCCAGCTGGGTGGCGAGCGCGTGAAGAACGTCATCGCGGTTCTCCCGGGGCGTGGTCATCTGGCGAGCCAAGTCGTCGTGATCGGCGCCCACTACGATCATCTGGGGCTCGGGACGAGGGGGTATATCGGGTTCAGCCGCGACACGACCGGCATCAACGTCGTTCACAACGGCGCTGACGATAACGCCTCCGGCACGACCGCCCTGTTGGAAACGGCCCGCAACCTCGCTCGGCGGCCGACCCCTGCCCACCGGACCATCGTGTTCGTGGCATTCACGGCGGAAGAACTCGGGACGATCGGCGCGATGTACTACGTCGAGCATCCAGCGCTGCCCACCGACTCCGCCATTGCGATGGTGAACTTCGACATGGTCGGGCGGATGAGCGGGGACAGCGTCATCGTGGGCGGTACCGGGTCGGCGCCCGAGTTGGTGCCGTTGTTGGAGTCCGCGAATGCCAGCTACGGTCTCAATCTCGTGAAACAGGAGGACCCCTGGGGCAGCAGTGATCATGCCGTGTTCTACGGCAAGGAGACGCCGGTCCTCCACTTCTATACCAATCTGCATGCCGACTACCACACACCAGCGGACGATTGGGAGAAGATCAACGTCGACGGCATAGTCGAAATTGTGGCCCTCGCCTCCGACCTCGTCTGGGCGATGGCGACGCAGACAGAGAGGATGACCTACGTCGCCGTCGCACGGCCGGAGCGAACGGCGGGACCGCGTGCTTCGCTAGGGACGGTGCCGGACATGGTCACTCCTGGCGAAGGCATGCGGGTTCAGGCGGTGCGGGCCGGCACGGCGGCCGATGAGGCCGGGCTCAAATCCGGCGACGTGATCCTGCGCATCGGCGACGTCGAGGTGAAGGACATCTATGGGCTCCAAAAGGCCCTGACGACGTACAAGGCCGGCGATACCGTGACCATCGTCTTCCTGCGCGACGGTGAGCGCAAGGAGACGACTGCAACGCTGAAGTAGCGTGTCGGGACCCGTCCTCAAGCCGGAACCGATCGTTCGCGCACTGCAGGGCGCGTTCTGCCGGGATGCTTCCCGACAGGAACTGCTGCAGCTCGTAGCGACCGCGATGCACGAAGCGGGCTCCCCGTACACCGGTGTCTACCTCTATATGGTGCACGGCGACATGCTCGAGCTCGAGGCCTTCGAGGGTCGTCCCACGGAGCATAGGACGATCCCGGCCGGCGTCGGAATCTGCGGCAGGGCCGTGGCCGAGAGGCGTGACCTCAATGTTCCCGACGTGAGTCAGGCAGCCGGCTATCTGGCGTGCAGTGTCGAGACGAAGTCCGAGCTGGTGGTGCTGATCCGGCGGCATCAGGACATCCTGGGGCAAATCGACATCGACAGTGACGTGCCGCAGGGCTTCTCCGAAGCGGAAGCAGACGCGGTTCGGGAAGTCGCCGACGCGCTCGCAGTTCTCCTGTGACAGACGCGCAGCCGCTTCCCATCGAAGAGCGGATCTCCGTCAACGGCGTGACCCTCTACGCCCGCATCGTCGGGAACGGTCCGGACGTGGTCGTCTTGCACGGCGGTCCCGGCGCACACCACGACTACCTGCTTCCGCAGTTTGACGCCCTGGCTCGCGGCCGGCGCCTCCGCTATTACGACCAGCGCGGCGGCGGCCGGTCACCCATCGGCCGGGACGTGCCCGTAGGCTGGCGGGAGCACGTGGAAGACCTGAACGCCCTCATCGATCACTGGTCGCTCGCGCCGGCCACTCTGCTCGGATACTCGTGGGGAGGGGCCCTGGCCTTGCTCTACGCGGCGACGTATCCCGAGCGGGCCGGTCGGCTGGCGCTCGTGGCACCGGCGCCCCTCGACGCCGAGCAACGGCGAGAGTTCCAGGCTCGGTTCGCGGAACGGCAGGCCCAGCCGGCGGTCATGCGGGGCCGCGAGGAGCTGCGGCGATCCGGCTTGCGCCAACGCGATCCGGCCGCCTATCAGAAACGGGCGTTCGAGTTGGCCGTCGCGGGATACTTCAAGGATCCGGAGCGGGCTCGCGATCTCACACCGTTTCGGGTGACCGGCCGGACCCAAGAGGCGGTGTGGGATAGCGTCGCGAACTCCGACCTCCGCGCCGAACTGGACGAACTCGCGGAGCTCTGCATTCCCGCCCTGGTCATTCACGGGCGTCATGATCCCATCCCACTGGAGGCCGCGGAACGGGTCGCGACCTTGCTCTGCGACGCGCGGATCGAAGTGCTGGAGGACTCGGGGCACGTGCCTCACGTAGAGGAATTCGAGACGTTCCGTCGGACTCTCGATGACTTCCTACCGCGAGACCGGTGAACCGACTCGACGCCTTCACGCACGCTTTCGGCTTTCTCGCGGCCGATCGCTTCTCTGAGATCCGCAGCGATGCCAACACCGAGGCGCGCGATACCACGGACCGCTCCCAGTTCGCCGCGCTGCGGTCCGTGCAGCACCTGCTCGGCGACGTCGAGGATCCGGCGCTCGTCGAGCGGGATCCGGAAGCGGCAGCCGAGTACCTCAATGCACTGTTCGTCGCCTATCGATTCTGGGATGCCGGGAGCCATGCGATTCACATCGCGCGCGACGCTCTCGACGCGGTGCTCAGCAGCCCGCCCTCAGATGTACCACAGGTGCCCCACGGCGCCTGCTACCTCCTATTCCCCGAGCGCTGGTTCTGGGCACGCATCGGTCCGGACCAACCGCATGAGCCGCTCGACGGGATCTTCGTGGCCAAAGGGGGCAACGGTCGGGAGGTCTCGATGCTCGCGGTCCTCGGCCTCCGAGCCGACCGGCCGGGGTTCAGCCAGGTCACACTATCGGTCTCCACCGAGGAGTTCGTGGCGGTCCCCCCCGACGTGAACACATCGCCGTTCGCGCCGACCTTGGACGGGGGCGAGGCAGCCGGCCTCAAGTCCGTGAGCACGACGGGTGAGCTGTTGTATCTCACGAGACTCGCGCTCGCGACTTGCTGATGCCCAAGACCCGGCCCCGCCTGACACTGGCCACCGCCAAGGATCGCATCCGGCCGATCATCCGGAAGCTGTCAAAGCAGTACCCCAAGGCGGCCACGGCGCTCGAGCACACCGACCCGCTGGAGCTCCTGGTCGCCACGATCTTGAGTGCGCAGTGTACGGACGCGCGCGTGAACATGGTGACACAGGATCTGTTCAAGAAGTACCGGACTGCCGACGACTACGCGAACGCCAACCCCGCGGAGTTCGAGCAGGAGATCAAGTCCACGGGCTTCTTCCGGAACAAGACCAAGTCGATTATCGGCATGGCTCAGGCGCTCGTCGAGCGCCACGGCGGCGAAGTCCCAACCTCGATGGCAGACCTCACCGAGCTCCCAGGCGTGGGACGCAAGACGGCCAACGTGGTCCTCGGAAACGCCTTCGGGATCGACGAGGGCGTGGTTGTGGACACGCACGTCAAGAGGATCTCGAATCGGCTCAAGCTCACCAACAAAGCCGATCCGGTGAAGATCGAGCACGACCTCATGAAGATCGTCCCCCAAGCGCAGTGGACGCTGTTCCCGCATCTCCTGATCCATCATGGGCGGCAGATCTGCACGGCCAGGAGCCCCAAGTGCGAAATCTGTCCCGTCAGTGACCTCTGCCCGTCGGGACGATGACCGAGTCTTCACTGCCGCCAATCGATCTCGAGCGGCTGGTTGCCGATCGACGGCATTTCCATCGCTACCCCGAACTCGGATACCGGGAGGAGCGAACGGCGGCATACATCGCCGACCGTCTCGAGCAGCTCGGCTACACCGTCCGGACCGGGGTTGGTCGCACCGGCGTGGTGGGAACCCGGGAGTCTGGGCACGGTCGTCGCGCCGTGCTGATCCGGGCCGACATGGATGCCCTGCCCGTCAACGAGGAGACGGACCTCCCGTTTCGATCCACCGAGCCTGGGGTGATGCACGCGTGTGGACACGATGGGCACATGGCTGTTGGGCTTGCCGTTGCCGAACGCCTCGCTCGGGTGTCCCCCGCCGGCACGGTGAAGCTGGTATTCCAGCCTGCCGAGGAAGGCGGAGCCGGCGCGGCGGCGATGATCCGTGACGGGACCCTGGAGGATCCCGCGGTCGATGCCGCAATCGGCATTCACCTGTGGAGCGATCTGCCAACGGGAACCGTCGCGATCACGCCAGGCCCCGTCTTCGCATCGGTCGACAACTTCACGATCGAGATCACCGGTCGCGGTGGGCATGCGGCAGCGCCGCACCAGACGGTCGACCCGATTGTCGTCGCGGCGGAGATCGTGACGGCGCTTCAGACGATCGTCTCCCGCCGACGCAATCCGGCGGACCCGGCGGTCGTCACCGTCACTGGACTCCATGCTGGGACCGCGCACAACGTGATTCCCGACACCGCCACACTCCTCGGGACGGTACGGACGTACGGAGCCGAGTTTCGCAATAGGGTACCTGAGCTGTTCGAGGAGCTCGTGACCGGCATCGCGACCGCTTCCGGCGCCTCGGCACGGGTCCACTACGAGCGACTCTACCCGACGACCGTGAACGACCCGACGATCGCGTCACGCATGACCGAAGCCGCAGCCTCGTTCCTCGAGAGCGGCCAGATTCGATCGGACTATCGGACGATGGCGGCCGAAGACATGGCGTTCTTCTTGGAACGGGTTCCGGGATGCTATGCATTCGTCGGGTGTGGCAATGCCCGCAAGGGAACCGATCGACCGCATCACTCGCCGCGATTCGATCTGGACGAGGATGCGTTGCCGGTAGCGGTCGAGTTGCTCAGTCGCGCTGCGGTGGCGCTCCTCGGCAACGATTGACCCCGACCGGCGCCGCCCGCACTCTGAGGACACCGATGCCCAATCACCTCGCCGATCAGCAGTCCGCCTACCTCCGCTCCGCCAAGGATCAACCGGTCGAGTGGCATCCCTGGAGCAACGAGGCCTTCGAGCGGGCCCGGAACGAAGACAAGCCGATCCTGCTCGATATCGGAGCGGTGTGGTGTCATTGGTGTCATGTGATGGATCATGAGTCGTACGAGGATCCCGCGGTCGCCCGGGTGCTCAACAGCGACTGGATCTGCATCAAGGTGGACCGGGACGAGCGGCCCGACGTCGATACCCGCTACCAGCGTGCGGTTCAGCTCCTGACGGGTCAAGGTGGCTGGCCACTTACCGCATTCCTGACGCCGGAAGGCGCGGTGTTCTACGGAGGCACGTACTTCCCTCCCGACGGTCGACACGGGCGTCCGGGATTTCAAGCCGTCCTGACCAGTCTCGCGCGGCTCTACCGAGAGCGTCCGGAGGACGCTCGGCAGCAAGCCGTCGAGATCGCGCGGCATCTGGCGATGCACCAGACGGAGACCCTCTCGGGCACGATCAGTCCCACGATCCTCTCGAAGGCCGCCGAAGGCATGGCACGACTCGCCGATGCACGGAACGGCGGGTTCGGCTCGCAGCCGAAGTTTCCTCACCCAGCTGCGTGCGATTTCCTCCTGGCCCGCTGGTTCGACACCCGAGAGCCGTCGTTTGCGACGATCGTGCTGGGAACGCTCGACGCCATGGGTCGAGGCGGCATGCGCGATCATCTTGGTGGCGGTTTCCATCGGTACTCCGTGGACGCGCAGTGGATCGTGCCACACTTCGAAAAGATGCTGTACGATAACGCGGAATTGCTGAGAGCATACGTGCACGCGGCCAACACGCCGACCATCGATCCCCAACATCCGCCCGCCGAACGGTATCGCGACGTGATCGAGGGCGTGGTCGCGTGGATCATGGATACGATGGCCGACCCGGCGGGAGGTTACTACGCCTCGCAGGACGCTGATGTGGGCCTCGAGGACGATGGCGACTACTTCACCTGGACCATCGACGAGGCACGCGCCGTGCTTGACGCCGACGAGTTCGAAGTGCTGAGGCGCCACTTCGACATCGAGGAGTCGGGTGAAATGCGCCACGATCCACGACGCAATGTGCTGTGGGCCGCACGGACTCTCGACGAGATCGCCGACGATCTCGCCAAGACGGCGAGCGACACGCGAGGGTTGCTGGACTCCGGGCGCCAGAAACTCCGGCGTGTGCGCGACGCACGACGTGCTCCGTTCGTCGACCCAACTGTCTATACGGCATGGAACGCCATGATGGTCTCAGCCATGCTCGAGGCATCGGCCACTCTGAATCGTCCTGCGCTGGAGCGGCACGCGTTGACGACACTCGAGCGGCTGTTCCAGGATGCGCAGGACGGCGCCGGACCGGGACTGCGCCATGCGCTGGGAAGCGAACTGGGCGGCATACTCGACGACCAGGTGCAGGCCGCCGCAACGGCGATCGACGCCTTCGAGGTCACTGGAGAGAGCCCATGGCTCACGCGGGCCGAGGACCTCATGACGCACGTGTGGGAGGCCTATCGCTCCGAGTCGGGTGGGCTGCGCGATACGCCGCGGGAGCAAACCGGCGAGGGATTCCTCGTGCAGGAGATGCGGCCCATCCAGGACACGCCGACACCGTCGCCCAACGGGGTCGCCGGCATCGTGCTCGCACGGCTCCACGCGCACACCGACGACGACGCCTGGCGCGCACGCCGCGACGAGCTGCTCGGCACCTTCGCGGGGGCAGCCGCCGAG
>JBDHEI010000065.1:0-13793 GCA_039591075.1 Gemmatimonadota bacterium
TACGACGTGCGGTTCTACGATCTCGCCGTCGCCGTGAGTCCCGACGATAGCTCGATCACCGGAGCGATCGTCGTGCACGCCGACGTGATCGCGCCGCTCGAGACGTTCGTGCTCGATCTCGACACCGTGTTCGGGATCATCGAGACGAGCCTCGACGGCACCGCGCTCAGCCACGAGCGGAGAGGTGGGCAGCTGTGGATCTCCCTGCCCCGTCGGTTCGACGCCGGAGAGCGCGTGGCAGTCCGGGTGGCGTATGCCGGCAAGCCGCGATCGGTCCGCCGCGGCGGATTCGACGGCTTCATCTGGACCCAAACGCCCGATGGCCTCCCGTGGATCACCGTGTCCTGCGAGCTGTTCGGTGCCGATCTGTGGTGGCCCACCAAGGACCACCTCTCCGACGAGCCCGACTCCATGGCCCTGCATATCACCGTCGAGCGGCCGCTCGTCGTGGCGGCCAACGGACGCTTGAGATCCATCACCGAGTCACCCGCCGGACGAACCTTTCACTGGTTCGTTTCCACCCCGATCAACAACTATGGCGTGAGCCTCAACATCGCCCCCTACGTCGAGGTCGTCGAACCGTACGCAAGCGTCACCGGCGACACGATCCCCGTGACGTTCTGGGTGCTCAGGCAGAACGCCGAACGCGCTCGGCGTGCGCTGCGGGAGTTTTTCGAACAGATGCGACACCTCGAAGATCTCGTCGGGCCGTATCCGTTCCGGGCCGACAAGTACGGGCTCGCGGAAACCCCATACCTCGGCATGGAGCATCAGACGATCATCGCCTACGGCGCAAACTTCCGGAACGACGCCATGGCGGGGATCGACTGGGGGTTCGACGGGTTACACCAGCACGAGCTGGCCCACGAATGGTTCGGGAACCAGGTGACGCCCGCTGCGTGGCAGGACCTCTGGCTCAACGAGGCCTTCGCCCAGTACGCGCAGCCGCTCTACGCCGAATCACGGCTCGGCCAGCGGAAGGCGCGAGAGCTGCTCGCCATCTATCGGCGGCGAGTCGCGAACCGCCAGCCGGTTGCGCCCCGGGACACTCTGACGAGCCGCCAGGCCTACACGGGCGACATCTACTTCAAGGGCGCGCTCGTTCTCCACTCGCTTCGGTACTTGCTCGGCGACGACGCGTTCTTCACGATGCTGCGCCGCTGGACTTATCCCCATCCGGGGGCGGCAGGCGCTTCGGGGAGCTGTCAGTGCCGGCTCACCAGCACCGACGAACTCGTGCTGCACGTGAACCGGTTCGCCGGTCGTCGCCTCGATTGGTTCTTCGAGGTCTACGTCCGTCAAGCGGCACTGCCGCGACTGGTGAGTCGACGCACGACCACCGAGTTGGAGCTGACGTGGGAGGTCCCGGGCGGTGCACCGTTCCCGATGCCGATCGACGTGCGCATCGGCGCAGTGACCCGTCGCGTGGAGATGCCCGACGGGTCGGCGCGCATCCCGGTGCGAGAAGGGGCCGAGGTAGTGGTCGATCCTGACGGTTGGGTGCTGCGCGCGGTGGAGCCCTAGGGCACCGCCTCAGGTCCCCACACCAGGTCCCGTCGCAACTGGGTCAACCTAGCCCCCCCATGCCCGGTGGCGATATGCTGATGGCATGCCACTCGCGCCATCCGTGATCGCCGTCCAGGATCTGACGAAGCACTACGGCCGCACCGTGGGGGTCGAGGGACTCGACTTCACCGTGGAACCGGGCGAGGTCTTCGGGTTCCTTGGCCCCAACGGCTCCGGCAAGACCACCACCATCCGCTTATTGCTCGATCTGCTGCGCCCCACGAGAGGCGAGGTGCGCGTGTTCGGCCGATCGCCCCGAGAGCCGGGCGCGCGGCAATCGGTCGGGTACCTGCCGGGCGAGCTGGCGCTTGACGAGCGGCTTACCGGCCGCGCCATGCTCGACTTCCTCGAGGCGTTGCGTCCGCGGGGTGTCACGCTAGCCGATCCGCGCCGGCGTTCGGATCTGTGCGAGCGACTCGGTCTCGCAGAGACCGACCTCTCACGCGTGATCCGGGAGTACTCGCGAGGCACCAAGCAGAAGCTCGGTTTGGTGGCCGCGTTCCAACACGACCCTGGCCTCCTCGTGCTCGATGAACCGACCACCGGGCTCGACCCGCTGGTGCGGGAGGCCGTGCTCGAGTTGCTGGTGGAGACCGGGCAGGCGGGACGTACCGTGTTCCACTCCTCACACGTGCTGACCGAGGTGGACCGCACCTGCACCCGAGTGGGCATCCTGCGGGATGGCCACGTCGTGGCGGTCGAACGGGTTGACGCGATGCGGCGGGCGCTAGTGCGCAAGATGGTGGTGCGGTTCGCCGGCCCAGCACCGCTGGCCGAGCTGGCGCTTCCCGGCGTCACCATCACCCGCTCGGAGCCCGACACCGTCGAGCTCCTGGTTGCGGGCGAGCTCGGTGCGCTGCTCGCGGTACTCGCCCGACACGACGTCCGGCACCTCGTGTTCCCCGAGCCGAACTTGGAGGAGGCATTTGCCCGATACTACCGCCCGCCATCGGAGGACAGGCGGTGATCGCGGTCGTGTTCCGGCGCAACCTCCGGCATCAGGCACGGCTCCTAACGGTAATGGTGGCCGCGCTCGCCGGGACGCAGATCCTGTTCCTCCAGGTCGCCGGGGCACTCGACGAGGGGCCCGGGTTCGCGAACATCGTCCGGATGATGCCGCCAGCGGTCCAGAGCCTCTTCGGCACGCAGCTCGTTCTGGCGTCCTTCAATGCCGCATCCGCCTTCGGCTTTCAGCACCCGGCGGTCGTCATGGCCGCCCTCGCCTTCGTCGTCGTCACGTGCACCATCCCGGCCGGCGAGCGCGAGACGGGCATGCTGGATCTGGTCCTCGCCCGTCCGATTACCCGTCGCCAGTATCTGGCTGGGGCGCTGGCAGTCGCCGTCCTCGGCGCGGTCGTGCTCCCTCTCGCACTGCTCGGCGGCGTCGCGGTTGGCCTGGCTACCGTGAGCGTGGCAGGCGAGCTGCACTGGACCCGGTACGCGATGAGCGCGGTCGGCCTCGCGGCTCTCCTGTGCGCGTTTGCCGGCATCACGCTGCTCCTCAGTGCGACTGCGCCCCGTCGCGGAGCGGCCGTCGCGCGGACGATGGGGCTCGCGATCGGACTCTACCTGCTCGACGTATTTGGGGAGCGCCTTGCCTGGCTGGAGTGGCTCCGGTGGGGGAGCCCGTTCCGCTACTTCCGGCCCGTTCGATCGGCGATGTTCGGCGACACGCCCGCCGAGCACCTGCTTCTGCTGGTAACGATCGGCGTTGTCACGGCGGCAATCGCTTTCGCACGGTTCGATCGCGGGGACACGTCCGGCGGGAGATGGTGAGCGGGCTTCAATCGGGTTGAACCGCTCAATCTGCATCGATCGAGCGCCATGAAATGCCGCGGGGACTTCTGCGCGACTTCCGCTGTTAGACGCTGGCGTCGGCTGGGTGCTGCGCGCGGTGGAGCCCGCAGAACGGCGATGATCAGAGGGGGCCCTTGGGCCCCCTCCAGTCACCGCACTCTTGCCTGCCTCACCGAATCAGAGCTTGAAGTTCAGACGAGCGTAGTAGTAGGCGCCGGAGAACCCCATCTGGACAGCATCCCACAGACCACCCGTCTCGGTCTCGGTGTCCTGCTGTGTGGGATAGCGGTTGAAGATGTTGTGTCCGCCAACAGTGACACTCGCGTTCCCCAGGAGCAGGTAGGTGACCGATACGTCCGTGATCAGTCGTGCGTCGTAGACGTCTTCGGTGTCCAGCCAGTCGATCAGCGTGACTTTGCCGAACCGGACGAGTCGGACCGGCGAACTCCGAGGGCGGCTTCGCGTTGTTGAACCCACCGGCGACGCTGCCACTGAACTCGTCCACCGACTGCTTCAGCACGATGTTGATCACTCCGGCGATGGCGTCGGAGCCGTACTGGGCGCTCGCGCCGTCCCGCAGAATCTCGATCCGGTCGATGGCGGCTAGCGGGATCGCGTTCAGGTCGGTACCCGTGTTCCCTCGTCCGCGGGAGCCGAAGATGTTGATGCGCGACGACTGGTGCTGGCGTTTCCCGTTGATCAGCACGAGGGTCTGATCGGGACCCAGTCCCCGCAACGTGGCCGGATCGATGTGATCGCTGCCATCAGCGCCGGACTGCCGGTTGGCATTGAAGGATGGTGCCACGTAGTGGAGGAGCTGGTTCACCTCCAGCTGGCCCACCGACTGGATCAGGGCCGGTACGTCGATCACGTCGACCGCGACCGGCGTCTCGACGGCCGAGCGGTCGGCCCGTCGGGTGCCGACCACCTCCATGCCCTCGATCACGTGGACCGCCACCTCCATCACGACATCGAGGTTGGCCATGTTCCGGACCGAGAACTCCTGCCGGCGATACCCCAGTTGCGCAAAGACGATGACCGCGTTGGCCGAGCTGTATCGCAGCTCGTAGGTCCCATCGGCTCGCGTCACCGTGCCGTTCAGGGTCCCGCGTTCCTCCACCCGCACCCCACCCAGCGGATCACCGGCAGAATCGGTCACACGGCCCGACAGGCGGAGCGCCTGAGCCGACACGCTGGTGGTCCCCGCTGCGATCGCCATCATGACGACGAGGGGAATACGCATGAACGCCTCCGGTGAATGGTGTTGGCTCACAGGGGATGTACGGCCGACGGTCGGGCGGCCCGTCCGCCCGGAACGCCGGTGAAACTTCATAACATGGGGGTGCCTTGGGCGGCATCAAGACCTGGGGGGCAGGCGGGAGCCCTCCAGATGCCACCGCGGGTGCCCGGCCCGATTGGCCAGGCACCCGTGGGGTGAAGAGGCGACCTACGAGTTGGCCACCATCGCCGCTTCGCTACTGGGCCACGCGCATGCCTTCGTGCGTGCCGCGAAGCACCGAGTCGGCGGCTGTCGTCTGGTACCGGGCCACAAACGTCCCGACCATCTTCCCATCGACCAGTCGGCTCACGCTGCGGGTCGAGACCATGACGCCGGCGCGCAGGGCGCTCTCGTACGGTCCGAGATCCACGACGACGCTGTCACCGGCCACGGCAACGACCCGGGCCGGCATAGGCTGGCGATTCGGGAAGGTGACCGTCCAGCCATCCATGTTGTTCGTGGCGACCATCTGATACTGGACGAGTGTGCTGTCACCGGTCGCGGTCTTGGCGGCCATGTTCCACGTGCCGGCCACATCGGCGAGCGAGAGGGCCGCGGGCGCGGCAGCATACGTGTCGGTCGCGGCCTGCTCGTCCGCCGGCGTGCAGCCAACGAGTAGGGCCGCACAACAAATGAGGGTCAAACGGCGCATTGCACCTCCGAATTGAGATTGGTCACTGAGTGTGTTTCGCAGTTGTCGAGGGCGGCGGATAACCTACCGGCATGACTCCGGAGAGGCAAGGGCGCGAGTGCCTGTAACCGTTGTGAGGCCAGTGGGGGTCATCGCCCGCGCTCAAGCCGCTTCAGAAACACGTCGGCGATGGCGTCGGGCAGGGAACCGCTCACCTCGTTGCGATTGGAGAGAAAGACCACTGATAGATCCTCGCCTGGGAAGCGCTGGATTTCGTTGCGGAATCCAATCGTGCTGCCCTCGTGGCGATAGCGTGGGCGTCGCCGGTAGGTGTCGAGGTGCCAGCCATACCCGTAGCCGACGCCCTCCCCAGTACTCAGCACCGCCTCCTCGAACATGGGTGCGGCGACGTCCAGCCGCAGCAGCGGCCTCCGCCCTTCCACCACGGCCATCCACGTGTTGAGGTCCCGGAGTGACGAGTAGATACCGCCGTCTCCCAGAACGGCACTCGTTCTGCTCTGATCAGTGCGTAGCCACGTGCCATCGTCCAGTCGCGAGTAGCCGTACGCACGGTTGCCCACGGTGGTGAGGCCCTCTTCGTGCGCGACGGTTCCGGTCATGCTCAACGGCTCGAAAATGGTCTCCGTAAGAACTCGCGCGAAGGGCTTCCCGGTCACCGCTTCGACGATCTGGGCCAGCAGGGCGTAGCCTGAGTTGCTGTAACGGTACGACAACCCGGGAGGGAAGTAAGTGGAATCCTGTCGCTTCATGAGACCGAGCACACCCACATCCTTGATCTGCGTGGTATCGCCGTCCAGGAGGAGATCCTCATAGGCGATCAACCCCGAGGTGTGTGTCAAGAGGTGGTGCACGGTCACCGCGTCCCCGTACGGCGGGAAGTCCGGGAATACTTGCCGCAGGGTGGTCGTGGTGGCGAGCGCGCCGTCCTGAACAAGGCGGAGCACGGCTGTTGCGGTGAACTGCTTGGTGACCGACGCGAGCCGGAAGTTGGCTTCGGGAGTCGCTGCTCGCCCCGTCTCCAGCTCAGCCATCCCGAGGCAGCTCTCGTAGATGACTGCGCCCCGATGCCGTGCCAGGATGCATGCCGCCGGCCGGTCGTCTCCGCGGTAGTTGGCCAGCAGGGCCTCGAGCTGCACCTCGACGGACTCCACGCCGCGCGCGTCGTTCGAGTCACAGGCGACGACCGCCAGCGTCACCGCCGTCAGCAGCGTGTGCGTCCACACGGTCACCCCGTCAGAAGAGGAACGGAATGAACATCTTGGTCGTCTGCATGTACGCGCGGTACGCGGATCCGAAGTAGTGGACATTCTCCCGCTCCTCGACCTTTGCGGTGGCCAGCAGGAACGCCGTCGCGGCAATCGCCAATCCAGCACCCAGCGCCGAGGGTCTCTTGAGGAACACACCCCAAGTTAGTAGCAGGAGCGAGCAGTAGAGCGGATGGCGGATGTACCTGAAGAGCCCCGTCGTCACCAGCCGGGTCGTCCTCTCGATTCCGACCAGGGGTTCATCGGCGCGCTTTCCCGGTTCGGGCTTCCCGGCGGTATGGAGGAAATGCACCCCGGAGATGGCCGGGACCAGGGAGCCGACCAGGAGCGCCCATGAGACGAACTGCCTGAGGGACAGGGGATCACGGAACCACTGCCGGAGCGAGACGAAGTTGACGAGGACCAACGCCACGATCAGTTCCCACGCGAAGAACCGGTAGAATCCATGGGAGCGAGGATCGGCGAGCGACGCCCTGGACAGGTAGGCCAGCGCGGCAGTCACAACCACGAAGATGACGACTCTGGTCACGTCGCTGCTCGAGACGATCGTGACGCAAAGCTGCGCCTGGCACGATCCGATCGTCAATGGAGGTGGCAACCTCCGGCACGGAGCAGTCTTGCGTGATGGCGGAGGAAGCCCATCAGGCCTGGAGGACGCCCACTTGGAGTCGCACCAAGGCAGCTACGACTTAGAGGACGCCGAATTCGTCTCCGAGCAGCTCTCTGAGGGGCTGCAAGACTGCCAAACCCTAAGCTGTTGGCTAACAGGCGATTAGGAGACCGGGGAAGGCCCTCTCACCGCGCCGCCTCGATTGAGGGGTGCCGATTGAGCGACCCGGTTCGGTAAACTTGATCTGACTCGGGTATATGGTGTAGGAAATCCCGACGTTCCGGACCACGGCAGGGGGGTGAGGCTGGTGTCAATGCGCAAGCGATTGCTCCTGGCGGGCATGGTGAGCGCCGCGCTGTGCTCCATCCTCCATCCGCAGCGGCTTCGGGCGCAGGTTCCCTTCGACGCCACGCTCGCACTCGAGACGTTCGACCGAGCCTGGCAGATCGTGTACGACACGCATTTCGACACGACGTTCAACGGTGTCGACTGGGTGGCGCTCCGCGATGAACTGCGACCCCGCGTCGAGTCGGCCTCTGAGTTGGGCGAGCTGCGCGGTACCATCCGCGAGATGCTCGATCGGTTGGGTCAGTCGCACTTCGCGCTGATCCCGAAAGAAGTGGCGGACACGCTGGATCCCGCCAAGGGGGACCCCTCGGCGGAGGTGGGGGACCTCGGGCTCGAGATGCGGTTCGTCGGTAATCAGCTCGTGGTAACGACCGTGGATCGTGACGGCCCTGCCGACCGTGCGGGCGTCCGTCCGGGATGGGTCGTGACGGCCGTGAACAACGATCGCGTGAGCGATCTCATGGAGCGCGCCAGGAATGCAGAAAGCCGACGCCCACTCGACCTCCTGGTCTGGGGTGCCGTCCAGCGACGGCTCCAGGGCCCGCCGCAGACGCCCGCGCGGGTCGAATTCCTCGATGCGGGTGACGCACCGACGGTTCACGAGCTGATACGACGGCCGGCCCCCGGCGATGCAGTGAAGCTTGGGAACCTGCCAACCATATTCGCGCGCTTCAGGGCTAAGCGGTACCCGACGCCCGACGGCGGATCGGTGGGGCTACTCTGGTTCAACGCGTGGATGATGCCGATCATGCGGCAGTTCGACCAGGCGGTGGACCAATACCGCGACGCGGATGGGATCGTCGTCGACCTCCGCGGCAACGGCGGGGGGGTGGGGGCCATGATCATGGGTCTCGCCGGTCACTTCATCGATGACCGCGAATCGCTCGGCGTCATGCGGACCAGGACGACAACGCTTCAGTTCGTGACCAACCCGCGCCGGGTGAGCACAGCCGGGGAGCGGGTGACCCCGTATGCCGGCCCGGTGGCTGTGCTCACGGATGGGCTGTCCGCGAGCGCATCAGAGGTGTTCGCCGGGGGTATGCAGGCCGTCAGCCGCGTGCGCGTGTTCGGCACTGCTACGGCCGGCGCCGTCTTGCCGGCATCGATGGATCGGCTGCCCAACGGCGACGTGCTCTATCACGCGTTCGGCGAATTCGAGACCGCAACAGGGATTCGGCTGGAAGGGCGTGGGGTCGTGCCGGACGAGGCGGTGGCGCTCACCCGGCCGGACCTGCTTGCCGGCCGGGACGCGGTGCTGGAAGCGGCACTACGATGGATCGCCCATCAGCGACGCGCCGCGCCGTGAGAATGAAGGTGAAACGACACAGAGGGAGGCACGGGATGAAACACGTGAATAGGCAGATCACCGCTGGACTCACCCTGGCAGTGGCAACCGCGCTCGCGGGATGCGCGAGTGGCGGTACCGCAGTCCGCGAGGCCGCACCCCCCGTGGCGCCGAGGTTCGAGGCGCACGCGGTCTACGAGCGCCTCATCGAGGTCACGGGTGGGCGCGCCGCGCTCGAGCGGTATGCGTCAACCCGCGCCGTCGGCGAGTTCTCGATGCCCGCCCAGGGCCTTCGCGGCGACCTGGAGGTGTTCGCGGCAGCCCCAAACAAGCTGTTCATCCGGGTGAACATCCCCGGGTTCGGAATGGTGCGGAACGGCTTCGACGGCGAGGTGGGATGGAGCATCAACCCGGCCGTGGGACCAATGGTGCTCGAAGGCACGATGCTGGAACAGATGCGCCAGCAGGCCGACTTCCTCGGCCCGCTCAACATGCAGGCCTACATCGACTCCGCCAGGGTCGTCGAGGAAGCGGAGTTCGCTGGGAAAATGTGCCAGAAGGTCCGGCTCGTAACCAAGTGGGGCGAGGAGTACTTCGAGTTCTATGACGTCGCGACCGGCCTTCCGGTGGGCGTCATTCGTACGCAGGAATCCCCGATGGGCGGGGTGGAGGCCACCACTGTCCTGTCCGACTTCGAGGATTTCGGCGGTATCCTCATCCCGACCACCACCGTGCTGACCACGATGGGGGTCGACCAAATCATTACGGTGACCGCCGTCGAGTTCGACACCGTCGATCCGTCGGTGTTCGGGCTGCCGAAGGAGATCCAGGCGTTGGTCAAGAAGGAGTAGGGGCCGGCCTCACCCCGACCCACAGGTCACGCGATCCTACGCGCGGAGCCGGTGTGCCCCGGCTCCGCGCCGTCCCCTTCTCCCGTTCGAGTTTCGCAACCATCTTTCGCGGCCCCATCATCCAACACGGATTCTCAAGATGACGCACCTCCCAACCGCAACCACGCGAGCACACGTCCGCACGCCTCACTTCCTCCGCCTCGTCCCTGCACTGCTCTTCTCGTTCGCAGCTGGCCCGGCCGCGGCGCAGGACGTGAACGCCATGAGTTTCGCGGAGTATGATCCGCGCTCGATGCTCGTGGTTCCCGAACACCCCGTGGAACGGGCACGATACCCGTTCGTGGACGTGCACACCCACCCCAACGGGCTCATGACACCGGAGGAGGTGGACGCGACGGTGCGCGCCATGGACGCGCTCAACATGGCCGTGATGGTGAACCTGAGCGGGCGCAGCGGCGAGCGGCTGAAGCAGATCATCGCGAACCTGAAAGGGCGCTACCCCGACCGGTTCGTGGTCTTTGCCAACCCGTCGTATTCCGGGATCCACGAGCCCGACTGGCCCGAACGGACGGCCCGCCAGCTCGAGGAAGACGTCGCCGCGGGGGCTCAGGGGCTCAAGATCTTCAAGAACCTCGGCATGTACGTTCGCGACAGCGCCGGCACCCGCGTGCCCGTGAACGACCCACGGCTCGACCCGCTGTGGGCCAAGGCCGGCGAGCTTGGCATCCCCGTGCTGATCCACACCGCCGATCCGGGCGCCTTCTGGCTGCCGTACGACAAGCACAACGAGCGGTGGCTCGAGCTGACCGAGCGCCCGAACCGGCGGCGGCCACTCGAGCCGTCGTGGGAGCAGCTCATCGCGGAGCAGTTCGACGTGTTCCGCAAGCACCCGGGCACGACGTTCATTGCGGCCCACTTGGCGTGGCTGGGAAGCGACCTGGCCCGGCTCGGGGAGCTGCTCGACGAGCTGCCCAACGTCTACACCGAGATCGGTGCCGTGATCTACGACCCAGGCCGCCAGCCCCGGTTCGCGCGCGAGTTCTTCATCCGCTACCAGGACCGCATCCTGTTCGGCAAGGACGTGTGGGAACCGTCGGAGTACCCGGTCTACTTCCGGGTGCTGGAGACAGCGGACGAGTACTTCGACTACTACCGCAAGCGGCACGCGTTCTGGAAGCTGTATGGTCTGGACCTCCCCGACGAGGTGCTGCGGAAGCTGTACTACGAGAACGCGCTCAGGATCCTTCCCGGGATCGAGCGACGGCGGTAGGGCAGAATGGCTCATAGAGGACGCCAGCGCACCCCGCACCCATACGTCAGAGCCCTACTATGGCCTAGTGGCTCGCCACATCTGCCTGAGGCCCTTGTACTTCCTGCGAAACTCCGCGGGGTCTTGTTCGATGGTCTGTGTGGTGAAACGGGGCAGCAGATCGGCTAGGAGGGCGTCAATCTCCTCCTCGGTGATCCAGTCGTGCTCCAGGTATCTGAGCACAGTCCGGTAGTCTTCTTCGTTCCCACGGGAGATCAGGCGGAACGCCACGCTGTAGGGATCGAAATGCCACACCTCGAAGCGGCCATCCGCCACGTCGCGGCCGATACCAGTCGGGCGCGCCCGCGCAGCGTAGCCCGGTGGCAGGGGGAGGATGTCGGCTGGGGACTCCCACACTATATCGACTCCGCGGCGTGCTTCCAACGGCCCGAGTGCTCGCGGCGGTGGTGCGCCGTCGCCGGTCGCAAGGGTGAAGCGGCGCACGCCCGCGCACCAGCCTTCGAGGAGCTGCGAGGTCTCGCCCACCAGCCAGAGACGGCCCGGCCGCTCCGCCAGGGCCAGGACGTCCTCCAGGTAGGCGCGCAGGTCGCCCACCATCAGCTCGCGGTAAGGCGACATGGCTCCGCGGTCTACTTGTAACGGCGCTTGGGCGTCTTGTCGGTCCAGCCGTGCACCCAGAACGTGTAGGCGTAGGGGAAGATCGTCTGGACCACGTGGAACGGCTCGTACTCGAACAGCCGGCGCATGGCCCACGAGAACCGGTAGCGTGGGTGGTCGGTGGGGATGATCTCCACCACGCAGTCCACCTGGTAGCTGGGGAACACCGGGGCGTCGCCGGTCCAGAGCACCGAGGCCAACGGTCGACGGGTCAGGTTCTTGAACGTCTCCCCTTCGAAGATCTCGAGCAGACCCAGGCGTCTCCAGTCGACGTGTTCCGGGTGCCGGTAGAACTCGCGCGCCGTGTCGACCCTGAGCTTCCGCGTCTGGTCCACCGCGTGCGGCGGGAGGGCACGGATCTCCTCGACGGCCGTTTCCAGGAGTTCGAGGTAGTGGTCGATGTACTCGTCTTTGGGAGTGAAGCCGACCCCCTTGTTGGCCAGGTTCGGCACGATCGCATCCGGACTCCAGGTCGCGACAACCGGCAGGTGTCCCGCGTTGAATGCCACGTACTCGTCGCGCTCGATTGCGTCGTACACCCCCCGTTTGTAGTCGAGTTGCCACTTCACGAACGTCTCCGGCAGCTCAATGATCTCGAACTCCTGCGGCGGCTCGCCGTTCTGGCTCAGGCGCGCCACGGACTCGGTCACCCGGACTTGGTCCGTGAGGGTCTGCGGGTCGATCGTGGTCATCGTGTCGAGATTCCTCCCGCCGGCGGCTGGGCGGGTGGTTCCGCCCGTGTCTTCCGGCCGTAGATTTGACGCCCTCCTGTTGCGAAAGGCACCATAGTGAACGTCATCCCGCTGGTGCGGGCCCGCTGGGCCGCTGCCCTGTCTCTCTCGGCACTCGCCCCCGGTCCGCTCGTGGCGCAAGTGGCGATCCATCCCGCGGCCATCGAGCCGGCCGCGTGGGAGCGAGTCGCGCTCCGCGCTGTGAACCAGGCCGAATCGCCCGTGGTGGCGGTCGAGCTAACCGTACCCGAAGTGCTCGTGGTGCTCGGCACCGACGCGCCGCCGGGGTGGACGGTAGAGTCAGTGCCGGCGACCGATTCAACGCCCCCAGTGGTCCGTTGGATCGGCGGCGAGTTGCAGCGCGGCGCGTTCCGCGAATTCCCGTTGCTCGTCCGCCTGCCGGCGGACGCCCGCCGCCGACAGCTGGTATTCCCCGTCGCCCTCCACCGCTCGGACGGCAGCATTGCCATCTGGGGACCCGGCGGCGAGGGCCGTGCGCTCACGGTGTCCATTCGCGGCACCACGGGTGTCTCAGCGTGGGGCGCCTTCGCGTTCGCTGGTGCCGCGATGGGTATCGCCGTACTGGCCTTGGCCCTCGCGGTCCGGGGCGGTCGGCGCCGCGCCTGAACCCTGGGCGGCACGCCCCGGGCGCTTGTGGGTGTGCCACCACGCGAGGACAGCGATCCCGCCGATGACAATCGGCGTCAGCGCCAGCAGAGCGCCCGCCCAGAACATGCTGGTCGACAGGGCGTCACTCATCTGCCGAGGAAGCGGCGCAGGTTCTTGAGGTAATAGGCGAGGCCGAACGCCACGACGCCCGCGCTGACGCCTAGCACCATGAGCAGCGTGTCACCTCCGCTGCGCGCTTCCACGATCGCCCATGCCGCAAACAGCGCGAAGAACGCGATCGCCGTGCCAATCAAGAGCCGATGAAACCCGATCATGGCAGCCCCGCTAAAGGATGTACTCAGTAATCACGGCCAGCACGAGGATGACCGCGAGTGGCAGCGGTGCGATCGCGATGATGCGCATCTGATTCCGTTCGAATCGCAGGTGCATGAAATACAGCGCGACCAGGAGTGCCTTCCAGACTGCGAGCAACACCAGGAGGATAACGATCGCCGTTTTCGACCAATGCTGCAGGAATACCACGCCGACCTCCGCCGCGGTGAGCCCGGCCAGGACCACCCAGATCAGGAAGTAGGGTGGATGTTTCGTCCGTGGGCTGTGCTCGATCGATTCCGGTCGGTGTGCCATCGGCGGCCTCAGATTAGATAGACGATGGTGAACAGGACGATCCAGACCAGGTCCACGAAGTGCCAGTACAGGCCGACCACCTCGACACCGCGGTGGTCCTGGGCGGAGTAGCGCCCGCGGAACGCAAGCCACGTCACGTACAGCAAGCAGATCACGCCGACAGTGACGTGGAAGCCGTGGAACCCGGTCATCGTGTAGAAGGTGGAGCCGTAGAGGCTCACCGCG
>JBDHEI010000066.1:0-13169 GCA_039591075.1 Gemmatimonadota bacterium
CACCACCGTCGTCGTCGCCGCCACAGTGACCACCTGGTTCGGGGTCAGCGTCCCCGTACTCACCAGGAAGTCGGCGGAGCCGCTGTACTCCGCCGTGATCACCCGGGTGCCCACCGCCAGCGTCGTCGTCGCCGGACTGGTCGCCGACCCGGCGGTCAGGGTCACTGGCGTCGCCAGATTCGCCCCGTCCACCTTGAACTGCACCGTCCCCGTCGGCGTCCCGCCACCGCTCGTCACCGTCGCCGTGAACGTCACCGCCTGCCCAAACGTGGAGGGATTCACCGAGGAGCTCACCGCCGTCGCGCTCGCGGCAGCGGTCACCGACACCGTACTCGAGGTCGTGCCCGCCAGACCGGAGGCCGAGAAGCCCAGCGTGCGGTTGCCGACCGGTCCCGCGATCAACAGGTTCGTGAACGTGGCCACCCCACTCGCATTTGTCGTCGCCGAGAGCGTCCCACCCAACGTGCCCGCGCCCGTGGCGATGGCGGCCGTCACCGCGACGCCACTCTGGGCCACGGCGTTCCCGCTCACATCCCGCAGCCGCACCGCCGGCTGCTGCGCGAACACCACCCCGCTCTGCACTGTCGCGGACGGCTGCGTCGTCACCGCCAGCTGCGTCGCGACCCCCACCGTCACGCTGATGTCCCCAGAACTCACCGACTGATACCCGTCGGCTGCGAAGATCAACCGCCGTATTCCTATCGTGCCCTGGATCGCCAGATCGGGGAACACCGCCGCCCCACCCGCATTGGTCGCCACCCCAGTCGTCCCCAACAGCGACCCGCCCCCGCTCAGAATCGTCGCCACCACTGTCACCCCGGCCTGGCTCACCGGATTCCCGCTCGCATCCTGCAACTGCACCACCGGCTGCTGAGGGAACGCCACGCTGTTCTGCACTGTCGCCGACGGTGCCGTTGTGAGCGCCAGCTTCGAACCGGTGCCCGCCCCCAGCGTGATCGTGTTCGACGTGACCGCCGTCAGCGCCGCTGCCTCGAACCGCACCGTGTACGCGCCCGTGGGGCCCGTAATCGACAGGTTGCTGAACGTTGCAATGCCGTTCGCATCCGTCACCACGTTCGTCGTGCCGTCCAACGTGCCGCTGCCGGAAGCCAGCACGGCGCTGACGAGCCGGCCAGCGTCACTCACGGCGTTGCCGCTCGCGTCCCGCACCTGCACCACCGGCTGCTGCGGGAACGCAATCCCGCTCTGCGCGTTGCTCGATGGCTGGACCGTCAGGCTCAAGACGGCGGGCAGACCCGGCGTGACATCAACGGTGTTCGACGCAGCGGCCGCCAACCCCGTCGCGGCGAACTGCAGCGTGCGAGTGCCAATTGTCCCGGCGATGGACAGGTTGGTGAACGTCGCGAGTCCACTGGCATTCGTGGTTGCGGTTGGCGTACCACCCAACGCCCCGGCGCCGGTCGCGATGGTCGCCGTGACTACCACTCCACCCAGGGAAACCGGGTTCCCCGCTCCGTCCTGGAGTTGGACGGCTGGCTGCTGTGGGAACGGCACCCCACTCTGCACCGTCGCCGACGGCTGCGTCGTGATCACGAGCTTTGTAGCCGTGCCGGCCCCCACTGTGACCGTGTTCGAGACGGCTGCTGTGAGCCCCGTCGCGCTGAAGCTCAACGTCCGGGGCCCCGACGAACCCGTGATGTTTAGGTCCGTGAACGAGGCAACGCCGCTCGTGTTCGTCGTTGCCGTGAGGGCCCCGCCTAACGCCCCGCCACCCGACGCGATCGCGGCGGTGACGACAACTCCAGGCTGGCCCACCGCATTGCCGGACGCATCCTGAATCTGAATCACGGGCTGTTGCGCGAACGCGACCCCGCTCGACACCGACGCCGACGGCTGCGTCGCGATCCCAAGCTGCGCGGCTGCCCCCGCCGTCACATTGATGGATGCTGACGTCGCCGACGTCATTCCGGTGGCGCCAAACGAGAGCGTGCGAGGCCCGATCACTCCGGTAATCGAGAGGTTGGCAAAGGACGCCACCCCACTGGTATTCGTACTGGCTGTCAGCGTCCCACCGAGGGTGCCAGCCCCCGACGCGATTCCGGCTGTCACGACCACTCCCGACTGAGCGACTGCATTGCCACTCGCGTCCCGCAGCTGCACGACCGGCTGTTGTGGGAATGCCGCTCCACTCGCCACCGTGGCCGAAGGCTGTGTCGAGACCGCGAGCTGCGTAGCGGTCCCCGGTGTAAGATCGATCGCCGAGGACGTGACCCCCGCCAGTCCACTCGCACTAAACCGCAGCGTCCGGGTGCCGACGGTGCCGCTGATGGTGAGGTTGCTGAAGGGTGCCACTCCGCTCGCGTTTGTGGCCACGGAGATCGTTCCGCCCAGTGTGCCGCCCCCGCTGGCAATCGCGGCCGTCACCACGACCCCACTTTGGCTGACGGAGTTGCCCGCAGCGTCCCGGAGCTGAATCACGGGCTGCTGCGCGAACGCGATGCCGCTCTGGGCCGTGCTCGACGGTTGGACGATGACACCGAGTTGCGTGGCCGCACCGGCTGTGAGATCAATGGCATTCGAGGTTACAGACGTCAGGCCGGGCGCCTCGAACCTCAACGTGCGCACACCGATCGTTCCCGTAATCGACAGGTCGGTGAAGGTCGCCACTCCGCTCGCGGTCGTCGTGGCGGTCAGGGCCCCGCCGAGCGTCCCCCCACCCGTCGCAATCACCGCCGTGACCACCACGCCACTCTGGCTCACGACGTTACCAGAGTCATCCCGGAGCTGCAGCACCGGCTGCTGTGTGAATGCCGCTCCACTCGCTGCCGTCGCAGACGGCTGGGTCGTAATAGTCAGCTGCGTTGCCGCCCCGGCCGTCACGTTGATCGAGCTGGAGGTCACACCGGTGACACCTGTTGCGCCAAAGCTCAAGGTCCGGGTACCGACCGTGCCCGTGATCAGCAGATCTGTGAAGGTCGCCACCCCGCTGCCGTTGGTCGAAGCTGTCAGGGCACCGCCGAGCGTCCCGCCGCCCGAGGCGATGGAGGCGGTCACCGCGACTCCCGCCTGTGCCACCGCATTCCCTCCACCATCCCGCAACTGCACCACCGGCTGCTGCGCGAACGCGACCCCGCTCTGCGCCGTCGCCGACGGCTGTGTCGTAATCGTCAGTTGGGTCGCCGCTCCCGCGGAGAGCGTAATCGCGTTCGACGTGCTCCCCGTGAGCCCCACTGCGGTGAACGCGAGGGTCCTGGCACCAACGGTTCCTGTGATCGAGAGATTCGTGAATGCTGCTACGCCGCTCGCGCCGGTAGTCACGGTTACCGTTCCGCCGAGTGTCCCGCCACCAGATGCGATGGTGGCCGTCACGACGACACCGGCCTGACTCACGGCATTGCCGGAGACGTCGCGGAGCTGCAGGACCGGCTGTTGTGCGAATGCCGCCCCGCTCTGGGCCGTGGCCGACGGCTGCGTCGTGATCGTGAGCCCGGTGGCGGCGCCTGCCGTCACGTCGATCGCGCTCGACGTCACCCCAGTGAGGCCCGTGGCACTGAAAGACAGCGTGCGAGGTCCAACGGTCCCTGTGATGGACAGGTTGGCAAACGTGGCAACGCCGTTGGTGTTGGTGGTGGCGGTCGGCGATCCTCCGAGCGTGCCCCCACCGGACCCAATTGCAGCTGTCACCACGACGCCAGACTGGCTCACGGGATTGCCTGCCGCGTCCCGCAGCTGAAGCACCGGCTGCTGCGCAAACGCCACCCCACTCTGCGCCGTCGCCGACGGCTGCGTCGTGATGGTGAGCTGGCCAGGCGCGCCGGCCGTGATGCTGATGCTGTTGGAGGTCACGGACCCCAATCCCGGCGCGGCAAACGAGAGCGTACGCGAGCCCTCGGAACCGGTGATGGAGAGGTTTGTGAAGGTGGCCGTGCCGCCGGCGTCAGTACTCGCGGTGACCGTTCCACCCAGCGTACCACCGCCGCTCGCGATCGCTGCCGTCACCACCACCCCGGACTGACTCACCGCATTCCCCGCACCGTCAAGCACTTGGATTACGGGCTGCTGGCTGAAGGCTGCACCGCTCTGGGCCACAGTTGGGGGCTGGATTACGATGCCCAACTGTGTGGCAGCTCCCGGCGTGATGGTGATCGCGTTGCTCGTCACTTCAAGGAGACCGGGGGAACCGAACGCGAGCGTCCGATCGCCGACGCTACCACTGATACGGAGATCGGTGAAGGTCGCGACACCGCTCGAGTTCGTGGTGGCGGTCGGGGTGCCGCCCAAGGTGCCACCACCCGTCGCGATCGAAGCCGTCACGGTCACCCCAGCCTGCGCGACCACGTTCCCACTTGCGTCCCGTAGCTGAACGGCCGGCTGCTGCGCTAAGACTACGCCGCTTTGCGCCGTCGCAGATGGCTGGGTCGTGATCGTGAGCTGCGTTGCGCTTCCCGCCGATAGGGAGATCGTTCCGGACGGCGGCGTGCTTGTGAGACCGCTCGCGGCAAACACCAGGACGCGGTCACCTGCCACCCCGACAATGGCAAGGTCGGTGAATGCGGCGCGACCATCGACATCCGTCGCTACGGGTGTCGTTCCTGAAAGCGTTCCTCCACCAGACAAGATGGATGCGCCGACGGAGACGCCGCTCTGGGCTACAGCGTTGCCGGCGGCGTCCTGCACCTGGATAACGGGCTGCTGAGCGAACGGAACACCGCTCTGCGCAGTGCTCGACGGCTGGGTCACAATCGCGAGTTTCGCAGCGCCGCTGGAGGAGAGCGTGATGGTCTCCGACGTAGCGCCGGAAAGGCCCGGCCCCGTGAAGCTGAGGGTGTAGGTGCCAACGGGGCCGCTGATCGCGAGTCCCAAGAACGTTGCGCGCCCATCGCTTCCCGTAACGGCCATGGCACCGCTCAGCGTCGCCCCCGCTGGGCCACTCGCGACCGACGCGGAAATGGTCACGCCTGCCTGCGGCACGGGATTGCCTCCCGCGTCCCGGATCTCGACCACCGGCTGCCGGGCGAAGGGCACGCCGCTCTGCGCCGCTCCCGACGGCTGAGTCACGATGGCCACCACCGCGCCGGATCCAGGGGTCACATCGAACGTGCCGCTCGTCGCTGGCGGCAGCGTGTCTGTGGTCGCCGTCAGCCGGTACCCCTGTCCAACACGATCGACCGTGAGGTCGGAGAACGTGGCTGTCCCACTGGCCGCGTTCTGCGTCGGTGTGCCACCGAGGACCGCCCCGCTCGTCCCCGTTCCGGCCGCCAAGGCCACCGTGACGGGGCCGGCGAAGTTCACGTCCACTGCTCCGGACGCTTTCCGAACCTGCACCCGCACCGCCGGGGAGATCGGTGTACCCACGACGACCGCGCTGGGTTGGGTGCTGAACGCCAGTTGCGTTGCAGGCAGTTGCACGCGGAAATCGGTGTCGGTCTCCGGATTGCCGCCGAAGGGCGCCCAAAGTCCCGTCCGTCCCGTCTCGTCCACGGCCCGGCTCTGCCAGTGGAAGTCCCGGTCGTCTGTCAGTCCGGTCGTGAGGACGAGTGCCGGGCTCCCGGCGGTGACGAAGGCACCCGAATCAGTGGGCACGTTGGAGAACGCCTGCCCTACAGGCCGCACTTCCACCTGGAGGCGCAGCTGAGCGCCGGGGTCGGGATCGGTCGCAGAGCCGCGGAAGACGATGACGGCCTCGCGCAGTGTGTCGCCCAACGCCACGCTGGTAGTGCTGTCCCTCCGCAGCTGTGCCAGCGCCGCCGGCGCGACCGGGGGCTCAGGGACGGCGATCGCAAAGTCCGCTTCAGTCTCTGCGTTGTTCCCGAAGCTCACCCATGCGCTGGTGAGCCCCCCGGCATCGACGGCTCTCGCTCGCCACCGATAGGCTGTGTCGTCGTCGAACCCGGCTATCGTTGCGAACGCCGTTTGCCCGGTCGCAACGGCGATGCTCGAACCCGTCGGCGTTCCGGTAAACGCCACCCCTACCGGCCGGACCTCGACCTCGAGACGAAGCTGGTCGCCTTGATCGACGTCGGAGAGCGTCGCCTTGAAGACGAGGCCTTGTTCCGGCACGACGCCGCCGACCGGCACCACCGTCGTCTGATCACTGCGGAACTGCCCGAGGGCCACGGGCTCGGCGGGGGGCTGCGGCATGGCGATACGGAAATCGGATTCCCCCTCTCCATTGCCGCCGTACGCCACCCAGGCACCGCTGCGACCGGTCTCATCCGTGGTCCGCGCCTGCCAGTGATAGCTGGTGTCGTCTGCCCCGCCCCGAAGCCTCACAAAGGCCGCCGTGCCGGCCGGCACCTGGGCACTCGAATCGGTCGGGGTCCCGGCAAACGGCGTCCCGATGGGACGGACCTCGACCTCGAGACGCACGCTGTCGGTGGAGTCGGGATCAGTCACCAGGCCGCGCAGAACCACGATCGAGTCGGGGACCGACCCGCCAAGCCCGACCACGCTCGCACTATCGGCACGGAGCTGGGCGAGCCCCGTCGGCACCGCGGGTGCGCGCGGTGTGCTGAGCCGCAGGGTGAACGCGCCGACCTCACCGGCGTCGGCGCTGGTGGCTTCGATCAGATGGGTGTCAGACCGCCGCAGGAGGAGATACGTCAGACAGGCGTCGCCGGTCGAGCCACCGCAGGCATCCGTCTCGACGAACGTCGCCCCCACAGGCGTCGACGAGCTGTCGACGACGAGATACGCGTCGAACGCACTCGATGTGAGGCGCACGGAAACCGAGTCCCCGCTGGTCCCGGCAAAGCTGAACAGCTTCGCGAAGTGCCCCGATCGGTTGGGGGCCGCGCAGTCGCGGTCGGTGAGCGAGTCCTGGACCGCGGTGTTGGGGGTGAGCGGAACCACTCGGCACGGGAACACCGTGAACTCGACGGGAATCCTGACTTGCTCCGCGGACGCGCCGCCAGCCGTCACGACCACGGTGTCACGATGGACCCCGGCTGGGAGGCCCACCGGGCTCAGCGTAGCAGTCACCGTCGCGGGGACAGTGCCACTGGTCGGGCTGATCGAGAGCCATGAGCTCCCCTGGGCCCGAATCGCTGACCACGAGAGGACGCCCGGGCCAGTCTTGGTGATCTCAGCCTGGATGATGCGCGGTTCTACGCTGCCGACCGCGGCGGAGTCGCGCACCTGGGCCGGGGTCACCACAGGCGTCCCACCCCCACCGGTGGGACTCAGCAACTGATCGACCTGGCAGGTGGACACCACGACGGCGGCGGTGAGTAGGGCAACGGAGGAAACTAGGCGCGATCGCCCCCGACGGTTCTTCCCCGTCCGAGCAGCCGGTGACGTCCGCTTTGACCTAGAGCCCACTGGCACCGCCGAGGGTTGGTGGTGCATCCGCCGGAATCCCGAGACACATCGACCGGCAGACCAGGTAATCCAGCGGGGCAATCCATGTGCCCATCCGCCGGTCTACGAGAGGCTCGAGAGGGGTGGCTATTCTAGCACTGAAGCGACCACCGCACAATGAGTTGGGGCTTGGAGCTCACGCAGCGCTGGAGCGGCGGGCGAGTGCCCCAATGGTGGGGTGTTGCGGTCTCGCTACATTCGTCCGCTGCCCTAATCGATGCGCGGCCGAGTGAAAAAGGTGGCTCGACCCTCGACCGAGTCTCTTGGATCTGGTGTCAGTCGTCCGCGGGTCGCGGTCGGTCGCGCACCCGATCCACGATGCAGAGGAACCCGAGCGGCTCGCCGCGGTCTGCCCGGAACTGATGGGCGGCGTCGGGCTCCACGTACACGCAGTCGAACGGCCTGATCGCGTAATCGGCGCCCTCGAGCTGGACGGTCCCGGCTCCACGGATCACCACAACGGTATGGGGATGGCCGTGCCGCTCCAGCATCGAGTATCCCCCCGGTTCCACCTCGAAGTAGCGGGTCTCGAATGAAAGACGCTCGTCCTCTCCGCTCCCGCCAATTAGTACCTGCCTTACCACGCCCTGATATCGGTCCGGTCGATCACGATAGGGGAGCACCGGCACACCGACCCAACGGAACTCCTCGCTGCGGACGACCTTCGATCGATCATTCATCGCTGTGCCCACGAATCGCTTGCAGGAGCGCCCGCGTCGCCTGCTCGAGCCGCTGTCGCGCGTACAGGCTGCTCCCGATCAAGAACATGACGTCGCGGCCGTACCCCCTCATCCACGTCGGGACGGTCTCGACATCGATCCCACCTCCGGGGACCGGCATGGCGGGCCGGTGGGTACCCGGCTCACGTAGCCGCTTCGCGATTGCCTGGCACTCCGTTTGCCCGATGGGAAAGCGACCTCCGACGTTCAGGAAGATCACGCCGTCCGCACCCAGCGCGCGCAGCAGGTAGCCAAACAGCAGAGCGGGCGCGATCCCCTGACCACCGCGAACCAGGCCGCCGGCAAAGGTCGGGTGCGCCAGCACGATCAGTCCCGACTCCTCGGCCAGCCAGCGCAGCACGTCGAGCCCGGTGATGAACGGACTCACGACCACACCGCGGCATCCGATGGATCTGGCGTTCTCGACCCGTGGGGCGAGATCGTCAAAGGGGGCAGTGACGTTCGGGAAGTAGAGCGTCCGATTTCCCGTGGCGAGGTTCGCCTCGTGCACCGCCTCCTGACAGCGCTCGACCCGTTCCCGAAACGGTGCCATGCGCTGATCGGCCACGGAGTGATCGTCCTTGATGACATCCATCCCGCCACGGGCGAACGCCGCGCACCGTTCCGCGAGCTCCTCGCTCGTGAGCCCCACGGGCTTTGCGGCCGTGCAGACCAACGGGCGATCCGTCACCCCCAGGGCTGCTCTCAGCCCGTCGATCCCGAACTGGGGGCCGGGGAGGACGCCGTCAAAGCTCGCTGGAAGCTGGAGGTCGAGCACCTCGACGTCGGCGAAGAACGAGACGTTGCCGAACAAGAGATTGAGGAGCTGCGGCACCTCACCGCCGACCGACGCCGCGGGATAGGAGATGGTCACCCACGTCCCGCGGTCTTCGATGGGCTGCACCGACTCGACGCGGCCCACGATCTCCCGCTCGACCCGCTCGGGATAGCAGCCGTCTGGCAACTCGACCGTCTGCTCGAGCGCGATCCGTCGTGCCAGGTGCTCGGCGCTTGCCGTATCACGGGCATGCAGCCGGTAGGTGATGCGAATCCGATCGGTCATCGACCGGGAATCTATCACTCCGCCCGACGCCCGGTTCGATGGTGGACCCGGTGCTTGGGGTGCCGCGGCGGCCTGATGGGTGTCACGACGCAAACCGCCCCGCCAGATGGCAGGGCGGTTTGGGGGACAATCCTCTATGAGAAAGGGCTACAAGAGATCCGGGCGACGGAACCGTCGCGGCGATCGCTGGCCGCGCGGCTGCACCCGCATTCCGCGCCCAGTACCCACGCGACCGCGCGTACCCATCCGAGCGCGCTGGCCTTCGCTGAGCCCGCGCACCTTGCCGAGCTGTTCCGGCGTGAGCGCGGCCTTTGCGCGCGTCGCGGCGGTCAGCGCCTCGAGTTGGACCTCCTGATGCGCGCGCATTGCCGCCAACGCATGCTCTCGAATCGCCTTGGCGTCGGGCTTGTCGGCCTTCCACGCCTCCGCCAGCGCCGCATCGTGGGTCTTGGCGTCGGCAAGCGCCTTGTCGCGGGCCGCCGTGACGGCTGCGGCGAGGTTCTCGAACTCGGCCACCTGTTGATCGGAGAGCCCTAGGAATACGCGGCGATTGACGAGGGCGCGCGGGCCGAAGGCGCGGTCGTCGAACCCGGTCCGGCTCATTCGACCCTGCCGCATACCCCGCTGAAGCCGCATGGTGGTCATGTCAGACTGTAATCCGGCCCTGGGAGCGTGAAGCCTCATGCGTGCTTGCGGTCGGTCGGGCTGGGGTTGCGGGGCTTCCTGCGCCGCGAGCGAAGTGGCGGCCACGAGCATCACGATTGCGCAGCCAAGCAGTGTGTATGTTTTCATGGTTCGTTCTCCTGGTGACAACGTCATTCGCGGTCGGTAGTCGTCCGACCCGTGCTACATAATAGACGAGTGCCGAGCCAGGTTTGTTAAGTACACCCCCTGGTCACCAGACGCACGCGGCCCAGCCCGGGCCTCCGCCCGGACCGGGCCGTCCCTCACCAGCGATCTCGCCTATTCTGCGCTGCTGGGCGTTCCCAACTCCCGATCCAGCATGAGGAGCGCCGGACCGTGGTCGCCAATCATCTCGAGCTTAGCGATGATTTCCGTGACTGTCTTTTCCTCTTCCACCTGCTCGTCGACGAACCACTGAAGCATGAGCTGGGCCGGGTAGTGCTTCTCCTTCGTCGCCGACTCATACAACCTGTGGATCGACGCCGTCACCTTACGCTCATGCGCGAGCGCCTTCTTCATCACGTCCAGCGCCCCCTTGAACGTGGCCGGCGGCTTCGGGACCGCCTGCAACTGGACCGCCTCCCCCACCTCGCCGAGGAAGTCAAAGAGGCGCAGCGCGTGCGTGAGTTCCTCTTCGTACTGATGACGCATCCACGCCGCGAACCCTGGCAGATTCTGGGTCTCCAGATATCCCGACATGGCCAGGTAGGTGTATGCGGCGGAAAACTCCATCGCGATCTGGTCGTTGATCCCCTTCAATGTGCTCTTGCCTGGCATATTCAGACGCTCCATTGGTACGAGTTGAGTGGGTCGGAAAGATATCCCCCCGAGAACAGGTCGATAAGACCGCGTGGGCCGCACGCCCATGGCGCCCGGGCGGTCCGATTCAATACTATTAGAATAGTTGCAATTCCGCTCATCCCTCTCCGGTCCGACCCGGGCCGGGCCAGGAGCGTGCAAGGCATCATGACCGAATCACATCGCTCAGGCTCACCGGACTCCGGCGGCGTGCTCGCCCGTGAGGTCCGCGACTCCGTGGTGATCCGCTTCGCCGGCGATTCCGGCGACGGCATGCAGCTCACCGGCTCCCAGTTCTCACTCGAAGCCGCGCTGGCCGGCAGCGACATCTCCACGTTCCCCGACTACCCGGCCGAAATCCGAGCCCCAGCGGGGACCACCTACGGTGTCTCCGCGTTTCAGATCCATTTTGGGGGCGACATTGCCACGGCTGGCGACGAACCCGATGTGCTGGTGGCCCTCAATCCCGCAGCGCTCGAAGTGAACCACCGAGATCTCCGCATCGGCGGCCTGGTGGTGGTCGATTCTGCCAGCTTCACCAAACGGAACCTCGCCAAGGCGGGATTCACCACCAGTCCGCTCGAGGACAACACCCTCGCCCCGTACCAGGTACTGCCAATCGACATCTCGCAGCGCACGCTGGATGCGGTCGAGGAGTTCGGCCTAAGCCAGAAGGAGGCGCTCCGCAGTCGCAACATGTGGACGCTCGGCCTGATGCTCTGGATGTTCGGGCAGGACAGGAAATCGACGGCCGAGTGGATCGGCCGGAAGTTCGCAAAGCACCCCACGATCGCCTCGGCGAACGTCGTCGCCCTGAACGCCGGGTATGCGTTCGGCGAGACCGTAGAAATGCCGAGCGACGTCGTGGGCTACACGGTTGCCAAATCGGACGTGGCACCCGGCATCTACCGAACCGTGACCGGGACGGAAGCTGCGGCGTGGGGCCTCGTCGCCGGCGCCCGAGCGGCGGGCATGGAGACGCTGGTGCTCGGCACGTATCCCATCACGCCCGCGACCCCCCTCCTTCACGTCATGGCCACGATGAAGGAATACGGGGTGCTCACGTTTCAGGCCGAAGACGAGATCGCCGCGATTTGCGCCGCGATCGGAGCCTCCTATGCGGGGGCCCTCGGCCTTACATCAAGCTCCGGGCCTGGCATCGCGCTGAAGGCCGAGGCCCTGGGCCTCGCGGTCGCCACCGAGCTTCCCCTGGTCGTCGTCAACAGCCAGCGCGCGGGCCCCTCTACCGGCATGCCTACCAAGGCCGAACAGGCCGACTTGTTCCAGGCCGTCTACGGGAGAAACGGTGACGCCCCGCTCCCCGTGATCGCGGCGGCCACACCGGTCGACTGCTTCGAGGTTGCCATCGAGGCAGTGCGCCTTGCCACGAGGTTCATGACCCCCGTCATGTTTCTCATCGACGGCTACCTGGCGAATGCGGCCGAGCCGTGGCAGCTCCCAGACCCCGCCACGGTACCGAGCTTTCCGATCGCGTTCCGCACCGATCCTGAGGGATTCCATCCGTTCGCTCGCGACCCCAAGACCCTGGCCCGCCCCTGGGCAGTTCCCGGAACGCCAGGACTGGCGCATCGGATCGGCGGACTGGAGCGCGACTTCGACACCGGGCACATCTCATACGACCCGACGAATCACCAGAGAATGACGGATGTGCGGTTGGCGAAGATCGCCGGAATCGCCGACGACATTGCCCCGCAGGAGCTGCAGCTGGGGCCGGACCACGGTGACGTGCTCGTCGTCGGCTGGGGCTCGACCTTCGGCCCGATCTTCCAGGCGGTCAAGCGGCTCCGCGCCGACGGACATTCCGTCTCACACGCGCACGTGCGGCATCTACATCCCCTGCCCCGCAACCTCGGCGGCATTCTCAAGGGGTTCAAGACGGTCCTCGTGCCGGAGATGAACACGGGCCAATTGGTCACGATCCTCAGGAGCACGTATCTCATCGCCGCCGAAGGGTTCAACAAGATCACAGGAAAGCCGTTCAAGGTGGCCGAGATCGAGGAAGCTATCCGCGCCCGGCTGGGAGGTACGACATGATCGACGCAACCCCACTGGTCGAGCTCACGGCAAAGGACTTTGCGTCCGACCAGGACGTGCGGTGGTGTCCGGGATGCGGAGACTACGCGATCCTCAAGGCCGTGCAACGGGCCCTCGCCGAGATCGGGAAGAAGCCCGACGACACGGTGTTCGTGTCGGGAATCGGGTGTGCGGCTCGCTTTCCCTACTACGTGTCGGCCTATGGCTTCCACACCATTCATGGCCGCGCGCCGGCTATCGCCTCGGGCGTGAAGCTGGCGAATCCCAACCTGGACGTCTGGGTGATCACCGGGGACGGCGATGGACTGAGCATCGGCGGAAATCACATGTTGCATGTCCTCCGCCGCAACGTCGATCTCCAGATCCTGCTGTTCAACAACGAGATCTACGGCCTCACGAAGGGACAGTATTCACCGACCTCCAAACGCGGCACGCGCTCGCCGTCCACTCCACAGGGCTCGGTGGAATCGCCGGTCGAACCGGCCGCGTTCGCGCTGGGTGCGGGGGCCCGTTTCGTCGCTCGGTCCGTC
>JBDHEI010000067.1:0-12792 GCA_039591075.1 Gemmatimonadota bacterium
GGCGTATCCGTACCGGCGTCGGCCCGCCCCGAACGGCAATGACATCATGATCGAAGAGATCCGCGGCAAGCTCCTGGCAGAGGTCGAAGCGCTCAATCACGAGCTGCACGTGGTCCTGCCCGACACGCTCAAGAAGGCGATCCAAAACGGGGATCTGCGCGAGAACGCGGACTACCATGCGGCGATCGAGCGGCATGGGATGATTCAACGGCGGCTCGAGCAGCTGCGGTCGCGGCTGTACCAGCTGTCCGACGTGGATCTGTCGACCGTTCCCACCGACCGCGTGGGTCTCGGCTCGCGCCTGACGGTCGTGGATTTGGACACCAAGGAGAAGCAGGTGTTCGAGGTGGTGATCCCCGACGCCGTCGACGTGGAGGCGGAACACATCTCCGTATCGTCGCCGCTAGGCCAGGCCCTGCTCAACAAGAAGGTGAAGGACGTCGTGACGGTTCGGCTGCCGGCCGGGCAGCGGCGGCTGCGGATCAGTAAGCTCCAGACGGCGCACGACCTGGCGCAGTAGGCTCCCCACCGGCGGTTCGCAGCACTCCACGTAACCAATTGACATAGAGTGAGTTAGGGGTCCCGGATGACACGGTGGGACCCCTTTTCTCGCTTCCTTTGGCCGCCGCTCGTCCCACTCCCGCACATCGGTGTGACCCCAGTCACGGGCCATCGCCGGTCTGTGCAGTACTCAATGTGGTCGGACCACAAGCGTTTGCGCGTCGGCACGATGCCACGGCTCGTACGAGCGCACCCGCGAGAGAAGAGGAGGACCCGATGCAGACCGTCGTACGCGTGCTTGGAGCATCGTTGGCCGTGACGGTCCTGACCGTGCTGTCCACACCCTTGACGTACGCTCAGGGACTCTCGATCGCGCCCACCGTGGGCATCTACGCGCCGACAGGCGACTTGCTGAACACCGTCACCATGAGCGGCAACACCATCGCGTTCCGGCAACGCGTTGGTCTGGCCGTCGGCGGGCGGCTCGGCTTGTCCTTCGGGCGGGTCGGGTTGTCGGCAACCGGCTCCTACGTCCCGACGCGGCTGCAGGCCACCATCACCGAAACGGGCATCGCGCAGAACTCTCAGGACTACACGGCGCTGTGGTTCGGCACGGGACGGGTCAACCTGTGGCTGCTGCCGCGCTCGAGCCCACTCTCACTAGGTGTGAACGGCGGCGTGGGCCTCGTCGGGCGCGGCCCGACCGCGGTGACCGATGACGAGGGCAACGTGTATACGGACGTGTCGCGGAACGACTGGGGTGGTGTAGTGGGTGGCACCGTCGGCCTCAATCTCGGGATCATCGGCGTGTTCGTGTCGGTCGACGACTACATCTACAACCCGTCCGTGTTCGAGCAGCTGGGCGTGAAGTCGGATACCCAAAACGACCTGCAGTTCTCCTTCGGGTTCGGCAGCCGGTTCTAGGTAGGGTGGAGGAGGGCGGCCGACCGCCCTCCTCAGCTGCCTTGCGGCCGGCGCATCGCCGCAGGCAGCTTTCCGGCACCGAGCGGTCCAGCCTCGCCGCGAGCAGAGTCCCACTTCCCCGGAGAGCCGCGATGCCGGAAGCCACCGTCACCTTCCGTTTCTCCTACAAAGGCGTCGCCAAGGTCATCCTGGCAATTGCCCTCGGTTTGGCCTTCGCGTACGGGATGATCCTCGACGGCCGGGCGAGTCTGGAGCGCGCCGAAACTCTGACGTACGAGGAGTACGTGGAGGGATTCGACGCGTACCAGGAGGAGCTGATCGCCGACGTGTTGTCGCCCACGGCGAGCGTCGTCGCCGGCCTGATGGTGGCCGGCCTGCTGCTCTCGCTCTACGAGGTGCTGGCTTCCGGTCTCGGGTGGGTTATCGAGCGCGTCGCAGTCAGGTTTGGTGGCGGACCGAGGCCCGGTGCGCCGCGTTGGGGACCGGAGGTGGAATTCTGAGAATCTCGTTTTGGATAGTATGCGCGACCCCTGTGGCCCGTCACCGGGATGGCAGAGTTCTTGCTTTTCTCAGGGTCGAGGGGGGCGAGGGCTGAGACGGAAGCCTTCTCGATACCTGCTTGAGTGCATGTCCGCCTGATCTGCCTTCGCCCTCCTGACCATCACCTCCTGCCGCCTACGCTCATCGGGTCGCGCTCGCCGCCGGCTCGTGACCTCGCTGCGTCCATTCCCGGCTCGAGACCCGCAGTGCGATCATCGGCGCCTGACCGCGCGCGTCCCCCAGCCCACCAATGGCGCCCGTCAGTTGTTGGAGGCGTGCATCAGCGCGTCCGCGATACAAGAGCTGTCGCCACACCGAAACCCGACCGAAAATGGGCCGTCGTTTGACGGTGAGAGGCTAGCCCGAGCGGGTGGGCTGACGACCGCGTACTATTCTCCAACTGCCGGGTCCGTTCGGGTCCCCGATACTGCAACACACGACGCGGGTGCCATCATGATCGAAGAGCTGTACACCCCTCAACAGGTCGACCTCAGGGCGCGCGCGCGCGCACTGGCTGAGACCGTGATGCGGCCGGTGGCGGCCAAATACGACGCGGAACAGACGTACCCCTGGGAAGTGCAGCACGCCATCAGGGACGCTGGTCTCTCGGGCGTGTGGATTCCGAAGGAGTACGGTGGCCTTGGTGGCGGGGTGCTGGATCTATGCCTCGTCGTGGAGGAGTTCTCGCGGGCCTGCGGCGGCATGGGTGTGAGCTTCGCAGTGAACGCGCTCGGTTCTTTTCCCATCATCGTCGGGGGCACCGACGAGCAGAAGGAGCGCTGGCTCCCGGGCATCGCCGCCGGCGAGAAGCTCATCGCATTCGGACTGTCGGAGAAGGAAGCCGGATCCGATGCCGGGTCGATGAAGACGCTCGCCGAGAAAGACGGTGACCACTATGTGTTGCGGGGAGAGAAGAAGTGGAACACCGGCGGGTCGGTCGCATCGTACAACACCATCTTCGCCGTCACCGAGCCGGGCCGCGGTGCGCGCGGCGTCTCGGCGTTCGTGGTGGAGGAGGGGACGCCAGGCTACCGGGTGGGCAAGCACGAAGACAAGATGGGGATCCGCTGCGTTCCCGTGGTTGAGATTCATCTGGATGATTGCCGCGTACCGGCGGAGAACCTCCTGGGAGGAGAAGAGGGGCGGGGATTCAAGCACGCAATGATCACGTTGGACCGGGCACGGCCCGGAGTGGCGGCGCAGGCCGTGGGACTCGCACAGGGCGCGCTCGACCTCGCCATGCAGTACACGCACGAGCGCCAGCAGTTCGGCCAGTCAGTGAGTTCGTTCCAGGGAGTGCAGTGGATGCTCGCGGACATGGCGACACAGGTCGAGGCCGCCCGGCAGTTGGTGCATCACGCCGCCCGCGTGATCGACAGCGGGCACCGCCACATCACGAAGGTGTCGGCCATGTGCAAGCTCATGTCTACCGACGTGGCGATGCGGGTCACCACCGATTGCGTGCAGCTGTTCGGCGGCTACGGCTACTGTAAGGACTACCCGATCGAGAAATTCATGCGCGACGCCAAGATCACGCAGATCTACGAGGGCACCAACCAGATCCAGCGGCTAGTGATTGCGCGGAGTCTATTGCGGGAGGCCGCGAGTGGAGGGAGCTAGGGGTGCCGGCTGTCGCGGGTCGGCCCCGTGCGTCCCCTACGGCTCGAGTGATCGCCGGTATGCTACGAGTCGCGCTTCCAGATCGGGCGGCTGGACGGCCAACAGCTTGCCGGTAACCGAGACGACGATCCGCACACGGTTCACCCCTGCGAGTCCAACCCTCGAGTACGTAAAGACCCACGCGCGCGGGTTGCCCTTGACGGACTCCACGCCCCGAAACGAGAACGTGCTGGTCCGTCCCTCGACCGGAGACCGCGGCCCCCCCACCAGCTCGCCCGCGGTGAATCGCGCGCCGGCGTACGACCCGGTGCCGACGATTGCGAGCGCGAAGGCGACCCAGAACAGCGCTTTGATGACGCGTCGCACGTAGGCTCCTTTCAGTGGGAGGTTGGCGCGGCCCGTCCATCGTTCGATCTGACCCCGCTCAAGTAGGCCCGTCGCGGCCCAAGACGCAATAGTTGGGGTCACCTCGCCGCCGATCCGGCCGGCCTTCTACGGCGGCGGCCATCATGCGATATTAAAAAAATGGATCGGTTTTGTAGCATGTCGTGGCGGTGACCCCTCCCGGACGCCCATCACTCACGCTCGGCTGGCGTGAGTGGGTCTGCCTTCCGGTATTCGGCATCCCCAAGATCAAGGCTAAGCTCGACACCGGCGCCCGGTCCTCGGCGCTCCACGTGGTGGACGTCAAGACGTTTCGGAGGGACAGCGTCGAGCTTGCCCGAGAAGAAAGGCAAGCCCGCTAAGAAACGGCCGACTCGTGCCTAGCCCGGGACACCTACACTTGCGATGCCGACCACGACCACCGCGATACTGATCGAGCGCCACGGGCCACCGGACGTGTTCGTGGAACGGGAGGTGCCGCTCCGCGATCTCGGCCCCGGCGACGTCCATCTCCGAGTCTTGGCCGTTGGGGTCAATTTCGGCGATCTCGCCATGCGGGCCGGTCTATACGGCACGGTGCCGCCGCGACCTTATAGCCCCGGGTTCGAGATCTCCGGCGAGGTGGTACGCGCCGGGAACGAGGTCAAGGGATGGAAAGCGGGCGACCGCGCGGTCGCGCTGCTCCGCTTCGGCGGCTACGCACGCGACGTGGTGGTGGGAGCCAATCAGCTCGCGCCGTATCCGCCATCACTCACGCCGGAGCAGGCGGTGGCGGTCCCGGTGGCGTTCCTCACAGCCTGGGTCTGCCTGTTCGAAGCGGCGCGGGCCCGCGCTGGCGAGACCGTCCTCGTACTTGGCGCCGGCGGTGGGGTCGGGACGGCTGCGGTGCAGCTCGCCGTTCACCAGGGGCTGCGGGTCATCGGGACGGCCGGAACGGATAAGAAGCGTGCCTTTGTAACCGACCTCGGCGCGGCGGCATGCTTTGATTCGCGCGGTGACTGGGAGCCCGCGGTCGAGCAGTTCGTCGGCCCGCGCAACGTCGACATTGCCCTCGATCCGATCGGCGGGAGGGCCACGGCCGGGTGCCGCCGGCTCCTCGCCCCACTCGGGCGCCTCGTGTTCTACGGTCTGAGCGAGGCGATGCCGGGTCGACGGAAGAACCTGCTTCGAGCGGCCTGGGCGTGGCTCCGAACGCCGCGATTCCATCCGTACTCGCTCATCGTGCCGAACGTGGGCATCTTTGGCGTGCATCTGTTGCATCTGGAGTCCAAGAATCAGGTGCTCCTGCCCGCCCTTGCAGAGATCTACGAGGGTGTGGTGAACGGGGCGCTGCGTCCGGTGGTCGACTGCGCGTTCCCGCTCACCCGTGCCGGTGCCGTAGAGGCGCATCGCTACATCCACGAGCGCCGCAATCTCGGCAAGGTAGTGCTGACCGTCTCAGACGTCGGGGCGTGAGGCGAGATCCGCGATCTGGTCCGACTCGAAGATGGAGTATCCTCCGGTCTCGAGCTGTGCTGCGCGCACCATGGCCCGCGCGACGTCGGCGGCGCGAATCGGCCGGAGCCGGCTGAACCGCCCGCGCATGAGCGGTGAGAGGCCCAGCATCGCCATTGCGCTCACCCGCTCGCCCAGACGGAGGTCCTTCCGCTCTCCCAGCAACAGCGACGGTCGAAACACGAGCGCCGCGGTGAACGGCAGCTTCCGAATCGCCGCTTCCAAGTCGCCTTTCACCCTGAGGTAGAAGGTTCGTGAATCGGGATCGGCCCCGAGTGACGACACCAGCAGAAGCTGTTGCGCACCCTGGCCGAGCGTGGCGCGCGCAAGCGCCATCGGATACCCGAAATCCACCTGACGGAACGCATCGCGTGAGCCCGCCTTGCCGATCGTGGTGCCGAGGCAGCAGAACACGTCGTCGGCGGCGAGATCGCGTGCCGACTCGAGGTCGGCGAAATCGACCATCACCTGACGCAGCTTGGGGTGTGCACGATCGAGGGGACGCCGTCCGACGGCGATGACCGACCCGTAGCGGTCGGACGCCAGCAGGTCCGTCACGCAGTGGCCACCGACCAGCCCCGTCGCGCCGGCGACGATCGCGGTTCGGGGCGGAGACGCGAATGACGGCGGTCGGGAAGGGTGTCGCTCGCCCATGGCCATCACGCGGGGTCGGAAACCAAGGGGGGTCGCCGCCAGGTCGCTCCGGGGCGTTGTTGCTGTAATCCCGATGCTCTCGGTCGGCGAGAATGATCCTCGGTGGGCCCGCATGACCTGGCGCGTCCCGCGTCCAGCGCGTATGTCAAGCGGGGAGGCTGCCGCATTCCTTCACCGGGAGCATGGCATGGCTGAACAACTGGTCGGAACGGTGACGCATTTCTTCAAGGGCCCGAGTGTGGCGGTGGTCAAGGTTGTCGAGGGCCACGTCGCGTTGGGTGACAAGGTACGGTTTCTGGGACACACCAGCGACTTCACCGAACCCATCACCTCGATGGAGGTGAACCACCAAAAGGTCGAGCGGGCGAACGTCGGCGACGAGGTCGCGATTCAGGTGGTGGCGCGCGTGCGACCACACGATAAGGTCTTCAGGGTCGTTCCGGACTGATCCACGGCGCCGCCGTGCAAAGCGGCGCGCGCCAACCGGGTCAGTGCCGAGGGAGGGGCGGGACGTCGTTCTCGTCGGGGACCTGGCTCGCGAGCACCCGCTCCGCAAACTCGACCCGCTCCTCGAGATAGGCGATCTGTCGCGCGTTCTGTTCCATCTCGCCGAACCGCTCCTCGATCTCACGGAATCGCTCGTCGATCACGCGCGAGTCGGCGCTCGCTGGCAAGGCGACCCGCTCGGCCCTGCGGGCCTTGAGCCACACGGGAACGATCGATCCCAGCACCGCGATGGCCGCGATGAGCACCGGTCCGGACTCGTACTCCACCCCACTCCCGACGAGCACCGCCCCGAGCACGATCCGCGCGCCCACCGATTTGGCGAGGTCGAGGGCCGAAACCCCATGAGTGGCCCCGGGACGCGCCGCACCACGGGCGATCGGGTATCCACACCTCGGACACGCCGCTGCTTTGTCCGACAGATCGATCCCGCACTCGGGACACCGGATGAGCGCCATGGGCCTATTCTAGCGTTGCGGTCGACAGTCCCACAACCATTGCGGGGTGCCCGCTTAGCACAATACGCCGGGAAGCGCTCCGGGGTTCCGCCTAACCGCTTAACGGCCTAACCGCCTAACCGCCTAATACCGGTACCTGGCTCATCGCCCGCTCGATGGCCTCGGCGGGGTACTCGTAATCGACCAGCTTCCCTCCCAAGTATGCCTCGTATGACGCGAGGTCGAAGTGTCCGTGACCGCAGAGGTTGAACAAGATCACAGGCTCCTCGCCAGTGGCCTTGGCCTCGAGCGCCTCGTCGATCACCACCTTGATCGCGTGCGACGGCTCTGGTGCTGGAATGATGCCCTCGGCCCTCGCGAACTGCAGGGCGGCAGCGAACGTCGCGAGCTGTGGCACCGCGACGGCCTCGACGTGCCCCGCGTCGCGTAATGCGCTCACGCTCGGTGCCATCCCGTGATAACGCAGGCCGCCGGCATGGATCGGGGCAGGCACGAAGTCGTGCCCCAGCGTGTGCATCTTGACGATCGGGGCCATCTGAGCCGTGTCGCCGTAGTCGAAGGTGTACGCTCCTCGGGTCAGGGTGGGCGCGGCCGTCGGTTCCACCGCCACCATGCGCGTGCGCTTGCCGTCACGCAGGTTGCGACGCAGGAACGGATAGGCGAGCCCGGCGAAGTTGGATCCGCCCCCCACACACCCGATCACGACGTCCGGATACTCTCCGGCCAGGTCCATCTGCTTGAGTGATTCCTCGCCGATCACCGTCTGGTGCATCAGGACGTGGTTCAGGACGGAACCGAGGCTGTACTTCTTGGCCCCGTTCGACGTGGCCGCGACCTCCACGGCCTCGGAGATGGCGATCCCCAGCGAACCCGGGCTGTCGGGATCCTGTGCCAAGATCGATTTGCCGAACTGGGTTCGGTCGGTGGGACTCGCGAAGACCCGCGCGCCGTAGCTCTCCATCATCACGCGACGATAGGGTTTCTGCTCGTAGGAGATCCTCACCATATAGACCTCCAGATCGAGATCGAACACGGTGCACGCGAATGCCAAGGCCGAACCCCACTGCCCGGCGCCGGTTTCGGTGGTGAGCGCCTTCGTTCCACCTGCGCGATTGTAGTACGCCTGCGCCACGGCCGTATTGGGCTTGTGGCTCCCGGTGGGCGAGACGCCTTCGTACTTGTAGTAGATGTGTGCCGGCGTCTCCAACGCTCGCTCCAGGCGACGCGCGCGGTAGAGCGGGGTCGGCCGCCACAGCTTGTAGATGTCCCGCACCTCGTCGGGAATGTCGATGTACCGCTCGGTGCTGACCTCTTGCTGGATCAACTCCATCGGAAACAAAGCGCCGAGGAAGTCGGGCGTGACCGGTTCCTTGGTCTGTGGATGGAGCACCGGCGCTGGCGGCATGGGCATGTCCGCGTTGATGTTGTACCACCGCGTGGGGAGGTCGGACTCGTCGAGCTGTATACGAACGGATTCGGACATGGGGCCTCCTCTGATGTCGGTCGGTCGGGACCTGGTTTTTCGGGTGTGGTTCGACAGGGTGCCACGGATTGCCGAACACGCAAGAAAAGCGACGGGCGCGCTCCTCAGGGGAGAAGCGCGCCCGTCGCCATGGGCGGTCCAGAGAGTCGAGTCTTAGCCGATCGGCCTCTGGACCAGGCGCACTACTCCCAGTGACGGTCGCCACCACCACGCCCACCGTACGGCAGATCGAAGAGAGATCGTGCGCCTCATGTCTGAGATGCTACGCCGCGGTCTCCGGCGGGTCAAGGGGCGCGCTCGTCGTCGGCCGCCGAGTCGCGAAGCCGTCGGTGCCGGTGTTTACCGGCGGCGGTCGCCGGCTCACGAGCCAGATGCCAAGGAAGATGGCGGGTGTGGCGAGCCCCATGGCCACGGTCGGTCGCTCGCCGAACACGACCCAGCTCGCCAGCCCCGAGATGATCGGCTGGGAGTAGACGTACACCGCCACCGTCGACGCCCGCACCCGCGCAAGCGCGAACATATTGAGCAGGTACGCGAGCACGGTCGGGACGGCGAGGATGTACAAGAGCGACCACCACGCTGATCCCATTCCTGGCTCCGGTGTGAAACGCTGCCCGATCGTGAAGGCCGGAAGCGCCGCGACGGCGAACACGTACGACCACGCCGTGATGACGAGGGCGGGGTAGCGCCGGGTGAGCGGCTTTGAGAGCACGAGGTAGAACGAATAGGACAGTCCGTTCGCCACCATCAGCAGGTTGCCGAGGCCATACGCACCCAGGCCGTTGAGCCCATCGGTCAGTAGCAGGGGCGCGGTCCCCCCGAGTGCCACCAGCACGCCCAGGGCGCGCATCCCGCTGAACCGTTCCTGCCCGATCGCGGCAGCGATGGTAAAGGTGAACACCGGGATCAGCGACATCACGAGCCCGGCGTTCATCGGGGTCGACCGCGAGAGCCCGACGAGGAATAGTCCCTGGTTCACCGCCACACCCAGCATGGCGCAGGCGACGAGGACTGCGATGTCCCGCCGCGCGGGGAGCATGGTCCGGCCGTACCGCAGCGCGGCCAAGAACGCCAGCACCACCGCACCCACGGCGATCCGCCACGTGCCGACGCCCAACGGCGAGAACCCACCGGGTTGAAAGGCGATCACGCCGAACACAGGGAACAGGCCGAAACCAACCTGGACGGCAGACAGCGCCACGTGCCCAGCCGCGATCCGGCGGTCGGGCGCGTGCTGCGGACTCGGGGGGATCACTGATGGGAACAGCTGGTTACAGGCAGACCGGCATCACGGGATGAGGCGCACAAATTCCGGGGTGCGAAGGAACTCGGTGCGGTGGCTCCCGGCGTCCTGGTACTCGTGGCGTTGGCCCGGCCGGCCCTGAGAGTCCGGCGCGATGTGTTTCACCCCACTACTCCCGTTCCACGCCGAGCGACTCCGGTGGCAGCAGGTGATCCGCCAGCAGGGAGCTGGCGACGTAGCCGACCAACGAGTCACCTCGGTACACGGCCCACCAGCCTCCGGCAACGCGGACGCCGTTGATTTGACTCCCGGGGCGAAGGATGCCCACGATGCCGCTTTCGAGAGCTGGCGTGTCGCGAACGTTGGCCCAGGTCACCGTCCACCGGGACACCATCCCTGATGGGGTGGGCCGGGTGGACGCAGGGGGCGAAGCAGTGGGTGTCGCGGGGCGAGCCGGGGCGGTATCGGTCACGGTCCTTTCCGTGGCCGGCGGGGTCGCGACGGTCACCGGGGTCTCGGCTGGAGGCCGCTGCGGTGTGAAGGCCGGCGGCGTCACGGGTCGGGACTCGGCTGCGGTGCGATCGGCTTCTGGTCGCCAGTGCCCGAATCCAATGAACCCCACGGCGAGTGCTGTCGCTCCCAACACGACCGCTCCGATCACGCGGAGCCTGCGGCGAAACTGCTGGGGATAGCCGCAGTACTGGCAGGCCGATGCGCCCCGAGGAATCACCTTGTCGCACCGCCGACACGAGACGAATTCCCGTTCTTCGCCCTGGGGAGTGGGCGGTTGGAGCAGAAGAAACGCGCATTTCGGGCACACGGACGCCACGCTCAACACCGTCTGACCGCACTGCGGGCACTTGATGAGCGTCATCGGTGGGTCACCCTAGGACTCCCGCCAATCGTATCGGAACAGCTGTACATGCCCGCACCGGGTACAAGCCTCCACGTGCCAGGTGACGTTGGGGTCGTTGGTCACGATGCCATTCGCGTCCCCCTCGAATCGGGTGACGTACTCACCCTCAAGGCAGACGATGCACGGCCGATCCGGCATGGAACGGCGTTCCGCGTCTGGGGAATGACTGGCGGCCATGGTGCGGGACCCTCCTCACGTCGCAGGGGGGCGGTAAGGGCCCACCGGTTCTGCCCCCAGCAGTACCATAACGTCAGGCCGCTGCCGGAGCAAAGCGTCTGCACCGGGGACGTCACGTCCCCTTCACGGCCACTTCATGGCCGCGCGTCATGTTGGGGAGCGTCGGACCTGCGACAGCGGGCTCGGCAGGAAGACCGCGTCCGGATCTCGTGCTGGCTCACCAGATCGATCATGTCGTCGGCCGTCCACTCAGCCCGCGGCTTGCCAATCACCAGCTCCAGCCCGCCCGGGTATTGCTGCCCCTCGCGTGCTCGTTCGCTCACCGCCACACCTTCCCCAGGAATTCGCGGATCTCGGGCACACCGCCTTGGTAGATGAGGTATCCGTCGTGCGGCTCCCGGTCAGTCATCTCGTCGGCGATCGTTGTGGTCATGACCCGCTGCACGGCAGCGGGATCGTCGGGGTGGAGCCCCAAGGCCCAGCCCAGTTTGATGAAGGCGACCTCGGGCAGCATGTTCGCCAGTGGAATCACCCCCAGGCCCAGGATCTCCCGTCCCGTCTCGTACACGTGCATCTGCACGAAGCCCCAGAGCGTCTGGAGCGTCATGTACATCTGCACGCCGGCGTCTCGGGCCCGTTGGAGGGCCGGATAGATCTTGCGGTTCACGTGGCCGAGTCCGGTGCCGGCAATGACGATCCCCTTGTAGCCACGGTCCACGAGTGCGTCGATCACGTCGGGATGCATGCCCGGGTAGTAGTAGGTCAGGGTGACCCGCTCCTCGTACGTTGCCTGGACGAGCACATCCCGGTCCGCGCGACGCGGGAGCAGGTCGTCCTTGAGCGGCGTGATGATGCCGTCCTCTACCATCGCCGCCGGAATGTCGCCGAGCGTGCGGAAGGTGCTGCGATAGGAGCTGTGCATCTTGCGCACGCGGGTGCCGCGATGGAGCAGGTTGTAGCGGTCCGATGTCGGGCCGAACATGCACACCAGTACTTCGGCGATAGGCCCGTGCGCGGCGGCCCAGGTCGCGTTGATCAGGTTTTGCGCGGCATCCGACGACGGTCGGTCGGATGATCGCTGACTCCCAACCATGATGACCGGTACCGGCGGCCGCTGCACCATGAAGCTCAGCGCCGCCGCCGTGTGATGCATCGTGTCGGTGCCGTGTCCGACGACGATCCCGTCGTAGCCGGCACGGATCGCTTCACCGATTCGCTCGGCGAGGATGAGGTACTGTTCCGGCCCCATGTTCTCCGAGAACACCCCAAAGAGCTTCTCGGTCTCGAGGTTGCAGATGTCGGCGAGTTCCGGCACCGAGCCATACAGTTCACCCGGGCTGAACGCGGGAATCACGGCTCCCGTCCGGTAGTCGAGCCGCGAGGCGATGGTGCCGCCCGTGCCGAACAGCTTGACGCGTGGATGGGTCGGGTCGAAAGGGAATTCCTTTTCGGGGATCTTGTAGTGTGCTTCGCGATAGCCGATGCGTTCCAGCTCGAGCACCGTGTCATGACGGATCCCGACGTTGTAGCCGACACCGAGCTTCAACACGAGATGCAGGTCGTCGCTGGTTTCCGACCGGGGCAGCAGGAGTCCCTCGAACACTCCGCCGGTGGTGCGGGCGCGGACCTCGCACCAGACCGTGATGTCGAAGCGCTGCATCAGCGCGCGGGTGGGGCCCCGGTACCCCCGGTACGGATCGGGCGTTCCGCTCATCGGGTGCCCTCCGATGCCAAGGCGCTCAACGCCGCGGTCAGGCGATCCTGGACGAGCGTCGGGTCGAGCCGCCCGAGAAACGCGGGCATGAGCTCGCCCATTCCCCATCGCACCAGCGTGCCCGGTGACCTTCCGTCCATGCGCTGCGCCGACTCGGCAACCGATGCCAGGGCAAGCTCG
>JBDHEI010000068.1:0-12686 GCA_039591075.1 Gemmatimonadota bacterium
AAGAGGGGATGTCGCTCAAGACCGTCCAGCAGATCGCCGACGACGTCGGTATCTCGCCGGAGCGCGTCGAACGAGCGGCGCGCAAGCTCGAGGCCCGCGAATCCGTTGCGCCCCCGGCCCAGTCCGGCCCGGGTGCCTTTTGGCTCGGCAGTCCGACGGTGATCGCATACGAGCGCGTCGTGGCCGGCGAGCTGACCGAGGCCGTGTACGACGACATCGTCGCCGAAATCCAGGCGTCGCTCTCGACGCCGGGAGAGATCGACACGCTCGGTCGGTCGCTCACGTGGCGTACGACGAAGCCCGTTCTTGGCAAACGGCGAGCGGTGCAGGTGCACGTCACATCGCGCGGTGGACAGACGCGCATCCACGTCCAGGAACGGCTCGGTGAAATGGCCGTCACGCTCTACAGCAGCATCCTGGTGGGCGGTGGCATCGGTGGCGTCGCCACGATCCTGGGCATGGGCCTCGGATGGCTGGGCGTCCCCCTCGAGGCCGGACTGCTCTCCGCGGTGTGGTTCCCCGGAATGTACGCGCTCACGCGGGCGATCTATCGCGGCGTCGCCCGGAAGAAGCGCAGCGACTTGCAAGAACTCGGCGATCGCATCGCAGCGATTGTCGCCGAGTCGGGCGGTTCGACGGTTAGGCGGTTAGGCGGTTAAGCGGTTGCGCCCTCCGATCTCCCGACTCCACATGTCGTTCCTCCCGCTGGCCGTCTACCGGTCTAAGCGTCTAACTTCCAGACCATGTCTACCGTCCCCGATTCCCTCCGCCGCTCGCTGGGCGATCGGTACCAATTAGAGAAGATCATCGGCCGCGGTGGAATGGCCACGGTGTATCGTGCTCACGACCCGAAGCACGGGCGTCGTGTAGCGGTGAAGGTGATACGCGCCGACCTGGGCGAGGCGATCGGCCCGGCACGTTTTCTCCGCGAGATCGAGATCGCCGCCCGCATGACCCATCCCAACATCCTCCCGCTCTACGACTCGGGCGACGCCGAGGGTCAACTCTACTATGTGATGCCGTTCATCGAAGACGAATCGCTGCGGGCGCTGCTGAATCGAGTGGGGTTGATGGATACCGACGGCGCGGTAGAGATCACGCGTGGGGTGGCCGACGCACTCGACTATGCGCACCGGCAAGGGATCGTACACCGAGACATCAAGCCCGAGAACATCCTGCTGCCGGGAGGGCAGCCGGTTGTGGCGGATTTCGGAATCGCCAAGGCTGCGATTGGTGCCGCCAGTGACGCAGGGCTCACACGCACCGGTTTCGCTGTGGGAACACCGGGCTACATGAGTCCGGAACAGGCGGCGGGTCTGCTCGACATCGGGCCCACCACCGATGTCTACTCGCTGGGCGTGGTCACCTACGAGATGCTGGTGGGAGCCCTGCCACGTGCATGGGTCACGCCGGACTACCTTGCCGAGGGACGATTCCTCGAAGCCGAACCCGAACACCGTATGCAGCTCGATCGGCTGCCGCCTGGGATGGAGCGAGCGTTGCTCCACGCGCTGGCGTTGCGGCCTGAAGAGCGATTCCCCTCCCCGGGTGAGTTCGCCGCCGCGCTGGATTCGCCGGAGACGCTCACGACGCCAGTGCGACCGCTACCGGCACCCGCCGCAGCGTCTGGAAGCCTCGCTCCATCCAGGCAGTGGGACGCCGAACCGACCGGCACGCCGTTCCCGATGACCCAAAGGACAACTGCCGCCGCGCCGGAGTCCGCGGGCGGCTTTCTCGGTGCGCCGTCCACACTCGTTGCCGAGCGTGTGGTGGAGGGCGAAGTGTTGCCGGAAGACTGCGATGATCTGGTGGAAGAAGCTCGCGCGACGTTCCGCGCGGTGGGACACACCGCGAGGGCCGAGCGGACGGTGATCTGGACCGCGCGTCGACCCAAGGAAACCGGGAAGGGATTCGACTGGGACAGTATTCTCGACTCGGACGATGAGGTAGCTGACATACTCATGCGGGTACGCGCTGGCCGCGGCCAAACGCACATCCGCGTGGAGCAGCGCTTGGGCGGGGCGGCGGGAGGGATCTTCGGGGGGGTGATGGGCGGAGGAGGAGGCGGCGGGTTGGGAGTCGCTTTCGGCGTCGGGCTCGGCGCGCTGGGTCTTCCGGTGGCGCTGGTGTTGGCCGGCGCGGCCGGATGGGTGGGCGGAACCTACCTCTTGGCGCGCGGCATCTACCGCGCCGTCGTTCAGAGCAAGCAGCGCCGGCTCGAGAGCCTCGCAGACCGATTGGCCGAGCTGTGCGAGGAGGCGGTAGGGTGAAACGCAGAGGGCTCGCTACGCGTCGTTCAACCTAGCCTTCCGCTCGCGCATACACCCGCACGTAGTCCACGTAGAGCCGTTGCGGTGACATGTTGTCCGGCGGCAAATACGGTGTGTCGAACCAGCCGCCTACCGCGAGGTTGAGAATAATGAAGAATCCATGCCCTTCGTCGAACGGCCAGTAGGCGGGGTCTTCTCCCGGCGTCTTGTCGACCCCCTGGAACGCGACGTCGTCCACGTACCAGCGGACGCGCCCCGGTTCCCACTCGACCGCGAATACGTGCCATTCGTCGTGAAAGCTGCCGGACGCGAGCCGGTATTCCGCCGCGGTGATCCGGTTGGCTGACGGATCGGGACCGCGATGGAGAGCGCCCGACGTCCAGTCCGGGAGCCGACCCTTGCCCTCCATGATGTCGATCTCACCACACCGCGGCCACCCAACCTGGTCGATGTTGCCGCCCAGCAACCAGAACGCGGGCCACATGCCTACCTCCCCCGGCTGCCGGATCCTCGCCTCGAAGCGGCCGTAGCTGAACTCCCGCTTGCCCTTCGTAATGAGCCGTGCCGAGGTGTGCTTCCTGTGTGCGAAGTCCTCGCGGCGCGCCTCGATGATCAGTGCACCAGCTTCCAGCCAGGCGTTCGCGCCCGGTGCGGCGTCTACCCGGTCGGTGTAGTACTGGAGTTCCTCGTTGAACGGATCCGGCATGACCTCCGGCGTCCAGGTGCCCTGGTCGATCACGCTGCCGTCGAACTCGTCGGCCCAAACGAGTTCCCAACTGGGCACGGGAATGTCCTGACCGTTGGGTTGCTGAGCAATCTCGTCCGCAGCGCAACCGGCCAGCAGCAGAACGGCGAGTAGCAACCTGACGCGTACGTGTGTCATGACGAAACCTCGCTACTAGCAACAGGGGAAGGGAGGCGGGGAACAATGCCTCAGCCTGTCTCTCATACATCAAATCAATCACACCTACCGCCGCGCGACCAGGACCGTGTCACTTACCGAACTCGAGCGAGCCACGCCTCAAAATCGTTGTGTTCCTCGAGAAAAGAACTTCCGAGAATATAGGCAACAAGGCCGAGCATCATGGAAGAGTAATCGATCCCCTGGATTTCCTGTGCAGCCCAGGAGGGATCCGATACACTGTAGCGCCACAAGAGGTTCCCGTTCACGCCGTCGATCGACCGAACTGCTCTACTCATCGTCGCGTTGTGCTTCCTGAGGTCGCTCATTCCGCTCGAATCGACCGGAAGGAATCCCGCGACGATGTGAGGAGATACGATGTGGTCCGGGTTGTCGTTGATAGCGTCTGCGTGATAGGCAACCGTACGGGCGCTCCCCGCTCCCAGGCCCCACTCGTGATCCAGTGCCGCTGCCGACTGCCGCCACCAGGCGCGGTCCGCACGTTGGGCGCTTCGCATGAAGGCACGGTACCGTTCATTCGTCGTGAAGGGATGACACAGGTAATACGCTACCTGAATGACGAAGCTGGAAAGGAAGGCGCCTGGCCGGTCGGTGAGTACGACGTGTCCCGAAAAACTGGATGTTGGCAGGCTATCGGCGCTCGCATAGAATAGCTCCCAGAGATCCGTGGCCCGGCCGGTCCCCGTTTGATCCGCCAATTTGGCGAACCACGCAACCAGCATGTATTCATTGAACGGCAACGTGACCGATCCCGGTTTTCCGGATCCATCGTCCAACATCTCGAGATACATCGCCCCCGTCTCCGGATTCGCTACGGCCTGTGACCAGTCGATCGATTCCCAGAGCGCCACCACAAGCGAGTCGAGTTCGGCGTCTCCAGCCAGACAGGATGCCACAAACAGCGCACCGCTCATGAGAATGGCGGTATCGATGCTCGAGTACTCACTGTTCCCCGCTCTGCTGCCGGTTTCCATGTCGACGAAGTGGTAGTAGAAACCCGTCGCATTTCGAGCGTGCCCGATTCCCAGCATGGTGCGCACCGTCGTTTTCGCATGTGCTGTCGCGTTCTCGCTCAGCCCCATGCGGCTACCGATGCACAAGGAGATCAATCCCATCCCTGTCGTGGCCACAGAGGCCGGCCCGTCATGTGCGCCGTCGAAGCGCAGTCGGTCACGATACAATCCGTTGTCATTGCGGGATGCACGGTACAAGTTCACCGCGCTGGCAAGAAGTTGGCTGTCAGCGGGTGGTTGCGGCGATAGCGGTCCACTTGGACCATTGCAGGCACTCGTTCCAACGAGTGCCACAAGGCTCAGGGTCAGTCGCATAGGCTACCCGACAACGGCGGCAACGGTGGACTCCTCCGAACTGGGGACACCGGTGTCCAAGATGCGCACTGCAATACTGGGACCCGCGCCCGGCCGACCGTACAGAACTCGCAAGCCTCAGTGGTCTGGAATCGGCTCAGCTCGTGGCTGCAGCCGCTATTCGGTCGAGAACGCGAGCATTCAGTAGTCCCTCGTTCGACTTCAGCAATGGTGATGTTCCGCTCTGGATCGCCGTGCAGAAGTCTTCGATCTCCATCTGAAACGTGTTCACCGGCTCGAGTTCTATGACCTCCTCGGTCTCGCCAACGTGGACGGAGAGACGTGGCGGACGCGCCCAGGTAATGAACGGCTCGTTGAGCTCGAGCACGCCCTCCGTTCCGACGAGTGCCGCTCGCTGATAGAGGCCGCTTTCGAATCCGCATGACAGGGCAGCATGCTTCCCGGACTCGTATTTCAGGACAGCCTGGGCGCTCGTGTCGACCCCGTGCACGCCGTCCATGGTTGCCCACGCGCGGATGTCTCGCGGAGCATCTCCCAGGAACAGCCTGGCGAAGTTCACGCAATAGCACCCAACATCGAGGAGGGCACCGCCACCCCATTCCGAACGCAAGCGCACGTCGTTCACATCTGTCAAGTGAAACCTGAACGACGCCTCCACCACCATCAGCTCGCCGATCACGCGCTCCTGTACCAACTCCTGTGCCCGTCTGATCTGCGGGTGGTATCGATACATGAAGGCTTCCATGAGTAGGCGCTGTGTCGCGTTGGCGGTCGCGAGCATCTCTTCGCACTCGGCGGCCGTGCAGCCTAGTGGCTTCTCACACAGCACGTGCTTCCCCTGCCTGAGGGCCTCGAGCACCAGCTCCTTGTGCAGCCCGTTATGGGTGGCAATGTAGACCGCGTCCACATCCGGATCTCGCAGGAGCGCCGGGTAGGAATCGTAGGCCCGTTGCGGACCGAGGGCCTCTGCCTGGCGTCTGTCCCTGCTGGCCGCCGCCAGGAGCACGGCATGCTCCGTGCTCAGCAGTGCCGGTGCGAACCGCTTCCGGGTCACTCGGCCCACGCCGACGATGCCGAATCGTACTTTGCTTGAATGCATGAAGGCGGTCTCAGGTCATGCGTGTGGACACTTCGCCGGGGCTCCACCACATGCGTGACGATGGGTTGTTCCCCGGTCTCTGTCTGAATCCGTGCCCGCAATAGGGCGAGCTTCCAGGCATTGTACCACATCGTAGCCATCAAGGAGGCCCCAGCTCAACTCGTGGTGGCACGTGTCGAGGGGATCACAACCTGTCGGATCCGCGCCGGATATGTGTCCGATGCGCTAGGTGCCTGGCCGTTTTTGGGGTATCGTAGTATGGGATGGGCTCATCGCTCATCGGGGTCGAGGGGCTCCCGAGGCGGATCGTGTCTCCTGTCGATGTAGGTGTAGCGGGGCTGTCGTGAACAAACTCTGCGCAGGCGTTGCTGTGATCTCGGTATGTGCCTGGGTGTCTGGGTGTCTTGGGTGGCAGCCGGAGCCGATGCCTCCATTGGGTCCGACGTTGGAGATCGTCAATGAGAGCAGTCTGGTGTATCGGGTGACGGTGAGTCCAACGCTCGTGGTACAGGTCCATCCTGGTGAGAGCAAGTGCGTTCGGGTGGGGATGTTCAATGAGGTACGGACGATCGAGGTTGTCGCGCTGGCGGGTGCTGTCCCGTACTATACGCCGCCTGAGAATCTGATGAGTGCGTCGGGGTGGGTTGTCGAGATTGGGCAGCTTCCGATGTACGATCTGCTTTCGTTACGCCCGGCAGCGCCGTGCAAGGCCTAGAGCCTCGAGGTCTGACGCTCATGCTTGATAGACCACGCGGACTTGGTGTTGTCACGCTTGCCCTCGTCTGCCTGATCCCGCTGGCCGGCTGCGACGGCAACCCGGTAGACGTCGGGCAGACAGGACTCGATTTCATCACAACACTGTCGGTCACGCCAAACCCGTTTGGGTATGCGCCACTGACGGCCGAGGTCTGGCTGACCACGAGCCGCCCGGTGCAGGTGGAACTCTTCGTGGCGGGACGTCACGGGCCGGCGAGCGACGTGCGGCACCGCTTCGACGCCGTGAGCCAGCAGGCTCGGCTCCCGGTTTTGGGCCTGTATTCGGGAATGGCGAACACGATCACCCTGCGCTTCTTCGATGCAAACGGCGCGGCGCTTGGCGATACCAGCAGAACCATTACCACGCCGCCGCTCCTCGCGGATCTTCCCACCGTCACGATCGACGCGGCCATGCCAGCCGCCATGACATCGGGCATGAACCTGGTGAGCTATTTCGGACATGCCAGCGCGATCACACCGCAGCGACCGTTCATGTTCGACGCCACCGGGGCGATCCGCTGGTATCTCGATTTCACCAATCATCCCAACCTCGCGAACCTGTTCTACGACAACGGGGTCGAGCGTCTGGCGAATGGCAACCTGTACTTCGGCGACCGCAGCACGGGGCGCATCATTGAAATGGACATGGTGGGCCGCATCGTACGCGAGTGGGCGATGCCGGGATACGACTTCCATCACCACGTCATCGAGAAGCCGAACGGCAACTTCGTGCTGACAGTCGACAAGCAGGGTGCGGCCACCGTGGAGGACTACATCATCGAGATCGATCGGGCGACGGGGGCGATCGTCCGCGAATGGGACCTCAACCAGGCCCTCGACAACACGCGGCGGGCCTGGGACACCAATTTTGGCGACCTGAACGTCGACTGGTTTCACGCCAATGGTTTGGCGTACGATCCCAGCGACGATACCATCATCGTCTCGGGCCGCACCCAGGGCACCGTCAAGCTCACGAACGACAACCAGGTGGTGTGGATTCTCGCGCCGCACATCGGCTGGATGACGGCAGGCGACGGGACTGACCTAGCGACGCGGTTGCTGCAACCGCTGGATGCCGCCGGGCAGCCGATCACCGACGTGTCTGTGTTGGAGGGCATGACCAACCACCCGGAGTTCGAGTGGGCCTGGTACCAGCACGCCCCCGAACTCCTCCCGGACGGAACGCTTCTGCTCTTCGACAACGGCGACAACCGCAATTACACGGGTCAGCAGTCCTACAGCCGCGCCGTCGTCTACCGCATCGATCCGGGCGCAATGACTATCCAGCAGGTCTGGCAATACGGCAAAGAGCGCGGGAGCGACACGTTCTCACGGATCGTTTCGGATGTCGACTACCATGCGGCCGACGACAACGTCGTGTTCATGCCGGGGGCGGTTGGGTTTGGCCCGGGCGCGCACGGCAAAGTGGTCGAGGTGGACTACACCACCCGCGACGTGGTCTTTGAGGCCACCATCACACCACCCACTGCGCCGTTCGGGATCACGTTCCACCGTGTCGAACGCCTGCCACTCTATCCGCCCAACTGACCGCCTCGTCGAGGACAAGGACATGCCTGTTGTGTGACTCCTGTACTCGGGCCGCGAATTGAACGGTGGCTGCTAGATCTCCCGCACACCCCATTCTTTGCTGATGCTCTCCCAGGTGATCACGTTCGGCTTGACGAACGGCCGCCGCACATGCTCCAGTTTCTCTCCCCTCACTTCAACGTCGCTCACTCTCGCCGGTCCCAGACCTGCGCGGTAGGCCCATGCAAGCGTGGGAACTTCGTGCACCCCGAATCCCATGATGTCTGCCGTGACCATGTCGGTGGCCAGCGGATTCGTTCCCGCGATGATCACGTTCATCGGAACCAGACTCCCACCCGTCGGGCCATCTCCTTCCATCGCCACCGACCCGTCCACGACCGTGAGCCCGAGCTTGTTGGCGCGGACCATGTCGATCGTCTCGAAGGCAATGCCCGGCGACTCGGCCATGGCCGCGTGGTCGTGCAGCCACGACCTGACCGAGTAGTACACGGTTCCAGGATACAGACCAATCAAGTTCTTCATGCCCAGTGTCACGGTCGCCAGTACGTGGGTCTTCATCATCGGCACGGAACACAGCAGGTCGATGTCCGTCAGCGACTGGTGCAGCGTGATCGTGTCGAACACGAATCCGTTCGGCACCTCGACCTCGGCCATGTCACCCGAGTGGAGGTTGATGAGCGGAGTCCGAAGGGAGCGGGCAAGATCGGTGTAGCCCAGGGTGTCGAACACGTAGCGCTGCATGCCGTCCAGTATCTCGCGGTTCCGCGTCCTGAACGTGACATCACCCCGGACGTTGAATCCGGTTCCCGCGGCCGACCCTTCACCGATAAGCACTTCCTTTCCCGACCGCTGCATGAGTTGGGCGAGCGTTCTCACCACGCCCGGTTTGGTCGTGAAGTCCGGACCCTCGGCCACCAGGTTGGGCTTGAGCATGATCCGATCTTTGCCCTTTGCGACCGTCTCGATACCGCCGAGCAGGTCAATGGCCGCTTCGACTGCACGATCGACCCTGCCGTTCCCGATCCTCACGACGCTGACGACCGGCTTCTCTGCCGCGACACGGCCCCCGAGCCACGCCGGCGTCAGGCCGCCGGCAGCGGTCCCAAGCACCACGCCGGCACTCGTCTTCACGAAGTTCCTGCGGGACAGTTGTGTGTGTCTCATACGGATCCCTACCGGTCGCGAGGCGCTGGGGTTTCACTGCCGTGAGTGGGTTCCGTTGTGCGCGCCTTCACACGACATGGGACCATTCCTGACAAGAGTCGTAGCAATGCCACAATTGGAGTAGAATGGTCCTGTACGCGTTTCGCGATCTGAGAGTCATCGAGCATCGGCCGCCGCCGACGCACAGATCACGCGGCGCGAGCAAGCGATGAACGTCGATTGAGGGCCAGGATCCGGCTTTCAGTCGTGCACGATCACGCCGCCCTTCATGACCCAACGCACTCGGCGCGCGTTGGCGATGTCCCGCGTGGGGTCGGCGTTGAGAAGAATGAGATCGGCAAACTTCCCCTCCTCGACCGTGCCCAGCTCCGGCTCGCGGCCCATGGCCCGAGCGCCGATCTTGGTGGCCGCCACGAGCACGTCCATCGGGGCGAGTCCCGCTTCTTGCAGCAACTCCATCTCACGATAGATGGATGGCCCGTGCAGGGTGCCCGGATTGCCGGCGTCGGTGCCCACGGTGATGGCGACGCCGGCGTCGTGCAACCGCTTGGCGTTCTGCAGGCCAATCTCCATCCGTCGCCGCGTGGCCCGAGCACTCTCGGGACTCAAACGGTTCCGGGGAATGCGATCTGCTGATGGTGGCGATGCCACGAGAGCACGAGATCTCTCGTCGGCGCACTCGAGGGGATAGAGCGAGCCATCCACCGTGCCGCGTGCGGCGTGTTGATACCCTTCGACCACCGTGTTGCTGGGCGTGTACACCACGCCGCTCTCCCGTGCCAGGGCGATGAACTCGTCGTCCACTGCCTCCGACCACACGCTGTGGACCAGCAGGTTGGCGCCCGCGCGGATGGCATCCTTCGCCTCCCACAACCCCGTCGCATGCACGATCAATCGCAGCCCCTGCGCCGTCGCTTCGTCGGCGGCCGCCCGTACCAAGCGTTGCACGCGAGCGGTGTCAGGGGGTTGGGGCGGCATGATGTACCAGATCTTCACCGCATCGGTCTCGAACGCGGCGTGGCTCTGCACCGCGCGTCGCACCGTCTCGTCGTCCGCCATATAGATGAACTGCTGTTGGTCGGGCAGGTTGAGCCAGAAGTCGACGGTGGAGAGCAAGGGCCCGGCGGCGGCGATCCGCGGGGCGTGGTGGTCGTCCAGGAACCGGCGACGCAGCGACCAGGTCCACGGGTATCCGCCGACGTCGAACACGGACGTGACTCCCGAGCAGAGATAGGCGTCAAAGAACCGCTGCGGGTGGGCCTCGAGATCGGCGATCACGTTGGGGTAGGGATACTGGTCGCGAAAATCCACCGCGTCGGGACGGCCGTCGTACCAACCTGTCTGACTGAAGTGGACGTGCGCGTCAATCAGTCCGGGTGTGAGCCACGCTCCGGCGGCGTCGATCGTCTCGGCATCGCCAGGAACAGCGCAGTCGGCACGCGGTCCCGCGCAGAGGATCCGTCCGTCGCCCACCACAACCACCGCGTCCTCGACCGGTGCGGCACCCGTGCCATCCACCAGGGTTGCCCCCACGATGGCGTAGCGTGACGCCGGAGGAGCCTGGCACGCGGCGAACACGAACAACGTCAGCGGGAGAATCATGCGGCGCACGACGACCTCAACGAGAGGGGACCGGGCAAACGTACGACGAGCCTGTGCGGGAAGCCAGGAGATGCGTTGTCGAAGGTGACGGTGGGAGAGTGAGCAACCGAAGCCGCGAACGCCGCCCGACGCTCGGGGCGTTGCATCAACTCGTCATGTCTGTGACGGACGGGATCGAGATGACTACCGGCCCAGGCAGGTTCGCTCGATGCGTCTGCGGAGGGCATTACTGCGAGGATCGAACGTGAGGCTTCCCCGGGGAAGCGGCATGAACGCGATCGTTCGTTCCTCTGGTGTCGCCCCCCACCTGACGAACGCCACGAGGCCCCTCTGACCCTCAGGACCACTCTTCACCGCACGCACGACCGCGTCGGCCTGAAAGGGAAGGGCTTCCTCGCTGGTCGTGCGGTAGCCGGACGCGTCTGCGACGTGGATTGCGCAGTTCACCACGCCCCCGAGGTCCGTCGGGATATCGACAGCGGGAGCAGGGGTCGAGGCGCACGCCATGACGGCGGCCGCGGCCAGGAGCGGAGCTACTCTGAGCATCATCGCGTGCGTCGTTATCGGCCCACACCAACAGGGGGAGCAATCCCCAGGAATGGAATTGGGCGTCGGTAGGTCGTTACGCACCCAATCGGCCTAACCGGCGTGAGCATTCATCGACGCCTTCTTGCACATTGACTTCCGCGTAGAGACCCCGTGCCTCCTGCCAGAGCCTTTTCGCCTCCTCGACGTTTCCGGCCTCTTCGTTGAGTATCGCCATTGGCCGAATCGCATTGGCAAAATCGAGTTTCGGTGGTTGTTCATGGTTCCGACACAGGGCCACCGCCTCATCGTAGCACTCTTCGGCGGCATCCGTGCGTCCCACGCGTCGATGGAGGTCGCCCACATGGCGTATTGAATGCGCGAGCAGGAGTGTGTCGCCCAACCTGCGACTCACGGTGACTGCTTCCTCGTACAATGCTAGTGTTGCGTCGTCACGCCCCAGTTCCTGTTCGACATGTCCAAGCTTCCTCAGCGCATGCACCAGTTCGCGCTGCGCACCAGCTTCTCGACAGATGGCCAGGGCATCGCCGAGCATTCGGTACACGTCGTCCTTGATCTGTTGCCGTTGCTCTTTGGACTCTGGCGGAGATGCCATGGTCTCTCTGCGAATCGTCCACGCTTTTTCCATCAGTTCGATAGCAGCTTTTGCATCCCCTGCGCTCATTGCCATTCTGCTCCTATGTTGACGCGCTTCACGTTTCTCTCTTCCCGAGGATTACGACTCCGATACATTGGTCCTAACCGTATGGCCCGTGTACACGACTTGGCAACCGAACGGGCCAAAGAGGGGGAGCACACACCGGGAGTGGTTTTGGGCGTGACGCAGGCCAGCCAACCTAACTGGTTTACTGGCTTGTGCTTAGGCGGCGGTCGCCTCGTCGTCGGTGGGCGTCCAGAGGGAGGTGTCGCTCTAGCGGCGAGGCCGGAAGGACGGGAACTGTCTGATTTGGACTGAGCGGCTTCGTGTGAGTTGCGCAGCACCACCAAAAGCCCCGAACGCCCCGTGACGCTCGGGGCTCACCGTGCCCCCCGGAGAATGACGCCATAATCCCCGACAGCGTAGACATCGGTCGAGGACGTGCCCCAGATGCCTCTGAGGAGTGGGACTGGAACGCTGGTCATCGCGCTCCAACCGGTCCCGTCGTAATGCAGGATCGTGCCCCTGTCTCCCACTGTGTAGACATCGGTCGATGAGGTGCCCCACACAGCAAATAGGGGATTCGTCGTCCCGCTGGCCATCGCGCTCCAACTGGTCCCGTCGTAGTGCAGGATACCGTGCCATCCAACCGCGTAGGCATCGCTCGATGACGTTCCCCATATGTCTCTGGGGCTTGAGAACGGAACACCACTCACGGCGCTCCAACCGGTCCCGTCGTAGTGCAGGATCATGCCGCTCCATCCCACTGCGAAGACATCGGTCGATGAGTTACCCCACACTGCAAAGAGGTAGT
>JBDHEI010000069.1:0-12510 GCA_039591075.1 Gemmatimonadota bacterium
GTAGCCGAAGTCGGCCATCGGGGAAGGGTAGAAAGGCGTTATCCAGATCGCGTCGACACCGAGCGTGTCGCTCACGTAGTCCATCTTGTCGATGATCCCCTGCAGGTCACCAACACCGTTCCCACTCGTGTCCTTGAAACTTCTGACGTAGACCTGATACACGACAGCGGTCTGCCACCATTCGTGTCGCTCGGGATCGGACAAGAAGACAGTCTCCGTCAATGCGCCGGCCGGCCAACCGGGATACTGTGGATTCGTCCACCGGCGTAGGGGAAGGACCATATGGTTCGTCCCCGTGCGCCAATGCATCTGAATGCTAGAATCGAACCACTAATGTATCCAGTTGTGAGGAGTGCGTGAACTGGATCCGGGTTCTATTACGCCTCTCCCACTTTGCCTACCGACCAACCGGAGGCTGATTCAGCGCCCTCGGCGCTGGCTCTGGGCATCGGATCAAACCCCACCGAGCCGACTAGTGGCAAGTTCGACAATTGGAGGTGTCTGCGAATTGAGCGGGTTGTGCAGGTCGGCTGACCTTCGTATTTGTGCGCCACTACCGTGCCAAATCCAGGTGACGTCCTCGCCACCCTTTGGACTGAGTCCTATCTTGGTCTCCATGTCCGAGGAGGTTTCCCGACTCTTGACTGCCCTCGCTAACCGCCACCGCATCGAGCGCGACATAGGACACGGTGGGATGCCCGGCGCCTATCGGATCCTCGCCCACCTGGTATTGCTCGGCGCCAACTGACGCATGCAACTCACCTCCATCGATTGGGCGATCGTTGCCGTTTACGGGGGCGTCACGCTCGTCCTCGGCCTCTGGTTCACGCGCCGAGCGGGACAGAGCCTCGAAGAGTACTTCGTGGCCGGGCGCTCGCTCCCGTGGTGGTTGGCGGGGACCTCAATCGCCGCCACCTTCTTTGCCACCGACGCGCCACTCGCCACGGCGGCGCTCGTGCGCACGCGCGGGGTGTTCGGGAACTGGCTCTGGTGGTACGAAGCAGCGGGCTTCCTGTTTCTGGTCTTCTTCTACGCCAAGCTCTGGCGGCGGGCTGAGATCCTAACCGACGCGGAGTTCGTGGAGCTGCGCTATTCGGGCCGCCCGGCCACCGTGCTGCGCGGCTTCTCGGCCATCTTCAACGGCGTCTTGAGGAACGCCGTCGTGATGGGCTGGGTCATGCTGGCCATGGTGAAGTTCACCCGCGTGTTACTCGGCTGGCCCCCCTGGTTGGCGTTGGTGGTCTGCGTGGGGCTGGCACTCACCTACACCATCGCCTCGGGGCTGTGGGGAGTCGTGGTCACCGACATTCTCCAGTTCACGGCGGGCATGCTGGGGTCACTCACTTTGGCGGGCATCATTCTCGTGCGCTTGGGCGGGCCGGCCGCCATGGCACACCAGATTCGTGCGTTACCCGATGCCCCGGCCGCAACGCTCGATCTCATTCCCGATCCGGCGCACCTGAGCTCGCTGGAGTTTGTGTCGTTTCTCTTTCTGATATTCCTTCTGTGGACGCGGAGCGGTCAGGGCGACGGGTATGTCGCGCAGCGTCTCTTCGCCGCGAAGGACGAACGGCAATCGCTGCTTTCCTCGTTGTGGTTCAGCTTTGCGGCGATCGTGCTCATGACCTGGCCGTGGGTCATTGTGGGTCTCGGGTCGCTGCTGATACTGCCAATTGCGACCGCCGGCCCGGAACTCGCCGCCGATCCGGAGCTCGCCTACCCGCTGATGATCGTCGAGATGATGCCGGCCGGATTACGCGGGCTCATGGTGGCCACATTCCTCGCCGCGTTCATGAGCACGATGGACACGCATCTCTGCTGGGGCGCATCATATCTGGTCAACGACGTCTACCGCCGGTTCGTGCGGCGGAATGCTACGGAGCGGCACTACGTCCTGGCGTCGCGCCTGGCCGTCGTGGTACTCGTACTGGTCGCTGCGGTGGCCGGGTGGGAGATGGAGTCGATCCGGCGGGCCTGGATCTATGTCATCGAACTCACCGCGGGCGTGGCGTTAGTCTGGCTGTTGCGCTGGTACTGGTGGCGGGTCAACGCCTGGGCCGAGGTGAGTGCCATGGCGGGGTCCTTTCTAATGGCGAACGGGGCGCTCTGGGTCGGCATGCTGCATCGCATCGGGATCGTCTCCGACTTGGGGTTAGCCCAGGTCAGCCGATTCTACGGCAGCGAGTTCGACTTCATTCGTGCGACGATCATTCTCCTAGGCTGTACCGGCATCTGGCTCGTCGTGACTCTCAACACCGCGCCTGACGAGACGGCCCGTTTGCAGGCGTTCTATCGACGAGTGCGGCCCGGTGGGTGGTGGGGCCCGATCGCCGCGTCGTGTCCCGAGGTGACCGTCACGCATGACGCCCGAAGACAATGGCTGGGCTTTGGACTCGGCCTCCTGTTCGTGTACGGGAGCCTCCTTGGGGCAGGGTATCTGTTGACCGGCCGGCCGGTTCCCGGAACGGTGGCGATGCTGTTATCGATTGTGGGGGCGTGGGCGGCGTTGCGGTTGATTGCCCGCGATCGCGATGCGGTGGAGCCAACGGAAAGTGAGGAAGAACCAGTCAGATGAAGATCACGATCATCGGGGCCGGGAGTCGAGAGTTCGGCCCGGCGACCGTGCGGGACCTGCTCCTGAGCGAGCCGATCTGCGAGCGGCAGCCGACCGTCACGTTGATGGATGTGGCGGAGCGGGAGCTGAAGCTCACGGCATCCTACGCCCGAGACGTCGCGAAGCGGCACGAGAAGCCGGTGACCATCGAGGCCACGACGGAGCTGGACCGTGCACTCGATGGCGCCCAGGTGGTCGTGATGGCCATCGCGCGGCGGCGCTACTACTACTGGGCGCAAGATTTCCACCTGCCGCGCCAATTGGGGTTCAGGCAGATCTACGGGGAGAACGGCGGACCCGGCGGGCTGTTCCACGCGCTCCGGAACATGGGACCGACGTTGGAGGTGGCAAGCGCCATGGAGCGCCACTGTCCCAACGCGTGGCTGCTCAACTTCACCAACCCACTGACCAAACTCTGCGAGGGGCTCACTCGGCTCTCGTCCATCAAGGTGGTGGGGCTCTGTCACGGCGTCTTCCATGGCATCGCCCAGATCGCCCAGTTCCTCGAGTGCAAACCGCACGAGCTCGAGATGTTCGCCTGCGGCCTCAACCATTTCAGCTGGTTCCAGGAGGTGCGGGACCGGGCGACCGGCGCCGACCTCTACCCCAAGCTCACGGAGCGGGAACGACAGGCGCACTGGCTGGCGCAGTGGGACGAGATCGCGCTCTCCCGGATCTTGTTTCGCGTGGTTGGTCTGTATCCCTCTCCCGGCGCTAACCACATCGGCGAGTACGTGCGGTGGGCCGAGGAGTATTTGGCGAGTGCGGCGATACAGTTCTTCCACGACCCGCGCGACGGGCGGCCGTGGGAGGGTGGCGAGATCCCGACCTGGGTGTACAACCTGAGCGACCGGCCGCACGAGGTGCCGCTGTTCCCGGAGGGGCGCTTACCCCGACTGCACACCAACCCCCGGCTCGCAGTGGATCCAGCGGCACCGCTCGAGCCATCCGGTGAGGTCACGGTGCCGATCATTGAAGGGCTCTACTGCGGAGCCCGACACGAGATTGCGGCGGTCAACGTTCCCAATGGCGGCGCCATCCCCAACCTCCCTGACGATGCGGTGGTTGAGGTCCCGGCCACGGTAGACGCGGCCGGCGTCGACGCGAGACAGATGCAGCCGTTGCCCGAACTGGCGGCGGCACTCCTCAGCACCCAGATCAGTATCCACCGCTTGCTGGTAGAGGCGTTCGAGCACGAGTCGCGGGACGCGTTGCTGCAGGCGTTGCTGCTGGACCCCACCACGGTGTCCTATCGCGCGGCGGTGGACCTGATAGATCTGATGTGCGAAAGCCAAGCCGAGGTGCTGCCCCGACTGGAGTGGCAGCGCGGTCCGGCTGGGCGCGGGTGAAACCCGTCGCAGGCAACTACCGCCCTACCGTCCTACCATCGTACCCTCGTTCGAGCCGCACTTGAATGGGGTTGCGTGGGGTCGCGGGTTGAAGACGAGGCTCCCAGTTACGCTAGTTCCCCTCGGGAAGCTCGTTGCCCAACGTATCGACGTCGCCGTATGTCAGGCCGAATCCGTAGGGAAACAGAGGCTCGTAGTCCGGGTCGTTCCGATTCAACGGCGTCTGAGAAGGATCCCTCGGCCAGCTGTATGACAGCTTGCCGGTGAAATCGTGGTCTACCTGACCCTGGTTGTCACGGAACAACACGTCGGCCACGCCGCCACCCTCGCTACCCGGCAGCCATGCGGCGACAAACGCGGTGGACGCATTGAGCTCGGGATTGACCCACAGGGGACGCCCGCTCAGGAAGACGGACACAACAGGGATGTTCTGCGCCTTGAGTCGACGCAGCAGTGCCAGAGGCTGACTGTTCAAGGCTGAGAAACTCAGCGACTCGAGATCCCCTTCGAACTCCGCGTAGGGATTCTCACCAAACACAACGACAGCCGCATCCGGTCGCTCATCAAATGAGCCGTCCACGCTCAGCGTGGCGCGACCGCCGCCCGCGCTGACCGCCGCCTCGACGCCGGAGAAGATCGACGTGGCTGCAGGGAAGTCGTCGTTGGTGACCTCGGTGCCCTGCCATGTGACCGACCATCCTCCCGACTGCTTGGCGATGTTGTCCGCACCGTCCCCGGCGACCAGCACCTTCACGTTGCGCCGCAGAGGCAGTAGACCGCCGGTGTTCTTGAGCAGCACGAGGGATTGACGTACGGCCTCACGCGCCACGTGTCGATGGTCCGAGGCTCCGACCAACGAAGCGTTGCCTGCGAAGGGTCGCGATGACGGGCGGCCGGCGGTGAACAGCCCGGCCCGCGCCTTGACTCGCAAAATGCGCCGCACAGCGTCATCGATACGGCTCTCTGCGATCTCGCCGGCGCGGACCTGCTGCAGCGTGTTCTCGAAGAAGGCCTTCCAGTCCTGGGGTACCATAATCATGTCGACGCCGGCATTGATGGTCTCCGGGCACGACTCGTTGGTGCATCCCGGAAGCTGGCCATGCGCGTTCCAGTCGCCAATGACGAATCCGTCGAAGCCGAGACGCTGCTTCAGAACCTCAGTGAGCAGGTACCGGCTGCCGTGCACTTTTTGGCCTCGCCAACTATTGAACGTGGCCATAACCGTCTGCACTCCGGCCTCAAGTGCCGACAGGTATCCCTGGGCATGGATGTCCAGGAGCTGCTGCTCAGTGGATGAATTGTCTCCCTGATCGATTCCTCCGTCCGTTCCTCCGTCGCCGATGTAATGTTTCGCTGTAGCAACGACACGGGATGCGTCCAAGAAATCGGCGGTCGACGTACTCCCTTGGAGACCCATCACCATTCTGTCGGCGTACTGTCGGACGACCTCCGGGTCTTCCGAATAGCCCTCGTAGGTACGGCCCCAACGATCGTCTCTGACGACGGCGACGGTCGGGGCGAAGTTCCAGTCGATTCCGGTTGCGGCGATCTCGAGGGCCGTGACTTCGCCGATGCGCTGAATCAGGTCAGGATCGCGGGTTGCGCCAAGGCCGATGTTGTGCGGAAACAGTGTGGCACCGCGGACATTGTTGTGGCCATGCACCGCATCGGCTCCCCAGATGATCGGAATCGCGATGCCATTTGTGGACGTGTCCATCGACGCGTCATAGAACGCGTCGGCGAGTGCAACCCACGCAGCGACGCTCGCGGCCCTGGAACCGTCAGGATACGAGCCGCCACCGTTCAGTACCGAACCGAGATGATACCGTCGAACGTCCGATGGCGTGACGTTCTGGATCTCGGCCTGGACCATCTGCCCGACCTTCTGTTCCAGCGTCATCTGTGACAAGAGGGACGCGACGTGCGCTTCGAGCGCCGAATCGACCGCAACCGTGCTGGTAATGCTGGGCCAATCCAGCGCGCTGCCGTCGACAACTGGAGTTTCTCCGCCCCCACAGCCACAGAGCAACATCAGGCAGACCAGTCTTCTTGTCATTTGTCTTCGTTCCCCCGTAGACATTCGGGTTGTCACGTGTGTCAAACGTAAAGTGGCCACGGCTCCGTCTCGTCGAGGAAGGCTCGTCCAGGTATACGCTGTGTCACGACACCCTTCATTGGGGAAGCTTTTTCCGCACGTCCTGTAGCAGTTCGTCGAACTCCCGATAGATCGGACCCACGCGACCCGCTACATCCTCATCCAACGCTGCGAGATTGTCCGTACGAGCCCGCATCGCCCCGCACCTGGCTGGGGCGCGCACCATAGGAGCCGCTCCGGCTCGAGTATCGCCTTCGCCTGGAACACCTTCCGCGGGCGCTGCCGGCCGGGCGTGGCGGGTCGCTGCTGCCAGTCGCTCCGATGCCCGGTCGAACGCGCCCGCTTTCCAGGCGATGTACCCCTGGTAGAAGTGCGCCGGCACACTGGAGTAGTTCGAACCGACGACGGCATCGAAATAGTCGAGCGCCTTCTCCAAGTCTCCCTGAACCAGGGCGATCTCGCCGAGACGGAGGAGTGACCCGGTCTCCTCACGGTTGATCGCCAGCGCGCGCTGCAACTCGGCCGTAGCTCTCTCGGGCTGGAGCATCTCCTGCTCGCCGACACAGAAATACAGAGCGCCCAACTGCGAATGTGCACGCGCACTGGTGGGATCGATCTCCACCAGCCGCTGCCAGGATTGCTCCGCCGCCGCGAGGTTCCCCAGGTCGAAGTGCATGTTCCCCAGGTAGTAGAGCGCATCTTCATGCTCGGGATTGAGTGCGAGCGCACGGGTATACTCGTCCGCCGCTTCCCGCGCCCGCCCCGCAATGCGGTGGTCGGTGGCTCGGCGGTACGTCTCCCAAAAACGGTGGATCCGGTCCCGATCCTCGATCGAGATCCCAGTGGAATCGACACTGTCCGCCGTCCCGGACGACCCGCTCTTCAAGACGGTGACCGCCGCAAAGAGCACACCAAGCGCAATGAGGAATCCCGCGGCACGCCTCACCGCGGTTTCGCGTCGGCGCTTTGGAGCGCCGCTCCCTCTGAGATCTGCAGGATCTGATTGGATGCGGGACCCAGCACGACCTGGCGAAATCCGCTGGGCCATCTGATCTCCAGCGTGTCCGCCGACGTCAGCGTGGCGAGACCGAAATGCTGCATGAGACTGTTTTGCGACAGGTACGGGCTCTGGGCACCCACCTCACGGACCTGGACCGTCCCGCCGGTCACGAGGCGCAGTTTCGCACCAATGGCCGACCGGTTACTCCGCGTTCCAACGAGCTTCACCAACAGCCACCCATGGCGATTGCCTCCTTCGTTGCGCAACAAGACGCCAGGCCCACCGTTGTTCACCACAAAGACGTCGACGTCCCCGTCATTGTCGTAGTCTCCGAACGCGGCGCCTCGACCCACGTATGCCTGTTCGAAGTACTCACCGCTCACCGAAGACACATCGTAGAACCCGTCGTCTGCCCCCCGATTCCAGAACACCTGGTCGGTCATCGGTACGAGGAGTCGTGGATCGTCATCCTCCTGCAGTGTGCTTCCGTTGACGACGAAGAGATCCAGGCGGCCGTCGTTGTTGTAATCGATGAAGGACGTTCCCCATCCGACGAAGGCCAGTGCAACTTGCCCCAGTCCGTATCGGTCTGCCACGTCTATGAACTGCAGGGGCAGGGAGGTGTCGGAACCGAGGGCACGCAACTCCGCCCGGAGGTTGCTGTACAGCGCGTTTTCCTGCGCTATCCAGTGCGTGACAAACATGTCCACGTCCTCGTCCCCATCCCAGTCTCCGACCGCGATCCCCATGGCGCCGCGGTAGTCGGCGACCCGAGCGGCCAGGCTGATATCCCTGAACGTTCCATCGCGCTGGTTCCAGTACAGCAGGTTGTCGGAAACATCGTTCGCAACATAGAGATCGGGCCAGCCGTCATCGTCGAAGTCGGCCCACACGGCGCCGAGACTTCGCCCGGTTTCGCCCGACACACCGGCCTGTGCCGCCAGTTCACTGAAGGTCCCATCCCGGTTGTTGCGATACAGGAGGTTCCGTTCTGGCTCGAACGACGAGGGATTGATGCCGGCAGGCTGCTCGACGTCGTACTGCAGCGACGCTCTTTGGTCAGCCAGGTATCGATACTTGACGTATCCCGTCACGTAGAGGTCGAGAAAGCCGTCTCGATCGTAGTCGCCCCAGCACACCCCCGCCCAGAAACCTGGGCTCCCGCCGAGGCCTGCCTCCAAGGTTCTGTCGGCGAACGTGCCGTCCCCGTTGTTGTGATACAGCACGTTGTCGCCGTAGGCCGACACGACGAGATCGAGCCAGCCGTCGTTGTCGTAGTCTCCCCAGGCCACCCCCATTCCCCATCCGCGGAACTGGACGCCGGCCTCCGCACTGACGTCGCGGAACGTGCCGTCGCCGGCGTTGCGATACAACGCCGCATGTGCCGGAGACTGCGCCGGCTCTTCCCCCTCAATGGACGGGAGCGGTCCGACTTCGTTGAGGAGATAGAGGTCCAACCAGCCGTCGTTATCGAAGTCACCCCACGCCGCGCCGGATCCCATGTCTTCTGGCAGCTGCGATGACCGGTGTCCGGTGAAATGCTGGAAAGCGATCCCGGCTTCTTGGGTCACGTTCGCGAAGGTGACGCGCGGGTGATCCCCCGGGACCGACCGGGCGAGGTCGGCTTTCAGCCCTGCAACTCGCTCACCCGGTCGGTAGGTGGGTTCAGGCCTCGAGAACAGCCACACCGCCACGACTGCTGCGGTGACGAAGAGTGCACCAAGGGCCGCTGTCAGGAGCAGGAGCCGTCGACGTCGTGGTAGCCGTGCCAGCATCGTTATGACGATTTCCGCGGCCTCACGACGATCGTCTTCTCGTCCTCCGACATCACAGTTATCGGCGCGGTGAGGTTGGCGTCCTCACCGAATAGGAAGTTCAGCAGAAACTGGTCGGCCTTTCTGTAGAGCAACTTCGCCGATACATGCAGAGTCGTGACTTGCTGGCCGGGTGCCTTGAATTCGGCGTCGCCGTCGAGGGATGGTGGCGCGTCGCCCTCGTGGCCCTGCGCAGGAAGCGTCGTCGCGGGACACGAGAAGCCGAATTCCGCTCGGTCGGACGCTCCGGGAAACATGGAGCGGCGGTAACGCACTCCGACCATTTCCCAGAGATTGTGCCGGTCGATCAGGTTGCCGAACTGATCGACGGGTTCTGCTTTGAAGATGAAGGAGCCGGGCTCAATGAAATGTCTCGCGTCTCTGCGCCCCGACTGAAAGACGATGTTGCCAGCCTGGTCTTTCACGGTGATCTCCACCCACGCTTGAATGATATCCAGAGGTCCTGTGGGGAAGTCGTGGCCGACCTTGTTGTTGGTGACGATTGCCTGAACCCTCACCTGCTCCCCCGGAGTCACCGAATCCGGGACCACAAGCTCCAGCGGAACGGCGGGGCCTGGGCGCCACTTGTCGGCAATCTCGGGGATCTCGATCTCACCCCGAAGCCACCGCTCCGTCAGATCCACGTGCTCCTCGGCCCCTTCGAGCTCCAGGGCCAGCGGCATGAACTGGTTGGCCGCGAGAAACCGATGGCTGCGGTGTTTGCTGTCACGCGCCGACCGATTGTAATCGAGCACGTCTCCACTGGAAGGGTCGTGGGAATCCGTCAACGGCATGTGGCATTCGCGGCACTCGACCGTTTCGCGCGGGTCGCCCGGCTCGTTCCACCTGCTGTTTTTCCAGTTGTCATACTGGTTCTGGAGCTGCACCCATCCGACCTGGTTGATTTCCTCGTCGATGAACTGCTTGTGGCACGCTGCGCAGAACTCTGGGCTCTTAAACAGACGATGCTGGAGGGTCTTCACGTGATGGCGAGGATAGGCCCGGAGGAGAAAGTCTCTGAAGAACCGCGGCGTTTCTCCCTCGTCAAGCTCGAACATGTAACGCGTTGGTTGCGCGATGACGTAGTTCGCGTTCCCCTTGACGTCGGTTTCCTCGATTGCATGGCACACGATGCAGGACACGCCTTCCTGATATCCGGCGAGGTTGGTTAGATCTTCAGTGAAGACGTTCTTGGTTCCGGAGAACAGCGAGATGGGATCATGGCAGCCGCCGCAATAGCGCGTTGACTCGGCGCCATTCTGTTCGGCCATCACCTTCTGTACCGACTGGAATGCCGCATCCATCGCCGAGTAGCGGTGGGCACTCACCTGCCACTCCTTCACGATCTGCTCGTGACATCGTGCGGTTCCACAGGATTCCGAACCGCTCATGGACCGTGCATCGAACGCCATGGCTGTCTTGGTGCGCGCGAGACTGGGCGCGAACGGCCGGTCCGTACCATAGAGATAGCTGTAGTCCTCTGGGAACTCGTTCACCATCCTCGGTGGCTCATACCAGTACGCGACCAGGGCAACAGCCACGAAGAGCGTTGCCGCAATGAGCAGCGAGCCCAGGCCAAAGTGCTTTGTGGCTGGAAGGGCAGAATCGCCGTCGGCCGCATGCGCGGCTCGCATCTCCCGATTCACGAGGACGAGGAGGTGGGGAAGGACAGACACGATCAAGGCAACCGTGGCGACGATATGGATCAAGTCCCACGCGTAGCCGATACGGGTTGCCCACAACGCCTGAACGGTGAGCACCAGGCCGGATATGATGGCGACGACGGTTGCCACCATGGCGAAATAGCCGGTGAGCTTCACGTGCGACATCCGTATCGGTCGATAGATGATCCAGTGACGAATCTGATACCATGCGAATGGCACGAGGAACACGAGCCCGACCGCGGTATGGAGCAGCACCATGACCTGGTTCGAGACCGAAAACGGGAGCAAGAGAATGGAAAGGCCCGTGAGCGTCTCGAAGAGCAGCAGGCCGGAGACCCACAGGAGGAGCTTGTGCTGCCATTCCTCGGATCTCGAACGATTGCGACGAGGCTGTTCCATGGTCACTCCATGTCGAAGAAAATCGTGCAACCGGGTAGCGTATGGGATTGCATACTGCACCCGACCGCCCGGGTCAACTTCAGGGCCTCATCGTAGAACAACAGGTCGAGGAGTTCGGACGGAGCACGGGTGGAGCGTCGACAGGCAGCTGCCCACCCCTCCCGACCGTCTGCGCGGTAAATGGGCCTATTGGCGGGACGCGGCGCGATCGCGCGCGTCGGGTCTCCCGTCACCTCCCACTCACCGCTGCTTCCGCCGACGAGGCTAACTAATCTAAGGCAGGGGAACGGAAGGACGGAAGGTGGAGCGTGTGCCTTCAGCCGCTCGGCCACCCGTCCCTGCGAGGGTAAGAGGTTAAACGGAAGAAAGACACTGAGTTACGGCGATGGGGTCAGGGCTCCCGGGCTGCGCATCGGCGCATCGCTCAGTCGCCGGTCGGTCGATCCCGGAAGACCACCCCGGTACGGTGCTCTGTCCATCTGCGCACGCTCTCCCGCCCGACTGGTGGGATAGTTGCGCCGGTGCAATCGCTTGACTAGAGTAATTTGCTCACGGTGTGATTGTGCTCACCGCGAGTAGGACGATTCCCATTGAACCATCCTCCCCGTCCTCGCCCCGGTGCACCGCCGGTTGGGGTTTTATTCACATGGAACCGGTTCTCGGAGGGGGCGTGGGGGTTGATGCCGTCTAACAAGGCCGTGGTGTTCCTGCAGAATCACGACAGGCAGCATCAGTGCGGCATCGGCTATGGTGACGGCGACGTGTTCCGAACCGCCAACGTGTGGATGCTCGCGCAGCCCTACGGATATCCCTCCATCCTGTCGAGCTACGCGTTCAACTGTCCGGTGGGGAACTCGATGGGCCCGCCGTCCGATGCCGACGGCAACACCTACGACGTGAGTTGTGCGGCAGTGATGGAGTCGGCCACGATCGGCGAGTGGGTGTGCGAGCACCGCGACCCGACGATCCGCGCGATGGTGGGATTCCGCCGCGCGGTGGTGGGGACCCAGATCCAGGACTGGTGGGACAGCGGCGCCAACGCGATCGCGTTCTCGCGCGGCGACCGCGGCTTTGTTGCGTTCAATCTCGAAGGCGCGACCGTGGCGATTGATGCGGCCACCGCGCTCGCCCCGGGCACCTACTGCGACGCGCTCACGGGGGGCCTCGACGCCGGGACCTGCGTGGGCCGGAGCGTGGTGGTCGACGCCACCGGTCGCGTGCAGCTCGACCTCGAGGCCGGCAGGGCCGTCGCGATTCACGTGGGGACGCGGATATGATCCGGCCCGCCGTCCCCTGCGCATGAAGGAACTGCGAGCGCTCCGGTCCCTCGCCAGGGCGATGGGCGTCCTCACGCGCTACACGGATGGCCTCGGCAGGCGGGTGACCGTGGGGCCCGAAACGCTGCTGCGCGTCTGTGCCGCGCTCGGCGTCCCGGTGACGCGTCCCGCGGATGCCGCCGATGCACTGCGAGCCCATCGCGTGGCCAAGAAGACCGGTGCCCTTGCGCCCGTCCTCGTCGCGTGGGACGGTGTGCTGCCTCCAGTCGCGATCTCCGGACGGGGTTCCGTTCAAGCA
>JBDHEI010000070.1:0-19780 GCA_039591075.1 Gemmatimonadota bacterium
ATCGAGATCATGCTCGAGCCCCACCAGGTACGCGCCTTCGGAGGCGGGTGTACCCTCCCACGCTCCCGTCCCGGCCGACGAGACGTCGATGCTGTCCAACCCGCGGCGATCCAGTTCCCGTCTGAGAAGCACTTCGGCGAGCGGACTGCGGCAGATGTTGCCGGTGCACACGAAGAGGACGTGCACTACGGCGCGTAGCTCCCGGCGGCGCTCCGCAGCTCGTGGAGCAGTATGGCACCTTCCCGGATGACGTGGGGGGTCCGGCCCGTGCAATCCAGGACCGTCGAAGGTGGGAGGTTGCCCAGGGTCCCGCCGTCCAGGACCACCAACGTCCCGGCGTTCACAGCCTCTGCGAACGCCTCGACGATGGCCGCAGGTCCGGGTGCCGTCGCATGTCCGGGTCGGTTGGCCGACGTCGAGGTGATCGGATAGCCCAGCTCCGTGATCAGCCGCTGGAGGCCGGCGTGCGAAGTCCACCGCACGGCAATCCCGCCCTCGGGTCCACGCAAGGCATCAGGGAGGTGGCGCTCGCCGCCCGACAACACGAGCGTGAGCGGGCCGGGCCAATAGAGATCGGACAAGACGCGGGCCGCCTTCGTGAAGCGGAGACCCTGCGCCTCAGCCATCGCCCGGCTGGACACCAACAGGAGAAACGCCTTTCCAGCCCGGCGGCCCTTGAGCTGCGACAGGGCGTTCACGTCCTCGCTCCTCGTTCGAGACCCCAGGCCATAGACGGTCTCGGTCGGATAGGCCAGGAGTCCCCCGCGCTCGAGGTGCTCCCGCACCACCCGAACGGCCTCGCCGATCTCGGCCGCCGTGCGAAAGGGCACGAGGCTCATGGCGCGACGAGGTACTCCGCAAGGAGAAAGTCCTCCTCGGTGGTGACCTTGAGGTTGCCAACCCGATCGGGGACGATCTCCACACATCCACCCGTGGCTTCGATCAGGGCCGCTTCATCCGTGTAGGCGGCGCGAGCTGCCGGCTTCACCGAGGCAAATGCAGATTCCAAGACGGGGCGTGGGAATCCCTGGGGTGTCTGCACCCGCCAGAGATCTGAGCGATCGACCGTCTCGAGTACCCGCGCCGTTCCCGGTTTAACCCGCTTCAGTGTGTCACCCACCCGGACGGCCGGGACCGCGGAGACTCCCGCCGCGGCACGGTCGATCACGGCATTGATCGTCTCGACGGTGACGAACGGGCGGGCAGCGTCATGCACGAGGACGATGGCGCACGCGGCGTCCAAACTCGACATCGCGGCGTACACCGAATCCGCCCTGGTCGCACCGCCAGCCACGATCGTGAGGCGCTCCCCCGCGATCTCGCTCAGCCAGGGAGGAGGCGCCGCAGCGGCGTCCTCCGGAAGCGCCACCACGATTTCCTTCACTCGCGGGTGCTGGGCAAACGGCCGGACGGCGCGGAGCAGCATCGGCACACCCCGAATGGGACGAAACTGCTTCGGAATGCCGGGCCCCATCCGTTCCCCCAGCCCGCCGGCAGCAATCAGCACGCCGGTGTCAGGCGGCAATTCGCTTCCAGAGCTCGGACACATGGTTGATGGACACGAGGTCGAGCGCGGTGGACGGACGACTGCGGCCGGGGAGAAAAGCCTGTCGGAAACCCAAGCGCTCCGCCTCCGCCATGCGGCGCTCCACACCTCCGACGGGCCGCACTTCGCCACCGAGACCCACCTCACCCACGAACATCGCGTCGGCCGGGAGCGCGATGTCGTGTAGCGTCGAGCTCAACGCTGCCACCACCGCCAGGTCCGAGGCTGTCTCGACGAGGCGCACGCCGCCCGTCACGTTGACGAACACGTCGAGGTCGCGGAACGCGAGACCGGCGCGTCGCTCCAGCACCGCCAACAGCACCGCCAGTCGCCGGTGCTCCAGTCCGGTCGCCACTCGCTGAGGCGTGCCGAACCCGGTCTTGGACGCGAGCGCCTGAATCTCCACCAACAGCGGGCGGGATCCCTCCATTAGGGCCGTCACCGCGGAGCCAGGGGCGCTCGTCTGACGACCCGACAGAAAAGCCGCCGACGGGTTCTCCACGGTCTGGAGTCCGGCCCCCGTCATCTCGAAAACACCCACCTCGTCTACAGAGCCGAACCGGTTCTTCACCGCGCGCAAAATTCGGAAATCCGAGCCGCCGTCGTCCTCGAAGTAGAGCACGGTGTCGACAATGTGCTCCAGCGTCTTCGGGCCCGCGATGACCCCCCCACGGGTCACGTGGCCCACCAAAACGACCGCCGCTCCGCTCTCCTTGGCGAACCGCATCAGCCGCGCCGCGCACTCGCGGACCTGGCCGACATTGCCCGGGGCACCCTCCATGTCGTCGGTGTACATGGTCTGAATGGAGTCGACGAATACCACACGGCTGTCGAGCGACGCAGCGCGACCCAGGATAGCGTCTACACGAACCTCCGGAAGGAGGTAAACCGCGCCGGCTTCTTCCCCGATCCGGTCGGCCCGCAGCCGCACCTGCTCTGGCGATTCCTCGCCAGAGACGTACAGCACGGGAACACCTCCCGCCACCAGGCGTGCTGCGCACTGGAGCAGGAGCGTGGACTTGCCGATTCCGGGCTCGCCACCGACGAGCACGAGCGAGCCGGGTACCAGACCGCCCCCGACCGCGAAGTCGAACTCGGCGAGGCCCGTCGGCCACCGGTGCAGTCTCTCCGAGGCGATGCCGGACAACAAGACGGGTTCGGCACCCGCGGCGACGCCCGCCCCAAGTCGGTCGCCAGATTTCCGCGCGCGCCGGACCGGCTCCTCCACCAGCGTGTTCCACTCGCCGCAGGAGTCACACCTCCCTGCCCATCTCGGATGCTCGGCACCACACTCCGCGCAGCGATACACGGAGCGGTTACGCGGCATCGAATCCTTGGGGGGCGCGCTCGCTGTAGTCGGCGAACCGCGTGCACTCCTTGCGGAAGGCGAGGGTGATCGTGCCCGTCGGACCGTTGCGGTGCTTGGCGAGGATGATTTCCGCCGTGCCCTCGCGGGCATCGGCCTCCTTCTCCATCACCGATTTGTACATCTCCGCCCGGTAGATGAAGATCACGAGGTCGGCATCTTGCTCGATCGCCCCGGAATCGCGGAGATCGGACAGCATGGGCCGCCGGTCTTTGCCGCGTTGCTCGGGCGCCCGCGAGAGCTGCGAGAGCGCCACGATCGGCGTCCGCAGTTCCCGGGCAAGCGCTTTCAACGAGCGCGAGATGAAGCTGATCTCGGCCTGGCGGTTTTCCGACTCTCTCGGAGCGTTCAGGAGCTGCATGTAGTCGATCACAAACAGACCGATGTCGTGTTCCGCCTTCAGACGGCGGGCCTTGGACCGCAGCTCGAGCAGGTTCAGGGCGGGCGTGTCGTCGATCCAGATGGGCGCTTGTCCCAGGATGCCGACCGCGTAGGAGAGCTTGGAGAAATCCTCCTCGAGGAGCTTGCCACGTCGGAACCGATGCAGATCCACAAGGCTCTCGGATGACAGCATCCGCTCCACCAGTTGATCCTTGGCCATCTCCAACGAGAACATCGCCACCGGGACCTTTGCTTCGATCGCGGCGTGCGTCGCCATGTTGAGGACCAGCGACGATTTCCCCATGGACGGACGTGCCGCCACGATGATGAGGTCGCTTGGCTGGAACCCGTTCGTGAGCACGTCCAAATCTTTGAACCCACTGAGCACACCGTGTACCGATTCCTCTCCGTGATGGCGCGCTTCGATGCGCTCCATCGTGTCCCACACCAGCGTCTTGAGCCGCACCGCTTCGCGGATCGATCGCTGGAATGAGACATCGAACACGCGTTGTTCGGCTTGGTCGAGGAGATCGTCGACCTCGTGCGGACCCTCGTACGCCGCCTGCACAATGGAGGTCCCCGCCTCGATCAGCCGACGGCGCAGCGCTCGGTCCCTGACGATGCGACAGTGGTACTCGACATTGGCAGCGGTCGGAACGACGTCGAGGAGGTCGGCGATGTATTCGACACCACCCGCCGATTCGAGGTCGCCGCGGCGCTGGAGCTGGTCGCGCAGGACGATTGGGTCGATGACATCGCCCTTTTCGAGCAACTGCATCATGGCGCGGAAGATCCGCCGGTGTGCATCCCTATAGAACGCGGTGTCGCCCAGGAGTTGGGCCGCCTTGAGCGCGGCGTCCTGGTCTATGAGCATCGCCCCGAGGACGGCCTGTTCGGCCTCCTCGCTCCAGGGGGTCTGCCGCGCGGCGTGAGCGTCAGCTGGACTGGGCGACGAGCTGGCGTGCGATACGGACGTCATCCCACGTGGGCTTCTTCCAATGCGGGTTACGGAGCAGCGCCGCCGGATGGTACGTGACCACCAACGGGATCCCTCGGAAGTCGTGCACCTTCTTGCGCATGGCGCCGAGCGGCTGTCGAATGCCGAGCAGCGTCTCCGCTGCCGTCCCTCCCATAGCAAGTATCACCGCCGGCCGCAGGAATTCAAGTTGGCGGTGCAGGTAGGGAACACATGCCTCGATTTCGCTCGGATTCGGCTTACGGTTAGCTGGCGGACGGCACTTGACGACGTTGCAGATGTACACCTGCTCTCGCGGAAGATCGATCGCGGCCAGAATCTCCGTGAGCAGCTCGCCGGCCCGACCCACGAACGGCCGGCCGGTTTCGTCCTCGGTAGCCCCTGGGCCTTCGCCCACCACCGCGAGCCGCGCGTCCACCGGTCCCTCGCCCGGCACGGCGTGGGCCCGGGACTCACACAGGGGGCAGAGTCGGCAGGTTCGGATGCGCTGCGCCAGTGCATCCAGGTCGAGCTGTGCCAGGGGATCGGCGCTGAACAGATCCCGTGGCGGGGCCGGCACCACCATTCCCCGCTGCGGTATCGGCGGGGCATCCCGCAGCCAACGCGGTGGCGGCTGGTCGCTGGGCAGTCCGGCTTGCGCTGCAGCCACTGGGGGCACTTCCGGCGCTGCCCCGTCGAAGAACAATGGCGGATGGGCGAGCTCCATGCGCTGCCGCAGATATCGTGCGAAGAGCGACCGCGCGTCCGTCAAAGCAACCGTTCGACCGCGTCGAGGATGCGATCTGCTACGTCGGGCTTGGGCAGCAGTTCGAGCGGCGTTTCGCCGTGCTCCCCGATCAGAGTTACGCGGTTGGTGTCTACCTCGAAGCCGCTGCCCAACTCGTCGACGCGGTTGAGGACGATGAGATCCAGACGCTTCCGATCCCGCTTGCTCCGGGCTCGCTCCGTCGCGGTTCCAGTTTCCAGCGCGAAGCCCACGGTGACCGCGCCGGGCTTGCGCTGCGCCGTGGTCAGCTCCAGAACGTCGGGTGTGGGCACGAGATCCAGGCTAACAGGGCCGTCCGAGCGCGACGGCTTGCCGTCAGCCACGACGCGCGGGGCGAAATCCGCGGGCGCAGCCGCCATGATCAGCACGTCGGCCTCCGGCAGCCGCCGTTCCACGGCCTGGAGCAACTCCGCAGTCGTCGTGATCCGCACCACCTCGGGTCCGTACGGGGGCGGCAGGGTGGTTGGCCCGGCTATGAGAATCACCTCGGCCCCGCGCGCAAAGGCTCTCGCGGCGAGGCTGTACCCCATCTTGCCGCTCGACGGATTGGTGAGGACTCGGACCGCATCGAGCGGCTCTCTCGTCGGTCCCGCCGTGACCAGCACCCGCCGACCGCTGAGCCGGCTGTCGGCGCTGACGATCAGCCGTTCCACCTCTGCGAGGATGTCCTCCGGCTCTGCCATCCTGCCGGGACGCTCGCTCGGCCCCTCGGCGAGCGCACCGATCGCCGGTCCTACGACGGCCCAACCACGCTCGCGCACCATTGCCAAACATCGCTGCGTCGCAGCGTTGGCGTACATCTCGTCGTTCATGCTGGGCGCCACGAGAACCGGGGCGCGCGTGGCGAGGAGCACGGCGGTCAGCAGATCGTCTGCCAGACCCTGCGCCGCTCGGGAAAGGAGGTTGGCCGTCGCCGGTGCGACGACGATGACATCCGGTGTGCGGGCGAGATCGATGTGGGCGAGGGCTCGGCCCCGGTCCCAGAGAGAGGTATGGACCGGTCGTCGCGTGAGCGCTTCGAAGGTAAGCGGCCGCACAAACTCCGTCGCGGCCGCCGTGAGGATAACGTCAACCGCCGCGCCGCACTCCGTGAGCCGCCGGGCGAGGATGCATGACTTATAACAAGCGATCCCCCCCGACACGCCGAGAACGACGCGCCGGCCGGCGAGGCTCACGTCTCGTGACGACGGCGCCGAACCAGGCGGAAGTTGAGCGCTCCCGATACCAGGCTCTCGAGGGCTTGGGTGGTGAGCTTCTTCTCGTCGAGCGACCGGTCCCGCGGGAAGTCGTTGACGAAACGTGCGAACTTCGCCGCAGCCAGCACCCCCAAGTACTTGGTGCCCGCGCGATCGGCCAAGTTTTCCGGCGTGAATACGTACATCTGCTCCTCTAGGCCTGACGCGTTCCTGAGTTCGTGTTCTCCTGACGGTACCGGGCAAGGTCGCGCCGCAACGTCCGGACCCGCGCTTCTACGTCGGGCAGGCGCCGCGCCTGATCCCCACCCCCGTCAATGATCTCGGCAATCTCGTCCAGCGCTTGGTCCAACCGTTCGTTCACCACGACGTGATCGAAATTGGGCGCCGCCTGCAACTCCTCGTCGGCCCGAGCCAGCCGACGCTGCACCTCTTCGGGGGATTCCGAGCCCCGGCCCCTGAGCCGGGCGATCAGCACCTCGGCCGACGGCGGGAGCACGAAGATCGCCACCGCATCGCGACGGCTCGCGCGCACCTGCCAGGCACCCTGGATCTCGATGTCGAGGAGCACGTGGCGTCCTCGCCCCAGCTCCCGTTCGACTTCGGCGTTGAGCGTGCCGTACAAGTGACCGCTGTACTCCGCCCACTCGAGAAACTCTCCGGCATCACGCCGCCGGCAGAATTCCTCCCAGGTATAGAAATAGTAATCTACACCAGGGCGCTCGTTTTCGCGCGGTGGACGGGTGGTCGCCGACACGCTGAACCCGACATCCGTCCGCGACGCCACGAGACGCCTGGCGAGCGTCGTCTTACCCGCTCCTGAGGGAGAGCAGAGAATGAGCAGGCTGGGCGTCACTCCAGGTTCTCCACCTGCTCGCGCACCTTCTCGAGCTCGGCCTTGAGATCGATGGCGGCGGCGGTGATGACGGCGTCGTTCGCCTTCGATCCGATCGTATTCACCTCGCGGAGCATCTCCTGCCCGAGAAACGCCAGGCGCCGGCCCACCGCACTCTGGGACGTGAGGGCCTCCCGAAGCGCCCCGACGTGGGTCCGCAACCGTACGATCTCTTCGGTGATGTCCATCTTGTCGGCCAAGAACGCGATCTCCTGAGCGAGCCGGTTTTCGTCCGCGGCACGCCCATCCAGCAGCTCGGCAACCGCCTGCCGGAGTCGGTCACGCTCCGCGACCAGGCGTCCGGGCGCTTGCGCCTCGATGTCGCCGAGGCGGGACTCGATGGTCTTCAGGCGTTCGTGGAGATCGATGGCCAGTGACGACCCCTCACGCTCCCGCGTCTCGACCACCTGGGACGCGACAGCGTCCAGGAGTGCAAAGAGCGGTGTGGCATCCGTTTCCGCTACCTCGGCCTCGGCGAAGGTAAGCACTTCGGGCTGACGGGCGATGAAGCCCAGGTCGATGTCGCCCTCAAGCCCGAGCACTCGCTGTAGCTCCTCGAGCGCCGCCAATACGCTCCGAGCGCGATCCAGATCCAACTGCACGCTCACCGGGCTCACCGGTGATGCCGTCCATCGGACCAGCAACGTGGCATGCCCCCTCTCCATGTGGAGACGGAGACGCCCGCGCAGATCGGCCTCCAGCCGCTGTAGCTCTGGCGGCAGCCGGCACTGCACGCTGAAGTGCCGGTGGTTGACCGTACGGAGCTCCACCATGACCCGCCCACCCGCGAACGGCCCCTCAGCCGTCCCGAATCCGGTCATCGATCTGGGCACGGATTCTCCCCTCTCGTCAGCGCGCGACCGGCAGCGGCATCTTGCGGCCCGTCACCGCAACGAAGCTGAGTCAATTCCCGAACGTCCATGACACACCGAAATACTGCGCATTGCCCGGATAGGCGAGACCCGGGACGTATTCCGCGTCCGTGAGGCGCGCATTCCTGAGGGCCCAGAACGCGGTGAAATCCACCAACTGGAACTCGATCTGCATCTCCCAAAAAGCCGCCTCGGGGAGTGCAATCATGCTGCCGTCCGCGCGGGCGCCCGCCGTCCCGGCACCCCAGGTCTCAATCGCCACCTGCGCCTTGAGATCGAACGCGCCGGAGCGGAACGTCCTCCAGAATTTGGAGCGCCAGGTGAGGGCCGCGCGCACATGATGCGGAGGTTGCAGTCCGGCCGGCGTCCCCGAGAGGGGATCGGAGTACCATCCCGAGAGCGTCAGCGCCTTCATTGGCCGGAGCGTCGCCTCGACCCTCAGGTACGTCGTCTCGCCCGACGCGCCCAGGGACGGGACGATCGGGAGGTCGGCGTACGGACGCGGTTGGAAGGCGTCCTGCCTGGCAAGCGTCACCGTTCCCGACAGCCAACGGGAGTCGAGACCGGCGCGGGCTGCGAGGTCGCGCGTCGGGACGACCGAATCATCGACGAGCGCCGGGGCCTGCACCGCCTCTCGGATGGTCGCTTCACCCGCAAGCGTGACCGGGCCGACGTACACCCCGACCGCGCCGCGTACCCACTGCGAGTGCCGGTTTCCCCGATGCCTCCGATACCCGCCGTCGGCGGCAAGCACGATGCCGCGGACCGGCACCCAACCCATCCGTGCCTCCAGGCCGAGCGGAGTCCGTGCGTCCGCCACTCGGCCCACTGCATCCACCGTCCAACTGGGGCGCCGATACCGCACGCCCAGATGTGCCTGCCGGACGCCGTGGTCGCTCAGCACCGCACCGGAGTCGGCCGACCACACGCTCGATGCCAGTCCCGTTTCGACTCTGAGGCCCAGGCCGTCGGGGCGGGTCGCCGCTGAGAGGGTGATCAGCATGTCAGTGCGGGCACCTTTGCGCGCGGGAACGGACGTTCCGACCCCGGCGGGGAGACCATCGCGGTCCACATTCTGGCGTCGGATCTGATAGCTCGCTCCCACGCGACCGTCCGGCACCCATGACACTCGAGCCCACACATCGAATAGGTCCGCTCCGGCCGCCCCGAGGGGGCCGTCGGTGCCGGCATAGTTGGCAGCCAAGTCGAGCCCGATCCCAGAGGGCGTTCGCTTCTGGAACAGCGCTGCATACTGCGCCGACTTGAATGCCCCCGATTGCACATGAATCTTCGACCGCACGACGGGCGTCTCGTGCCGCTCCGTCACGAGATACGCTCGCAGCATGCCGGGAAGCACTTCGATGTCGACGCGACGGAAGTAGGTCAACGGGAAATCGCCTGGATCCACGAACGCGGTGTCGCCCCCGAGCGGCTCCCAGCGCATGCCGTCCCAATACACCTCTAGCGCCGCGCCACCGCGCCCGCCGTACTGCACGTACTCCGGCTGCCCCACGAACCCCGCGCGGGCCACGTACACTCCGGGGATTCGGGCCAACAGGTCAGCGAGGGTGAGTCCACCCGCCCAGAGGAGCGAGTCGCGCGTGAACGTGTAGCGACTTCCGGGCGGAAGAGGCCCTGGTGGAACTTCCGGCTCGAACAGCGGGAGCGTGAGCCCGCTCGCGAACGGGTCAAGCGGGATCTGGGAGTCGGGTGCCGCTCGCGGGAGGCTGTCCGCGCGCACCCGTGTCGTGTCCTGCCCTGCCGCGGCCGGCACCGCAACGAGCGTGATGACGGCGAGAGCCGCCGCGACCCGCCCCGCGGCGGTCACCCCCCTGTGCGCCCCAACACCAGCTCGGTGAAGAGCCGAACGCCCATCCCGGTGGGACCCTTTGCCAAATCGGGTCGGTCGGCCTCGGTCCATGCGGTGCCGGCGATATCAAGATGCGCCCACGGGAACTGATCGACGAACTCGCGCAGGAACCACCCGGCGGTGATGGTGCCGGCCGCCCTGCCGCCGACGTTTTTCACATCGGCGAAGTCCGACTTGATCTGCTCCCGGTACTCGTCCCACAGCGGAAGCGGCCAACACCGCTCGCCCGCCAAGTCTCCCGCCTGCCGAACCTCATCGACGAGCTGATCGTCGTTCCCCATGAGGCCGGTCGCATGGTGCCCGAGCGCGATCACTACCGACCCGGTCAGCGTCGCCGCATCGACGACGCAGGCGGGTTTGAACTTCCGCGCGTACGACAGCGCGTCACTGAGCAGGAGCCGGCCCTCTGCGTCGGTGTTGACGATTTCGATGGTCTTGCCGAGATGGCCGCGCACGATGTCGCCGGGCTTGATGGCGGTCCCGGAAGGCAGGTTCTCGGAGGCTGGAATGATGCCGACCACATTGATCTTTGGCTTGAGATGTCCCAGGGCCTCGAACATGCCGAGCACGGCGGCGGCGCCCGACATGTCGTACTTCATCTCTTCCATCTTCTCCGGGGGCTTGAGGGAGATCCCGCCGGCGTCGAAGGTCACCCCCTTCCCGACGAAGCAGAGCGGCGCGCTCCGTGCACCGGCCCCGCGATACTCCAGCGTGATGAGCTGCGGGTCCTGTGCTGTGCCCTGCGCCACTGCGAGCAGCGCCCCAAACTCCCCCTTGGCGATGTCCTCCCTGCCCAGGACCGTGACCCGATAGCCATAGGCTTTGCCCAGCTTGCGCGCGATGCCCGTCAGGTAGCGCGGGGTGCACACGTTCCCGGGCAGAGCCTGGAGATTCCGCGCCAGGACATGCCCGTCGGCGATGCCCGCCCCGATCCGTCGGCCCCGCTCCAGATCCGCCCGCTCCTCCCGGCCCGCTACGATCTCGAGACTGCCGAGCCTCGGCGTGTCGTCTTTCGCCTTGAGCGCGTCGAAACGCCACGCCCCCTGTGCGATGCCCTCGACGACGACTTGGCCTACGGTCTGCTGGGCCACGCCGCCCCGCGCTTCGGGAATCACGTGGAACGCCATGGCCTCAACGCGCAGGGCGAGTGCGCGCTTCGCCGCTACGGCCGCCGCGCGCCGGATGGCGCCCCGAGTGATTTCTCCGTGGGCTCCCATGCCCACTAGCAGCACGCGCGCGGGCCGTTTGGCGGGGTAGAGCGTCGCGATTTGGTCGCGGGTGCCGCCAAAATCCCCACTCGCCAGGAGACGGCCGATGGCCCCTCCGGTATGGGAATCCAGGGACAAGAGGGACGTCGGAACCTTCCGCGAGGTCAACTCGTCGACGGCAACGGCGAGTAGTGGCAGATTCACGCGCTCGAGTGGAACGACTTTGACAGAGGAATTCACGTGCTGTACCGGAGTTGACGTGGTTGCGGGTCGGAAACCGTGGATCGAGCGGCATCGAAGCCGCAAGGCGGCCTGAAGGTTAGCCGAAGCCCGAAACGACGGCAAGTTGGGACCGTTTGTCGGCGGAGCCTCTTGAGCCGGTTGCCCCAAGCGATAGCTTAGTGTCCACAGTCCCGCAGGCGAACACACTCCACAATCGAGGATTCCCATGCTGCGGTTGTCGTGGGTCGCTGTCCTGCTGCCGGTCGTCGTCATACCGGCCACCGCGCTGGCGCAGGTCCCTGCACGCTATGGTTTCTGGTTCGGGGGCGGTGCGGCTGTGACCCTGGGGAATGTCCGTATCGGGGATGACGCCACTGCGATCATCGACGCGCGCAACCCCGGTCCGTCGGCATTCCTGAGCATCGGCGGCACGCTCAGCCACGCCGTGTTGCTTGGCGTGGATGTGGCCGGATGGACGCGGAGCGGGAGCGACACGACTCGAACCTTCGGCATGATCACCTTCGGTGCCACCCTCTTCCCGGTCCGGCAGTTCCCTTTGTACTTGAAGGGCGGATTCGGTGTCGGCACCTACCAAGAAACGGCTGGAACCGATCGCTACGATGCCAACGGCTTCGGCATGCACTTCGGGGTTGGAGCCGAGTTCCGCGTGGCGCCGACGCTCCACGTCGGGCCCTATGTGCAGTACGCGTTTTCGAGGGAAAACGTGAAGCGAAATCAGCTGACGATCTTCTCTCAGCTGGACATCGATTTGCTGAGTGCGGGGGTGGGAGTGCGGTGGCACCGCACACGGTGACACCGCCGCAGGCGGTCCTGACACGGTCAGAGGTGCACGCGGCCCTTCGTCACCTCCCAGTTCTCCCAGAACCGGATGTAGTAGTAGCGCGACCGACCCTGCGGGACCCGCCACCATGGATGCTCCGCGTCATCGACCGGTCGTAGCACGGTCGCCTCAGCGACCGAAGTGCGCTTACCGCAGAATGGGCAGAGATACGACTCGACGTCGGGCGCGACCCACCAGATGTACGGTGCCTTGGCGGCCTCCACCCACGCGGTGCAGGCCGACCATTTGGGTGAAACCGCAGAACCGGCACTGCCGATAGCGTCGTTCGGTCGGATCGATGCGGGGTCCGTAGAATCCGGTCCGCTTGCAGTCCGGGCACGGCTGAGGGTCGCGACCTTCCCCGAACGCCTCGAAGCACTCGTTGTCCCAGTCGTCCATCGTGTACGCCACGTAGCCCCCGGAATCCAGCGGCTCGGAGCTCTGTGGTTGCACGGGACGCTTGCCCTCCCGGGACCAGCTCGTTCTCGATCGTGTGGGACCCATGGCGTCTATCGATCCGGCCTGTCGAGTCCCGGAGCATATCAAGCCACCTCACCCGCTGCTGTGCCTTGCCGCACAAAATGTATTTCAAATCCGCGTGGGGGCCAAGCGGCGCCATGGTGTCACCCTGGTCCGATCTCCATCGCCCCGCTGCCATCGTCTCGCGCTTATCTGCCCTGCGACGACCTGTTAGAATACCCGTCATTGGCAACCTCCCACGCGGCAGCGAACCTCGCAGGCCTCGCGGTGCGTGTCGTGGATTTCGACGAGATGCAACGAACGGACAAGATGCCGCAAAAGACCGGGCGCCTCATCGCCCTCGTGATCGCCCTGGTGGTGCTCGGGGCCGTACTCATCCTCGGTAGCCGCGCCCTGGTACAGGCGGAGTGCGAGCTGTGTGTGACGTTCAGGGGGGTCACCACCTGCCGCCGCGGGTCCGGATCCGACCAGCGGGAGGCGATTCAGGCCGCCCAGAAGGCTGCGTGCGCCGTGATGGCCGGGGGCATGAACGAGAGCATCGCCTGCGACAACACGTCGCCCACCAACGTGCAATGCACCGGCAACTGACGACGGAACGGGTCTCATGAGCGTCTTCCTGCAACGCGAGTTCCTCGGCAACTCCATCGAGTCGTGGACCGTTGCCGTAGCCATCGCCCTCGGCGTTTTCATCGTCCTCAAGGTCGCCGTCCGGGGGGTCCACCGGCGGGTTGCCGCTCTGATGGCACAGACCGCGTCGACGGTCGACGACGTCCTGGCCGACGTGTTCGGCCACACCAAGAGCTTCTTCCTGCTCGGTGTGGGAGCGTATCTCGGAGCACGCACCTTGGAGTTTCCCGATGACCTGTGGTCGGCTTTCACCCAAATCATCGTGGTGATCGGGTTGATCCAGGGGGGGGTTTGGGCCGGTGCCGCGGTGCGCTCGCTACTAGAAGCCTACCGCCGCGACCGGCTGGCCGACGACCCGGCAGCTGCGACCACCGTCGGCGCCATGAATTTCCTGCTGCGGATAGCGGTCTGGGCCGTGGTGCTGGTGCTGGCGCTCGACAACCTCGGTGTCGACATCACGGCGCTGATCACGGGCCTCGGCATCGGCGGTATCGCCGTTGCCTTGGCGGTGCAAAACGTCCTCGGCGACCTTTTTGCATCGTTGTCCATCGTGCTGGACAAACCGTTTGTCATCGGCGACACGCTGGGGATCGATGAGCACATCGGCAAGGTCGAGCACGTCGGGCTCAAGACGACGCGCATCCGCAGCCTCTCGGGCGAGCAGTTGATCATCTCGAACGGCGATCTCTTGAAGAGCCGTATCCGCAACTTCGGGCGGCTGTTCGAACGGAGGCTGTTGTTCACGATCGGCGTGACGTATCAAACGCCGCGCCATAAGCTGGAGAAGATTCCCACAATCCTGCGCGAGATCGTCGAGCGCAAGGAGCAAACACGGTTCGACCGCGCCCACTTCAAGGCCTACGGCGATTCCTCACTCAACTTCGAGACCGTCTTTTACGTCACGGTGCCGGACTTTCGGGTTGCCATGGATATCCAACAGGCCGTGAACTTCGAGATCTACCGGCGGTTCGAGGAGGAAGGGCTCGAGTTCGCGTACCCGACCCGAACCCTGTATGTGGTCGGCCAACCGACGCCAGCCTCCACGTAACCGGCGGGACTGATGCCGGCCGATCGGCCACGGGTGGGCCCGTGGCTCAGACGATATTCGGAGCGGGAGCAGCCGAGTCGCAAGGAGCGCGTTCAGGAGATTGCGCTGGGGGCTGCCGTGGGGACCCTGTTCCTCGCGCTTCTCGTCGGGGTGCTTCTCGTCTTCGTGCGCTACCCGTTGCCCACGCTTGCCGGCCTCGTGGCGCTGTGGGCGATCGGATTCGTGACCCTCACACTCAAGCGGCGGCGCGCTGAAGGGCGTGAGCGCGCCCTCCGCCAATCCATCGACGAGCACGCCGACCGCTGATCGCCGCCGTCCGTCTAGCGCTCGCCAACGACGAGGCGCTCAACCCACTTGAACAGCGCCAGACTCAGGAGCGCGAATCCCAGCACCCCGGCAAACGGGATCACGACGATCGCGACGATTCCGGCCATCAGCTTCCGACCGACGTCGGTCGCGGGATCGAGCACGGCAACGTTGTTCGACACGATCCAGAACGGTACCACCACCTGAAGCCAGGCGAGGTTGATCACCAACCACACCCACACATAGGGACGCGGCCAGATCGACTGGTGGCCCGATTCGGATCGACGAGGCATGCCTGACTCGTTTGGTGGCGCACGAAATGTAGTGGGAATTGGCCCTGAAGGTGTTCCGTGGTGCTGCAACCGTGCGTGATCGCAGGAGCTGCCTTAGGGAGCGCGGGAGTGAGTGAGGCTGGCGGTGAGCTTGCGGAGCTTGTCCCCCTCGGCCTCTGCACCGAGCCGCTCGTATCCACTGATCGCCTCCGCCGCGATCTCAATGGCCTCGTCGGTACGCCCGGCGTCTGCCAGTACCCGCGCGAGGTCACGGCGGGAATTCGCCGCCAGCAATGGCCGGCCACGCTCCTCGGCGATCGCCGCGACTTCGCGCAGCGTCGTTTCGGCCTCGCTGGGGTTCCCTGCAGCTGCCAGGGTTCCAGCCCACACGCGACGGTCCTCGGCCTCCCCAACCACGTCTCCGATCTTGCGGCGAAGTTCCATCACCTGCTCGATCTCCCGCCGCGCGACCGCCGCCTCTCCCGTTGCCAGCCTGATCTCGGCCCGCCCGCCTCGTGCCAGCGCTGTGAGCCGTCGGTCGCCGGAGGCCTGCGCCTCCTCGACCGCGCGGTCAGCGCTCTCCAGTCCCTTGGCAAAATCCCCCTGATCGCGGTAGGTGATCGCGAGGTTGTGCAGCGCCTCTGCGGCACCTGCCTTGAGGCCGGCGCGCTGAAATGCCGCCAGCGCCGACGTGTACGACCCGATCGCCCGTCCAAAGTCCCCCTGCATGTTGGCAATGATGCCGAGGTTGTTGGAACACCGTCCGACCGTGGCATGGTCACCGACCCGTTCCGCCTCGGCGAGGGCGAGGGCCACGAAACGCGCCGCGTCATCCACCCGCCCGCGCTCCAACGCCAGCGCGCCCGAGACATTGAGCGCCCGCATCTCGGTTGCCCGGTCTCCTCGCGCACGCGCCTCACGCAACGCCACTTCGATCCAGCGTTCCGACTTCGCGTTCTCGCCCAGCCGCGCATAGGCAATCCCCGACAGCAGCGCCAGGCTTGGCGAGCGCTCCGTCTCCTCCACCGGCTGCGCGCCAAGCAGAGCCACGACCGCAGCATGCTGTCCGGTCGCCGCGAGCGACTGCGCTTGTCTCAGCAACTCGAGTGACTCGCTCACGCTCATGTCAGTACGAGACGGCATACCCCGAGAACGATACGGCATAGCCCGAGTGACTCGCCGTACCATCCAGATCCGCGACAAACTGCTTGTCCTCAACCGATTGTGTGGCATCCAGCGCTACCCACGGGTCGAACGCACGTGGCTGCGTCCAGATGCGCAGGCGCTCTTGCTCGATCGTATTGTCGAGCAGGTCGATGCTCCCATCCCCGTTCAGGTCGGGATCGGCTCCCGTGTACCAGAGCGTGAGCCGAGCTGGGTCCTGGAAGTTGAACATGAGACCGACGGGTTCGATGTGGACCCGGAGTTCGACCGTATCGACCCGCACCGTGATGAGGACCCGCCCGCCAGGCTCACCGTCCGGCCATCGGACCAGGGATGTCTCGTTCAGCGCGAGATCGAGGAACGGCAACCACGTGCCGTCGCTTGACCGATAGTTGATCCGCACCGAGGTTGCCGTGCCCTGGGTCGCCCAGAACGAGACCTCGGGGCGATCGAGGGGCGGGACCGTGACCGGCGAGTGGAGAACCCCCTCTGGGCCACCGGGCTCCGCCGCAAACTGCAGCGGCACCGATGGATCCCACCGGAGCATGTGAAGCGTCGGGTTGCTGCCCCCCTGGTCCTCTGGATCCTGCGGAGTGATGGGGGGGCCGGTCGAGTCGGCGCAGGCGAGGAGGATCGCGACTCCCGCGCTCAGCGCGACGAGAAGCTTCCGGGAACGCATGATGGCACCTCCGTTTCATCCTGGGCTTCCAGACGGCGTACATGGTCCGTCTGGACGCATGGGCCCGACCAGATCACGCCGCACACCACGTACCCGCGCGCTGATTCCCCTAAATCGTTGCAGCATAGTGAGTTAGCTAATCTGGTTGAGGCTTCATCCCTGGGGCGGCCGGGACCACGTGGATCGTTCCGCACCAGGGGGGGTGGCTAGCCGTCCTGTCCCTCCTCCATCGAGAGCAGTCGACGGAGCCGCTTGCGCGAGATCCCGAGGCGGCGAGCAGCTTCGCTCCGGTTCCCGTCGCAGTACTCCACGGTGGCGTTGGCTACCGCCGACTCGATGACGTCCAGGGGGGCGGGAAACGGGAACTGGCCCTCGCCCACGACCACGGGCTTCCGCTCCGGGATCAGCTCATCGATTGCGAGCGTGCCCTCGGGCGACAGCAGCAGCGCCCGCTCCACCGCGTTGCGAAGCTCGCGCACGTTACCGGGCCAGCCGTGCTCCCGCAGCGCCCGTCTCGCGACCTCCTCCAACGGGGGCTCCGGCAGCTCGTGCTGGATGGCGGCTCGGCGAAGCAGTTCCTTGGCGATCAGGACCACGTCGTCCCCCCGCTCGCGCAGTGGTGGAAGGCGCAGCACCACTACGCTCAGACGGAAATAGAGGTCTTCACGGAATTCCCCGGTGCGGACACGCTCTTCCAGCCGCTTGTTGGTGGCAGCGAGGATCCGGACATTGGCGAAGCGCCATTTCGTGCCCCCTACTCGGCGCACCTGCTTGTCTTCGAAGACGCGCAGCAGCTTGGCCTGTGCATCCACTGGGAGCGTTCCGATCTCGTCGAGGAACAGCGTCCCCCCCTCGGCGAGCTCGAACAGCCCCGGCTTGGCCGCGTGGGCGTCGGTAAACGCCCCGCGCTCGTGCCCGAACAGTTCCGACTCCACGAGCCGCTCTGGAAGCGCGGCGCAATTGACCGCGACGAACGGTGCCCGCCGGCGGGGCCCTCCCTCGTGGATGGCGCGCGCGAGCAGTTCCTTCCCAGTCCCGGTGTCGCCAACGATGAGGGCGGTCGCCTCGCCGTGCGGAAGCAGTCGCCCCGCCCTGGCAAGCGTTGCCTTGAGGGCAGTGCTCTCCCCGACGATGGTACTGAACGCCTCAGGCTTTACGTCGCCAACACCGTTGTCCCGCTGGCGACCCGCGCGATGCCGAGCTACGGCCTCGTCGGTGGCGTTGTGCAGGACTTCCAGATCCTCTGGGAGTGCGAAGTAGTCCGTGGCCCCGCGCCGGACAGTCGCCGCGGCGATCCGGCGGCCCGGGTCGGCTCCGACGGCGAGCACGGGAATTGGCGATGGGACGGCATGGCGATCGAGCCAATCGAGCGCGGCCATTTCGTCCCCACCGGCCGCGAGCACGACCGCTGCAACCTCGGGCGGAACGAGCCCGATATCGTCAGGCCCGACGACCCGCAGGTCCACGCCCAGATCCCGGCTCAGCTGCCCCCAGAACTCCCCGAACGAAGCCGACAGCTGGACGACGAGCAGCGTGATCGACCCGACACGTGGAGTCATGGGCTCGTACTGAACACGGTCTGGGGCGGATCGCCCCATTTGCGTGCGATCACTCACGCACGGCTCCAGGTTGGTGCCATTTGAACCAAGGAGCACGAAACGTACCACCTGACAGCGGCCCGTCAATACTCCGTAACGCGATGCCGTAAAAATGCTTACACGGAGGTGTGTTATGGGTCTCATGTTTGCGACGCTACGGGTCGCAGCGCAGAAACCACGAACTGACGCCCAATCCCATCGGTCCCGGAGGACTCCATGGCGCTCGCCGTTTTACCCGGCGCGAAGTTGTCGCCCCCGGCGGATGCCGTCAGTGGCAGCAGCGACGCCGTGCCGGCGGGACGACGGGTGGGTTGGGAAACGGGGCGGATCGCTGAAAAACTGGGAGCCGCGTTCGGCGATGCCGTGCGGGTCCTTGCCGAAGCCGTATCGGCAAAGGATGCGTACACGCGCGCACACTCGCGTCGCGTTGCGCGCTATGCCGCGGCGTTGGCCAGTGAATTAGGGGTCGGGAGTCGCGCGGTCAGGGAGATCGGGTTTTGCGGGCTCCTGCACGATGTGGGGAAGATCGGCATACCGGACGCTGTCCTGTGCAAAACGGGACCCCTGTGCGATCAGGAGAGGCGCCGCGTCAGGCGACACCCCGTCGTTGGCGAGCGAATCCTCGGGCCCATGCTGCGCACACATCCGAGGATCCTCGCGGCGGTTCGCTGGCACCATGAACGGTTTGACGGCAGCGGCTTTCCCGACGGCCTCCGCGGAGAGGAGATCCCGCTCGAGGCGCGGATCGTGGCGGTTGTGGACGCATACGACGCCATGACGTCCGAGCGGCCGTACCGCTCTGCTCTCCCCGTGCGGTGCGCTGTACTCGAGCTGCGCCGCTGCAGCGGCAGTCAGTTCGACCCGACGTGCGTGGCGGCGTTTCTGAGACTGCTCGAAAGGATTCGTCGTACCGGGTGTCAGACACGGCGACGGGCAGCCCGTCGCTGGCGGGTCGTTGCCCGGCGCGGCGCACGGGTGGGGGGACGTCGACGTGCGGCCGGCACCACAGAACGCCGACACTCGGACCGGTCACGCGCGGGCGGCCGGGCGACCCCTCCGGAAATCGGCTCATCCTATCGAGCGCCGGCGGTATCTGAGAGAAACGTGCGTCCCCGAGCGCCTCCCCCAGGCCGGAGGAATCAGTACCACCCTTCCATCAACCACGGGGACAGCCATGCGGGCCATGTATGCGTGCGGGTGCATTTTCTCCGGCACCGATTGCGAGACCGGTGCCGTGGAAATCACCATGCAATTCTGTCCGATCCACGAGGCGCACCAGATCTCGATCGCGCGGCGCCCAGGACCAGCGCCGCACGTCCGTCCGTGCTGATCACCTACCGGAGGGCCCGGAATCAGTCCTCAACTCGCAGCGGCGGCATCCGAAGCCTGAAAGTCACCGGACCTCCAGCGAACGTCGTTCAGAGCTCAGAAGACCTCTTAGATGTACTGGCTTATCGCATTATACAGCAA
>JBDHEI010000071.1:0-19145 GCA_039591075.1 Gemmatimonadota bacterium
CCGACGACGAGACCGGTGGACCGCCGACGAGGGAAGTCTTCATTTTTCTCTCAGGAGGTGTTCTATGCGCTGGCCAGGATTCCTACTCCTCCCGCTGCTGTTCGTCGCGTGCACGGACCAGCAACCCCTCGCACCCATCGAGAATGGTCCGGCGTTCAACTGGATGAACAACCCGGACAACGGGAACGTCAATATCTACCGGATCTCGCATCACTGGCGAGTCTGCTGGACGGACCCGAGCAACGGGCTGCGAGTCTGTCATACCACGATCCCCTCTGCCACCAACCCCCAGACAGCCTGTGACATCCAGGGGGAAGGCGACCCCGTCTCCCATCAGGATGTCGGTCTCTGGATCGACGAATTCACCAGCTTTCTCCACGCGGTCCATCAGGGGGAGACTTTCGTAGTCATCCGTGACATGACCACGGACGGCGATTGCTTTGGAAAAGCGCTGGTCGCTGAAGGATGGGGAAGGCTTACGAACACCGACAACGATATTCTTGGGTCGACCGACCCGAATACGAACACGTGGAGCTTCCGTGGACAGGGCACCCTGGAGGCAACCGACGGGAGTCGGGTCCACTACAACGGAGTCCGTCACATGCAGTTCGGCCCGAACATAGAGTTCCGCGTCCTTAAGTCGAAGGTCAACCTTCACTGAGGCTCGGGCGACTGTCGAGCAGTTGGCGAACACCCACCGCCCGGCCCCGTGCCGGGCGGTGTTGGTGTAGCCCCGAGCGTCACGCGGCGTTCGAGGCTTTCAAGCTCAAGAGTAGCTAGGCGGAGGTGGACGGGCGTAACATGAGGAAGCGACACCACGTTCGGCTGTGGATATTGGCGACCAGTGTGTGGGCGGGTTTCCTCGTGCTGGGATTGCCAGAATACTATCAGCAGTATTCCCCGAGAGTCATGCTGGGCTTCGAGGTGGTGCTCGTGCTCCCCTTTGCCATCATGCTCTACGTTGTGCTCAAGCGCGTGCCGCCAAGACGCCGTATGTCTCTCGCTCTCTGGATAGCGTTCTACTTCACGGTGCCGCTCGCCGTGTACGATTATCTGTACTGTGGTCTAGTCCTTGGCCGTGGCGTAGGATTCCTGTGGGAGTTCTGGTACCTGACCGTGTACTATGTCATACCCTGGGTTCTGGCACCCGCAATGGCGTTGTTGGCCAGTAAGATCGAGGAACATCCTCCCGTGGCCGGGGGTGTGGCCTAAGAGCGCTGGCCAAGCCGCCACCACGTACATCGCTGCGCCAGTACTCGCAAAGCGCGCCATCGTCCGCTCACTTCAGCCCCGAGCGTCACTCGGCGTTCGGCGCCTTAGGCTGCGGGTATTCCGACAACTCCATCTCTGTTGCTCGCGGGACGTGGCCCGTAGGTTTTTGCCATTCCCCTCTCGAGGAGGTCGTCATGCGCCGCATGATGCTTTCGCTGATGCTCGTTGCTGCCGTCGCGTGCCAGCCTGCCACGATGGAACTCACCGAGGAACAGAAGGCCGAGATCGAGGACGTCGTCAAACAGTTGGCCGCCAAGTACAGTGAGGCTTGGACGAGCGATAGGGACATCGACGGGTATATGCGCTACGCGTCTGATTGGGCAGGAACGCCTTGGGGCTGCTGCGAGACACTCGATGACCTACGCTCCAACGCCACTGGGTTCTGGAATCGTTGGGACTGGGAGAGCCACGAGGTCGGTGAGATGAAGGTGATGGTGTTGGGTCCGGATGCTGCTGCCGTGACATTCACGGCGGTGGCTGTCCGCGTTGACACCGCCGGGGTGCGACGTGAAGTGACGAATGAGCTCGCCAACCTCTGGGTCCGTGAGGCGGGTCAGTGGAAGCTGCTTATAGGGAAGAACCACGTTCACTAGCACAACACGTAGCGAGCGCCTCTCTCATCACCCTCACCGCATCGCCCAGCCCCGCGCCGGGCGCTGTCATTCAGAAGCCCCGAGCGTCACGCGGCGTTCGGGGCTTTTGGTTGCTTGACGCTCGCGTTGCCGTTTCTCCCGGCAGAGTACGGCAACGTCAACGATAGCCCTGTAACAGGGGGTCGTGGGTTGAAGAGAGCGCCGGTTGTGACCGCCGCCTCAGGGTCGCACCGCGTCACATCCCGCCGTCCCGCCACAACGGTCCCCCGCTCACGCGTAATCTCGGTACGCAAGGCCGTGGTATGCTGACGCCGGTTGCCGGGTCGCGTCGTACGCTGTGCTCGGTGCCTGTGATATCGCGCTTCTTCGGCATCGTGATCAGGATGTACTTCTTTGACCACGAGCCTCCGCACTTCCACGCGAGTTACGGGGACGCGGAAGCGCGCGTCCGCATCGACCCGGTTGGACTCCTGGCAGGAGACCTTCCGGCTCGTCCACTGGCGCTGGTGGTCGAGTGGGCTAAGCTTCATAGAGCAGACCTGTTCGAGAACTGGCGGCGGCTCCACGCGGATGAGCCCCCGCAACGGATTGCTCCGCTGGAGTAGCTATGTACCCCCGGATCGTCGCGGCTAACCCGAAGTCCGCCTTTGTGGTCAATCTCACGTTTGCAGATGGATCGCGCGGGTCCGCGGATCTGTCGCGCTGGATCGTCGAGAGCAAGGGCGTCTTTGCGGCGCTTCGCGATCCGGCGGTCTTCGCCCAGGTCGAGGTCGACCATGATGCCGGTACCATCGTATGGCCGAACGGGGCGGACCTGGATCCTGACGTGCTCTACGAACTGGCGCACGGGGTGCGGACGCCGAGCTGAGAACCCCGCCCGTTTCTGCCGGCAAGGTCCGGCAACCGCAACGCTAGAATGTCGCACTCGACGCCCGGAAGCCCAGGAAGACCGGCGTAATGTCGTTTTTCCTCTGATCCCTGAGCCGCAGGTATCCATGATGGCGAGAACGATCCGAGTCTTGGCGCCAGGGACGGGACCCGGACACTGGTTGCTGATCTCCACGTTGGTGCTGTTCTCGGCAGGGTGCCATAGGTGGCGCGCTGTTAACAATCCCGCGTTTGAAGGAGGGAAAGTCGTCGCCCTGGCTAGCGACGGACAGCGACTGGTCGCTGTCGGTCTCGTCCACAAGACCTACGGAATGAGCTACGAGTACGACGCTGCCATATGGACCTCAGAGGATGGGCAGATCTGGGCGAGAGTGCCCCACGACGATTCGCTCTTTGGTGGTCCAGGAAATCAGGACATAGCGGACGTCATTTGGACCGGCTCTCGATTCGTCGCGGGAGGAACTGACGGGTCAGGTGGCGATGCGGACGTCGCTGTCTGGAACTCGGACGATGGCCTCAACTGGAATCGAGTGCCACACGATGAGACGGTGTTCGGGGGAAGCGGCCACCAGATCATCACGGAACTGGGCGTTGGCAGCACTGGCGTCATCGCGATCGGACAATCCGAATGGCCGGGAGCTGCGGACTACAATGACCCTGCCGCATGGTTTTCAGCCGACGGCGTATCCTGGTCGGCGGTCGTGCTCGGTGATCCCGCCACTGAAGCAGGAGGCCAACTGCCACATGATATCGTTGTGGATCGGCCAGGAATCCCGATCCTCGCGGAAGTCGTGGGCTACGACGGAAACAACCCAGGCAACTGCGGTCACTGGGGCATTACGTCCATTGCCGGCTCGCCTCTCACCATGATGCCCGGCCTTACGGCCCTGAATCTCTGCGACCCGACAACGGCGTGGCAACACTACCCTAAGCGCGTCGCGCACTACGACGGGTACACGTACGCTGTCACCTACACCGTGGCCGGCTCGACGGTGCACACCGTGTATGCGTCGCCACCGGAGGGTGGCTGGACGACCCTAGCGGCCTTTGACGAGGCTATGTTCGCCAACGTCCTGGGAGACGGGCAATATGACGGCGCGTTCGCGGTGGTGGGAAACGTCGGGGATTTCGAGGGAATGAGCGCGTGGGTATGGCGCGTTGGACAGGAGGATCGAACCACCCTGAGTCGGGTGCTTAGCAGTGAGGAGCGGATCGTGTCATATGCGTATGACGTCACGGAGTTCCGCAAGCTACCGGTAGCTGTTGGCTACGATTTCATTGGCTCAATCATGTCTCCTCAACGGGCCCGTGGAGTGGCGTGGTACAGGATGTACTGCTCGATCTTCCAGTTGCCATTCTGCCAACCTGGTTAGGACCGTTGCAGCAGGCGCTCGGGGTGCCGTTGTCCCTACGACCGTGCCCTTGCTGCTTCCGGCGATCGCTACAGTAGATCGCAACCGGCTCCGGTAGCACGTAAAGCCGGGGCCATCCTAGCGAGGCTCCGATTGGCTCCCGCGCGGCTGGCAGGGATATCAAACGCCCAGCTTCGGTCGGGTGCTTGCGGCCCCAGCCCCGAGCGTCACTCGGCGTTCGGGGCCTCTTCTTTCTGCGTCGCCCCGCACACGAACGGGGAATCCCAACAAAAACACTCTGATTGTCGCGCCGCTGCGCTATTGCGGGTGGTCGGATCGGCTCGCACAATAGCAACAAGCAGAAAGCTGATTCCGCAGTCGAGGAGACGCCGTCAGGCCGTTGCGCTGAGAGGGCAACTCGTGCTTGGCAGCAGTCGCGCCAACGAGCGAGAGGCAACTGATATGGGATTGTTGGGGACGGACAGTCGGTGAACCGCACCGGAGCTACATCAAGGCTTCTCCACAGGCAACGGGACACCGCCCCTTGGGGGCAGGTCATGGCAGCCATCACCGACCACGGTTGCCGCGTTCGAAGATACGTGCGGGAGTCTCATCTAGCTCACTCAGGGCTGATGACGGCACTTTGCGCGATCGCCCTCGTTGCGGGCTGCAGCGAGGATCCCGCTGGGCCCCCGGTACAACTCTCCGCGGAGAGCGAGCACTTTCATTTCCAATCCACGTCGACGCAAGCCACCCAGGCGGAGCTCGACGAGGGAATCGGTCGGGCCGAGGAGCTTTGGAGCGCGATCGGCACCTTCGTTGGGGTCGGTCGTCTGCCCGACCGCCGGATCACCGTTGCGTTGGACGGGGACAAGCGTGACGGCGACGGCGGAGATCACATCGACGACGGCGGTGTGGTTCACCTCCTACGACGAGAGACCGCGGTTGGAGGCTACTTCGGCGCTCTGGCCCACGAGATCGTGCATGCGCTGAGGTACGACTACTGGCACCGGTACGACTCGTGGAGCTGGCCGAACTTCCCCTTCCTGGACGAAGGATTCGCGGAGCTCGTCGCCATGCAGGTGGATCCGGGAAAGACAGGATTCCCTTATTACTGGTTCAATCCAGATGTCGTGGCCGGCCACTGGCTGGCCCGGGGCGAGTCGATACCGCCAGCGACCTTGCGGGAACGCCACCACGAGCTCAACGCCAAATGCGAGTACCAAGCGTATCCCCTCCGTGCCTACTGGTTGCTCTACATCGAGGAGAGCTGGGGGCGCCGAGCGGTTCTCGACATCGTCTACGCCGAGGTCCCGACCACGGACGAGGTCATCGCGGCCGTTCTCGGGCAGGACATCGGGGAGGTGGACGCCGGGTGGGCGGCGTGGTTGCTCGCCCGGTACGAGGCGACTCCGGGCGCCGATGCGGAGGCGGAGGAGTTCCGGAACCACTTCGACGGGATCTACGTCTGTCGGGTGGGAACGGACTTCTGAGGACGCTCATTCGTAAGCACGCTTACCGGGGTGCCGCGCGAGTTCGCCCACGATCGAGACGTTCCTCCGCTAGCGGGGCGACGCCCAACCGCAACCCGGCGCGCGGTACGGGTGTGTGGAACCGAGCGACGTAGGACGCCCGCTCGCCCCTCTCAAGTTCCCCGTCCAGCGACGGGGCGTTCCGCACACCCAACCCGCATGCCTCACCGACTCAACTCCGCCGCACCACGTACAGCGGTGGGGCGGTGGGACTGATGATCAGCTCGAGACGCGTATCGGCTGCCAGCAGCACGTCGTGGGTGCTCACGAAGGACTGCTCGCCATGCACCCGTACGATGACCCGGGCGGAGAGCCCTGCCAGCTCGGCTGGAATGGCAATGGCGCTCGACGTGGATGGGGGGACTTGGAGCAGATGGATGCGCACGAGCCCCAGTCGCAGGTAGACGTCGACAGGGGACGTGTGGTGGTTCTCCACCGCTAACTGCATGAGCATGGTCTGATCGGCGCCGTTCACCATGTGAAACGGCCTCGGGGTCATGCAGCCAAGGAGGGCCAGGACGGCCAGGACGGCCCAAGGTCGGCAGAGGCGGGTGGCGAGTGCCCGCGCCTCGATCGGCGTGGGGCGAGCGGTTCCCTCGCACCCAGTGGTCGAGAGCAACAGGACTGTCAGCGGCGTGGTCCGTCGCAAGAGATCCTCGCGCAATGGAGCTTCTGACTCTGTTGAACGGGCAGCGTGGGTCGATTTGTAAGGGGAGCGTACTGGTCGGAGAGACCGAGGCGGGAGTGTGACTGCTGGGCTGCTGCGCCGCCGCCCGATTGCTGACCGAGGTTGTCGGGTCGGGGGGTGCGAGGCATATTCGCCGGAGTACCATGCCGTCGTCCCTCCAGGGTGACGTCTGCAGGGCAGCCATCCCTCCCGGCGCAGCCTGCTGCCTGACCTGCGACGAACCCGCATCGACGGGAACCTCGGCGGCCGCTGAGGGTCCGAAAGCCGCTCCAGCGAGCGACGCCGGGGTACGCCCCGAGTTCAGCTCCGCCCGGAGGCCGAGCCCATCTAAAGGGTTGGTGCCGAGTCCCATCTGTGCGTACGGCGATGCCCGCTGAGACGCCGGGCGAGCTGTCCCGCCTCCTCGAGGCCAGAGGGGATCTGGCGCACTCGGAGGCCTGGGAGGCGTTCGTTCGGAAATACAGCCGTCTCTTGATGCACGTGAGCCGATCGCTTGCTGATGGCTACGATGGTGCCATGGATCGGTACGCCCACATCCTGGAGCAGCTGTGCCGTGATGACTGCAAGCGGCTCCGGAAGTACGCCGTACAGCCGCAAACGGAATTCACGACGTGGCTGGTGGTGGTCGCGCGTCGCATGTGTACGGACCATCAGCGAGGGCGCTACGGGCGGCAACGCTTATCCGGGGAACCCAACGCGGCGCGAGCGGAAGAGATCGTGAGCCGGCGGCGAATGCCGCCTTACACGCGCCGTAAACTCACGAGCGACCGAACACGGAGACGAACCCGCACGTCGGACGCCGAAGCACAGGTGGAGCGCGTGGCGGCCGTCGGCCTAGCATTGTATGAGGTCGCGGCAGTGTGGTCCACGGATGCCGCGCGGTTGGAGTTGCGCGAGGCGGGTGGGCCGTCTTCAACGTTCTCTCAACACGAGGCGCTGAAGTCTCAACAGCGAGACTCCGGGCACCTCTCGTTCTAGCCGAGCGGCATCGGACATCCTAGTTTGGGAGAGTCCCGGCCGAGGTCACTCCATGACTGACCTGCTGGACCGCCTCAAGACTGTTCTCGCCGACCGCTACGCGATCGATCGCGAGGTTGGCAGCGGCGGCATGGCCACCGTCTATCTCGCCGAGGATCTCAAGCACCACCGCCAGGTGGCCGTGAAGGTACTGAGGCCAGAGCTTGCGGTAGCACTCGGCTCTGAGCGGTTCCTGCGCGAGATCGAGGTCACTGCGGGGCTCAGTCATCCCCACATCCTTCCGCTGCATGATTCCGGTGATGCGGACGGTTTCGTGTTCTACGCCATGCCCTATGTCGCGGGCGAGTCCCTCCGCCAGCGTCTGAACCGCGAGACACAATTCTCGATCGACGACGCGCTGCGCATCACAGAGCAAGTGGCCGCTGCCCTCGACTTCGCGCATCGCCGCAACGTCATCCATCGGGACATCAAGCCGGAGAACATCCTGCTGCACGAGGGTGAGGCGATGGTGGCCGATTTCGGGATTGCCCTGGCGGTAGCCGCAGCGGGCGGTGAGCGGCTGACGGAGACAGGGCTTTCCATTGGTACGCCAGAGTACATGAGTCCCGAGCAGGTGGCAGGTGAGCGAAAGGTCGATGCACGGAGTGACGTGTACTCGTTGGCGTGCGTGCTGTATGAGATGCTGGCGGGACAGCCACCATTCACCGCGGCGACAGCCCAAGCCGTCATGGCCCGGCATCTGACCGACCCGGTGCCTGCGATCACCACGGTGCGCCCCGGAGTCTCCCAACCAGTAGCGACGGCAATCACTGAGGCGCTGGGCAAGGTGCCAGCGGATCGGTTCGCGTCGGCAAGGGCGTTTGCTGAAGCACTGCGTGCCGACGCTCTCGAGGCTGAGGCCGACACCAAGTCGATCGGTGTGTTGCCATTCGAGAATCTGAGCCCCGAGCCGGACCAGGAGTACTTCAGCGACGGGCTGACGGAGGAGGTCATCAATGCGCTGACGCAGCTTCCCGGGCTGCACGTGGCAGCACGCACGTCGTCGTTCTGGTACAAGGGCAAGTCACCGGACCTGGTGGAGGTTGGCGACAAGCTCAAGGTGCACACGGTGTTGGAGGGGAGCGTCCGGAAGGCCGGCAGTCGTGTGCGCATCACGGCACAATTGGTCAACGTAGCGGATGGCTATCACCTGTGGTCTGAGCGGTATGACCGAGACCTGGGCGACGTCTTCGCCCTCCAAGACGAGATCGCACGGACGATCGCCAATCGGCTGAAGCTCACCCTGGTGCACAGCGCGGGCGGCGAGACCGTGACCGCGCCCACGGATGATCTCGAAGCGTATGACCTCTACCTGAAGGGCCGCTACTGGTGGAATCAGCGGGGTGTGGGGTTGCAGAAGGGGCTGGAGTGCTTTCAGAACGCGGTTGAGCGCGACCCGGGGTATGCGCTGGCCCATGCCGGAATCGCGGATGCCTATTGCCTCCTGGGCTTCTACAATGTGATGCGATCACATGACGCGTACCCCAAAGCAAAGGCGGCGGCGCTGCGGGCACTCGAGCTCGACGCGTCGCTCTCGGCAGCCCATGCCGCTCTGGGCTACGTTGGGATGGTGTACGAGTGGGACTGGGTGACGGCCGAGCGCGAGTTTCTCCGTGCCATCGAGCTCGATCCCCGATACGTTTCGGCGCAGTTGTGGCACGGAATCTACCTGTGGTACGCCAAAGGCGATTGGGATGCGGCAGTCGCGAAGACCCGATACGCCATTGGGCTCGATCCCCTCTCGGTCTTCACCCACACCCAGCTTGGGGCGACCCTGAGTTTCGCCCGCCGGTACGACGAGGCGCTGACGATGCTGGACAGAGCGCTGGAGTTGGACTCGCTGTACTTTCTCGCCCACCATTACATGGGAGAGACGTATCGCCACCAAGCGCGATACGAAGAGGCGGCGGAGGCGCTAGAGCGGGCGATCCGACTGTCTGGTGCGAGTCCTTGGAGTGCGACGCAGCTGGCCCTGACCCACGCTGCCGCGGGACGTGTCAGCGAGGCGGAGACCGTCCTCGGCGAGTGGCTGGCATCCGGGCGATGTGATGTCTTCCCCTTGTGCGTGGCGCTCGTCCAGTTCGCGATTGGTGACAGGGACCAAGGCTACGTGTGGCTGGAGCACGCCTACGAGCAACGGGATGGCCTGCTGCCGGTAGTGAGCTGGTACCGCGACTTCGACGGTGAGCGAGACGATCCTCGTCTCCAGAACCTGCTCCGTCGGTTGGCCTTCCCGCAGTGACCGATGTCGGAGGCCAATCTCCTGGATCGGCTCGGCGCAACCCTGCAATGAGCCGCTGAAGCTGGCCCGGGCTTTACGCGTAGCAGGGGCTTGAGCGAGTGATCGCCACGTGGGTTGGGGCGCAGATTGTCGTTGCGATCGCAGCCGCGCTGGTGGTGGGAGCCAGTATGGCCCGACGCACCGCGGCGGCGTTGCTGCTGGTAGCGGCGGCGACGGTGCCGTGGTTCGCCCCGGCTGAGATCTTGCCGCGCGCCCTGCTTGCCGTGGTCCCACTGGCTTGCATGAAGACGATCCAGATTGCGGCCACGCCGGGCGCGTGGCCGTTATGGCGCCGGCCCTGGCACCTGTGCGCACCGTTTGACGTGTGCCGTACGCAGTCGGTCAAGCCGGCGCTGGAGTGGCGGATGCTCGGAAGCGTCCTCTTGCACGGCGCTATCGCCGGCGCGGCCTTGCTCGTGCTCGCGGAGCTCAAAGGCCTGACGGGGTTATTGCATGCCGCCGCGCGGATGCTCTGTGCGGCCGTGCTCATATACGCCCTGGCAGAAAGCATCGCCGAGACCGTGAGACTCGGCCATCGCATCGTGGGCATCAAAGTGCCGCCGATTCAACGGGTGCCGGTTCTGTCGCGAAGCGCAGCGGAGTTCTGGGGTGAGCGCTGGAATCGCCCGATGAGCGAGTGGCTGTACCGGTTCGTGTTCCTTCCGCTGGTGCGGCGGCGCCACCCAACGCTCGGGCTCGTCGCTGCCTTCGGTGTGACTGCTGCGGTCCACGCCTGGATGGCCGCCGCCGCGGGGCTCGGCGCGCAGGCAACAATGATGATGGGAGCGTTCTTTCTCGTGCAGGGCGCAGCCGTCCTCGCCGAGACGCGCCTCGCCCTGCCCACCTGGCCTGTCCTTGCTGCGCACACCTGGACCGTCTCTGTGTTGCTCGCCTCCTCGCCGCTGTTCCTCAGTTCACCCTTGCGTGTGCTCCGCTTCTAATTCTTGTGTTGCGTAGGGCGAGGGTGTCAACGAACGCTCAACATGTTGTGCCACCGCTGATTGACGCTCTTTCCTCGAAGCTGCACATTGGCGTCAGTTGGGGGACAACCATGGGCACTGCCAGCCGCCTTTGTACTTCGTGCGACACTCCGGTTCCTGACGACGCCGCGTTCTGTCCGAACTGCGGCGAGGCCACTCCGACGGGCGTCATTGACGACGAACAGATCGACCAGCAGCGGCTGAGCGCGGCCCTGAAAGAGCGCTACCGGATTCAGCAGGAGCTCGGCCGTGGAGGGATGGCCGTCGTCTACCTTGCCCAGGACGTGAAGCACGACCGGCAGGTGGCCGTCAAGGTGATGCTGCCGAAGTTGGCCGCCACGCTCGGTGCGCGGCGGTTTCTGCGTGAGATACAGATTGCCGCGAACCTCAACCACCCGCACATCGTGGCCCTCTACGATTCCGGCGAAGCGGACGGCTTCCTGTACTACGTCATGCCCTACGTCGAGGGCGAATCACTGCGTGCTCGCCTGAAGCGCGAGCCGCAGCTGCCTATCGACACTGCGCTCCAGGTCACTCGCGAGGCTGCGGAGGCGCTGGACTATGCGCATGAAGTGGGCGTCGTCCACCGTGACATCAAGCCGGAGAATCTTCTCCTCTCGCGCGGCCACGCGCTCGTCGCCGACTTTGGGATCGCGAAGGCCGTCTCCTCGGCGGGGGGCTCGGCACTCACCTCCACGGGGATCTCAATTGGCACCCCGCTCTACATGAGCCCGGAACAGGCGACCGGGGATCAGAACCTCGATGGGCGGGCCGACATCTATAGCCTGGGCTGCGTGCTGTATGAGATGCTCGCCGGGCAGGCGCCGTTTACCGGACCCACCGCCGAGAGCATCGCGAGACAGCACCTAACGACCGAGCCTCGCCCGGTCACCGAGCTGCGGCCGACGGTGCCGGACGGCGTGTCAGCCGCCATCTTGCGGGCCCTGGCGAAGACACCGGCGGATCGGTTCAGGGTCACGTCGCTGTTCGTCGAAGCGTTGGCATCGCCGACCGTACACGAAGGCACGCGGCCTCCTCGGCGCTCATGGTTCCGGGCAGCGCTTCTGGCGGCAATTTCGATCTCGCTGGCGGTTCTCGCCGTAATCTTGATCGGGAAGGACGTTCAACCCGGCCAAGATCCGTATCGCGTGGTCGTCGTGTCGCTCGAGAACCGAACTGGCGACACCACACTGGCATTGTTGGGCAGCCTGGCCGCCGACTGGATCACGCAGGGATTGCAGGAGATCGAGGTGATCGATGTCGTTCCCAGGGGGACGGGAGTGGAACCCGGGCCCGACCTCGCGGGCGGCGTGGGATCGACGGGAGTGGGCGATCCGCGAGCGGCGGGCGAGGCCACGGGAGCCGGGACCGTCGTCGCCGGTGCGTACTATCGCAGAGGTGACTCCCTCGAGTTCCAGACCCAGGTGATCGACGCCACTGGGGAGCGCCTGTTGCGGGCGGTGGCACCCGTCACCGGGCCGCTCGGAGCGTCGGGCACGCTCTTGGACTCACTGCGGCGTCGAGTGACCGCGACGGTTGCCGCCGTGCTCGATCGTCGGCTCATGGTCTCCACGCCCGTAAGCCCGCTGCCGTCGTTGGAAGCGTACCGCCTGTACCTCGAAGGGTATCGCACGTTCTACGACGTGCCGCAACGGATGCGCGAAGCCCTCGGGTATTTCTACCGCGCCGTTGCGCTCGACTCGGCGTTCACCGATCCTCGCTTCTACATCGTGTTTGCCCACCAAAACCTGGGCGAGTGGAGTGCGGCCGACTCCAACGCCCAGCTGCTCATCCCCTTCCGGTCCCAATTCAGTCCCTACCAGCGGGCTACCTTGGACTGGATGCTGGCTCTGCTCCGTGGGGATCGGGCGACAGCGCTTCGGGCCGCGCGTGCCCGGCGTGTGCGGCATGATGCCGCGGTGGAGGCCTACCGGTTCAACCGTCCCTACGAAGCGATCGAGCTGCTGGAGGGCGTGGGAAACCAGTCAGCGCTCGGCTTCAACTACTTCAAGTGGATCACGCTCATGGAAGCGTACCACGTGGTGGGCGACCACCGGCGCGAGTTAGCGGAGGCACGGCGCGCCCGCGAGCTCGGTCCAGATCGGCTGCGGATGCTCATCAGCGAGGTGCGGGCGCTTGCCGCGCTGGGGCGGCTCGACGACGTGGAGCGGCGGCTCGACGAAAGCCTGCTGCTGCCATCGGAGGGCATGATCGTGGCGGTGGACGTGATGATCATCGCAGGTGGAGAGCTTCGTGCACACGGACACCGTGACGCATCACTCAGAGTGGCTGAACGGGCCGTGCAATGGTTCACTGCCCATCCGCCCACCGAACGGACCGGGAGCGGGTACAAATTCGGATTCGCTCAGACCCTTTACTTGGCGGAGCAGTGGGAGGGAGCGCGCGCGCTGTTTGAGGAGTCGGCTCCGTCGGATGCGCCAGACGTGAACATTCAAGGGTTCCTTGGCGTGCTGGCTGCGAGACGGGGGGACCGCGCCGAGGCGCTGAGGATCAGTGGTCAGCTGGAGGGGATGGCCGATCCCTACGACTTTGGCCGGGACGTATACTGGCAGGCGTGCATCGCATCGCAGCTCGGCGAGTTGGATCGGGCCATGGTCCTGCTCCGCGAAGCCTACGCGCGGGGACGCATGTTCTCCGTCCTCCTCCACACCGATATGGACCTCGAGCCGCTCCGCGATCACCCAGAGTACGAGGCGTTCATAAAGCCGAAGGAGTAGCCGACCTCCGCGAGTCCGTGATGGGTGAGGCAAGGCGGCGACGAGTACCAGGACTGCCAAGAGGACACCTCTGGTACCGTCACCGCCTAACCGCCTAACCGTCCGGGCCGAGTCTTAGGGGAATGTGGCGCAGACGTCCTCGGTCAGCGCCGGTTCGTGCATCGCCGTCCACGTCACGTCATTGGATACCGACAGGAATTCCACGCTCCACTGGTGATCGTTGGCTTTGGGATCGCAGACTCCGGCGGTTCCCCCGCCAAAGTTGGAGTCGATCCAATAGTGCACTTCGTACGTGACGCCGTCTTGCAGCATGGCGGCGCGGGTGAAGGAGAAGCTCGGGTCCTGAGCGGCCGACACCGTGCCGGTCGCCTGGGAAACCACCGAGCCGTCGGACGCTCGCACGAGGGCGATGGCGATGTTCTGACCTCCGTGAGGACCCTGGAAGCTCGCGTCCAGCTGGAACGTGAGATCATAGGGTCCGGTGCCAACGATCTGATCCTCCTTGCACGCCGAGCCAACGAAGAATGCCAGCATGAGCACCACGAGTGCTGACGAGGGGCTGCTCGACAGCTTCCGGTAGCGGAGACTGCTCAACATGGGCAGTTCCTTTCCACGGCGGCACCGTGTGACCATGGAGACACTCAGTGTCGTCGTTTGGGAGGTTGGACTTCAACTGGATGTTGCATGGATGGTCCGCAGTGCTTTCCGATCGCAGCCGATCGCAGCCGACAATCGAGCGCCGCTCATCTGTATTCGGTCGGGACAGGCTGAACGGCGAGCGAATCGCGGCAACAACATCGCTGACGCCAGACTGGCGTCGCGTCCGAACGATACCAACAAGATGCGCAAACAGGTAGCGTGATCGCGTGTGAACATCGTGACAAAGTCACGGACGCGGAGCGGAGAAATTCAGGACAACGGCGATCAGTTGCCGGACTCGTGCGAAGGTCGCGGAGTACCGAACGAGCGCGCGGGCGATCCATCGATCCCAACCGCCTACCCGGTCATTCTAGCCTTCTCCCGCCACCGCCCGTATGTTCTCCGCGATTTCTCTCCTCAACAGGTTTTCGATGCGTCGCATCGTGCTTGCTGCCTTCGCGCTTGGCGCTTGGCCGCGTGCCAGCCCACCGCGACCGAGATGACCGATGTCGAACGGGCGGAGATCGCCGTGGCTGTCTCGCTGGTCGCGACCGAAAACTGGCGAGCGTGGCTCGCGCAGGAATGGACGGTGAACTGAGCCACGGTGTGGATGCTCGAAGACGGCGCCTTGCGGTCAACCACGAGCAACGGAGCGTAAGATGGAGAGCCTATATCCAGTTCTGAGATTCCTGCACGTGATGGCGTTCGTTTTCATGTCGGTACCGTTGTTCAACCTCATCGTTGTCAACGAGCGTGCGCAGCTCGGTTCGTCATTCAGTTATGACGCCGACCGGTACATGGAGAACATCATTCGGCGCGGGGCTACTCGCTGCTTCGCGTTTCAGGGAACGGTGCTGGTCACAGGAGTCTTGTTGCTCATTGTAGGTCCGCTGGGTTTCGCGGCGCTATGGAGCAACTGGGTGCTGCTCGTCAAGACGTTATTGCTCTTCAGTCTGATGGGACTGCTCTCGTTTGTGCATCTTCGGCTACAGCCGAGGATCGACGCCATCCTGGCAGACGTGCAGCCCGATGCGCCCGTCCCTGACGATCTGCTGGCGCGGGTGAAGCCTTTCAGGGTTCTCCGGAAACGGCTGGCTACGCTTTGTCTGTTTCTTGTGATCGTGACGATCATCCTCGGCATGCAGGTCTACGGAACGTTTGGTGCGGGCCTGACCGTTGCTCTCATCGCACTCGCGGGACTGTTCGCCTGGCGAGTCAACAAGTCGCTCATTCGGTTCGGGTGGATCTGATCGTATCCTCAATCCAGCCATCGCCTGCGCAGGCCGACATGGACGGTTGGTGACTGCCGCGCGCCCTGAACACCGCCACGAACCCACAGGTCTCGCAACGCCATACCTCCTACCGATCATCCGGCGCACCCACACCGAAACACAGTTGTAGAGCGTATATTCAGCGCCAGAAACTCGAAACCAGAAACCCGAAACCATGACATCCGGCCCGCTTCTCATCCTTTTGCTGATCCTGGCGATCCTCTTCATCATCGTGGGGACTGCCAGGGTGAGGATGCATCCGTTCATCGTGTTGCTGATCACCGCGTATGGATTGGGGCTGCTGGCCGGGCTTTCGCCCGAAGCGGTGATCCAGGCAATCACCGAAGGGTTCGGCGGGACGCTACGGTACATCGGCATCGTCATCGCCGCCGGCACCATCATCGGGGTGATTCTGGAGCGGGGCGGGGCGGCGCGCGTAATGGCCGAGACCATTATCCGCTGGGTCGGGCGCGCCAGTTCGGCGCTGGCGATGAGCCTCACGGGGGCCATTGTCTCGATCCCTGTCTTCTGCGATTCGGGCTACGTGGTGCTCTCGCCGCTGAGCCGGTCGCTGGCGGCCCAGTCGAAGCAGTCGTTGGCGGTCTATGCGGTGGCGCTGAGCATGGGACTTTACGCGACGCACGTCTTCGTGCCGCCTACGCCGGGACCCATCGCCGCCGCCGCCGAACTCGGCGCCGATCTCGGAACGGTCATCATCCTGGGGCTCATCACGACGATCCCGGTTATCGCGGCGACGTACCTGTTTGCGCGGTACATGGGCCGCCGCATCTACATCGATCCCGCCCACGAGCCGGAAGAAGCGCCGCCGCCGGAAGCCGCTGAGACGGAGCGCCTAGTGCCGTGGAAAGCGTTCGCGCCCATCGCCGTGCCGGTGTTGTTGATCGCCGTGCAATCGATAGCCGCCCTGCCGGCGAAGCCGTTCGGCGAAGGCGCGGTGTATACGCTGCTGCGTTTTCTGGGCAATCCCAACACGGCGCTTCTGCTGGGTGTGTTCGTCGCTATTGCGGTGGTGTGGAAGCAGCGGCCGGCGGTCTATGGCGCGTGGGTGGAGGCCGGGTTGAAAGAGGCGGGGACCATCATCCTGATCACGGGTGCAGGTGGGGCCTTGGGCAAGGTGCTCCAGACCACGCCGCTGGGCGATTACCTGGGCGAGACGCTCGCGCCGCTGGGGTTGGGGCCGCTGAGCATCCTGTTGCCCTTCTTCATCGCCGCCACGCTCAAGACCGCGCTGGGCTCGTCCACCGTCGCCATCATCACGACGGCCTCCATCATCGCGCCGCTGCTCGATTCGCTGGGGCTGGCTGCCGGCGTCGGTCCAGCGCTGACGACGCTGGCTATCGGCGCCGGCTCGATGACCGTCTCGCACGCCAACGACAGCTATTTCTGGGTCGTCAGCCAGTTCTCCGATATGACCGTTAGCCAGGCGTATCTGCTTCAGACCGGCGGCTCGGCGGTGGCCGGCACGACGGGCATCGTGGCGGTGCTTGTGATGGCTTTGTTCGGGTTATGAATTTTGACATTTTGCTTTGGGCAAGCAGCATCGATGCAGCGCCCAGCGACCGCTCGCAAAGCTACCTGTTTGTGTAAGAGGCAATCGTCCCACAGGGGCGGACGCTCGAAGGTCCTGCGCGAGGGCCAGGGCTGGGTCTCCCTCGACTGGAAGGGGCCGGTGGACGGCGGCAAGGTCTCGGCGTGCTAATGGCACGACACTGGACTGTGACGGAGTGAAGTACATGAAAGGCAGGAGGGGGAGAGGTGACGTGAGTAGACACGGACGACCGAGACGACTGGAACGGCTGTACGCGGCAGCTCTCGTCGTCGCGAGTCAGCTGGCCTGTGCCAGCTCACAGCCGTCGGCATACGACCAGTTCACCGTTCCGCCTGAACGATTTCTCGAGACCACCCGCACGATCGCGCTCTTCCCGCTCTCCGCGGACGTCGACGTGCCCCAGTGCCTCGACAGCATCTCCGAGCACGCGATGACCACCGACCTGGAAGCTGCTGGCTTCTCGCTTATCCCGTCGTTCGTGCAGCAGGAAATCTGGATGCGGATCACGGAGGACGCCGGCGGCTTCTACGATCCTCTCACGGGCGAACTCGACGAGGCACGGTCTGCTGCCGGCGTGCAACAGTTCAGAGCCGAGCTTCGGGCGAAGGAAGCACCGGACGCGATCCTCTACCCGCACGTCTGGGCCGTAGAGGCATCTGCGGTCGGGGGAAGAGCGAGGTGGGACGGAACCTCGGAAGCCGTATCGAGGCTACTGGGCGACCTCGTATTGGCCCTTTCCTACGTCATCGTCGTCGAGGATCTCGAGGGCACTCCGATGTTCGTGAACGGGGGCGGCCTCCAGGTCGCGGAGCGCTGGGACACCTCGTCAGATGAAGTGGTCAGTGTCTCGGCTGAGGATCTGTGCGCCGAGCCGGATCGCATCATCAGGGCCGTCGACATCGCGCTCGCGCCGCTCATGCAGCGTGCGTCGGCTCGGCCGCCGACACCGTGAGGCTCCGCTACGAGCAACGGAGTAATCGAGATCTGGCTGTCGACTGCTACAATCGCTTCGTAGATCTCTAGAACGACGCAGACCCGTAGCACAACTAGCGTCGCCGCCCCGCGGCTACTCGCCGTTCCGAGAGTTGATGCGGCCAAACGGGCAATGAGAGCGGGGTAGCGGAAGTAACACAACGACAAGCAGTTACGAAACGCCCAGCCGTCGCACGGCCGCTCGGCTCTTTTGCGCGCCCGTCAAGAGTGCAGCAGATTCAAGTTACTTCTCGCATGTTTGCTCGGCCCCTTCTATCTTCATCGACCATGCCCGACATCACCTCCCGCCTCTCGGCCGCCCTGGAAGGCCGCTACGTGATCGAGCGCGAGCTCGGACAGGGCGGCATGGCAACCGTGTACCTCGCCCATGACGTCAAGCACGACCGCAAGGTCGCGCTCAAGGTGCTGCGGCCCGAGCTGGCGGCCGTGATCGGTGCCGAACGGTTCCTGCAAGAGATCAAGGTCACCGCGAATCTCCAGCACAGCCACATCCTACCGCTGTACGACTCGGGGGCCGCCGACGGGTTCCTCTACTACGTGATGCCCTACGTGGAAGGGGAGACGCTGCGGACCAAGCTGGACAAGGAAAAGCAGCTCGGCGTGGACAATGCGATCGCCGTCGCACGCGGCATCGCCGGGGCGCTGGAGCACGCGCACAAGCAGGGCGTGATCCATCGCGACATCAAGCCCGAGAACATCCTGCTGCGGGACAATGACCCGTTGATCGCCGACTTCGGGATTGCGCTGGCGCTCGCCCACGCGGGTGGTAACCGGCTGACGGAGACCGGCCTGTCGATCGGCACGCCGCATTACATGAGTCCCGAGCAGGCCATGGGCGACCGCGAGACGGATGCGCGGAGTGACGTCTACTCGTTGGGCGCCGTGCTCTACGAGATGTTGGTGGGCGACCCGCCGTACACCGGCAGTACGGCCCAGGCGATTGTCGCCAAGGTGATCACCGAAAAGGCGCCGCCCGTCACCGCGCTCCGGGATACGGTGCCCGAGCACGTGAGTGCGGCCATTGCCAAAGCGCTCGCCAAGCTGCCGGCAGATCGGTTCCCGAGTGCCGCGAGCTTCGCCGAGGCGCTGGCGCGTCCGGGCATGGTGGTGACGCCCGAGCCCCGCACCGCGCCACCCGCCGTGACGCGGTCCGCCCGGCAGCGGGTGGGGCGGGCCGCCGCCGTCGCCGCCTTTGCGGCGTTGGGGGCGGTGGCGCTCTGGGGTTGGCTCACCGCCCGCAGTGTGTCCCGCCAGCCGGTGACGTGGCAGTACATCTCGCTGGGCGACAGCGTCCGGCTGACCATGCTCTTTCCGGCCCTGGCGCTTTCGCC
>JBDHEI010000072.1:0-16837 GCA_039591075.1 Gemmatimonadota bacterium
TGGCGGTCCAGGGACTCTGCCGCCACGACCGTGCGCCTCTGGCCGACCCGGCCCGCGAGCGATGGCTCGCCCTCAACCGGCGCACGTTCCAGTCGACGGGGAAGATGACCGAGAAGTACGACGTGGTGGACGCGAACCGACGTGCAGGTGGTGGGGAGTACCCCACGCAGGACGGGTTCGGGTGGACCAACGGCGTGGCGCTGGCTTTTGCGGCCCAGGAGCGCGCCGCCTCTACTGGGTCGACACTTGGCGCGGCGATGGGGTGTGCGGTGGCGTCACGCTAAGCACTCTACCCGAGACCACTCCCAGCTCCCAGCCCGACGCTGCTCCCCGATCTCGCCGCGAGGTGGCTGGGGTCCGAGGGCCGTGCTACGGGGTGCGCCGGAGCTACAACCTCCTGTGCGGCGGCCGGGGCAGGAACTGCGAAAAGGGGCGGTGCAGGGCACGGTGGGGCTGCTGCATGCTACGGAGGCCTCCGACGATCATGGGTGGTGTCCGAGGCGAACAAGGTAGCCCCGTTCCCGTTCCCGGACGACAATGCGGTGGCACCCGGCCGGTCGTGTCGCAGAGATCGTCCGCCCCACGTACATTAGAATTCTGACCACGGTCTCCTTCTAACAGGACTCGGACGGTTCAACAGAACTCGGACGGTTCGCCGATGTACGTGCGCACATGTCTCCTGATTGTGCCGTTCCTTCTGCAGGCGTGTCAGGCGCCTCGAGGGGCGGAGCAGACGCCTGTCCTGGAGTTTCCCGAGGCGGGCGTGGATGACTCGGCGGCGTACGAGGGGTACGCCACCCGCTTCTTCCGGGATGCCCGCGGCAACACGTTTCAGATCTATCTCGATCGGCGGGACGGTCGCGTTGTCCACGTATGGGCGGACGCCGCGAACGAGAGTGCCGCGTTCACCATCCGCGACGCGGAGGGCCGTCCGGCGCCCGTGGTCTGGGGGGCCCCCGGGCTGGAGGCGAAGTCGGAGGGGCAGAGTCGCATCATGCGGCACCGGCTCGCCGCGGATGTCGCAGCGCTCGAGATTGGCTGGTTCCTGCTCGGGACCATGCGTCAGGAACGGGATTTCCAGGGCGAACGGTGGCACCGGAGGCCCTACGGCGATCCCCCCTTCATCCTGCGTGAGCTGACCGGACTCATCGAGAGTCTCAAGCGTTTTCCCGCTGAGGAGCAGGCACAACACGTGGCACTGTTGGGCGCCGCCGAGGTCGGGGAGCTCCGGTCGCGTCTCGAGCCGCGTGTCACGCTCTCCGAGGATGAGACCGGCTGGAGTGTCGTGGTCGAGCACACGAGCCTCGATGGCCGGAACCGAATGACGCTCGAGCTCCGCGGCGATGCGGATCAATCGACCGCGACCCTCGCGGACCACCGGGTATCGGTGCGGGCAAACGACGGCGGGCGGATCGAACTCGACGTAGCCGTGACGACGGACTCGGACGCCCTCACGCCGCTCGGCCGCGTCCGGCTCTTCAACGAGGCGTTCGAGGACTACTACCGGCGGCAGCAGCGAACGGTCGACAGCCTCCGCCGGACGTTGACGACGGAAGAAGCCGCTCGCGACCGTCGACTCGTCGCCTTCCGGCGCCTCGAGCGCCAGGTGCTCGGTCTCGAGCTGCTGAGCTCCGAAGAGAAGCTCGTTGCGTCCATGCCCAATTACGCGACGTACTTCGGCCGCGACCAGATGATGTCGGCCCTCATGCTCGAGCCGATTTCGTCGGTGGACTTGCAGGAGCTCGTGATCGCGAGCGTGCTCCGAAAGCTGTCCCCTTCGGGAAACGTGAGTCACGAGGAAGCGCTGGGGGGGCAGGCGATTCGGGAGAACGCGGCGGAGTACAGCGCGCGGGTCGGCGCGTGGGAGGGGGCCAGGGGAAAGGACCCCACCCGGCAGGCTGAAGACCTCGCGCGTGCACGAGAACTGCTTGGGAATCTGCAAGCGGTTCGCGAGAACTACCGCATGGTCGACGATGACTTCCAGCTCCCTGTCCTCGTCGATCGATACCTGTCGCGCTCAGACGTGCCGGCAGAGAGAAAGCGGCGTTTCTTGACCGACTCGGTCGGACCTGGATCGTCACGGCTGGAAGCGCTCATGCGGAACCTCGCCTTCGTGGCTGAGCTCGCGCGTCCCTATGCCGAACAGCCGACGGCCACCAATCTGGTGAGCTTCTTCCACAGGGATGAAGAGGGGTGGCTCCCCGGCAGTTGGCGGGACAGTCGCGCGGGATACGGCAACGGCCGCTTCGCCATGGATGTGAACGTCGTGTGGGTCCCGAAGGCGTTGGAGGCTGCGCTGAGGATCTTGCAGGCGCTGAACGTGCTTAGCCTGTCCGCGGAGGACGCTGTGTCGCGGGTGCCGATGCACGCGTCGGCGCTTGAGGCACACGTCCGTGATCCGGGGACGCTGCGCTCGGCAATCACCACGTGGCGCGGAGCCCGCCGGCACTTCGAGGTGCGTGTCGACCCGGGTGCTATCCGCGAGCGAGTTGACGGGTCGCTCGCAGCGCTGTCGGGTCCCGAGGGTGATTACTGGCGGCGACGTTTTCGCGAAGACAGCGCTGCACAACGCCCGCTGTCGTTCCTGGCGCTTTCCCTCGACAGCGTCGGCTGGCCGATCCCGGCCGCCAATACAGACCCTGCGACCGACCTCTTCCTCGAACAGTACACCGAGGAGATCCTGCGTGGGGCAGCCGATCCGGCGGCAGTGCTGCAGATGCTAGACGTGTTCGTGCGGCCGTATCCAGTCGGGCTGTTCGTGGAGGGACTGGGGCCGCTCATCGTGAACGATGCGTACGCGAGCCGTGCGGTGCAGAAGCGCTTTCGGGACGACCCCTACCACTCGCCCCGCGTGGTCTGGGGCCGTGAGGTGAATCTGCTCTTCCTCGGCCTCGCCCAGCAGATCGAGGCGGCCTACGACCCATCGGGAGAACTGCGAGACGAGAGCGACGGAGTGCGAACATACGTGGACGCTCTTCGTCATGCGCTCGACGCCACGCAGGACGCGGTAGATGCGTCAGGCCTGAGCCACAACGAGCTGTGGACCTATCGGATCGAGAACGGAACGCTCATCCCCGTGCGATACGGCGTGAGTTCCGACATCCAGCTTTGGAACGTGACCGATCTCGCTGTCGGCTTTCTGTTGGACCGACTGCCGCAGCGGTGAGGCGGGAGTCTCCGGGACCGCGTAGCGGAAGAGACTTTCCCACCGGACCGGGGGCAAACGGGACCCGTCTTGCGTCGTCCACGTGTCCGCGCAAGACAATACGGTTTCTCCTTCGGTACCAACAGATCCAAATGCCTAGAATTGGACCACCAATGTGTCCAACAGTGAGGTGTGTGTTAACTGGATCTGGGTCCTGTACGCCTCTCCCACTCTGCCTACCGACCAGCCGGAGGCTAATTCATCCCGATTGTGAACGACTGAAACGGGTCTGAAGGCAGATGCGATTTCCGTCTTATTCAGGTGCCCGGCGAATGCTTTCAGTACCACCATCAGGCTGTTGCTCCGCCGGTTGTACTCGCTTTCCACCAGTATCGCCTCTGTCGAGGCGAGGTAGGGTGCCTCAACCTCCCCGAGTTCTACTTCGATCGTTGAGGCGGCCATCCCTGATCCGGGAAGTACGGCCGAGGGTAATGGCCTTCCATCAACCAGCAATCGCCTCATTGTGGGACCGGTGCCGTGCACCAGAACCTGCGCACGGTTTCCGCCTACCGTCAGTCCGTATTCAATCTGCTCGGTATTTTCCGGAACGAACGGCTCGATGGCGATATTCCACGCATTTTCCCGGACGCCAAACAGCCTGTATAGCGCATACTGGTACCAGGCAGCCGCCCACGTGAACTGGGGCTTGTCCAGCTGTCCATACGCCTCGCGGTCCTCTGCGTTGGCATTGCGGAATTCATACATGGCCGGCTGGCCGTTCGGGCTCTTCATCACGCCTTCGAGCGTCATGACATTCTTGATGAATTCGAGTGCCTCTGATTCCTTCCCCACGGCCATGAGGGCCAGAGCGTACCAGGCATTGCCGTGCGGCCACACCCCTCCATTGAAGTAGTAATATTTGTCGCCCGCCTCCCCTCCCAAGAATTCGTATTCCTCGATGCGTTCATGGAAATCCATCGGATACGCATTGTACAGCCCGATGTGTTCATCAACCATGTGTCGGCCGGCAGTCTCGGTGAGGCGGGCGGTTTTCGCGCTGTCCAGCAGTCCATAGTGGGCGGCCAATAATGACCCGCTGTAAAGGTGTCGGTCGATCTCGTTGCCGGGATTCACGTTTATGAGGTATCCTAGCTCTTCATCCCAAAGCCGCTCTGTCAGCCCGGCCTGCAGCTCTGTCGCAACATCTTCGTATTGCTTCAGGTCCGTTGCCGTCTTCCGCTCCAGCGCCAGCGATGTGAAGGCGAAGTCCCTCAGGGCACGAAAGGCCAGGATGGTCATGTAGGCACGTGGGCCATAGACGTGCCCGATATCCCACCAGTCGGGGCGCTCCGCCCACAACAGACCATCGGTCTGTCTGTTGGACATCGCCATCGAGAGGCTCTTTTCAATATAGGGATACAGCTTTCTCACGGTCGCAGCGTCACCGGAGTGGCGCAGGTAGCTGCTGGCGACAATGACAAACCAGAAATGATTCCAGCTATCCGAATTGGCCCATTCGGTACGATAGCGGTCATCCTTCCAATAGTAGGCGTGGGGAATGACATGCTCGTCTGAGGCGTGGGTGATGATGTACTCCAGATCTTCTTTGACTCTGGGCAAATCAAAGTTGACCACAGCCAGATCCGCTAGCAGGACGTCATGCGTGAAGTAGAAGTTGTACTCGGCAGGCGCCGGCATGGGAACAAAGGAACCATCGATGTAGTGGATGTTTGCCGCTAGAATTGCCTGTGCCCAGCTGATGCTGTGATCGAGTGCCCCGTCTGAAGTACGGAGATTGCTCGTCGCATAGGCGGCTCCCAGTATAGACTCGCGATAGTTGGATATCTCGTTGCGGTAGGATGCCCGAAGAGCTTCTGCCATAGGTCTTGCCTCGCCGGGCAGTGTCGATCCGATCAGTTGTTCTACCTCCAGTGCTTCGTCCGGCTCGATCACTTTGTGGTATTGAAAGGCCGCAGCGGGCTTGTCGGGCTCGCCCCGCGGAATGATCTCTCCCGGCAATCTCGAGTCGTGCGTTGTCCACCATTCAGGCACAGAGCCTGCCGTTCCCAGCGTTCGCGACCTCGTGCTGAAACTGGATGGCATAGCTCCCACGTTGGTAACGAAGAGCTGGTTCGGTCCTGTATCTGGGGCTTCATAGTTGATATAGATAGTCTCCCCGGCTTCCAGATGTTCGGTCCAGGCGCTCTCTCTGATGGCATAGGTATGGCTCGTGCGCTGGGTCGCTTCCAGGTGGGTGTACAATTCGATCGGCAGCGGTTGGTCGCCCAGATTCCTGACGACAATCCTCAGTCTGAAGGCCGGAAATGTCTCCATGAAATCGTAGCTGACTGTGACGGCCTTTGTGTCGTCCTGCCGGGTGTACGCTACCGCATACGGTGTCAGCTCGTACTGCCACGGCTCGAGGCCGATCCACGCCTTCGCCGCATCGCCCGACTTGAGTCCCAGAAAGAGGGATGGATATTCACCACGTTTCCAATAGTCGCGGGTAAGATCCACACTGTTCGCCACCGGATAATAGAAGCTGATCCGATTAAGCAGGGGTGACCCGTTCATGAACTCCAAACCGACATACTTGCTGCCGACTTCCACCTCATCATACTTGCCTTCGTGGGTGACCTTGAGTCGATCATGCAGTGAGTCCACCGCCACTTGAGTTCTGCACCCGAAGTGGGTCAACAACACGAGCCCGGTCACGGTTGACAATCCTGTACGGGCTGCTGATCTCATGACACTGAACCCCGTTGAGTATACTGTTTGGCGAGGAACTCCTTGCCGTAGTACGATCCCGACTCGTTCCAGTGGTATATATGTATCTCTCCCCCAGCACCATGCGATGGGATTCGTACTCATCCGGAAGCGCCCGCAATTCGTGAGATACTTGATGAACGTCTGGGCGTTCTTGAAGCGTGCGCCTTCCTGCCGCTACTGGATGCACCATGCGGTGCCGCGAGAGCGGGCGCAAGCCGTGAGGGGAGGAGCAGGGAGCAGGCCGGGAACGGGGGTTCTATGACGGACGGATATGGCCGGGACTGAGGCGTACCGTGTCCGAGCACGGTCTCGCGGTGGAGAGAAGACCGCAACCTAGCGGCTGGACACCACCAAAACCCTAAGCGATACTCAGGCGCTGTGGAATTCAGAATGCCTACTATGCAATACTGGGCCGCAAAGGTCCCGCTGATCGGTGCCGTTGTTGGATCAGCGGTCACCCCTGTGGCCTTGATGGTCCTGGGCTGCGGGCAGGGCCCGCCGCCCGTTGCCGTTCCGTCTTGGGCCAAGCCCATCGAGCTGCGCCTGGACCACCTCCGTCACCTCGGCTTCGACGTGACCGTGGCGGGACGGCCCGCGCGCGCCGTCGCACTCTATGCAGAAGCGCCCGACTACCGCCCCATCGGCTCTCCGGCTCGTGACGGTTTCGAGGGACTCGCCGCCGTGGATGACGCGGCGCGCGCTGCCGTCGTCTACCTGCGCCACTTCGAGCAGACCGCCGACCTGCGCTCCAAACAGGAGGCCCTGGGTCTCCTGACGTTCGTGACGGCGATGGAGCAGGGGGACGGCGAGTTCCTCAACTTCATCCACGCAGACGGGACGCCGAACCGCGCGGCCCCGACCAGCCGGAAATCCTTCTCCTACTGGGCGGCTCGCGCGCTGTGGGCCATGGGAGAGGCCGTCCGGGTCTTGGGTCCTGACGACCCGGACGTCGACGCTGTGCGACCCGTGCTGGATCGCACGCTGTCCAGGCTTGCGCGCGATGTTGACCGAGGACACCTGGTCGGCGGATCGGCGACCGCCACAGCGGAGGCCCTGCTCGGGCTGCTCTCCGTGCAACAGGTCGAACCGACATTGGAGCGCGCCGATCTCGCCGGCCGCACGGCCGACCTGCTCGTGCTACTGGCGCAGGGAGATGCCGACACCCCTCCCTGGGGGGCGCGCGTCGATCCCGCAGAGGGCGTCTGGCACGCCTGGGGAGCGCGCTCGACGCAGGCACTTGCGCTGGCGGGACGCGTGCTCGCCCGGCCCGATCTCGTCACCGCCGCACAGCGTGAGGGTGACCAACTCTGGGTGCGGTTCCTGCTGGCGGGCGAGGTCCCTGCGGCGGTCTCCGCAGACGGAAGCACGACGCCCTTCCCGCAGATCGCCTACGGCGTGTCCCCCGTGGTCGAGGGCTACCTCGCCCTCGCCGAGGCCACCGAGGAACCCCGCTACGCCGTCCTGGCCGGCCTCGCGGCTACTTGGTTCTTGGGGGCCAACCGGCCCGGGATCACGATGTATGACAGCGCCACGGGCCGCACGTTCGATGGCCTGGGAGGTCCGTCAGCCGAACAAGTGAATCGCAACTCGGGTGCGGAGTCGACCATCGAGGCGCTGCTCGCGCTCGGTGCGGGGGCCACTCATCCGGAGGCCGCCGTCTACCTCGGCTACCGTCTCGTTGGGCCCATCGTTTCATCTCTTGCAGACGCGCCGGCGGAACGCGAGTTCGCCGGCCCGGAAGACGGACGCGTCACGGTGTCGCGACGGGGAGCGACCTTTACGGTTCAGGAGCGAGCGGGCGCGAGCACGATCGAACTCAAGTACTGGCCGGCCGCGAACCCAATGGAAGTCGATCTCGCGCGACAACTGGCCGACGTGTGGAACGCCCGCCACCCTGACATACAGGTGCGAATACAGCCGATCCCCGCCGGCCGCTCCTCCGAAGAGGTCCTGTTGGCGGCCGTGGTAGGGAACGCGACCCCGGACATCTGCTCCAACGTGTCGTCGGGGCTGCTGGGGCGCCTCGTGAGGGCGGGCGCTGTCGTTCGCCTCGACCAACTGGCCGCCACCGCCGCTCGCCTCGGCGAGCGCGCCAGCGAGCCGATGCTCGAGCCGATGCGGCTTCCCGACGGCGGGATCTACGCCATGCCGTGGAAGACCAACCCGATGATGCTCATGTACAACGTCGATCATCTCGCCGAGGCGGGGGTTGAGCCTCCCGGCACGTATAGTGAGCTGATCGAGGCGCTCCGCCGATTGGTGCGCGACACCGACGGCGACGGACGCCTGGACCGGTGGGGATTCTGGGCGCGGCTCAAGACCACCTGGTTCGAGCGGTTCTACGACTTCTACCCGCTCTACCTCGCCGCATCGGACGGGCGCACGCTGGTGTCGCACGGCGAGGTGGTCTTCGAGAATGAGGCGGCGGTGGCGGCTATCGAGGTGCTGCGCCAGGCCTTCGCCGAAAGTCTCCTGCCGCGTTCCAACTTCGAGGGACGCGACCCCTTCATGGACGGGACCGTGGCCATGAAGGTGGTGGGTCCCTGGTTTGTGAAGGAACTGGAGGAACTGAAGATCCCGGGGCTGCGCTACGACGTGACTCCAGTGCCTGTGCCGGATGGTAATGATCCGGAAGCGGCCTACGCCTTCGCGGATCTCAAGAACATCGCCGTCTTCTCGACGACGCGACATCCCGCGGCGGCGGCCCGGTTCGTGGCCTTCCTGACGTCGCCGGAAGCCGACAGGCTGATGATCGAGGAGATCGCCCAGCTCCCGTATCGCCGCGCGCTGGCGTCAGACCTGCGCTTCGCCGATGCGCTCACTCGCTGGCCGACCCTCCAAGCCTACGCTGCCCGCACCGACCGGGGCCGTGATATCGACGTCGATCCCGACATCGTCGAAGTATTCGACATCCTGTCGGAGGCCTACGAGGCGGCGGCCATCTACGGTGTCGTATCTCCGGAACAGGCGGTGCGGGACGCCGCGGGCGAGGCCCGGGCGGTGCTGCGTGCGCGCTGAGGCCCGCTCCGGCCTGCTCCTGTCGGCGCCGTACACAGCGTTCCTGCTGTTGTTCGCGCTCTTCCCAATCGGTTTCTCCGTCGTCCTCGTGCTGCTCAAGTGGGACCTGGTCACCCCGCCGAGCTTTGCGGGGCTCGACAACGTCCAGCACCTGGTCGCCGATGCTCGCTTCTGGCAGGCCATCGTCAACACCTTCGTGTTCCTGGCGATCCATCTGCCGCTCCAGGTCGTCGTCGCGCTGGCCCTCGCCTGGTCCCTCAACCGGCCGCTGCTCCTCCGCTCGTTCTGGCGGGCCGCCTTCTTCCTCCCCGTGGTCATTTCCGGGGCTGCGGTGACCATCCTGTGGAGCGCGCTCTACGCCACCGATGTGGGGCTCATCAACGGAGTGCTTGCTCGGCTCGATCTCGGCCCGGTCCCATGGCTGACCGATCCCGCCATCGCCATGCCGGCGATCGCCGTCATGGCCACCTGGAAGAACGTGGGGTTCTACGTCGTCATCTACCTCGCGGGCCTGCAGAGCGTCCCGCGGAGCTGCCACGAGGCGATCGAGCTGGAGGGAGCGACGGGTTGGCAGAGCTTCCGGCACGTGACGCTCCCGCTGCTCAAGCCCCAGACGTTGCTGGTCGTAACGCTGTCCACGATCAACGGCTTCCAGCTCTTCATCGAGCCGTACGTGTTGACCGGGGGAGGGCCGCTGCGGCGGACGCTATCGGTCGTGCTCTACATGTACAGGAACGCCTTCTCCTACCAGAAGATGGGCTACGCGGCCACGCTCGGCCTGGCCCTCGCGTTGGTCATCGCGGTCGTTCTCGTGCTCCAACGCCGGGTCATCGGAAGTGCGGAGGAGGCATGAGGCGCGCGGTCTTCTACGTCGTACTGGGCGTGGCGGCGGTCGCGTTCCTCTACCCCTTCTTGTGGATGGCCGCCACTACCTTCAAGTCACCCGCCGAGGTGGGAGGGCTCTCGCTGATCCCCGACCAGCCGACCCTCGAGAACTACCGCCTGATGTGGGCCCGCGCTCCGTTCGGACGCGCCATCATCAACAGCCTGTTCGTGGCGACGACCATCACGGTCTCGGTCCTCGTGTTCGGGTCGGCCGCGGCCTACGCGCTAGCGCGACTCGAGTTTCCGGGGCGCGCTGTTCTCAACACCGTCACCGTCGTGGTTCTGCTCGTGCCCGCCCAGCTCACGCTGATCCCGACGTACACCCTCATCGTCGAGCTTGGCTGGATCGACAGCTACGCTGCGCTGATCGCGCCCTACGCCTTCAACGCGATGGCGATTCTGATCCTGCGCCAGTTCTTTCTGCAAGTGCCGCGTTCGCTCATGGACTCGGCACGGCTGGACGGGATGGGAGAGCTGCGCATCCTGTTCACCGTCTTCTGGCCCCTGGCGAAGGCGCCGCTCGCAACGGTCGGGATCCTCACGTTCATGGGGGCATGGAACGAGGTGCTGTGGCCGCTGCTGGTCGTGCGGGATGAGCAGATCATGACGCTGCCGCAGCTTCTGACCGTCTTCTCCCTCGGCGGTGGTGCCGGCCCGCGCCAGCTCGCCCCGAAGCTCGCCGCGGCGATGGTGCTCGTGGTGCCCGTAATCGCGGCCTACACGTTCCTCCAGCGCTACTTCATCGAGAGCATGGCGAGCACCGGGATCAAGGGGTAGAGCGTGGCCAACGTTTCTTTCGAGCACGTCCGGAAGGACTTCGGTACCACGACCGTGGTGCAGGACTTCGACCTTCAAGTGGCCGACGGTGAGCTGGTCGTGCTGGTCGGTGGGTCCGGGTGCGGCAAGTCGACGATCCTGCGCATGCTCGCGGGGCTCGAGAGCGTCACGAGCGGAACGGTGCGCATCGACGAGCGCGAGGTCACCCACCTGCCGCCCCGGGAGCGCGACGTGGCCATGGTGTTCCAGGACTACGCGCTCTACCCGCACCTGACAGCACGCGAGAACATCTCGCTCGGTCTGCGCCTGCGGAAGGTCCCGAAAGCGGAGATCGCGCGCCGTGTGCACTGGGCGGCGGAGATCCTCGAACTCGAGCCGTTCCTCGATCGCAAACCCAAACAGATGTCTGGGGGGCAGCGGCAGCGCATCGCCATGGGACGGGCCATGGTGCGCGAGCCCGCGGTGTTCTTGTTCGATGAGCCACTGTCCAACCTCGATGCGCACCTGCGCGGCCAGATGCGTCACGAGATCGCGCAGATGCAGCGCCGCGTCGGAACCACGACCCTGTACGTGACGCACGATCAGATGGAGGCGATGACGCTGGGCGATCGGCTGGTGGTGTTGGACGGCGGGCGCATCTTGCAAGTGGGCCGCCCGATCGACGTTTACCGGGCACCGGCCAACCGGTTCGTGGCCGGCTTCATCGGCACCCCGCACATGAACTTCCTGGACGGGCGGCTGGAGCGCGAGCCTGACGGGCTCGTGTTCGTCTCCGACGCCCTGCGAATTCCGCTGGCAGCCAGGCCGTCCCTCGACACCGCAGTCGAGTCCCGCGAGGCGGTGACACTCGGCGTTCGCCCCGAAAACCTGGCGCTGGCCGATGCGTCGGGGCCACTCACACTCCGTGGGCAACTCGTCCTGGCTGAGGTGTTGGGCGCGACGACGCATCTACATGTCGAGGTGAGTGGCCGACAAATGATCGCCGCGGTCCCCAGCGGGCCGGTGCCGGCGCCAGGCGCGGCCGTCGCTCTGTCCGTCGATCCGCGCCACGTGCACCTATTCGCCGCAGACGGCTCATCACTGCTGCTGGACAGCCACCGACCTTGAACTCGATGTTGCCGGTCCCAAGGCTCACAATCGCAACGAGGACATGGGAATGACGATGACCCGACACACCGAAGTGCTCACGCGCCATGCGTCTAACCCCATCATCACGTCGGCCGATCTCCCGTACTCCGCCAACAGCGTGTTCAACCCGGGAGCGACGATACGCGACGGCGAGACCATTCTGCTGATGCGGGTGGAAGACCGGCGCGGGCTGTCTCACCTCACGGTGGCGCGCAGCCCGGACGGTGTGGCCAAGTGGACGATCGACCCAGCTCCGACGTTCGTCGGGACACCCGATACACACCCCGAGGAGCTCCAGGGGTGGCCCCCTCGTATCGTTGGCCACCACCGAGGATTTCGAGACGTTCGAGCGGCTCGGTGCGGTGATGCCACCCGAAAACAAGGATGCCGCGCTCTTCCCCGTCACATTCGCTGGGCGCTGGGCGCTGATTCACCGCCCCGTCCCTGGAGGTGGGGATTTGGGCGCCCATATGTGGATATCGTTCTCGCCGGACCTGAAGCACTGGGGAGACCATGGGGTTCTCCTCAGAGCACGCGCGGGGGGGTGGTGGGATGCGCGCAAGATCGGGCTCTCGCCGCCGCCGCTCGAGACGGATCACGGATGGCTCGTCCTGTATCACGGTGTCCGGACCACGGCGTCGGGATCCATCTATCGCTTGGGACTCGCGCTGCTCGATCTCGAGAACCCCCGCCGCGTGCTGCAGCGATCGAGCGAGTGGCTCTTCTCTCCCCGTGAGCCATACGAGCGGTTCGGCGACGTGGGAGGCGCCGTCTTCCCGTGCGGCTGGACCCTGGTGGATGACGAGATTCGCCTGTATTACGGTGCTGCCGACACGAGCATCGGGCTGGCCACGGGCCGACTCTCGGAGCTGCTCGCCTGGCTCGACGAACATGATTCGCATGCCGAAGAGTAGATGACCGAGTCACCTCGCGTTCCCAATGCTGTCGGCATGACGTATTCAGGCAGGTTCTCAACCGCGATGTCTTGCTCGTGTTCGAGTCCCAGAGGTAGGCATGCCCCGGTTTGAGCTTGCGGCTCCAGACCTCCTGATGGTGCTGCTCTACGTCGTGTTCATCGTTGGCCTCGGCTTCCACTTTGCGAAGCGAACCAAGACCACCGACGACTACTTCCTTGCCGGCCGTTCGCTGACCTGGTGGCTTATCGGGTTCTCGCTCTTCGCTTCCAACGTGTCGTCCAGTACCCTCGTGGGATTGTCCTCTGCCGCCTTCAGCACGGGCATCTCCGTGTACAACTACGAATGGATGGCGGCCCTCGTCTTGATCGTGTTTCTGGTCTTCTTCCTCCCGTTCTACCTGAAGACCCGCGTGTACACGATGCCCGAGTTTCTGGAGCGACGCTTCGACCAACGATCCCGATACTATTTCTCGGCGCTGCTGGTCTTCATGAACATCACGATCGACACGGCCGCTGCCCTGTATGCGGGATCTCTGGTCGTCCAGATCATCTATCCTGAGGTTCCGATGTGGCTATCCGTGGTCGTGCTTGGCATCCTGGCGGGTGTCTACACGATCGCCGGTGGACTGAAGGCGGTTGTCTACACCGACGCGGTGCAGGCCGTGCTGCTGCTGATCGGCGCCGGCCTCGTCGCCGCGCTGTCCTTCAATGCAATCGGAGGCTCCTGGTCGGCCGTGGTGGCCAGTGTTCCGGCAAGCGACCTGTCGATCGTTCGCCCGGCATCGGACCCGGTCATGCCGTGGCCCGGGCTGATCACCGGTGTCTTTCTCCTGGGTTTCTATTTCTGGGCCACCAACCAGTTCATGGTTCAGCGGGCTCTCGGAGCAAAGGATCTCGACCACGGTCGTTGGGGGGCGCTCTTCGCGGGCCTGCTCAAACTCCCCATCATTTTCCTCATGGTGTTGCCGGGTATCTTCGGCCGGCTGCTGTACCCCGCGGCTGACTATCCGGCTCTGGCAGCGAATCCGGATCTCATCTTTCCAACGCTCATGTTCGATCTGCTCCCGGTTGGTGTCCGCGGGCTCATCATCACGGCACTGGTGGCGGCGATCATGTCGAGCGTCGACTCGACGCTGAATTCCGCCTCCACGCTGGTCACGATGGACTTCATCAAGAAGATCAAGCCCGCGGCATCGAACCGCAGTCTCGTCATTGCCGGTCGAATCGTGACCTTCGTGTTCATGACGCTTGCGATCCTGTGGGCGCCGCAGATCGTCAAGTTTCCGAACATCTGGACGTACCTGCAGCAGATGCTGGCCTACCTCGCACCGCCGATTGTCGCGTGCTTCTTCGCCGGCGTGTTCTGGAAGCGTGCGAACGGGCATGGTGCTCTTGCGGCACTCGTGGTTGGACACCTAGCGGCCGCGCTCTTCTTCGTCCTCGCGCTCTCGGGATCGATCATCGTCCAGACGCACGCACTGACGCCGGAGGAGATCCAGATGGCCACTGCGGGCACACCGGTCATACACTTTCTCTATCTTGCGCCAATCCTTTTGATGATCTCACTCGCCGCTCTCGTGGTCGTGAGCCTCGCGACTGACAAGCCGGACGAGGAGGTCGTGCGCACATTGACGTGGTCGCCGGCCATTTTAGCGGCAGAAACGCCGGCCCTCCGCCGCCTCGCGTGGTACAAGAACTACAGATACCAGTCTGCCGCCATGCTCGTGCTCATAGCGATCTTCGTGATCGCGTGGTGGTAGACCCTAGGTGAAGGCAGATACAGGTGGCTGCCCTTGTCCAAGACGATCGTAGCCATCGGCGAGGCGCTATGGGATGTGTTTCCGGATCAACGCCGGCCGGGCGGCGCACCGTGTAACGTTGCGTACCACGCCGCGCGCCTCGGTGATCGAGGTGTGATCGTCACGCGGGTGGGGGACGATTCGGCCGGGGCCGACCTGGTCGCATTTCTTCGCGAACGAGGTGTCGTTACCGACTTCGTACAACGCGACGGCACCAGGCCCACGGGCACCGTATCGGTGACGATCGAGGAGTCGGAGCCTCGGTATGCGATTACCGAAGACGTAGCGTGGGATTACATTGCGGCAGAAGATGATGCTCGTACGCTCACGCGCACGGCGGATATCATCTGCGTCGGCTCGCTGGCGCAGCGAAGCGAGCCAAGCCGGGCGGGCATCCACCAACTCCTGTCAGAGGCGCGCGGGCAGGCACTCGTCGTCTTCGATGTCAACCTCCGTCCGCCATTCATCGATGCGGAAGTCATCGATGCCACGTTGCGGACTGCCGACGTCGTCAAGATGAGCGAATCGGAGGTGGCTCGGCTATCTATGGTGCTCGAGCGGCCATCGCTCATCAGCTGGTTACTTCAGGACGTCGGGGTGCGGGCCGTGTGCGTGACTCGGGGGAAGGGCGGTGCCTCCATCACCACCCTGCAAGGAACGGTCTCCACACCCGGCACTGCAATCGACGCCTCCACAGGTGATGCGGTGGGCGCTGGCGATGCGTTCACAGCCGCCATGGCCCATCAGCTCGTTCGCAACGCCACACTACAAGAGACCCTCCACGTGGCCAATAGGTACGCGGCTCTCGTCGCGACCAAGCGGGGCGCGATGCCGGTGCTCTCTTCCGATGATCTCGCTGGGATCGGCCTGTGATTCTCTGATCTCAGGCAGCCGCTCGCGCGTTACACCACCACGACAGCCTCGTACGGCAACAGATGGAGGGCACCCCTCACCTCGTTGCCCTCGTTCACGCGCTGCGTGGACACCGCTATCCGGCCAGCGATTCCCGCGGTGTCGATGGAAAGCGGTGCAGCTGCGAAGTTGATGGCTACGATCACGCGCTCGGATCCCTGGGAGCGTTCGAACACGAAGCACTCGGACGGAACCGGATCCACGGGCAGATACGACCCGGTTCTGAGCGCCGCCGAGTCCCGTCTGAGCGACTGCAGCCGGCGATATAGGTTGAGATGCGAGTCCGGATCCATGAGCTGGGATTGCACATTCCGCATGGCGCGGTCGCTCCCTACCGGCAGCCATGGTTCACGGGCCGACGTGAACCCGGCCGCTGGATCTGGCGACCACTGCATCGGCGTGCGGCAGCCATCGCGACTCAGCCCGGGTTCGGACATGCCCCAGGGATCCTGCTGATTGTGCGCCGGAATCCTGGCTTCACGCATACCGAGCTCGTCGCCGTAGTACAGTGTCGGCGACCCGCGCAGCGTGAGGAGCAGCACCGCCGCCTGGCGGCTTCCGTGCTCTCCTAGTCTGGTGGCCAACCGTTGGTCGTCGTGACTCCCGAGCACGTAGTTGGGCCACGCGCCCCGGGGCAACGCAGCCTCGAGGCCGTCCACGACCCCTCGAACACCGGCCGCCGTCCAGGGCGCCTTCAAGAGCCCGAAGTTGGCCGGCATGTGCACTCCGTCGAGGTCCTCGCCGTAGTACGACGCCAATCGTTCCCAGTCGAAAACGTGCATCTCCGCCAGCGCCATCCGCGCCGGCTCATACTCATCCAGCAGCGCACGCATGTCGCGAAACACCTGATGCAGGTCTGCGTGCCCCTGGTCATGCAAATGCACTTGGGACTCGTACGCACCCAACGACTTGTGCATGTGCTGCAAGCCGTCGCGGTTCGGTGGATTATCTCGCTCCGCGGGATCCTTCATCATGAAGAGCACCGCATCAAGGCGAAATCCGTCCACGTGGCGATCCAGCCAGCAGCGCATGACGTCGAACATCGCTGCTTTCACCGCCGGATTGCGCCAGTTCAGATCGGGCTGCTCCTTCAGGAAGGAATGCAGGCAGTACTGACCCGTCCACTCGTCCAGCTCCCACGCTGAGCCACCAAACACGCTGAGCCAGTTGCTGGGCGGCGAGCCGTCCGGCTTCGGGTCCCGCCACACGTACCAGTCACGGCGAGGGTGTGCGCGTGAGCTCCGAGACTCGATGAACCACGGATGTTGATCGGACGAGTGGTTCGGTACGAGGTCGATGATCACCCTGAGACCGAGGTCGTGGGCGCGTGCCACGAGCCGATCGAACGTCGCGAGATCGCCGAACAGCGGATGCACGTCGCAATAGTCCGAGACGTCGTAGCCGAAGTCGGCCATCGGGGAAGGGTAGAAAGGCGTTATCCAGATCGCGTCGACACCGAGCGTGTCGCTCACGTAGTCCATCTTGTCG
>JBDHEI010000073.1:0-13577 GCA_039591075.1 Gemmatimonadota bacterium
CGCTCGGCGCGGAGCCGCTCCCTGGGGGACCTCCGGGACCTGGAGTCCCTGTGTCGCTGGGTGGGCGACAATGGGGGAGACCTGGTCATGGTCCTCCCGGTGCATCCCACGTTCAACCCGGAGCCACCGGAGCCCAGCCCGTACTCCCCGGTGAGCCGCCTCTTCTGGTCCGAGCTGATGCTCGACTTGGGGAATGCCCACCGCCCGGCGGCGCTCCCCACGACCCTGGACGTAACCCGCGCGGACGCCGAGGTCCGCGCGGCCCTGGCCGGGCTCCCGATGCCGGACCCGTCCGAGCTGGATGACGAGCTGGAGCGGTACGCGCGGTTCCGCGGTGGGCAGGTCCGGCTGGGCCGGAACTGGCGGGCGTGGCCCGCCGAGGCGCGGGCCGGCACGCTGGCGCCCGAGCACGTCGATGCCCAGGAAGAACGGTTTCACCTCGTGGCGCAGACGATGGTGCGCCGCCAGCTCCGGGACCTGCGCCGGCGCCTGGACAGCGACGGGATCCGCCTGGGGCTGGATCTGGCGGTGGGGGTGCACTCCGACGGCTACGATCCGTGGTCGCGACAGGCGCTCTTCGGCGAGGGGATGTCGGTCGGCGCTCCGCCCGACGGCGGCTTCCCGAGCGGACAGGACTGGGGCTTCTCCCCCGTGCTCCCCGAGGTATCGCGTCGCGAGGGTCACCGGTATCTGGCGGCGTCCATCGCCAACCAAACAGCGCTCTCGGGCGTGCTCCGGGTGGATCACATCATGGCCTGGACCCGCCTCTACTGGATTCCGCACGGGTTCGGGCTGCATGAAGGGACGTACGTCTCCTACCCGGCGGACGAACTGTTCGCCATCCTTACGCTGGAGTCGAACCGGCACCGGTGCGAGGTGGTGGGCGAGAACCTGGGCACCGTCCCTGCGGAGATCGACGAGGCGCTGCCACGCCATCGGATCTGGGGGACGTATCTGGCGCAGTTCCAGGCGTCGAAAGACCCGGACGTGGCGCCACCCACCGCCGCTGACATGGCGCAGGTGGGCACGCACGACACACCCACCTTCGCGGGGTGGCTTGTAGGTGCGGATATCGACGAGCGGGTGCGGCACGGCCTCCTAGCGGAGGAGGCGGTCCCGAGCGTCCGCGAGGAACGATCGAGTGCCACCCAACGGCTCGCCGACCGGCTGGACAGCAGCGTGGATGAGCCCCAGGCATTCTTGGCCCAGCTGCTGGAATGGCTGGGACGGTCCGACAGCCCGCTGGTGGTCCCCTGGCTAGAGGATCTTCTGCTCGAGGATCGGGGGGTGAACCTCCCCGGGACGCGGTCGTCGGAGCGCCCCAACTGGCAGCGCCCCATGCGGAAACTCCTCGACGAGATCTTCGGCGACACAGAGGTCGCCGCGCTCCTCCGTCGCCTCAACGACGCTCGGAACCCGAAGTGAGTATCGTGAGAGCCAGGCGCGGCGCACGCTGCGAGAACGTTATGGGCCGCGGGAGCTCCACAGGTCCTACCGCCGCAAAGCGGTTCGCGCCCCGCTGTTCTCTGTGCTCGCGTCGCGCCTGGCTGGGAACAGCGGCTCCGCCGCCACTGATGACAGTCGGAGTTAGAGTCCACCAATAAGACCGGGGCCGTTATGGAATCACGCGCCGCCACCGCTCCCGTTGCCGTCCGGCCCAAGCCGCGCCTGTCGTTCTGGGACGTCTGGAACATGAGTTTCGGCTTCCTGGGCATTCAGTTCGGCTTCGCCCTGCAGAATGCCAACGTGAGTCGGATCTTCGAGACGCTAGGCGCCAGTGTGGAGAACATCCCCATTCTGTGGATCGCCGCCCCCGTGACCGGACTGCTGGTACAGCCCGTCGTGGGCTACTTCAGCGACCGCACATGGAATCGCCTGGGCCGCCGCCGTCCGTACTTCCTTGGCGGTGCCATCCTCGCCTCGCTGGCCCTGATCGCCATGCCGAACTCGCCCACGCTGTGGGTGGCGGCCGGCATGCTGTGGATCATGGACGCCTCCATCAACATCTCCATGGAGCCGTTCCGCGCCTTCGTGGGAGACAACCTGCCCTCGGAGCAGCGCACCACCGGGTTCGCCATGCAGAGCTTCTTCATCGGCACGGGCGCGGTGGTGGCGTCCGCGCTCCCGTGGCTGCTCACCGAGCAGTTTGGCGTGAGCAACGAAGCGCCCCGGGGTGTGATCCCCGACTCGGTGCGCCTCTCCTTCTACCTCGGCGCCGCGGTGTTCTTCGTCGCCGTGCTGTGGACCGTCATCCGGTCCAGGGAGTACTCGCCGGAGGAAATGGCGTCCTTCGAAGACAACCAGGAGCGGGAAGGGCAGGTGAGGGAGCTACGCACGGCGGAAGAATATGCACGGAACGGCGCCCGGCAGCTTCGTCTGGGGTTGATCCTTCTGGCCGTGGGTTCGCTGTTCAGCGCGTGGCTGGCCCGCGAACAGCTCTACCAGGTCATGATTCTGTCGGCCGGGATCGGATTCGTCGGCGTGCTGCTCGTCCTCGGTGGACTGATGCAGCGCGGCGGCAAGTACGACAACGGCTTCGTCACCATTCTGAACGACTTTCAGGACATGCCGCACACCATGAAGCAGTTGGCCTGGGTGCAGTTCTTCTCGTGGTTCGCCCTCTTTGCCATGTGGATCTACACGACCGCGGCGGTGACCAGCCACATCTACGGCACCCATGACACGACGTCGGCGCTCTACAATGAAGGGGCCAACTGGGTAGGGGTCGCATTCGGCGCCTACAACGGCGTTGCCGCCCTGGTGGCGTTCGCTATTCCGGTCCTGGCGAAACGGACCAGCCGGAAGATCGCCCACGCCATCTGCCTGGTGTGTGGCGCGGCTGGGCTCCTCTCCATCTTCGCGATCTCGGAGCCCCGGTACCTGTTGGGCTCCATGGTGGGAGTGGGGATTGCCTGGGCGAGCATCCTGTCGATGCCGTATGCGATCCTGACCGGGTCGCTGCCGCCCTCGAAGATGGGCTACTACATGGGCGTCTTCAACTTCTTCATCGTCATCCCGCAGATCGTCGCGGCGGCGATCTTGGGCTTCGTCGTGGGACGCTTCTTCGGCGGCGAGGCGATCTACGCCCTCCTCGTTGGCGTCGCGTCCCTCGTGCTCGCCGCGGCCCTGACGCTCTTCGTTGAGGATGCGGACGACGTGGCGGCCGCGGTATCGGGATGACGGCCCCGCAGCGGGCGTCAGTGGGCGGCGCGCCCGCTAGCGTGTTCGCTGGACCGCGCGAACTGCAGGCCGCGGAGGGGCCCGCCGGCACGCTCCACTGGCTTCACAGCGAAAGGGTGATTCGAACATGACGATCGTACTTCGGGCCGCGGCATTCGTGAGCCTCGGCGCCGTGTTGGTTTCGGCGTGCCGGACTGACGCTCCCCGCTCCGACGCGCGAGGCCGAGACGACCGGTCGGCAGTGGCTGCGGATCCGGCGGTGTTCTGGAACAGCGCCACGGTCTACTTCCTCCTCACCGATCGTTTCTACAACGGCGATCCGAGCAACGACCTCGCGCAGGGCCGCGCGCAGGACGGGGCGGTGCTGCGCAGCTTCCAGGGTGGGGACCTCGCGGGTGTGCTCCAAAAGCTAGAGGCGGGGTACTTCGACTCCTTGGGAGTCGACGCCATCTGGCTGACCCCCTTCGTGGAGCAGATCCGCGGGAGTGTCGACGAGGGGACGGGGAAGACCTACGGCTTCCACGGCTACTGGACTCGAGACTGGACAGCTGTGGAGCCGGCACTGGGAACCGTCGACGATTTGCGCGCGCTGGTGGATGCGGCCCATCGACGCGGTATCCGCGTCCTCATGGACGCCGTGATCAACCACACTGGGCCGGTGACGCCCACGGACCCCAAGTGGCCGGACCAATGGGTTCGCACTGCTCCGCGGTGCACCTACCGGGATTACGTCACCACGGTGGACTGCACACTGGTGGACAACCTGCCAGACATCCTCACCGAGCGGGACGATCCCGTGGAGCTCCCCGGCCTGCTGATCGCGAAATGGGAGCGCGAGGCGCGGCTGGAGCAGGAGCTGGCCGAGCTCGATGCCTTCTTCGCCCGCACCGGCTACCCCCGAGCGCCTCGCTATTACGTCATGAAGTGGCTCACCGACTGGGTGCGCGAGCTCGGGCTCGACGGCTACCGGATGGACACCGCCAAACACTTCGAGGAGGCGGCCGCAGCCGAGTTGAAACAGGAGGCCGCGCTCGCCTTCGCTGACTGGAAGGCGGCCCATCCGGAGCAGGCACTGGACGACCTCCCCTTCTACATGGTGGGCGAGGTGTCCAACTACGGTGTGCATCTCGGCCGGGATTTCGACTTCGGTGACCGGACCGTCGATTTCTTCGATTATGGGTATGACGGCCTCATCAACTTCGGATTCAAAGGCGATGCCGCCAGGTCCATGGACGACACGTTCGCGCGGTACGCCGCGGCGCTGCGTGAGGGCGCGCTCCGGGGAGTCTCGATCCTCAACTACGTCAGCTCGCACGACGACGCAGCGCCGTACGACCCGGACCGGAAGGATCCCTTCGGCGCCGGAACCCGCCTGCTTCTCGCACCGGGCGGCGCCCAGATCTATTACGGGGATGAGCTGGCCCGGCCGCTCAGGGTTGAGGGTGCCAGGGGCGACGCCAACCTTCGCTCGTTCATGAACTGGGGCGAGTTGGAGCGCGGGGACTCCACGGCAGCGATCCTGCGGCACTGGCAGAAGCTAGGCCGGTTTCGTCGGGCCCACCCGGCCGTGGGTGCGGGCGCGCATCGCCGGCTCCAGGAAGCGCCGTACATCTTCAGCCGCGCGCTCGAGACGGACGATGTCGTCGATCGCGTGCTCGTGGCGATGGACCAAGCGAAAGACACCAAGACCATACCCGTCTTCGGCGTGTTTCCCGACGGCACCGACCTGATGGACGCCTACTCGGGCGTGACGGGCACGGTCACCAACGGGGAGGTCTCGCTGACGACCGGGTTCGCTCTCGTGCTCCTGAGCGAGTGGCGCTAGGATGCTCTGCACAAGTCGTCCGCGGTTGGTCCCTTCGGCCGCTGCAGTTCGCGACTCGGACGAGCAGGTAGGCCGTGTACCGCTCACTGGCACGTCCTGCGGGACCAACCGCCCGCCCTGAGCAGAGTTTCGATGGAAAGAACGCGGATCATGATCACGTGTCGGCGGCTGTCGCGTAGCGCCGCCCTGCTCGTGGCCGGCCTGCTGGTGGCCCACGGCGCGAGTGCGCAGGGGCAGGAGTCGGAGCCACGCCTCCGGGCCGAGATTCACGGTCCGACCGCCATCCGATACACGCTCACCGGCGTCGAGCGACCGTTCGAACGCTCCGCCTATCGCCTCATCGACGGCCAGGACAGGGAGATCCCGATTGCGGAGGTGCTGCCCAATACCGCCACCGAGTCGCTCGTGGTCCCAGGATTAGCGCTGGATCCCATGCGGGTCCACTATCTGGAGATCCCCAGGCTGGGCCTCCGTGCATTGGTCCGACGGGATGCGCTGTTCCGCAGCCTCTACTCGTCCAAGCCACTGGGCGCTGTAGTGTTGGACGACGGTACCGCGACCACCTTCCGGATCTTCTCCCCCCGCGCACACGCCGTGCGGCTCCATCTGTATCGCGGCAAGGACGACGCGCCCGGTGATGCCCTGCGCGTCATCGAGATGGCAAAAGACGAAGACGGCGTGTGGGAGGCGACGGAGACCGGGGATCTTCACGGCACCTGGTACGACTTCACGGTTCACGGTCCGGCCGATCCCGGGAACTGGTTCTACGAGACCCATCCGGTCCACGTCTCGGATCCCTACGCGCTGGTCAATGACGATGCCCTGGGCAAGTCACGGGTGTGGCGTGACGGTGCGCCACCGCCCCCCGTGGCGGGCGGACGGCCGCGCATGGAAGACGTGGTGGCCTACGAGGTGCACGTCCAGGACTTCACCGACCTCCTTCCGGTGGACGACGCGGAGACCGGGACGCTGCCCGCCATGGCCCGGACTGGTCTCGTGAATGCGCACGGCAAGCCCGTCGGATTCGACTATCTCGTGGACCTGGGCGTCAACGTGGTCCACCTCATGCCGGTGCAGGAGTACCTGCACTACCCGGACGCCGAGTGGCAGGCCGTCTTCGCCGGCAATTCGTTCGCGCGGGCCATGGGGATCGATCGGGAGAACTACCAGTGGGGGTACCGCACGACCCACGCGTTCGCTGTTGAGAGCCGCTTCCGATCGCGGGACGCCGAGGCGGGAGTGCAACGGGAGCAGTTCAAGGCGCTCGTCCGCGCGTTCCACGAGCGGGGCATTGCTGTCATCATCGACGTGGTGCCGAATCACACCGGCGAGAACATGGACGGCCGGCACCTGCTCCTGAACTTCAATGTTCTGGATCTGCCCCTCTATTTCCGCACCGACGAGCGCGTCCAGCACATCGGTCCCTTCGGAAACGAGGTCAAGTCGGAGGAGCGGCCCATGGTGCAGCGCTGGATCGTGGACCAGCTCCGGCACTGGGTGGAGCAACTCGGCGTGGACGGCTTCCGAATCGACCTGGCGGGCCAGGTCGACGAGCAGACGCTGCGTCGGGTCAAGCGGGAGCTACCGCCGGACCTCATCATCTACGGGGAAGCGTGGATCCCACCCAGCGATCCCGACGTCCGCGCCAATCCCGACTGGGCTTGGTACAAGGCCGACGCCCCGATCACGTTCTTCCAGGACGACGCCCGCAACGCCTTCAAGGGTAGCCCGTTCGACGTGAACGATCGCGGGTGGGCCGGTGGGGACGGCGCCGCCCGGGATGCGGCCATGCACGCGCTGTCCAACGACTATGCCGAGGAGCCGCGCACCACAAACGGGATCTCCTACCTGGACATCCACGACAACTGGGCCCTGGCCGATCGCTACGCCCTGAACGACGATCACAACGGGCTTTTAGGTGTGGATCTCGCCGCCGTGCGGATCGCCGCCGGGCTGCTGCTCACGTCGGCGGGACCCGTGGTGATCCATGGGGGCACCGAGATGCTCCGATCCAAGGGGCTGGCGCCGCACGAGGAATTCTCGGTTGACGTGGCGGGCGGACCCATCCAATTCAAGGGCCGGGACGACACCTACAACCTGCGGACCCCAAACCGGTTCGTGTGGGACAACCTCGCCCCCGGCTCGGATCACACGGCCATGCGCGACTACTGGCGGGGACTCCTGGCGCTGCGCATGTCGGAGTACGGCAGCGTGTTCCGTGTCGCCGAGATGCCGGACGGGCACTACCGCTGGATCACGCCGAGTGAAACCACGCTCCTGGGGTACGTGGTCGGCGAGCGGGTCCTGGTTCTGGCCAATAGCGGTACACACGAGGGGGTGTTCCCGTTCGATCTCCCAGAAGGCGCCTGGCGACAGGTGGGCGACCGAGAGCGTGTAGACCTGGACGGTGTCGACGGCGAGTACGCGCGGCTCGGCGGAGGCACGCACGAAGTCCGGGTGCCCGCGGGGGCGTTTCTGATCTGGGTGTCGACACGCTGAGCCCACGTCGACTGTGGGCTACCGGCGCGCCCACCTCGTAGCGCGCGCCGGACCGACCCGGGCATCCATGGCGGTTCTCACCAAAACACGATGTACAGCCCGATGGTGGCGAGGATCACGAGCACGCCACCGACCTTGGCGCCGCGGCTGGCGGTCAGGTCGATGCTCGGTGCTTGGGGCATCACCGCCGGGCTGGTGCGCGGGCGCCAGAGCGTGACGACGGTCATGAACAGCGCCAGCACCAGGAACGTGATCATCATGTGATGGAGAAACGCTACGTCCGGGAGGCTCCACAACAGGAGCCCATAGACGGGGATCCCAAGAAGCATCGCCCCCGAGGCCGCCATGGGCGGCGCCTTCTTCCAGAATAGGCCGAAGAAGAAGGATGCCACGATGCCGGGCGAGATGAAGCCCCAGAACATCTGGATGTACTCGAAAACGCTCCCGGCGCGGGCCACCAATGGCGCCCACAGGCAACCGATCACGACGAGCGTGGCGGTGGCAACGCGCCCTGTCTTCACCAACTGTGCCGGAGCCGCCGCGCCCTTGCGGACGTGCCGCTGGTAGATGTCGACGGTGAAGATCGTGGCCGCCGAGTTGAGCATGGAGTCCAGGCTGCTCATAACGGCACCGAACAGGGCCGCGAACATGATCCCCGTGAGCCCTACCGGCAGAATCTCCCGGATCATCACTGGGTAGGCCTGGTCTGGGTTGGTGATCGTGTTACCGTAGAGTTCCGCGGCCATGATTCCCGGGAACACGATGATGAAGGGGATGACGAGCTTGAGCGTCGCGGCCAGAACGATGCCGCGCTGTCCCTCCTTGAGGCTGCGGGCACCCAACGTGCGCTGCGTGATGAACTGGTTCATGCCCCAGTAGAACAGGTTCGGGATCCACAGCCCGCCAATGAAGACCGCTACCCACGGCATCTCGGCATGATTCCACGGGAGCACCGTGTGGAGCTTGTCCTGGCCGAGCTCGAAGAACGCACCCACGCCCCCCACGGCCTGAAAGCCCAGGACCGTCACCAGGAGGCCGCCCAGGATCAGCGCTATGCCCTGGATGAGGTCGCTCCAGACGACCGCCTTGAGGCCGCCGTAGACCGTGTACAGTCCCGCCAGCATGCCGATGCCCCAGATGCCCACGATGGTGTCGATGCCGAACACCGCCTCAAGGGCGAGGGCACCGGAGTAGAGCACCGTGGCCAGGGCCACCAGTACGTACGCCAACATCATGAACGTCGCCATGATGGTCCGCGTGGTGACGTCGAACCGGTACTCGAGAAACTCCGGCATGGTGTAGATCCCGGACCGGAGGAAGTGCGGCAGGAAGAAGAAGGCGACGATGACCAGCGTGACTGCGGCCATCCACTCGTAGCTGGCGATGGCCAGGCCGATCTCGAACCCCCGTCCCGCCTGACCCACGAAGTGCTCCGTCGAGATGTTCGACGCGATGAGGGAGAAGCCGATCAGCCACCACGTGAGCCGCCGTCCGGCGAGGAAGTAATCCTCCCCGGTGTCCTCCTTGCGCGACGCATAGAGCGACACGCCGATGACAAAGGCAATGAACAGGACGAACGCGACGACGTCGAACCAGGCGAGATCCATACTGTCAGCTCACTGGGCTAGGGGAGAGGCGGAGCGGTACTCCCGGCAATCCTGAACTTCGGTGCGTCGGTATCGGCGGTGACGACGCGGCTGCCCGCCACGAACAGCGCCGCGCGCACCCGACCCGGGGCGACGAGCGGCCGTTCGTACCGGGCCGCGTCGGGCCCAGGCTCGCTCCCCTCCACCCGTACGGCGGGTGTCTCCCAGTTCAGGTCCGGCATCGTATGCCAGAAGAACCCGTAGTAGTACTCGTCCCGCGGGGAAGCCTTCCGCCAGTTGTTGCCACCCCACTCGTTGTTCGGTCCTGCGGTGTCCGACCACAGGAACCAGTCCCGATAGGGTGAGTCGGCATGGAGCAGCGCGTCTTGGAAGTAGGGGTGTTCGCTCGAGACGTGGTTGACCACCAGGTCGACAAGGACCCGGATACCTCGTCGGTGTGCCGCCTCGATCAACCGCTTGAAGTCGGCATTGGTGCCGTAGACGGGGTCGACCCGGTAGTAGTCGGTGACGTCGTACCCGTGGTAGCTGGGTGACGCGGCAATCGGCATGAGCCAGGCACCCCGCGCGCAGATCGGTGTGGGTGTCAGGGTTGCCGTCGTTGACGTAGGCGAGCCTCTGGATCAGTCCCTCGAGGTCACCCACGCCGTCCCCGTCGCTGTCGGCGAAGGAACGGACGAAGATCTCGGAGCACACCGCGCCGTCCCTCCAGTCGGCCTGGTCTGACCCGGGCCGGGCGCGCAGGAGGCGTGAACGGCGAGCGTCGCGGCGCAGGTTGCGGTGAGAACGGCGCGTGTCATTGTGGGTTTCGAGCGAACAGGAACGTCAGCGAGTCTTCGAGGCGCGCGCGCCAGGACGCTTCGTTGTGGTCGGCGCCCTCGTACTCGCGGACGACGAAGTCCTCACCTTCCACGAGGCCCTGCGCCAGGAGCCAGGTTCGTACCGCTTCGTGCGTGGGGCCGTAATCGGCATCGAGACCTCGCGTGCCGTAGTCAAACCAGTAGCGCGCACCGGGCGGCGCGGTCAGCCCGGCTTGAATGTCGCGGACGACGTATGGCGTGTCGTCCGGAACGGCCGCCGTGGCCAAGACCGGGAAGACGCTCGCGACCACCGCCTCGGACAGCGGGAAGTGGGTGGACACGCAGCCACACGCGCCGAACGCGTCTGCGTGGTGTGTTATGAGATAGAAGGACAGGAGCCCGCCCATGGAGGAGCCCATGACGGCGGTGTGTTCCGGCTCCGTCCGGGTGCGGAACTCCGCATCGATTCTCGGCATCAACTCCGCGATGAGGAATCGCGCGTACTCCGGCGCGCCGTGCCAAGGCGAGTACTCCTGTCCCCGCGCCGCGGAGTTCCAGACGCCAACGACGATGATCGGCGGCATGACGCCCTGATCCACGAGTCGCACAACCGCTTCATCCACGCCCCAGTCCACCCCGGTGCTCGCCATGCGGGGGTCGAACAGGTTCTGGCCGTCGTGCATGTACAGGACGGGATAGTGCGCCGACGGATCCTCGTCATAGCCCGGTGGCAGCCAGATCTCGACGTGGCGCGTCGGGCCGAGGTGGGCGGACGAGACGTCCGTCCAGTACACCAGTCGGCCGAGGACGCCAGAGCTCTTCCAATCGGCGATGTACGCTCTCGGGTCCTTCTTGAAGGCGGCGATGTGGTGCGACGCTTCGACGTCGCCGTCGATGAGCAGTTGGTGATTCGGCGGCACCGTGCCCGAGGGGCCGAGCGCCTCACGGTCCCAGGAGCCGAGCGTGAACTTGTACTCGATGGTTGTGTCCATCGGCGCGCTGACCTGCGCCGTGCGCTCCCGTCCCTCGCCCGTCATCGCGATCCCGTTGGGGCGCCACGGTCCGAGCTCGGCGAGGTTGCCGGTGAGGTACACCGTACCCGTCCCCTCCGGGACCGTCGCGCGGATGGTGACCGTGCAGCACTGGGCAGCTGACGCGCTGACGGTCAGTTCCGCCTGTGCAAGGGGCAAGGCGGCGACGGCTGCGAGAACGAGGGCAGCGTGCATCGGCGGCGATCTCCTGAAGCGGAGTGACGCAACATCGTAAGCTAACGCGTCACACCTCAGCAACCGCCCAACCGTGTAACCACCCGCAGCAAGAACCCGACTTGCGCAGCTCTGTCCACGGTCCCATAATGGCCGGAAGGAGCGAATCTCGGCACGTGGAGGCCTGTCATGGATCGTGACGACAACGCACAGGACCGAGTGCGGACTGAGCAGCGGGATCGGAAACCGTGGGTCCGACCCGAGCTGCGAGACCTGCCCAAACTCACGGATCTCACGTTACAGACCGGCAGTCCCATCGGCGGTGGCGGCGGCACCGGCGGCGGAGGTAGCACCGTCTTCTGAGTCCAGCCGACCGGGAGGCTCGCGGCAGTCGTGTGGGCCTTGGGTCGGGAAACCTTGCGGACCAATCGGGGCGCGAAGGCGCGAGAGCGATTGCCACATGGAGGGACGAGAGATGCGCGGCATACCACGCACCACAGTTTACCCCATCAGTTTCCTCATGTTGCTCGTCGCGGCTGCGGCGTGCGTGGACGACATACCCGTTACCTCTCCGGAGGAAGTGACGAAGGAGGAAGATGGGGAATCGGGCCTGCAACGGGTCATCCTTGGCGGCCAGGGTGTCTACGTCGATCTGATTTCGATTAAACCCCCGTTCTATGATCCCGCCACCGAGGTCTTCTGGGCCGACGTCTACTTGAGGAACCGCATCCCCCAGGGGCTCGGCAGTCCGGATGGAATTGAGACGACCGGAATTCGAGTGTTCACGCATAGCGGACCAACCGTCTTGGGGACGGGCACTGGGGTCGTCACGGACGACAGTACCGATGGCACCGGGGATTTCACTGGCGTCATGCAGCCCTACCGCCTATACACTGGGTACGTCCCTGGCCTCGATCCGCCATTCATCTACATCACGGCGACGAAGAGGTGGTTTTGGACCGTTCCCACAACGGTGGACTCGTTTGCGTTCGAAGTCTTCGTCTCTGCCGACGTTGTTGGTGAGGACGGGTTCGTGTCGATGTCGCCAGGATCTCTTCTGATGTCGATGGGTGGAGGAACCCAAACGGTCACGGGCACGGCACTCGATGTCGTTGGACGCCTGACGGGCAGTGCCGTGACGTATTCCACCTCCGACCCAGCAGTCGCGACGGTCGACGCGTTCGGGGTTGTCACTCCGCAGGGTGCGGGGATCGTCGACATCATCGGCACGACCGGCGGACCGGAAACGGACGGGAGGGTGCGAGTCACCGTGGACCCGCCTACCGGGGGCTTCGATATCGACGTGCACTTCGTCACGCCCGTCTCAGCGAGCCAGGCGCTGGCGTTCAACAATGCTGCGGCCCGATGGGAGTCGCTCATCACCGGTGACCTGCCGACGGAACAGGTCACGATTCCGTTCATCGTGTGTGGGGGACTGGTCGACGAGTACGTGGACGATCTCGCGATCAACGTGGTGCTCGACAGTATTGACGGTCTTGGCAACACCCTCGGGTTTGCGGCCCCCTGCTGGGCACGATCCACTGGTGGGCTGCCCGCCTTTGGGTTCATGGTGTTCGACACCGCGGACGTGGGCTTACCGCAGTTTGGGGACGTCGTGCTGCACGAGATGGGACATGTGCTGGGTGTCGGCGTCTTATGGGGTGATTACGGACTGCTGAACGACGACCTTGGCTCAATTGACGATTACGATCAGTGCTTCCCGATAGCCGATGACCCGCCGCCGCCGCTCACGACCGATCCGTACTTTTCGGGCCTAGAGGCGATTGCCGCTTTCGACAGCACCGGTGGCGCCGCCTTCACTGGAAACAAGGTGCCGGTCGAAGACGACTGGGGCCAGGGGACGAGGTGTGTACACTGGCGTGAGTCGGTGTTGGACACCGAGATCATGACAGGCTTCGTTGAGGCGCCGGCAATCTCCATGCCGCTCAGCGCAGTGACCATCAAGTCGCTGGGTGACATGGGCTACACGATGGCGACCTCGGGCTGGGACTCGTTTGCCTGCCCGTTCTGCGCACCGCCGGCGCTCGGCGCGGCCGCGGTCGACGCGACGGCCGGCGGGCTACAGCTGATCAACGATGTGTGGCTTGGGCCGATGTACTCGCGTGATGCACAGGGCCGAGTCATCGAGGTGCGTCCGGACCGGCGGCGCTAGGCCAAGGACCGCCACGCCTCGAGGCGTCATGCTCCCGAGGAAACTCCGGTCCGCCACCCTGGTAGCGCTGGCGGCTCTGACCGGAGGCTGTTCCGCCACTAACGCCCAACGCGACGCCCCGTCCACTCCGCAGGAGCTGGCGGGCTGTTATCGGCTTGAGCTCTGGCCCGATGAATCGGGACTCGAGGTTGAGCGGCGACGCGCCGCCTGGGGCAGTGCCCCCCTGGTCCAACTCGACACCGCCAAGCTCACGGCCTGGCCCAGCCTCACGCAGCAGTATGGCACCGTGTT
>JBDHEI010000074.1:0-11125 GCA_039591075.1 Gemmatimonadota bacterium
CCGGGCACGCCGGCTCCGGACAGCGCCTGCATCGTCACCACGTGCGCTTGATCGACGCCGAAGGCGTCCACCAGCGGCTTCAAAGCCAGGACCAGCCCGATGGTCGAGCAATTCGGGTTGGTGAGGATCCTGCCCGCGCCGAAGTCCTGCCGTTCGGCCAGATCGAGGTGCTCGGGGTTGATCTCGGGGACGAGCAGCGGTACTAGCGGGTGCATCCGATGGTTCTTGGCGTTCGAGACGACAAGGAACCCGGCGGCGGCGAACTCGGCCTCGACGTCGCCCGCGACGGCGTCGTCGAGAGACGAGAACGCCAGCCGGCAGCCGTTCACGGCTTGCGGCTCGCAGGGTGCGATCGGTAGATCGGCCAGCTCCGCCGGGATCGACGTCGGCTGGACCCAGCGGACGGCCTGCCGGTAGGGACGGCCGACCGAGCGCTCGGAAGCGGCGAGAACGGCCACCCGAAACCAGGGGTGGCTCGCGAGAAGCGCGGCGAAACGCTGGCCGACGCTGCCGGTGGCTCCCAGCACCGCCACAGGGATCCTATCGTCGGGGCTTCTCGGCTGTGGCGTCATGGCCACTTTCCTTTTTCCGCGAGCGCGCGCAGGATGTCAGCAAAGACTCCCGCGGCCGTGACCCGTGGACCAGCGCCCGGTCCGCGCACGACCAGCGGCATTTCGGCATAGCGGCGGGTGTGGAAGGCGATGAGATTCTCGCCCGGCGCGAGATCGAAGCAGGGGTGCTCCGGGGCGATCTCGACAAGGGCGACGCGGGCCCTCGAGCCGTTCCACGACGCCAGGTAGGCCAGGCGCGAGCCGGCTCCGGCCGCGGCTTTCTGCCGCCTCCCGAACTCCGGATCGAGCTCCGGCAGCCGGCGGGTGAATTCCTCGGGCGCCATGGCGGCCCAGGGCTCGGCCGGGATCCAGGGCTCCACCGCGAGGTCGCTGCGCTCGAGCTCGGCGCCGGCCATGCGCGCGAGAATCAGAAGCTTCCGCGCCACGTCCTCCCCTGCGAGGTCTTCGCGCGGATCGGGCTCCGTGTACCCGAGCTCGCGCGCGCGCCCGACCGTAGCACTGAAGGGCTCACCGCGCGCGAGCTCTCCGGTCAGAAAGCTGGCGGTGCCGGAAAGGACACCCTCGACACGGATGAGATCGTCGCCAGTGGCCAGGAGATCGGCCAGTGTCCGAACCACCGGCAGCCCGGCGCCGACGGTGGCTTCGTGGTAGAGGCCCGCGCCGTCGACCCCCGTCAACCTCCGAAATTGATCCATCTCGCCGGCCAGCACCTTCTTATTGGCGGTGACGACAGTCACCCCGCCCGCGAGGAGCCGCCCGTACGCTTCGGCCATGTCATCGGAGGCGGTGCAGTCGACAAAGATGCGCACCGGCGAATGGCTGGCCACGGCCGCCTCGATCAACTCGCTCGAACGGCCCGCGCCGCGCTCGGCCCGCAGTCGGTCACGGGCAGCTTGCGGTTCGATCCCGCTCGTGTCGATGAGCGCTGCCGTGCTGTTGGCGATTCCGTCGAGCCGGAGACGCCGGGGCGTTGCCTTCCCGATCCCCGGTCGTTCCTCCGCCAGCTGCTCGAGCAGAGCGCCGCCGACGCCCCCGACTCCCGCCAGGAAGAGGCTCGCGGTCGGCACGGGTCGCTCAAAGAACGCCTGGTGGATCGCCTGGACCGCGTGAGCCTCGTCGTCGCTCCTTACCACCAGCGAGATGTTGAGTTCCGAGGAACCCTGGGCGATAGCACGCACGTTGATGCCGCGTTCACCCAGGATCGAGAACAGCCGGCCGGCGATGCCCGGACGCTGGCACATGGCCGCTCCGACCACCGCCACCACCGCGACATCGTCCTCGACGTTGAGCTCATCGATGTCCCCCGCGCGCCGGTCGACCTCGAACTCGGCTCCAACGGTCTGCCGGGCCGCTTCAAGATCCTCCGGCGCGACGGCGAAGCAGATGGAGTGCTCGCTCGAGCCCTGGGTGATCAGGATGACGCTGACGCCGCGCCGGGCGAGGGCACCGAAAAGCCTCATCGCGACGCCCGGAACACCCACCATGCCGTCGCCCTCGAGCCGCGCCATCGCCACCCGATGGATGGAGGTGATGCCCCGGACCGGACAATCCTCCGTCACCCCTTCGTCCGGCTCGTCGCTCACCAGGGTGCCGGCACTGTTCGGGTGGAAGGTGCTCTTGATCCATAACGGGATGCCGCAGGCGCGCACCGGGTGGACGCTCGGTGGATGAACCACCTTGGCGCCGAAGTGGGAGAGCTCCATCAGCTCGTCGTAGCGCAGTCGGCGGATGGGTCGGGCGTCTGATACCAGGCGAGGGTCAGCGCTCATCACGCCGTCGACGTCGGTCCATAGCTCTACCGCCGAGGCGCCGACCGCCGCCGCCATGATCGAAGCGGTGAAGTCCGATCCGCCGCGCCCGAGCGTCGTGGTCTCACCGTCGGCGGTGGCGCCGATGAAACCCGTGACGACCGCTACGGCGGTGGTTCCCTCGAACCATCCCTGAATGCGCGCCCGCGTGGCAGCGGCGTCGGGCCGCGCGTGGCCGTGTGCGGCGTCGGTCAGGATCAGCTGACGCGCGTCGACGTCGGTTGCGTCGACGCCAACGCGGCGAAGGGCGGCCGCAACGATGGGCGCGGAAAGAAGCTCGCCGCAGGCGAGGATCCGATCGAGACTTCTGGGGCTTACCTCTCCGACGAGTCCTACGCCGTGGAGGAGCTCGCGCAACTGCCCGAAAAGGACTTGAGCTCGAGCCTCGAGCTCCCCGTGTTCTCGCGCATCCGCAACGGCCCGCGCAGTTTCGAGATGGCGCTGCTCGAGCTGAGCGACCCGGCTCGCGACATCCTCGCCCCGCCACCGGCCCGCCTCCGCCGCTTCGCCGAGCGCATCGGTCACCCCGCCCAGGGCCGAGACCACTACCGCCACCTCGCCCTCGGCGCTCGCCCGCCGCACGATCTCGGCCACCCGAGCAATGCGATCGGCCGTAGCCACGGACGAACCGCCGAACTTGAGGATTCTCATGGGAGATGATTCTCTTCCATTCCAGCGAGGGTGAAGCTGACCTGTTTCCCGTAACTCAGTCCAGTCGGAATGAGAGACCGGGCCGATGAAGTGGCTCCTATACACTGAAGCTTATGAGCAGGGCCTTCTTCGAGGACTTGAGGAGCCTCGCCACTGGAACATCGCTGCTGAGCTAGTCGCCAGGGTCGCTCCAACTGATCTCCTTCTGGACATTGGCTGTGGGTCCGCCCCCGAACCTCGCAATATCGCGCCTTCCATAGCCAGAGTCTACGGCCTAGAACCAAGTCAGAGAACGCGATCGCGCGTCCGACATTACCTTTCGCGTTGGAAGCTTTCGAATGCCACAATAGTGGACGGCCGACTTGGAGTGAAACGGAACGAGGAGTAGATAACGCCGCCCGTTCGTTGCGGTCGAGCAGCGCTGAGACGGAATCGGGGCCTAGCCAGTATTTCCATACTCGGTACGACGATCACAATTCACCGCAATCGCCACGCAAACGGGGGTAGCGCTCGCGTTTCGCTCACGCGCCGGCATCGTATTGGGCTCGCTCCCTACCGCCAGCCCGCCTCCAACACTCGCTGCGCGTTCCCTCCGAGGATCTTGAGTATGTCGTTCTCCGGCACGCCGCGGTCCAGGAGCATCTGGGTCACGACGCCCATCTCGGAGGAATCCTCCACGTCGTCGGGCGGGTCGGTGAAGCCGTCGAAATCGGTGCCGAGCGCGATGTGGTCGAACGATCCCGTGACGGTGTGGATGTGCTCGATGGTCTCCCAGATGGGGTCGAGGCCGTTCTTGGGGTCACGCGGGTCCAGCCAGTAGTTGAAGAAGATCACGCCGATGAGGCCCCCACCAGCGGCGATCTCCCGGAGCTCGTCGTCCCGAAGGTTGTAGGGATCCGCGTGGATGTGCTGCACCCCGACGTGGCTCGCGACAATGGGCCGACTGCGGCCGATCTCGACGTACACCGCCTGTCGAGCCTTGAGCATGCAGTGCGTGACGTCGATCAGGACGCCGAGTTGCCCGGCCCGGCGCACGATCTCCTTGCCGTAGTCCGTCAGCGCCTCGGGATGCCGCCAGCTGAAGTCGAAGCGACAGATCTGGTTCACGACGTACTTCTTGGGAAGGCTCACGACCTGTGCCGCAACGTTGTGATCGAAGAAGTGGGTTAGGGTGAGCATGGCCACGCCGCGGCTTGCTAGGCGATCGAGGTTGTCGACGTCCCCCTCGAGCACGTGGGCGCCTTCGATCGTGTGCACGACCGCGATCTTGTTCTCGGAGCGAATGCGCCGCACGTCCGCGGCAGTGCGCGCGAGCTCCACCCGATCCGGCTTGCGGCCGATTTCGCTCTCCATCGCGTCCATCATGTCGAGTACCCGGTCCATGCGGCTGCCGCTGATCATCTTCCGATAGACAGGCAGCGTGAGCCAGCCGGCCAGCCGCATCCAAAAACACTGCTTGAACAACTCCAGCTCGGGCAGATAGTGCGCGGTCCAGATCACGCGCACGCCACCGGCCTCCAGCATCTTGAAGTCGCTTCGACTCGAGAACGGATCGAACTCCGTTCCGGACCAGTAGTGCCGCCACAGGTTGCGCCGGAACAGATAGGCCTTGAGCGACGGATGCACGTGGACATCCGTCAGCGGGGCCTCCGCGTGGAGGCGCTTCACCTGCTCGCTGTCGTTCGGCGTGGTGTCCCCCTTTCCAGTCGCTCCCTCAGGCCCTGAGTCTAGCAGTCAGCGCGTTTCCCCGGGGGTCAGCCCCCGATCCCGAAGTATGGGTTGCGGACGTACTCTTGGCTGACCGGTCCCCACCCCTGCGCGTAGCGGGCAATGAACCACGCGGGATCGGTGGCGATCTCGCCGATGGGGCTCGGGTCGTTGTGATCGTTCCAGCTCCACGGGGGATTCGCCGCACTGGCGATGGGCTTCCCCCGGGTGAGCTTATCCAGGCACGTGAAACCCCAACGGCCATTCTCCCCCTGGCGGAACACGTTCTCGTCGTAGCGGTGCTCCCACAGGCCCCGTGACGCGAACAGGTCCCTCAACTCGTACTTGAACACCCGCGTCTCGTCGTCGTCGTTGAGCATGCCGGGGTCGCCCCCCACGCCTTTGAGTCGATAGTACCACACCCGGTCGCCGCCGCCCCACGAGGTGTGATCGCCGCGGATCCCGTGCCCGCGGGACTCCACGTACAGTTTGATGCGACCGGTGTCCTTGTCGAGCCAGATGTTGCCATCAACCGTCTCGTTGAACTTGACCACGCGTAGCGACGGCGGGCCGGACGCCGGCACGGACGCTCCCTTCTTGATGGGAATCCGCGGCTCGGTGTAGAGATACAAGTTGAGGTGACTCACGGTCACGAGCCCGTCGATCACCAGCTTTGCCTGCCGGCGTCGCCCGCCCGCCATCCAGCCTTCCACCTTCCGGACCACGACGAGCGCGCCCTCCATGTCGTGTGCGTGCTCGTCCACGCGGTCACGGATCGCGTCGTAAAGGTTGGTCGGCTTGTCGCGCTTCCACCAGTCGAACGGATGGTACACGGCATAGACGATGAACCAGTGCGTCGTCGTCTCGCACACGCTGTAGTACACCGTCGGGTCGTCGAACTCGTGGTCTTTGTCGAGCGCGAACAGCCTGCTAGGATTCCGGGCGATCGTGCTGAGCGGACCTCCGAAGTCGACGCGCGTGAACTGGTCAGCCGCCCGCCACTCGTCGGACACCTTGTGCGCGAAAACGGGCGCGAACTTGGCCGCTATGCGGGCGGACTCGTTCCTCGGCATGGCTCCTCCCGGTTGGCGTCAGGCCGTGAGGCGGTTCGACTCGTAAGATGTTGGTCCGGGCGGTAGGATGGTAGGACGGTGAGTGTCGGGTCGTGAGGTGGGACCGATGACGATGTGCAATCCTTTGAGTAGCTTGAGTGCGATGTCGAGAGAGGGTCGGGCGATCTTCACTCGCAGCAGGAAGGGTCTCGTGTCGGCAGGAATTCAATTCGCTCGGCTCGCCGCGCTGGCGTGTGGCCTCGCCCTCGCGCATCCCACCGCCGCGGGCGCTCAATCGGTGGTGCCGTCGGCAGCCGCAGAGCAAGTGGCGGCGCACGCCACGGACACCTACCTCGATCAAGCCGTCACGACACTCGCGGAGCTGGTGGCGTTCCGGACCGTGGCGCGACCCGGGATTCCGAACGCGTTCAACCTCGAGTTCCGGGCCATGACCAGCTACCTCGAGGCCAAGGCGCGCGAGCTGGGCCTCGACTTCGCGGATCACGGAGCCGTGGTGGTGATCGGATTGGGCGATGCCGACCGCCGACTGGGTCTCATCACCCACGCCGACGTGCAGCCGGCCGATGCGGCCAAGTGGGCCGCAAACCCGTTCACGCTCGATACGATTAGCGAGCCCGGCCGACTCGTGGCTCGAGGCACCGAGGACGATAAGGGACCGATCGTCGCCGCGCTCTACGCCATGAGAGCGGTCCGTGACCTCGAAATCCCGCTCGCTCGGCGCGTGGAGTTGATCGTCTCCTACTCAGAGGAATCCGACTGGGCGCCGTTCCAACGGTTCCTGGCCATGAACCCGCCGCCCGATCTCAACGTGGCGCTCGATTCCGAATACCCGGTCGTCACGGCCGAGAAGGGATGGAACGCGGTCACGATCCGGTTCCCGGCACGCGATGCGGATGCTGACGAGGGCACGGAGCCGCGGCTGGTGTCCTTTCAGGGTGGCGCCTTTGCTTCGCAGGTACCGGAAGACGCTCGAGCGGTGATCGTCTCCCATACGTTGGCACTGGAGCGGGTACTGCGCGAACGGGCCACCGCGGACGACCGGGTGACCTACACGTTCAGCGGCGAGGGAGACTCCCTCATCGTCACGGCCCGCGGCGTTGCGGCACACTCGTCCAAGCCGTGGGACGGCGTCAATGCCGTGACCCACCTGGCCGCCGTGCTCGGCTCCGAATGGCCATCGACGCCGGCGGCGCGATTGGTGCGGCTCACGAACGATCTCATCGGAACCGAAGATTACGCGGAACGGTTCGGCGAGGTCGCCTACACCCACGACTTCATGGGGCCACTCACTCTTGCGCTCACCCTGGTGGGTAAGGGTAACGATGGAGTGCTCACCGCCACGGTCAACATCCGAAGTCCGGTCGGCAGGAGCGGGGACGATCTCGACAGCCTGATCCACGAAGCCATCGAGGGCTGGGAGGGGACCACGGGTCTCGACGTGGAGTTCACGACCGTTATCACCCCGCCGTACTTCCCCGAAGACGCGCCGCACGTCCCCGTCCTGCTCGACGTGTTTCGGTTCTACAGCGGCCAACAGGACGCGCAACCGATCGCGATCGGCGGCGGGACGCATGCGCGGCTGGTGCCCAACGGCGTCAACTTCGGTCCAGCGATGCCCGGCCAGCCGTACACGGGCCACAGCGAGCACGAGTACCTCTCGCGTGCGGATTTTCGGCTCGCGCTCGCGATGTACGCGGCGGCGTTGGTGGAGTTGGCTGGGCGGTAGGACGGTAAGACGGTACGACGGGGCCCCGCCATCGGCGCCCGCTCGGCGCTCTCGGCGAACGATGTCAGCGGCCCGAGGCGGGGGGCATGCCAAGCCCCACGTGGAGGTGGTCGGCGGTCCCCACGTGCCGCAGTGTCCGGAAGCCCATGAGGCGGAAATACCGCTCCATCAGCCAGCTCCGCCATCCCGGACGGCCGATCGTCCGCAAGTCCGCCGCGTGGACGTAGCCGTCGCCCTGGCGATAATGATGGGACCGATCGCGGACCGGGAGTCCCATGCGCTCGTAGTCTTCCGGCTCGCGAGCCAGGTCCGTGATCACGAGATCGTCGTCCGCCAGGATCAACGTCGAGAGCGCGATGCGCAGGACCGGATGGAGCGTTCGATAGTACGAGCGCACTTCGGCGGTCTTGGTGTTGGTGTCGGCCACGTACAGGAGGGCATATCCGCAGTAGGCGAGCACCAGCGGAACGGCCACCCACTTCGCCACGGTCACGAGCCGTGCGCGGCCCGTGAGGGCGCGCGAGATCCAGGCGGCATACACCGTCAACAGGATGATCGTGATCCCTGCGGCAACGCCGAGCGCCACCCAGGTAGGGTAGTTCCATCGGAGGTACAACCAGGAACCGAGTCGCACGAGCAGGACGAACGGGAAGACGACGGCCAGGGCGAGCGTGAGCATGAGGCGCGGAATCGACTTGGCGCGGAACCGCCACGCGCGCCGCTCGCTCGGAGGCGCCGAAACATCGACGCTCCGAAGCCTGCGGTCGAAGTCAGCGAGGATGCGGCGGGTATCGTCGTCCATATACCCGCCCTACGTTGGTTTGGGACCTCCTGTTTCTAACCTGCCGCCGGCCCAACTCCACGCCATCATCAGCCCGCCACTCACCGTTTCGAGCGCTTTGTCTTGGACTTCCGCTTGGCGGCCTTCCGTTTGGCTGGCTTCCTCTTCGTGGTCTTTCGCTTCGTGCGCTTTCGCTTCACGGCCTTCTTCTTGACCGCGCGCTTGCTGCTCACGCCGGCCGCCGGCCGGTGCGCGACGCAGTAGTTTCCGCCCTCAACCGCGGGTGCGTTACATCCCCGTTTCAGACAGGTCACGACAGGCATTCGGGCAGTCTCGACGTGTGCTAGTTGAAGATGGTGATGGTGGTGAGGACGGCAACCAGGCCGATCGCCACGAGCAGGAGCTTCTGCGCCCAGGCTACCAAGCCGGCCTTGCTCTTGGTCAGACGATCCACCTCTTCGTTGGCGGACCTCCACATCGATAGCTGGTCTCCCACGAACCGCGGCAGGCGTTCCGCGATCTCTGCGGGGTCGCTGACACTGGAGAGATCGGTGATCAGCTCGTCGAGATTCTCTCCGAGCGGCGGTGCGACGACCTCGCGAACACGGAGCGAGAGGACAGCCAGGATAACGGTTACCGTGAGCACCCCGACTGCCACGGCTAAGATGGACTTCTCCAACCCACCGGTATTCCCGCCCGTGAGATCGCGGACGAAGGCGAACGCGGCCGCCAGGAAAATGCCGGCAACCGTGATCGTCCCCTGCGCCTTGCCCTCGACGTGCCGCCACGTATCGGAGAGCTCCTTGTACTCGTCGCGATAGCTTTGGAGGGCACCCGCGAGCAGCTGGTCTCGAGCACTTTGCTGATCGGGCATGACGTAGGCCATCCGTGAGGGGGAGCCGCGACGCGGCCTGCCGGCCAGCAGATAAGCTGTGCTAGCCGGCGTGCCCGTGCAACACCGCGCACAGCCAAACCGTCAGGGCTGCAGCGGCGGAGTGACGGGTTGGACGAGACGACCCGGGTGCCGGTGGTTGACTCAACACCGTCTTGAACGAACCTTGAGTGGCGGGCCGGGCGGCTTGTTGCTGAGGGGGACGAGTGCGATTGCTGGTCATGGCGTGGAGGAATCTGTGGCGATACCGGCGCCGCACCGTCGTCACGGTTGCGGCCATGACCCTGGCACTGTTGATCATGGTCCTCTACACGTCCCTCGTCGAGGGCTATCTACGCGACCTCGAACGCAACATCGTTGATATCGAGCTGGGTGATATCCAAGTCGTCGCGCCCGATTACCGCAACAATCCCTCCATCTACAGACGCATCGAGAATCCTGAGCAGCTGGTCGCACAGCTCCGCGACCGCGGGCTCCGCGCGTCCACCAGGCTCATCGGTGGTGGGCTGGGGGCAGCGGGTGAGTCATCGGCCGGCGTCATGCTCAAAGGCATCGATGTGGAGCAAGATGCGGCGGTGAGTGAGATCTCAGAACATCTGGCCAGCGGGCAGTGGCTCGATGCCACGGATCGGGCTGGTGTCGTCCTGGGGAACCGCCTTGCCAAGACCTTGGGGGTGGAGCCGGGTGACGAGCTCATACTGTTGGGGCAGGCTGCCGATGGCAGCATGGCCAACGATCTCTACACCATTCGAGGTGTCCTCCGGAGTATCAGCGACGACGCGGACCGGGCTGGCGTCTTCATGACCGAGCAGGCGTTCCGCTCGTTCTTTGTCATTCCCAGTGGCGCGCACCTGATCATGGTGCGCCGACCGGCCGAGCGGGATCTCTCGGTCGCGGTGGCTGAAGTGCGTGAGATTGCCGTCGGGCTGAACGTCGAAACGTGGCGGGACCTCGCCCCGATCCTGGCGTCGTTCCTGGACTCGACGCGATCGCTCATCCTGATCGTGTTTCTCGTCATCTACGTCGTCGTGGCGATTCTCATCATCAACGCCATGCTGATGAGCGTATTCGAGCGCATTCGGGAGCTGGGTGTGCTCAAGGCCCTCGGCGTTGGCCCGGGACACGTCTTCACTCTGGTCTTCATGGAGGGTGGGTTGCAGACGGGAATTGCGATCGTCGTGGCCCTCGCGCTCAGCGTGCCGGGACTCGCCTATCTCGCCGATCACGGACTCGACTTGAGCGGCCTTGGAGGGATGTCGTTCGCGGGCATGGCGATCGACCCGGTGTGGCGCGCCGTCGTGACACCGATGACGATCATCGGCCCGGTCGTCACGTTGGTGGTTATCGTCACGGTATCGGTGCTCTATCCGGCGCTCAAGGCGGCCCGTATCAGTCCGGTCGCCGCGATGCGGTACCAGTAGGGGGGTGGGCATGCGGGCGCGCGGGTCGAGCTTGGCGGTGATGGCATGGCGTAACCTGTGGCGCAACCGGCGCCGCACGCTGTTGACGCTGTCGTCCATCGCTTTCGGGGTGTTCCTCGCGGTCCTGTTCACCGCAATGCAGGATCGCAACTGGACCGACATGATCAACTTCGCCGCGCGCCTCGGTGCCGGACACGTGACGTTGCAGCACCCTGACTATCTCGAAGCGCCAACGTTGTCCAAGACGGTGCAGGGGGTGGATGCCCTGAAACACCTGGCCCGCGCCAAACCCGGAGTGGTGCGGGCGGTCGAGCGCGTCGTTGGTCAAACGATGCTGAATACCGCGCGCGAGAGTCGTGGCGCCGGGTTCATCGCCATCGATCCACTCGCAGAAGACTCGACCACGTTCACGGTACTCGGCGCCGTGGTGACCGGTGCATCGTTCACCACCAGCCGCGACAAGGGAATCATTCTCGGTGAGCGTCTGGCCGCGA
>JBDHEI010000075.1:0-12477 GCA_039591075.1 Gemmatimonadota bacterium
CCTGTCTGGCCAGGCGGAGCATGCTGCCATACAGGTGGTGGAGTCTGACGATGGAATGACGTCGTGGGTGTACGCTTTTGTGCGGACCGAAGCGGGGCCCGTCGAGTCGATAGAGAGTACGGGAATCGCGTTTGGACGCGATCCCATACTCTTGTTCGCATGTATGGAGGGGGAAGTCGTCGTGGTGTACCGGTTCGATACGGAGCTACTGGGCGACGACGAGAACACCGTTTGGGTCCAGCAACGCTTCGATGAGCAGCGTGGCGGAAAACGGCAGTCGTGGCCCTCACTCCTCGATCCCTGGGCCGCAAGGGAATTCGAGATAGGTTTGGCTGCGATGGGTGGCGACTCGGCGAATCCGCTCATCCAGATGTTTGCTGCGTCGACGACGGCAGCCAAGATGCCTGCCAAGGCTACGGCGGAGTTCCTGGAAGCCGCCGGTGTGGCAGCTCAGGTGACGCTGCGCGTGACCGACCCCGCGGACGGTGAGACCTACACCGACGTTTTTTCGCTGACGGGATTCGCAGAGGCGCTTGGGTCCGTGAGGCAGGGATGCCCGTAGCAAGAGGCACAGGGGCACGAGACTGACGGCTGGGTACGCTGAACGGTGTGACTACCCACAACCCGCACGTATGTGGGGAGTGCGGGGGACGCAGCGCAGGGAATCCAACAGACCTCAGATGGTGGGTTCGTTGTGGTGGCAGTGACGATGTCTTTTGGCGCAGGGAACGGCGATGCCTGGCTCATTCGTCTCGCGCCAGAATGATGTAACCGATTCACACGAATGTACCCCGAGCGTCACGCGGCGTTCGGGGCTTTCGCTCTGACGCGCGTCGAGCGGCTGAAGGGTGCCGGTCAGTCTTGCCGGTCCCTTTGCCCACTCCCGGTTTTTCTGGCTCGATGGCTCCTGGGGACTTCCCTAATGAACGCGACCCGACGGCATCCATCACAGCGGACGTGCCATACCATTCCCTGCGTTCCGCCCCTGGCAACCGGGCCGCGAACGACAAGGGCACTACTACAGTGCGAGCACCGAGCCTTCGCGCCCGTCCCGAGGGCCTCCCGGATCTCACGAACCTCTTCGCGGGAGAAGACGACAGGTGTGTGCGGTCCATCAGGCACGATATGAATGTCTACTGCGGATGCCGTGGTCACAATGGTGGTCACAAACCGGGGCCCCGAGCGCCACCGGCGCTTTCGGTTACCCTTGAGTTGAAGGCGCGACGGTCGGCCCAAACTGGAGCCTCTACCTTCCACCCCACTCCTCCCCAACCATGCCCTTGGTCCTGCTACGGGCAGATCACATCCGCGCGTTGTGTAACGAGGGAACCCTTCTCCCCCTCCCGGCTGACCTGTCGGTGCCGTCTTCGGCATTCTGACCTATGGGACCCAGAGGTCTTGCGCGACCAGACAGCGGCCCCGACCTAGCGCTGCTCATGGGCTGCCGGGGGGTCGCAAACTCTCTCGGGCAACGCGCTGGTGGAGGGTCGGAGACGTGCGCACAGCAGGCCAGGAGCGCCGAGGGCGTAGCGAGGCGCTGAGGAGGTCGGTTGTGGGCGGACACTTTCTCGATTGTCACGTTGATTGTCACGTTGCGGACGCGCATCAACGGTCGTGGCGAGCGCCGTGTCGGAGCTAAGTGCTTGTTATCTCAGTGACATGCGCACAGGAGGGCGTGCGCCACAAGAATCCAAAGTCCGGCGTCCTGCCGTTGGACGAGGGGCCAGCGATGTTCATCGTGCAGGAATCTAATGCCGGATGTCGCGCCGTCGCTCTCTCGGTGCCCTACCGGGACTGGTCGAGCATCGCGGCAACCAACGCGGTGAGCTTGCGCGGTTCGATCGGCTTGAGCAGGACCTGGAGTGCCCCGTAGCCCTCGGCCAGGTCGAGATCTGCCGGACTCGCGCCCGTCACGGCGATGATCCGAACGTCCGGATCCATCTCCTTGAGCTCTTTGATCGTGCGGAGCCCGCCCTTTACGGGCATGAGCATGTCGACGATCACCAGGGCGTGCGGACGATGCGAGTATAGAGCGAGCCCCGCTTCGCCATCGGCCGCGTAGGATACCTCGTGCCCCTCATGCTCGAGCGCCTTTCCCGCGAGGAGGCGCGCGACCGCATCGTCGTCGATGATCAGTATCCGAGCCATGTTTGCCCTTTGCTCAGCCGTGCTCGCTCACGCCACGGTCTGCACCTGGTGCCGGTGCCTGCCGTGTCGATGTCCGGATCAAGATACGATCCTTGCCGCTGATCGTCAGGGCCGCGGCGTCCCGGTCGGCCTCGTTCTTGAATACGGCCACCACCGCCGCCCCCGATCCGGAGAGTCGGGCGAGCAGCGGCCGGGTTTCGGCCATTTCCTCGAACAGCGCCCGCAGCGTCGGCTCGCGACCGAAGATCGGGTTCTCGAAGTCGTTGCCACCCAGGCGGCCGATGCTGCCCCACGTGTCGAACGCCTTGCGGTCCAGGACGACCGAGCCGCGCGGCGTCTCGCTCGCCTGCCAGGCATCGAGCAGGGCATAGGCGCCCTTGGTCGACACCTGGATGTCGGGGAGCGCGAGCAGTGTGGGGGCCGGGCTCGGCGGCGGAAGCCGCATGAGCCGCTCGCCCCGTCCCCAGGCGAGCGCGAGTGGCGCGCCGGATGCGAGAAACGGGACATCGCTCCCGAGCTTGGCTGCGAATTGGAGGAGCTCGGGTCGAGGCACCTCGTGCTGCAGCAACGCGTTCACGGCGTGCAGTGCCGCCGCGCCGTCGCTCGACCCGCCGCCGAGCCCGGCTTGCACGGGGATTCGCTTTTCCAGGTGCATCCGGACACCGAATCGGTGGCCGGTGGCATCCAGCACCATCCGCGCCGCACGATAGGCCAGGTTCTCCTCCACCGGTCCGGTGTCCGCACCCGTCACGAGCAGCTCGATGCCGTGTTCGGTGCGCTCCACGGTGAGCAGGTCGTGCAGCTCGAGCAGGGTGAACAACGTCTCGAGCGTGTGAAAGCCCGATGCTTCTCGCGCCAGCACCCGCAGGAACAGATTCGCCTTGGCGTGGGCGCGGATGGCGACGCGATCGGTCATGCGGACGCGCTCGCCTCCCGCAGTTCCGCCAGGTGCATCTGCGCTCGGCTCAGCGACCAGATGCCGAGCAAGGTGATGGGAAGGAACGTCGTGATGTGGTAGCCCACCGCAAACGAGACGGCACTGGTCGCGCCAACGGCGTAGAGGGCGAGGGAGACCTTGACCGCTGCCTCGAACGGGCCGAAGAACCCCGGTGAGGACGGAATCGCGACGCCGAAACCGACCAAGGCCTGCGCCAGCAGAGCGGCCGCCCACGGCGCGTCGATCCCGAAGGCGCGAAAGCCGGCCCAAAACGATGCGGCCGCTAGGAGCCACACGCCGAGCGACCACAGTGATGCAGCCACGAGCCGAGCGGGGCTTCGCAGGGCCTCGAACCCGAGGAGCAGACCACGAGTCAGATCCAGCGCCCGTCCCCGCCATGCGGCCGGGAGCAGGATTCGGGTGGCCGCTCCGGCAAGCCGGAGGGCGAGGTTTGGCATGCGGACGATCAGGATGGCTGCCACCAAGACCCCACCGAACAGCGCACCGGCGCCGCGCGCCACGCTCCCCACAGTGACGTCGCCCAACACGATCTGGCCGGAGAAGCCGCCAGCCCATGACGCGGTGACGAGAAACGCTACGAGCGTGAGCCCGTCCAACACCCGTTCAACCGCGATCGAGGCGAGAGCGGTCGTGAATCGCACGTCGGTGAGGCGGCGTGCCGTATAGGCCCGAGCCAGTTCCCCGGCGCGGGCCGGGAGCAGGTTGTTGGCCATGAACCCGATCGCGACCCCGTGCCAGAGGGGACCGAGCGGGAGCGTCTCGCCCTCCAGTCTGAGCAGGTACCGCCAGCGGACGGCGCGGGCAGGAAAGGCCGCCGTGGCGAGGACCACCATGGCGACGAGCCACCCGGGCCGGACGCCGCGAAGATTGGCCCAAACCTCTCGCGGCGACACGTCGTGCAGGGCCCACCACAGCAGCAGGACGGACACGACAATGCCGAGCAGCCCGGACCACCCGAACCCCCGGTAGGCCGGTTTAGTCCTGGAGCCCGAGGTCGACGAGATCGAGGAGTTCTTCGATGAAGTCTCGGAGGTCGTCACTGGTCGCTCCGGCAGCGAGCTTGGTCTGGATCTCGCGACGGAGGCTGGCCGCCCGGGCCAGGGCCGCGCGCCCGCGGTAGCAGTAGTCGGTGATGGGGGGTGCCGTCACATCCGGCGCCGCGGTTGGCGGTGGCGCGGTGACCGGTGTCGGCGTGGGAATCACCGACCGCAGCGGGTCGGCGGGAGGCCCGGCCAACAACTCGTCCAGGGACGGCCCTTCCAGACCCAACGCCTCCGCATAGCGCTGGAATCGCGCCCAGCTGCCGACCAGGCCGGCGTCTTCCCCGGCGTCCTCGGGTGGGGCCGTTTCCGTCGGTCGGTCGATCGCGGGCTCGGGTGAGGGTTCGGGTGGCGCGTCGGCGATCATGAACGGCGATCGGCTGGGCCGCTGAGCTGGCGGTGCCGGGGCCACAGGTGGAGCAGCATCGACCACCACGGCCGGTTCGGGTGCCGCCGTCGGAGTGGGGGGAGCGGGCGGAGCCGCGGGCCCGAGTCCAGAGGCCACTTGGCGCAGCCGATCGGCCAGTTCGGCCTCTCCCTCGCCGGCCGCGGTCTCCGCGAGAATGGATCCGGCGTCCCGCAGCCGGGCCACGAACCCCTCGGTGTGCTTGACAGGCATGCCGCGGGCAACGGCGTCGCGCGCGGCGGTTGCGAAGTTGGCGACGGCATCAGCAATCGGCCCGCCGCCGGCGCTGCCGAGCGCTCGGAACGTTGCAATCAGCGACTGCGCACGCAGTTCGACCTGTGTGCGCGACCACGCCCGCTCCAAGTCATGGGCGGCCTGGAGCAGGTGCTCGCCGTGGGAGACCAGTTCCACCTGCCCCAAGACGCGTCGGCGCGCGACGGCCGAGCCCCGCTCCACGATATGCGGGCCATCGTCCGGGTAGTACAACGTTTCGATGGAAACGACGTTGCGGCTCCCGATTAGCTGGGCGAGCCCACCGGCGAACTTCCGCGTCTCAGGCGACTCAGGATCCGCCTTGCCTTCGGTGGCGAGCTCGCGGGCGGCCCGAGCCAGTGCCTTCGCCGCGCCGTCGAGGAGCAGTGCCGCATCCCGTGGCGCCTCCTCGCGCGCAAGGACTTCGGCCGTGGCGCGCTGGATTCCCTCGAGCAGCTCGGGCATGGGCGGCAGCTCGCCGAGCACGGCGAGCCCCCTTAGGGGCTGCATGACCGTCACGACACGCACCAACGGATCTCGGTTCCGCGGGTCCTGCTGGAGCGCCTTGGCGGCCTGGTCGAGCGCGCTCGCAACGGCGGCACCCTCCCGGCCGATGAAGGCTCTCGATCCGGCGTCGAGGCCTTCGCCACGCGGCGGAACCTGTGGAGCGGTCGCGCCCTCGCCGTCGGGATCGAGGTCCAACGTGAGCGCCCGGGCGCGCCGGTCCTCCACATCGGTCCAGTTCCCGACGTGGCGGATCAGGATCTTGAAGTCGTCGACGGCGCGGACCGCCCGCTGTCGCGTGGCCTCGTCCCAGACCCGGCTCTCCTTCGCCCGCCGTGCGAATCGCTCGAACGCCGCGGCCGCCGCCGCGATGGTGTTTTGCTTGGCCATGAGCGCCGAGCCTCGCAGTGCCCGGGTCAGTCGCACCAGTTCGTCGGCATTAGGAGGCGTTGGCGGCGACACGAGCGCGTCGAGGCGCTCGAGATAGTCGCTCGCCTCCATGGCGAAGAACTCGGTGAGGCCCATCTGTTGGTTCACGACGATTGTTCCAGTGCGGGTCCGGAGATCGCTCCCAACCTACGGTGCCACCAGCACGGGGTCAACGCGAGGAATCGATGAGGCGACGCATGTCGCGCACCGCCTGCTCGATCCCGACGAGCACGCTCTGGCTCACGATGCTGTGACCGATGTTTAACTCCTCCAGCTCCGAGATGGCTGCGACCGCCATCACGTTCCCGTAGGTGAGTCCGTGTCCGGCGTGGACCGCCAGACCGGCCGCTTGGGCCTGCGTCGCCGCTGCTTGGAGCCGTTCGAGCGCGCTCGCGGAACGCCGATACGTGTTGGCGTACTCGCCGGTGTGCAACTCGATGGCGGGCACGCCGAGTTCCGCCGAGCGGTCGATCGCGACGGGGTCGGGGTCGATGAACAGACTGACCCTGATACCTCCGTCTCGGAGTCGGTCGATGACTTGGCGCAGACGACCGTGGGTGGCCGATCCTGGCTCCCCGAGATCGAGGCCGCCCTCGGTCGTGATCTCTTGCCGATGCTCCGGGACGAGGGTCGCCTGGTGCGGGCGCAGCCCGAGGGCGATCGGAACCAGACCGCCCGCCGCGGCCAGCTCGAGGTTGAGCGGCTTGGCGAGGTGGGTTGCGAGCCGCTGCACGTCGCGGTCCTGGATGTGCCGGCGGTCTTCGCGGAGATGCACCGTGATGCCGTCGGCCCCGCCGCGCAGACAGGCATCGGCAGCTTCGACGGGATCGGGCTCGTCCGTCTTGCGTGCTTCCCGAACGGTCGCCACGTGATCGACATTCACGTAGAGGCGCATTGCCTTGCCCCTGGTTTCTGGACTGTGTAGCTTCGTGACCGGATGGAACCGATGCCCATACGCCTCGGCAGCTTGCCTGCCACACGAAGTATAGCGCTCCTCGCGATCACGCTCACCGTTGCCTGCGGCCCTGGTGGGTCGCAGGGCTCCGTGGCACCGACCGACCCGCACGCTGCGGTCGGCGAGTTCCTGGATGCCGTAGAAGCCAACGACCTCGGGGCATTGAGCGACCGGTGGGGAACGGCTGGCGGGCCGGCATCACGCTCGATGGATCGCGAGGAGCTTCGGAAACGACTCACGGTGATTCAAATCTACCTGCGTCACGACTCGTTCGAGTTCGTGGCAGGCAACGAGCTTGGAATCGCGAGCGCGGACGGGAGTCGAACGGTGCAGGTGCAGATGGTTCGGAGTGGGTGCGTCGCCGTCGTGCCATTTCGGGTGATCCCGTGGCAGGGACGGTGGCTCGTCGCCGACATCGATTTGGCTCCGATCGGGAATCCGTCGCGCGTCTGTCAACGAAGACCGTGAGCCTCACTCCGGCCCACCGTCGGTGAGTTCGATGAGGATGCCGCCGGTGCTCTTGGGGTGCACGAAGGCGATGCGGCGGCCTCCAGCGCCGGGCCTGGGTTGCTCGTCGATCAGGCGATATCCGTGCGACCGAGCACTGGCCAACGCGCGATCGAGGTCGGGCACGCGATAGCAGACGTGGTGGATGCCGGGGCCGCGCCGCTCCAGGAATCGAGCGATGGGGCCGTCCGGCGTCGCGGGAGTCAGGAACTCGACGTTGATGTCACCCAGCCGGACGGAAACAATGTGGGCCCCATCTGACGTTTCGGGTGGGGAGGTGGTGAGGCCAAGCACATCGCGGTAGAATGCGGCGGCCTCGTCGAGGCTGGCGACCGCGATGCCGATATGGGCGACACGGGCTCGAGGCTGGGACACGGCTCCTCCGTGCTGCAAGTCGGGTTGGTCCGCCGCCGGCGGAAGACACGAATCAAATGAAATGAAATGACTGGGAGCGCACCATGGCAGTAACGTACCCCGTGGCCGTAACGGACGCGGATTTCGCACAAGAGATCGAAGGGCACGAAGGGCTGGCGATGGTGGACTTCTGGGCCGTCTGGTGCGGCCCGTGCCAGATCGTCGCGCCGGTGGTGGAGAAGCTGGCCGAGGAGTACGAGGGCAAGCTGAAAGTCGGGAAGCTCGACGTGGACACCAACCAGGCAACCGCGATGCGGTTCAACGTTCGCTCGATCCCGAGCATCCTGTTCTTCAAAGGCGGGAAGCATGTCGACACGGTGGTCGGCGCGGTGCCAAAGGCCCACCTTGTGGAGAAGATCGAGCAGCACCTGGAATAGACCGATGAGAGCCACGCCGCGCAGAGGCGCGGCGCGAGGGGGGCGGACGGCGCGACGGGCTCGCGCCGCTCCGGCGCCAGGTCCACAGCCCGGTTTTGGTCCCGCATGCGATTGAGCTCTGCGCGGCTGGCTGCCACGACCATTCGGCTTGGCGATCTCGAGTTTCCGGCCACGCGCGTGCACGTCCCCCGCACGCGCGTCCTCTTTATCCATCTGGACAATCTGCTGCACTTCGCCAAGGTCGACCGGGACGGACGCGTCGACGGATACGTCGCCGCCTTTCTGCCGGATGAGGTGATCCTGCTCCTGCTGCGGGAGGGAGAGCTCACGACCGCCGTCGCGGTCACATCGGTGGGTCGGGTGGTGCTCCCCATCCCCAGCGCGCTGGCCGACATTCGCGGTGAGGTGGAACGGGGCGAGTTGGTGTACTGTGACGCCCCGTTCGAGCAGCTCGCCTGGATGTTCCAGAGCTGCGCGGCACCGGCCGCCCCCCGCGCCATCCATAGCGACGGACCCGCCAAGCTCTTCGCGGCCCTGAAGAGCGAGCGGTTCAGCGGCGTGCTGGAGCTGATCTCCGACGGGCGGGTCAATTATCTGCGGTTCGAGGAGGGCAACTTCGCCACCGGGCATTTCGCCAGTAAGCCCGATGACATCCAGATCGCGCAGCACGTGAAAGACCTGTTGAGCCCACGTGCGGACGGAAGTACCCCCGAGCTCGCCGCCGCGGTGTTCCCGCTGGCCGCTGACATTCCGACACAGGCTGCCCCGGAGCTGATTCAGCACTACCGAGACCTGTACTGGGGTATCGTGCGGGTGGCGGACCGGGAAGCACAGGGCGAAGGTCTGAAGCACGCCGACCGTATCCGCGACCTGATCGTGAAGATCCACGCGCCGCTCGCAGTGCTCGGTACGCCGCCCGATGTCGAGGCGGCTGCCATCGTGGCGACGCGGGAAGAGCTCAACGCCGCCCTCACCGAATGGGCTCGGCAGCTGCTCGAGCACCTCGAGATCCTGGCGCCCGGGATTGCCCCCGTGGTGCTCCGAGACGCTACCCGCGAGCATCGTTTTCTCCTCCAAAAAGCCGGATTCTACGACCGCCTGCCGTGGACGGTCGCCTGGTGAGCGCTGGGACGCTCTACGTCGTCGCAACTCCCATAGGCAACCTCGGCGATCTGACCGATCGGGCACGACGAACGCTCTGTGAGGTACCGCTCGTCGCTGCCGAAGACACCCGGCGCGCGCGGATCCTCTTGGAGCACGTCGGGGCGCGCCCCCGGGTAGTGAGCCTGCACGCGCACTCGACCGATCGCCGGCTCGATACCCTCACGCAGTCGCTGGAAGGCGGGCAGGACGTGGCCCTCCTCAGCGACGCTGGGACGCCGACCGTGAGCGATCCCGGCGCGTCACTGGTCCAGCGGGCGCAGCAGGCAGGCGTCCACGTCGTCTCGGTTCCCGGACCGTCGGCGGTCACGGCGGCACTCAGCATTTCTGGCATCGCCGCCGACCGGTACACTTTTCTGGGCTTTCTCCCACGCAAGGGGGCCGACCGGAAACGGCTCCTGACCACGGTCGCCGGCTCCCCCTGGACCACCGTCCTGTTCGAGGCGCCCAGTCGCGTGGTCCGTCTGCTCGAGGCTCTCGCAGAGGTCTGCGGTGCGGAGCGGCACGCCGCAGTGGCCCGAGAGCTGACCAAGGTGCACGAGGAACTGCGGAGCGGAAACCTCGATACGCTGGCGGGTTACTACAGAGTGCACTCTCCCCGCGGTGAGGTCACCCTTGTGGTTGCCGGTACGTCGCGTGGAGCCGAGGCTGAACGGGACGTCGATCCCGATGCGGTACGGGATCGCGCGCGTGCACTCCTCGGGCAGGGACTGACCCGCCGGGACGTGGCAGCGCAGCTCGTTGAGGAGTTCCCACTGTCGCGGCGGGAGGCTTACCGCATCGCCACGGAGACGTGAACGCCGCTCTCGTCATCGCCGCCCTCCTGCTCGCCGTTTCCGCCGACCCACCGCCACCGCTGGCCATCGGGCGGCTTCACTACGACGGGGGCGGGGACTGGTACGCCAATCCCTCGAGCCTGCCGAACCTGATCGCGGCCATCAACCAGCGCACGGCGCTCGTGGTGGCGGAGCGGGAACGGGTGGTCCGCCTGACCGACCCGGAGCTGTGGGACGTCCCGTTCCTCTACATGACCGGGCATGGAAACGTGCACTTCTCCGAGGCGGAAGTGGTCAACCTTCGACGCTTCCTCCGCAACGGCGGTTTCCTCCATGCAGACGACAACTACGGCATGGACGAATCGTTTCGCCGTGAGATGGCCCGCGTCTTCTTGGATCGTCCGTTGACGGAGGTGCCGCTCGATCATCCCGTGTACCGCATACTGTACGGGTTTCCCGAGGGACTGCCCAAGATTCACGAGCATGACGGGCTGCCGGCACAGGGCTTCGGCATCATGATCGACGGTCGGCTGGCGGTGTTCTATTCGTATCAATCCGATCTGGGCGACGGATGGGAAGATCCCGGTGTCCATGACGATCCCGACGATCTGCGGGAGGCCGCCCTGCGTATGGGGGTGAACCTGTTCGTCTACGCGGTGACGGTGGTTCCATGACCGACACGCGACGGTGGCTGGAGCGGCGACGCCGCGAGTTGGTCGCACGGCATCTCACCGGAGGTGGGTTGCTCACGGCTGGCCTCGCTCTGGGCGGCGTCGCCCTGGGCCTCGCGCTAGGGCAGACGGGGGTCTACAACCGGCAGCCGGCGGCGGTCGCGGGCGCGTGGATCCTCGTCGTCGCCGCCCTGGCCTGGGGGAGCGTGCGCCTCGTCCGGCGAGTGCGTGCACTCAATGTCGCGGCGCTCGCTCGGAGCCTAGAAGGCGCGGGGAACCGGCGGCGCGGCTCGATTGTGGCGACCGCTGCGTGGACCCCTGACGCAGGCAGTGCCGGTCTCGCGGCGCTCGCCGACCGGCAGGTGTCGACATGGCTCGACGCAGACGGGCGGCGCGCACTCGTCGGCCCTCGGCGCGCGGCGACCCGCGCGCTTCAGGGCGGGATGTCGATGTTCGCACTGGGGTTCGTGCTGGTGGCGCTGGCCGGTCCGCGATCGCCATCGGGCCGGGAGTTCTGGAATCCGGTCGCCCTCATGATGCGCGGGCGGGGTCCCGTGACCCTGGTTGCCGACCGGACCCTGGTCGAGCGCGGCGGGAGTGCCGAGTTGACCGTGTCGGCTCCCCGGCGCTCCTCTGCCTCGCTCTGGGTGCGGGCGCCCGGAGAGGGGTGGGACGTGCGCCCACTTGCGTTGGATTCCGGGGGCCGCGCTACCGTGGTGCTCGGACCGCTCGAGAGTGACCGGTTCGTCCGCGCGGTGAGCGGCGAGCGCGCGTCCGAGACGGTGCGCATCGAGGTGGCGCTGCCGCTCCTGGTGCACTCCCTCGAGCTGACGGCGGAATTCCCCACCTACCTCGAACGCCCTGACGAGTTCCTCCTGGGTGGTCCAGACGCGGTCGTGCTGCCGATCGGGACGATGATCCGTACACGGGGGCAATCCAGCGTGCCGGTCGTTGAGGCGTACTGGCGTTCCGACCGGTCGGCTGTGGTACTCACCGCACGCGGCACGGAGTTTTCCGGCGCCTTCAGGGTGGTGCGGAGCGGGGAATGGATCCTCGGATTGCGCGGGATGTCAGGAGAAACGCTCGACGACGTCGTGCCGGCGCTACGTATCGTCGCCGCACCCGACAGTGCGCCGGTCGTGTCGGTTCCCGTCCCTGGCGCGGATACCACCGCGCCGCTGTCACTGCGCCAAGGGATCCTCATCGACGCGCGTGACGATCACCGAGTGCGGGAGCTCGAAGTGGTCAGCTGGCGTGTGAGTCGCCGAGGAGACCGCTCCGATCCCGAGCTGGAGCCCGTGCCACTTCCCGTGGGTGGAGAGCAGCGTACGCTCGCGAGCTGGGTGCTCGACCTCAATGGGCGCGGATTCCTCCCCGGTGACACGGCGTATTACCGCGTGCAGGCCCGCGACAACGCGCCGGTGCCGAATGTCGGCGAGAGTCCGACCTACGTCCTGCGCCTTCCCTCGATGTCGGAGCTGCGCCGGTCGCTTCGAGAGGCGACGCGCACGGCCGGCCACGACGTGGACTCGCTGGTTGCGGCACAGGAAGGTCTCGCGCGACAGCTGGACGACTTGGTCACGGAAGGCGAGCGCCGTTCGACGACCCCGAGCGGGATTCGACCGGAGGGCCAGTCGCGAGATCATCTGCCGTACAACACGGTGGAACGGGCGAAGGAGCTGTTGGCCGACGAACAGGCGGTGGCGGACCGCGCTGCCGAGATGGCCACGCAACTGCGCGAGCTGTCGAAGGCGGCATGGACGGCCGGACTCACCGATCCGGACTTCCATCGACAGCTGCGCGAGATCCAGGACCTGCTCAACCGGGCGGTCAGCGACGAGCTGCGCGAGAGCTTGAGCTCGCTACGGAAGGCTCTCGA
>JBDHEI010000076.1:0-20252 GCA_039591075.1 Gemmatimonadota bacterium
CAGCGCCTCAGTGCAATGCGCGATGAGTGCTGGGCAGAGCTAGAGCAGTTCCGTCCCGCCGTCGAGAAGGCGCTTGTGGTCGCGGAGCAGCACGACTGGTAATTGAAGCACCGCCCGCCCCCGCGCCGGGCGGTTGCGTTCCCAGCCCCGAGCGTCACGCGGCGTTCGGGGCTTCGCTCGATATCACAAATCTGTGGTGTGCGAAAAGTGTGCGAACTCAGCGAAACTCAGCCAAACTCAGAGCAACGCAGCCAAAGCAGTCGGTCCTGCAAGTTCGGTACGCAGCAATACGTAACCGCACTCAGGCGAACGCCGCCAAACGCAAGACAACTCGCCCAGACCAAATGGGGTTGAGCGCAGGCGCCGATGCCTCTGCATCGACGCGCGCACTCGTGCTCGCCGTCGCTAACGCTCCGGCATCCCATCAGGGGGTCGCGCCGCGTCAAATCCCACCGTCCCGACCAGCGTAAGTCAAGACCAGTGTTTCCCCTCGATTCTTGCTTTTCTGCTATTCTGATGTCAATATCGTGATTGAGAGTGGCCGGCCTGTCTCCACTTCCGAGGAGAGGGTGTCGCATCGTGCTATCGCACACCGCGGAATACTCGTTGAGAGCGGTACTGTATCTCGCCGAGCATGCCGTGGAGTGTCCCGTACAAGCCGGTGAGGCGGCAGACGCTCTCGATATCCCCCGTGACTACCTATCCAAGATCATGCACCAGCTGGTCCGCGCCGGCGTGCTCACGTCGGCGCGCGGGAAGCGGGGAGGGTTTTGGCTGGCGGTACCGCCGGGCGAGCTCTCGCTCCTGTCTATAGTTAGTCACTTCGATCCGATCGAGGAGCGCCGCAGCTGCCTGCTGGGGAAACCGGAGTGCAGCGACCGCGGCCCCTGCGCGGCTCATTGGCGCTGGAAGGCAGTCTCCGAGCAGCACGCGGCCTTCTTTCGAGAGACGACCGTGGCCGATCTGTGTGAAGGGGTGCGCCGCTCGGCAGGAGTGGTTGCCGGAGGAAGGAGATCTCGATGGAGGAACGGGAGCGAGTCATGAGACCATCGCCCAGCCTCATGAGTGGCGTGGTCGGTCTACTCTTGCTTGCTGCTCCGGCGGTCGCTGGTGGCCAGAGTGCGTCGCCTCAGTCATTGAGTGCGGGCAGGACCCTGTTCGAGGCCAAGTGTGCCCCTTGCCACAGCCTCGGTGACGACCGGCTCGTCGGCCCCGGACTGGCCCGCCTTGGTGAACGGCGGGAGCGAGCGTGGCTCACGGCATTCATCGCCGCTCCCGATCGCATGCTGGCGGAGGGCGACTCGGTCGCGGCCCAGCTCCTTGCCGAGTACCAGATTGCCATGCCGAACCTGGGAATCAGCGTGGCGGACGCTGAGTCGATCCTGGATTACCTGGCGACGGCCTCGAGCCCGCCCGGCGGCATCCAACCGGCTGGGCCCACCGTGCCAGGAGACGCTGCGAGTGGAAGGCTGTTGTTCGCCGGTGAGCGCGCCTTCGAGAACCGGGGCGCGGCGTGCGCGTCATGCCACACGGTGGCCGGCCTCGGGTGGGTTGGCGGTGGCACCCTGGCCAAGGACCTGACTCCCGTCGCGGCAACCTATGGTGCTGGCCTCCCTGCCGTACTCGAGGCGGCTCCCTTTCCGCTCATGCAAGAGATCTACGGTGACCGCCCCCTCACGGCAGCGGAGATCGCGGACATCAACGCGTTCCTGGTGGATGTGAATCAGCGGGAGACGGCGCGCGGCGAGAGCCCAGTACTGTTCTTTATGACCGGGTTGATGGGAACCGTTCTCCTGACGGCGCTGGCTGGTGCCATCTGGCGTGGTCGCCTGCGTGAAGTTCGCGAGTCCCTGATTGGAGGGAGCAGATGAGCTGGATCAAGGACGTTGTGGATCCCAAGGCCCGGCTCTGGGAGGAGTTCTACCGCAATCGGTGGCAGTATGACAAAGCGGTGCGCAGCACGCACGGGGTCAACTGCACGGGTGGGTGCAGCTGGATGATCTACGTGAAGGACGGGATTGTCACCTGGGAAATGCAGGCCACCGATTATCCGAAACTGGAGGACGGGATCCCCGCGGAGGAGCCGCGGGGGTGCCAGCGGGGAATGTCCTTCTCGTGGTATCTCTACAGCCCCATCCGGGTGAAGTATCCGTACATCCGCGGCGTCCTGGAGGATTTGTGGAGAGAGGCGAAGCGGGTGCATGGCGATCCGGTGGCAGCCTGGGCGTCCATCGTCGAGGATGCCGATGCGCGCGCCCGGTACCAGCGCGCCAGGGGCAAAGGTGGATTCCGGCGCGCCGGCTGGGACGAGGTGCTGGAGATCCAGGCTGCAGCGAACATCTACACCATCAAACGGCATGGGCCCGACCGTGTCGTTGGGTTCTCACCGATCCCGGCCATGTCGATGCTGAGCTACGCGGGTGGGTCCCGCTTCCTCCAGCTCATGGGAGGGATAAACCTCAGCTTCTACGACTGGTACTGCGATCTGCCGCCGGCTTCGCCGGAAGTGTGGGGCGAGCAGACAGACGTGGCTGAGAGCGCCAGTTGGTACAAGGCGAAATACATCGTCGTGATGGGTTCCAATCTCAACATGACCCGCACGCCGGATGTTCATTTCGCGGCCGAGGCCCGGCACAACGGAACGAAGCTCGTGGTCCTGTCACCCGACCTGAGCCAGGTGTCGCGCTACGCAGACTGGTGGATACCGTTGCATGCCGGTCAGGACGGGGCCTTGTGGATGGCGGTGAACCACGTGATCCTGAAGGAGTTTTACGCCGACCGTCAGGTCCCCTACTTTACCGATTATCTCAGGCGTTACACCGACTCCGCTTTCCTCGTGACGCTCGAGAACGACGCGGACGGGTGGAAGCCGGCGCGGCTACTCCGGGCGAGCGACATGGACCGTTACGCGTCCGTCGAGAACGCCGACTTCAAGTTCCTCACCTTCGACGGGACCAGCGGTGAGCCGAGGTTGCCGCAGGGCAGCCTTGGGTTCCGCTGGGAGAAGCCGGGCGGGAAGTGGAACCTGGAGATGAAGGATGGCGTGGACGGATCGGAGATCGCGCCCGTTCTCTCGCTCATCGATGAGAGCGACGAGGTACTCCAGCTGGGGTTCTCGGATTTCGCCGACGACATAGTGCGGCGCCGTGGCGTCCCCGTTCGCTACCTCGAGACCACGAGGGGACGGATCCCGGTCACCACAGCCTTCGACCTGCTCATGGCCCAGTTCGGCGTCTCCCGCGGCCTCCCGGGTGATTACCCCAGCGGTTACGACGACGCTTCGAACCCCTACACCCCCGCCTGGCAGGAGCGCTACACCGGTATCGCACAGAACACCGTGGTGCGGTTCGCCCGGGAGTTTGCCGCCAACGCGGAGGCCACCAAGGGCAAGTGCACGGTGATTATCGGCGCCGGAATCAATCACTGGTACCATAACAATCTGATGTACCGCGGCCCGATGACCGGACTCATGCTCACCGGCTCCGTCGGCGTGGACGGAGGAGGACTCGCCCATTACGTGGGTCAGGAGAAGCTCGCACCGGTCGCGCCGTGGTCGGCCATCGCCTTTGCCACTGACTGGCTGAAACCGCCACGGCTACAGAACGCGCCGTCGTTCCACTACGTGCACACCGACCAGTGGCGCTACGAACGGGGCTTCAGAGACTACGACGCGCATCCCGACGCTGATCTCACGACCGGTCACACCATCGACCAGCAGGTCCGTGCAGTCAGGCTTGGATGGCTTCCCTTCTATCCCCAATTCCCGCAAAATAGCCTCGAACTGGCGAGACAGGCGATGGAAGCCGGCGCGAAGAGCGACGAGGAGATCGTCCAGTGGGTCGCCGACCGGATCAGGAGCCGGGAGTTGCGCTTCTCGGTCGAAGACCCAGACGCTCCGGAGAACTGGCCCCGCGTGTGGTACATCTGGCGCGGCAACGCCCTGATGTCGAGCTCCAAGGGCCACGAGTACTTCCTGCGGCACTACCTCGGCACCCACGACAACGCCATCGCTGATGAGGCGGCCGAAGGCTCGACGAGCGAGGTCGAGTATGCGGACGAGGGTCCTCGGGGCAAGTTCGACCTGGTCGTAGACCTCAACCTGCGGATGGATACGTCGGCGCTCTACTCCGACATCGTTCTCCCGGCCGCCACCTGGTACGAGAAGAACGATCTCAACTCCACCGATCTCCATACGTTCATCCACCCGCTCACCCAGGCGGTGCCGCCGTGCTGGGAGTCGAAGAGCGACTGGGAAATCTTCAAGGCCATCGCCAAGCGCACTGCGGAGCTGGCGAGGAAGCATCTTCCCGAGCCCGTAAAGGACATTGTCGCCCTCCCACTGCAGCACGACTGCCCGGACGAGCTGGCGCAATCGAAGGTCGAGGACTGGACCAAAGGGGAATGCGAGTTCGTTCCGGGGAAGACTGGTCCGCACCTGAAGGTCGTCGAACGGGACTATGCAAACCTGTTCAATCGCTTCATTTCACTCGGGCCGTTGGTGGAGCAAGGTGGGATTGGGGCACACGGAACCAGCTGGCCTATTGCCGACCAGTACGAAGAACTCCTCCAAACCAATCCCACAGTCTCGTGGAACGGCAAGCGCTTTCCCTCGCTCGATGATGCTGTGGAAGCCGCGAACGTGATACTGGCGCTCGCTCCCGAGACCAACGGTGAAGCAGCCCACCGCGCGTTCAAGGCTCAAGAGGAGAAGGTGGGCCTCCCGCTCGCCGATCTGGCAGCGCCGTACCGCGGCGTCACAATGACGTTCGCCGGCCTGGTGAGTCAGCCGCGACGTTTGCTCACCAGCCCCGTGTGGTCTGGCGTCATGAACAACGGGCGCCCGTATTCGCCGTTCACCTACAATGTCGAGCGCCTGGTGCCGTGGCGTACCCTCACGGGAAGGCAGCATTTCTACCTCGACCACGAGGGATACATCGCCTTCGGCGAGCATCTGCCCACTTACAAGCCGAAGTGTGACCCGGGAACGTACGGAGACATCGTCAGGAGTCAGGGCGATGAGAAGACCCTCATGCTCAACTACCTGACTCCGCATGGGAAGTGGCATATCCACTCCACGTACTATGACAACCACCGCATGCTCACCCTCTCCCGAGGGATAGAACCGTTCTGGCTCAACGACCACGACGCCGAGTCGGTAGGAATCGCGGACAACGACTGGGTTGAGGTCCACAACGACCATGGTGTCGTCGTGACTCGGGCGGTAGTGAGTTCGCGGGTACCCAAAGGAATCTGCATCTTCTACCACTCGCCGGAGCGCACGATCTCAGTACCCAAGTCTCCCCTTCGCGGACACCGGCGAGCCGGTGGACACAACAGCCTCACTCGCACCCGCCTCAAGCCGGTGCTCATGATGGGTGGCTACGGTCAGTTCACCTATCACTTCAACTATTGGGGTCCGACAGGGGTCAACCGAGACACGCACGTGCTCGTGCGCAAGCTGGACGGGCGACCCGTCTTCTAGGAGGCAGCGATGGATGTTCGTGCACAGGTGTCGATGGTCTTCCACCTGGACAAGTGCATCGGGTGCCACACCTGCAGTCTCGCGTGCAAGAACATTTGGACGGACCGGCAGGGCACGGAGTACATGTACTGGAACAACGTGGAGACCAAGCCGGGTACGGGGTATCCGACCCTGTGGGAGGATCAGGAGAAGTATTGCGGCGGGTGGAAGCTGGCGAACGGAAAGATCGCTCTCAGACTCCAGGGCAAGGCGGCGACGCTCGGAAACCTATTTCACAACCGCAGCCTGCCGGTCCTGGACGATTATTACGAGCCGTTCACCTACCGGTATCAGGATCTGTTTGACGCACCGGCGGGAGATGATCAACCGACGGCACGCCCGATCTCCATGGTGACCGACCAGTTGATGGACATCGAGGCCGGGCCGAACTGGGATGACGACCTCGGGGGGTCGCCGGTGTATGCGGAGAACGACTTCAACCTGAGTGCACTGTCAGATGAAGAAAGGAAAGCGCTCTTCGAGACGGAGCGCATGATCCACTTCTATCTGCCGCGCATCTGCAACCACTGTGTCAATCCTGCGTGTGTGGCCGCCTGTCCAGCTGCGGCGCTCTACAAACGCGGCGAGGACGGGATCGTTCTCGTGAATCAGGACAAGTGCCGTGCCTGGCGCATGTGTATCTCCGGCTGCCCGTACAAGAAGGTGTACTACAACTGGGGGACCGGAAAGTCGGAGAAGTGCATCTTGTGCTTCCCCCGACTCGAGTCGGGCCAGGCACCGGCGTGCTTCCATTCCTGCGTGGGACGGATCCGGTACCTTGGGCTGCTGCTGTACGACGCCGATAGGATCACTGAGGCAATTGAGGTCTCGGATGAGGCGCTGGTTGCCGCGCAACGTGACATCCTCCTCGACCCCTTCGATCCGGAAGTGATGGCGGGCGCAAAGGACAATGGAATCGACGATCTCTGGATTCAGTCCGCCCAGAAGTCACCGGTCTACAAGTTCGTGAAGGTTTGGAACCTCGCGCTGCCGCTGCACCCGGAGGCGCGCACGCTCCCAATGCTGTACTACGTCCCACCGCTGCTGCCGGTGATGGCCTCGATCGAGACCAGCGGCTACGACATCCAGGGCGAGGACTACTTCGGGTCCATCGACCAAGCGCGGATCCCGCTTCGATATCTCGCCCGGCTCTTCGCGGCGGGCAACGAAGGGGTCGTTCGTGCCGCGCTGCAGAAGCTCATCGCTGTTCGCGTATACAGACGGCAGGAGACAGTGGGGGACGGCGATCCCGCGGGCGTGGACCGTGCGCTCTCTGAAGCTGGGATGACGTCGGAGGAGGCCGAGGCAATCTACCGCCTCACCGCGCTTGCGCCGTTGGAGCAGCGGTTCGCGGTCCCGCCCTATCACCGCGAGATGACCATCGAGGCCACCCGTGATCCCATGGCTCACAAACAGGCCACGGGAGTCGGGGCTCGCAAGCCGGCGACGAGGGGACCATGACCACCCTCACGCGTGACGGGGAGTTCCTGCGGCTCCTCGCACGAGTGCTGGAATACCCGAGTGGCGACACGGTTGGTCTGTGTCGGGAGCTGGCCGCGCGCACTCGTGCGGAGCGACCGCAGGCAGCGGACGGGTATGAGGAGTTTGCGTCGACGGCCGCCACGCTCGCCGACTCCCGCCTGCGAGAACTCTATGCCGAGACGTTCGACTGGAACCCGGCGTGTTGCCTCTACGTGGGCTTCCACCTGTTTGGGGAGAGCTACAAGCGTGGCGCCTTCATGGCGAAGCTCAACCATGAGTACCGCGCGCGAGACTTCAGGGCCGGGAGTGAGCTGCCGGATCATCTATGCGTCATGCTACGCTTTCTGGCGGATGTCGAAGACGATGAAGTCGCACTCTGGTTGACGGATGAGGCGATCGCCCCCGCGCTTCGCAGAATCGCGAAGGCCTTCGACGACAGTGAGAGCATGTATGGCGTTCTGGTACGGGCAGCCTTCGCTACGCTGGAGCGCGCAGGGCAGGGGGAGTACCAGCCGGCTGACCGCAGCCTGCCGGTGCTCGACGTGCTGGCGCCTCCCTTCGGAGGGTAGGAACCATGACGGTTAACGATGACCTGCTCCTCTTTGCACTGTTCCCCTACGCTGCGGTCCTGACAGCGGTCGTCGTCAGCGTTATCCGTTTCACGGCGAACCGCTTCTCCTACTCGTCGCTCTCGTCGCAGTTCCTCGAGAGCCGGCGCCTCTTCTGGGGCTCGGTGCCATTCCACTACGGTCTCTTGGTGGTGCTCGCGGGGCACCTGGTTGGCTTCCTCGTCCCCCGCAGTGTCACGGCGTTCAACAGCGTTCCAGCGCGTCTGTTCATTCTCGAGGCCACCGCCCTCGCCTTTGGTCTCCTCACGCTCGCTGGCCTGGTGGTCCTCGTGAATCGTCGGGCCGCGTCGGCGAGGATTCGGGCGGTCACCTCCCGATGGGACATCGTGCTACTCGTCCTGCTCCTCAGCCAGGTCGTCACGGGTGTCTACACCGCGGTCTTCTACCGCTGGGGATCGGCTTGGTACGTCCACACGGCCACACCGTATCTCTGGTCGCTCGTGAAGCTCGCCCCGGAGACGCAATACGTCACGGGGCTCCCGCTGATGGCCAGGCTCCACATCCTGAATGCATTTGGGCTCATCGCGATCCTCCCCTTCACGCGCCTGGTACACCTGCTGGTCGCGCCGATCCCGTATCTCTGGCGACCGTACCAGCTCGTGGTGTGGAACCGCCGCGTTGCCACCGGCCGCCGCCCCTCCGGTGGATAGCCTGCTCGACATGCTCTGGGGCAAGCGGAGGAGATCGATATGCGTCGGGTGAGGGGCACGCCCAACGAGGGTTTGCTGGGTGCCACCCTCGGGTTCTTCGTGGGCTTTGCGGCCGTCTCGCTCTTCGGTCCCACTGCCCACCGCTTCCAGGAAGTCATGGGGTTGAGCCCCGTCATGGTCGGCTTCCTCGTCGCGGCGCCAGCGCTGACGGGCTCGCTGCTCCGCATTCCGTTCGGTGCGTGGGTCGACACCACCGGTGGGCGACAACCGTTCCTCATTCTCCTGGTCATGTCCTTTCTAGGAATGACTGGTCTACTCGCAGTCAGTTGGATCCTCTTCCCCGAGCGACTCGATCGCTCGTTCTATCCTCTGCTGCTTTTCCTTGGTGCGTTGAGTGGTTGTGGGATTGCCACGTTCTCGGTAGGGATTGGTCAGGTGTCGTATTGGTTTCCGCAGCGTCAGCAAGGGTGGGCGCTCGGGACCTACGCTGGCCTGGGGAACGTTGCACCAGGCCTCTTTGCCTTCCTCCTTCCGATTAGCCTCGCTAGCTGGGGATTGGCTGGATCGTACCTCGCCTGGCTCGTCCTACTCGGTGGAGGAATCGGATTGTATTTCGCAATGGGGTTGAACGCCCCGTTCTTCCAGCTTCGAACACATGGCGTGAGTAGCACGGAGGCGCGGCAGGCTGCCGAGAGACTCGGGCAGGAACTCTTCCCAGCCGGTAGTCTGATGGGTAGCCTGCGCACGGCGGCGCTGGTCTGGAAGACATGGGCTCTCGTGGGTGTCTACTTCACGACCTTCGGGGGCTTCATCGCTCTCACCGCCTGGTTTCCCACCTACTGGCTCTCATTCTTTGCCGTGAGTGCCGGCACGGCCGGGCTCCTGACGGCCATCTACTCCGTGGGGGCATCGCTCATTCGCGTTCCGGGGGGAACCGTGGCCGATCGGTTCGGGGGCGAACGCACAGCCATCGGATCACTCACGTCGATGCTGATCGGCGCTTCGTTGCTCACCGTGTCGTCGAGCCTCGCCCTCTCGATCGCCGGATCGGTGTTGATGGCCATCGGGATGGGCGTGGCCAACGCTGCGGTGTTCAAGCTCGTGCCGCAAGAAGTGAAGGAAGCGGTCGGTGGCGCTGCCGGATGGGTCGGTGGCTTGGGGGCATTTGGGGGATTCGCCATCCCGCCGGTGATGGGGGTGTTCGTCCGAGTGCAAGGAGCCAGCGGTTATGCGTCCGGATTCGTAACCTTCGTAGGGCTCGCTGCTCTCTCGATCGTGCTGGCGATCATCTTGAGACAGAGTCATCGAACGCCAGTTTCTTCGGAGTCAGCCGGAGGTGCAGCGGAGTAGGCAGCGTGATACCCCGGCTCGCCGGTCGCCCCAGCCGCAGGAGCCTTCCCGACTATTCGGAGGAGTGTATCAGATGGAGGTCCCACGAGACGAATACGACCGGATTGCGGCGGAGATCGCAAGCGAAGCCAGTCCCGTCGGCATAGACGCGAAGAGAACCCACGTGATGATCCTGTACAAGCTGACAGAGATCGAGAAGCGTCTGGCAAAACTCGAGCAGAGCACCTGAGGGCAGTGACACCCACGGTCCCGCAAGGGCGCCCATGAGCCACGCGACCTTGGGCTCACAGCGGCAACGAGTTGTTCCACATCGATCGAGCTCAGCAGTTCGTCGTGGCCGAGATCGTGACCGAACCCACGTTCTCGGTCATGGGCAGGCAGGTGTTGTTCTCGCCTCCGGCAGGATCGCGGCCCGGCTACTTCTTACACCGACGGTACGACGTCGACCAAATGATGCAAGAGCCGTTTGACCAGTACGCGGAACAGTACGACGCGTGGTTTCTGAAGAACCGCAACGTCCTGGAGTCGGAGCTACTCCTCCTGAGACACTTCCTGGCCCATCCTGGAAAGGCGTTGAGTGTCGGGTGTGGGAGCGGCCTGTTCGAGCAGTTGCTCCGCAAGGAGCACGGTATCGACATTCGTCACGGCGTTGAGCCGGCGGACGGTATGGCTCGCATTGCGGAGCAGCGCGGCATGACGGTCACTCCCGGGACGGCGGAGCAGCTACCGTTCGGGGACGCGGAGTTCGACACCGTGATTCTGAACGGGACTCCCGGCTACATCGAGAACTTGAAGGCGGCGTTCTCCGAGGGGCATCGGGTCTTGAAATCAGGCGGTGCGATCGTGGTCGCTGACGTCCCGGCAGAGAGCTCCTACGGGTTGCTCTACCGACTAGCCGGGTTGCAGGGAGCCTGGGACGATCCGTACCTGCGGAGTGTCTCACCGCCGCATCCCTACCCAGTCGAGTTCGTCGCCGCGGCCAAATGGCGAACAACGGAAGAGAAAGCGGAGTTGCTGGCATCTGCTGGATTCGTGGATCTGGAGTATGCGCAGACGCTGACCGTTCACCCCAAGTACTCGAACGCCTCGGTGGAACAGCCAAGCGAGGGCTACGACCGAGGCGACTATGTGGCCATCCGCGCGCGGAAGCGCGAGCCGGTCGAGATAGCGGGCTGAGCGACTGGCCGCTCTTGCGCAGTGGGGGGACGCATGGTAGCAGTATCTGTTGCTGAGGCACTCGAGACCGTCTAGGTTGCACTCGACCGGAGGGATCCCGCTGGGGCAACGACGTGAGGTGGGTCATGAGTCTCGATGACTATTCGTTCAGAGCCTTCAGCCAGCACGACTTCTACCGACAAGTCAACGAGTGGCTCCTCGATCGTACGGGACTCAAACGCGGCTGGACGGTGCTGGACGGCGTGCGGCTGCGGTGCGGTGACCGAGCTGATCGCGGAGCGGATTCGTGGGGGGTGCGACGCGGTGGTGATCGGGCTCGACATGTCGGCATCGGCGCTCCGCGAGGCGCGCGAAAAGCTCGCTGGGGCGCGGGACGTGGTAGTGGAGTTCGTCCAGGCGCGGGCCGAGGAGATGTCCCAGTCAGTGCGGCGCGTCGTGGACGCGGTCGTCTTCTGCAACGGGATCCACTACGTCGAGGACAAGTCCCGGCTGCTGGCCGAGGTCCACCGAACTCTCCCAGCCGGTGGCGTCTTCGCGTTCAACACCACGTTCTTTCAGGGTGCCCATCTTCCGGAGACGGATCGGTTCTACCGGCGGTGGATGATCAAGGCGTTGCGGACGCTCAGGGGGCGGTATGATCTGAGGCCGGAGCGGGATAAGGTCGAAGCGCGACACCAGCTGACCCCGGAGCAGTATCGCACCCTGCTGGAATCCGAAGGATTCGAGGTCACGGTGCAGGATCTCGTTCCTGTCACGGTCAGCGAACAGGGCTGGATTGATATCAGCCGGTTCTCAGACTTCGTGGCCGGCGTGCTGCCAGCGATATCGATCACGATCGCGAGTGAAGTGCTCTGTGAGACGGTGCGAGAGACACTTGCCGAGCTCGGGGTCGAATCAGTACCGCGCAATTGGCTCTCCGTTGTCGCGGCGCGACCGTAGGGCGGGAAGCGAGCCAGCTGGTGCTGGTGATGGTGCCCACACCGTTCAGTGCTCCCCGAATGGCCCAGTGCGAATTGGCTTCTGGTCGACCTGCTCGGACCCGCTCCGTGACCTTTCACTAGACAGCACGATCGTTCCGTTGATGAGAACAACTCGTGATGGCTTGAGGCGGTGTCATGCCTGTTCGACACCCATCGATGAAGCATCACTTCGCCAGAGTCGCGCCGCGCTATCGGCAGGTGCGAGAGCTAGACATGACGGCGATTCGCGAGGTAGCGCGGATCATCCGGCAACTCACGAAGTCCGGGCTCCGCATTGTGATCCTCGACGTGGGATCGGGAACCGGGAGATACCTGGAATCGGTTCTCGCGGCGACTGGCCTGGAGACGACCCACCGGTGCTGCGCCGTTCGGTACGACGCCCTGCGGGAGATGCTCGGCGGAACCTCGGCGTCGAGCGGATTACCCTGCCGCTCCATCAAGTCGGTGGTCGGCCTTGCAGAGGTCCTCCCATTTGCCGCCCAAACGATCGACGCCGTCCTGGCATTCAACGCCATTCACCACTTCGACGTTGGTCCGTTCTTGGCGGAAGTAGGACGGGTGTTGCGACCCGAAGGCAGGGCGGTCGTCTACACCCGTACTCCGGAACAGAACCGCTGCACCGTCTGGGGGAGGTTGTTCCCACAATTTACTAGCAAAGAGGACCGCCTTCTCACGGAGACAGACCTTACGGCAGCTCTGGATCGGGCAGGGGCTTTCGGCGGAGTCGAACTGCGTGTGATGCCCTGGAGCGTCGAGACGAATCTCCACCGCTTGATCGACCAAGCTCGAAGCGGTGCCTACTCGACCTTCGAGTTCTATTCGCGGAGGGAGTTCGAGGACGCGGTGGCGACATTTGGAAGGCGTATACTGGAGCAGTTCAAGGACCCGTCGAGGATCGTCGTGCAGGCCGATCACGTGCTGGCGGTCGCGACCAGGAGATGACTCCCCTTCGCTGACGAGGTGCGAAGGACCTGAGTCCCGAGCGTCACTTGGGCGTTCGGGGCTTTCGGTAGGGCGCGCGTCGAGCGGCTGAAGGGTGCCGGCGAGAAGCCGTGCCCGATAGGAAGGAAGATGATCGAAGTCAGGCGCACCAAACGCGACGATCCCTCCGAGTTCAAGGTGACGGTTACGGAAGGCAGCACCCAGACCCGCCATCGCGTCACGATGACCGATGCGGTGTATTGCGAGCTCACTGATGGTGCGGCGAGCCGCGAGCGCGTGATCGAGGCGGCCTTCGCGTTCCTGTTGGAGCGAGAGCCGAAAGAGTCCATTCTCTCTCGCTTCGATGTCACTGTGATCTCCAGGTACTTCCCGTCCTTCGAGGAGGATTTGGGGCGCTATCTGTAGCCGGGCGTTCTCATGCACCTAGCGTGACACGTGGGCGCGGCACATGTTTGCGCGAGCAACGCAGCCTGACGCGCGCACCGTTGGGCGGAACTCCAACATGGGTCAGCCCTATGAGCCGGACCTTGCCGTACTCGCGAGAGAGAGAGACGAAGCCGCCGATGTACCCACCCGACTCGAGGAGCTCGTCTCCTTTGAGTGGCGCTCTGCTGCGTGTCCAGTCCTCGATCGTGACGTCGCCTCCGGGACAGAAGGTACCGGTCTCGTGAGAGAAGATGGCAACGGCGATGCGAAGCGGCTTCTCACTGGGTTGACATGCCACGATGCCCGTCAGCAACAGGGCACACGGTATCCGAAACGCTTGTTGATGATGAAGGGACACATGGGACTCCTTGTGTGTCGCCGACCGTGTTCTAACCATCTGAGCTCGATGCCCGGCAAAGATACGATCGGCACGCGAGGGGGCGAGCGTGGTGGCGCAGCAGGGTGGCGCCGTCACATCACACGGGGAGCGCGGTTGATAGCGGTTCATAGAAGAACCGTGCGCCTGAAACCGACATTGTAACAACGCCCACCGACGCCCACGGACGCTGATTGACGCCAAACACCCGAAAAGCGCCCGAAACATTGACGCCAGTTGACGCCCATCGACGTCACCACTTGCCTCCTGGCCCCGCCGCCCGACAGACGCCGCAGTAAGTTCGCCCGCCCGACAACGAGACCGCCCTGCGACCGGCAGTGCCGGAGCGGACAACCACTGCCGGTGGCCTCCTGGCCCCGCCGCTCTTGCTCCCAATAGCCGAGGCGTCCCTGACCACGGCAAGCGCTGTGGCGTCCTCGGGCAATCGCTCTCTTACAAGACGCGAGATAACCTGCGATATTGATTCCCGACCGACGTCTCTGATTCTGCCCTCAAGCGAGCTCCAGACCGCGTCAGGGATCCCTTCTGTCGCGTTGAGTTGTTTGAGGTAAGTTCGGTCTGGCGTGTACGCGCGGTCCGTGGAGGCAGCATGTGTCGAGAGGGGCGATGAGCACGAACCCGACCCGGGAAGACCACCATCTAGGCAACGGCACGCGACGCGGCCGCAAGGTGCGGACCTCAGATTGCCGCAACTGCCTGCTGTTGTCGAGTCTCCGCGACGGGGGGGTCCCCGCGTCCACGATCAAGGCGATCTGCGACAGCATGTGGCTCAACCGCGCCCGGCGGAGACAGATCCTCTATACCGAGGGCAACGGCGCCACGCATCTCTACGCGATCCGCTCGGGCAAGGTGAAGCTCCTCAAGGGCGACGCGTCGGGCCGCACCTGCGTCACGGCCGTCCTCGAGTCGGGCGATCTGTTCGGGTTCGAGGCGATTTTCGAGCACGCGTACGGCAGCTGTGCGGAAGCGCTGACGGATTGCGAGCTGTGCCTCGCCTCGGCGGATCAGCTGAAGCGACTCGTGGCGGAAGTGCCGCGAATCGCGACTGACCTGGCACGCTATCTTCATCGACAGCTGTCCCGGGCGCGGGAACGCCAGGTGGCGGTCACCGCGACCGGAGCCTCGGCGAAGATGGCGGGATACCTGCTCCACAGCCTCGGCGGAAACGACCCGTCGGCGGATGATGGTCTCACGGTCGCCCGCGATCTTACCCTCAGCGATCTCGGTGGCATCCTCGGCGTGTCGCCCGAGACGGCCTGCCGCGTCCTCTCCAACCTGAAGGCGCGAGGCATCGTCGAGTCCGACCCCCCCGGGATACGCGTGCGCGACGTCGATACCCTGCGCAGGATGGCGCGCGCGTAGCGACCGCCAAACCTCTCTTGCGGCATTGACGAATATCAATGCCCCGATTGCCTCCAGTCAGTGCGCCGCTCCCACTGCCCACCGTAATTTCACCCGAGGCCTTTGTCGGCCAGGTCGCCCGGCCAATGCCGGCCGGGTGAAGCCGCGGCGTAGCCGTCGCAAGGGAGGAATTGGTATGGCCATCGACTTCACGCTCACCGCAGAGCAAAAGGCGCTTCAAGCAACCGCGCGGGAGTTCGCCCAGGAAGTGCTCAAGCCCCTGGTGGCGAAAGCCGACGAGGAACCGGATCCGCAGAAGGCGTTTCGCATGGTGAAGCCGGCGTACGTCCAGGCGTACAAGCTCGGGTTCGCCATGGGTCCGCTTCCAAAGGAGTACGTCGACCTTCAGATCGTCGCGGAAGAGATCTGCGCGGTGGACCCCGGGTTCGCCTGCATTCTCCTCGTGAATGGACTGGCGCTGATGCCCGTGGCCTGGTTCGGGTCGGAAGAGCAGAAGAAGAAGTGGCTGGGCGAGGCCACGAGCGATCCCGATCACGAGTACCTCGCGGGCTGGGCCGTCAGCGAGCCAGCCGGCATGCCCGGCGGCACCGCGGGCTTCGATCACCCCGATCCGCATCCAGTCGGTCACGACACGACCGCTGCGTACGACAAGGCGAACGGCGAGTACATCCTGAACGGACGCAAGTACTGGCCCTCGAGCTCCGCGGGCTGGGACTTCAAGGGAGCGAACGTCAACACGGTCACGGTACGCACGGACCCGACCAAGGGCGGGCGTGAAGGTCTGAGCTGCATCCTGGTCCCGCGTGGGACGCCCGGAATGCGCTTCGAGCCGAACATCAACAAGCTCGGCCATCGGCTGAACCAGAACGTGCACATGGTGTTCGAGAACTGCCGGGTGCCCGAGGAGAACGCCTTCGCCATCGGCAACGGCGACCTGGTCATCAGCAAGGCGTTTACGTGGTCCGGACCGGTCGCGGGCATCGCGGCCACGGCCGTCGGGCGGACCGCCTACGAGTACGCGCTCAATTGGGCCAAGACCTACACCGCGGCCGGTGACAAGCCGATCATCTATCACCAGGCCGTCGGATACATGCTGGCCGACGCCGCGATGCGGATCGAGGCCTGCCGCTACCTCAGCTGGAAGGCAGCCCACTATCTCGACATGTACGACGCGGAGGGCCACGCCTTCGGTGCCATGTCCAAGGTCTACTGCAGCGAGACCATGTTCGAGACGGTGTACAAGTGCATGCAGGTGATGGGTGTCAATTCGCTGGACAAGGCCCATCCCATGGAGAAGCTGCTACGCGAGGCGGCGGTCCTGCCGGTTTACGACGCGGGCAACATCGGCATGCAGCGTCGGAAGATCTGGGGCGTGATCGCGGATCCCGATTACGATCCGCGCGCGCTGGTGGACTGCAAGCCGGTCCGCTTCTCGAAGACGATGGAAGGGCTCGGCGTCAAGGCGCTCACACCGGAGCCGGTAACGGCCTAGAGCATGGCCGACGTGACGGCCGCGGGAGGTACCGTCGCACGCGGCGGGGTCGCCGTCCGCGGCCGCAACGGTCGGCCGGATGCATTCTCCCCATCGTGACGCCGTGACCGGGACGAGTCCGGCTTTCGTCGGTCTTCCCTTGAGCTGGCACGTTGCCCGGCCCGATGAGGGGTGGACAAGCTCGAGTAGCCCCGCTTTCGATTTCCGGGCGAACGGCAGCGCTCTACCGATGTACGGTGTGTTCCTCGCGTGCTTGATCGTCTTCTCGATCGGCCTCTACCGGCATCTTCGAAGCCTGGGAATCGGAGCGGCGGGGGCGGCAACCTCTCGGGATCATGGCACGGCGAGGCGTCCGGCGCGCGAGGGTCTGAAGGAGGTGACGAGAGGAATCGCGCGCCTGGTCGAGTTCGCCCTCCTGCAGCGACGCGTTCTTCGGAGGCGTTACTCCGGATGGACGCACCTGACGATCTTCTGGGGATTCGTCGTCCTGTCTCTCGGGTCCCTGACGATTATGGTGAACAGCTACGTCCTCCAGCCACTCGGGATCCTTCTTTCGAGGGACCTCGGCTACAAGATCTTTCAGATGTCCCTCGACGTGTTCGGCCTGGCGCTCCTCGGCGGCGTCGCGCTGGCGATCCACCGGCGTGTCTGGATCAGGCCCGAGCACACCAGGCCCGATCGACGCACGCTCGTCATTCTCTGCGTGCTTCTGGGGATGGGGGTCTCGGGCTTCGTGCTCGAAGGACTGCGAATCCGGTTGGAGGGCTCGAGCGAGCCCTGGGCTTTCGCGGGCAACGCCGTGGCGGCGCTGATTGCCCTGGCGCCGCCGTCGCCCGCGAGTGGCATGGCTCTGTACAAAATCCTCTGGTGGAGCCATGCGGTGGTGGCATTCGGGCTCATCGCGGCCGTCCCTTACTCCCCGCTGCGGCACGTCTTGACGTCACCTCTCAACATCCTGGTGTCGTCCGGTCGTCCCTCGGGGGCGATGACCACGCCTTTCAACCTCGCGCAAGTGATGGAGTCCGGCCGGTTCGACGTGAAGGCCGGAGCGGATTCGATCGAGGATCTCGACTGGAAAGAGCGCCTGGGGCTCGCCGCCTGCGCCGATTTCGGCGGCTGCCAGGACGTCTGTCCCGCGCACGCCGCGGGCACGCCACTCTCCCCCATGCAGCTCGTGGAGGATCTCCGAAGAGTCTCGGAGACGGGCGCACGCAACGCCGCGGGCTCGCGAGATCTCCTCGACGGTGCCGTCTCGGAGGACGCGATCTGGTCGTGCACGCTCTGCGGCGCTTGCACCCAGTCGTGTCCCGTGCTAGTCGATCCGATGGGCTACATCGTTCAGCTTCGCCGGGGACTGGTCGCAAAGAACCGGCTGGGCAAGGAACGCATGGGCGTCCTGGCGAACCTGTCGTACTCGCGAAATCCGTATGGTTCGAGCGGCGCGGCCCGGGAGGGAATGGCGGCCGAGCTCGGGATCCGAACCGTCGACGAGCACCGTGACGTCGACATGCTGTACTGGGTCGGCTGCGCCGCCACGTTTGATCCCCGTGCGCGGGCGGTCGCCACCGCGACGGTCAAGATCTTGAACGCAGCCGGGATCCGCTGCGCCGTGCTCGGGCGTGACGAGTCGTGTTGCGGAGATCCGGCGAGGCGGATCGGGGAAGAGGGGTTGTTCCAGGAGCTCGCCTCCAGGAACATCGAGACGATCGGCCGCTACGGGATCAAGAAGGTCCTCACCCACTGCGCCCACTGTTTTAACACCTTCCGCAACGAGTACCCGACATTCGGTGCGCGGTTCGAGGTCGTGCATCACGGCATGTTGATCCGCGACTTGATCGAATCGGGCGCGATCGATCCGTCGCGACGCGTCTCGGAGCCGACGACGTTGCACGACTCCTGTTACATCGGCCGGTTCAACGGAGGTGTCGAGCATCCCCGGGCAGTCCTGCGATCGATTCCCGGGATGGCGTTGACGGAGATGCCCAGGTCCGGGGAGCAGACCTTTTGCTGCGGGGCGGGAGGCGCCAACTACTGGTACGAGGTGCCCCGCCGGGAGAAGATCAGCACATTGCGGCTGCGGGAGGCGGAGGCCACGGGGGCCCGGGTCCTCGTCACCGAGTGCCCCTTCTGTCTGAAGATGTTCGAGGACGCTGTCGGATCCCCGAGTGACACGCCGCCGATGAGGGTGCGTGACATCGCGGAGGTCGTCGCGGAAGCCCTGGGCGAGGACCGGGGAACATGAGCGACGGTCGGCCGCTGACGATCGCCGTTTGCATCAAGGTGTCGCCCGATACCGCTCAGCTGAGAGCCGACTCACGCACCGGGGCGCCGAGACTCGACGACGTTCCCTACCGGATCGGCACATTCGACGAGAACGCCCTGGAAGAGGCGACGCGTCTCAAGGAGAAGCACGGGGGCAAGGTCGTCGCCGTCTCGCTGACGGCCGGGGCCCCGCCGCCGGAGCTGATCCTGCGCGCTCTGGCGATGGGCGCGGACGAGGCCTACGTGATCGAAGATCCGACGGCCGAGCACGCGGACTCCCTGGCCACGACGCGCATCCTCTCGGCGGCACTGAAGAAGCTGGAGGGTTGGGATCTCATCCTGTGCGGGGAGGGATCCATCGACGCTTACAACCGCCAGGTCGGGCCACGCCTGGCCGAAGCGCTGGAGATCCCCGTGCTGACCTACGCCACGCGGGTCGAAGCCCGGGGCGAATCGCTGGTGGTTTACCGCGCCCTCGAGGACCGCACGGTGATCGTCGAGGCCGCGCCGCCTCTGCTTCTCACGGTGGGACAGGAGATCAACGAACCGAGGTTCCCGACCGTCCTGCAGATCATGGGGGCGTCCAGGAAACCCACCGTGAAGTGGACACTTTCCGACCTCGGATTTCGCGAGGGGGAAACCGCAGCGGCGATGTCAGGTGTCAAGACTCTCGAGGTCTACGCTCCGCGTGAAGAGCGTCGACGGGTTTCGATCCCGGGAGACAGCGTCGAGGAGATGGCGGCGGAGTTGGCCAGAACGCTGTTCGAGCAGGGCCTGGTGAAGGTCGAATGAGTCGATTGGGCGGAGTATGCGTCTTCTCCGAGCGGCGAGACGTCTCGCTCGAGCTGCTGACGATCGGGCGGACGCTCGCGGGGGATGAGGTCCTGGTTTCGATCGCCGTGGGGCCCGATGGCGAAGCCGCCGCCCGAGAGCAGATCGCGCGTGGGGCGAGCGGCGCGTTCGTCGTCGAGCCGGATGAAGAATCCCATCGCAGCGAGGTCCAAGTCGAAGCGCTGCGACAGGTCCTGGCCGAACGAGGCCCCGAGATCGTCCTCATCGGGGCGACCGCGCACGGAACCGAGATCGCCTCGCGGCTCGCGCAGCGAGAGGAGGTCGGCTGCGTGAGCGAATGCACGAAGCTCGTCCGCCAGGGCGGCAAGCTGTTGGTCGAACGAACTTGCCTGGGCCGGTTCGTCGCGCGGCAGGTCATCGAAACGCGCCCCGCGATCGCCACCGTGCAGCCCCGGCGATTCGAGCCGCCGGAGCGCGACGAGGATCGAAGCGGTCGACTCTGGCGACTAACCATCGAGGCGCGGGAGACACGTACCCCGACCGTGGACACGCGACACCGCGAGAAGAGCAGCGTCCGGATCGACAAGGCCGACGTTGTCGTGGGTATCGGCCGGGGGCTGAGGAGCAAGGATGATCTGAAGATGATCGAGGAGCTGGCGCGGGCGCTCGGCGGTGTGGTCGGAGCGAGCAGGCCGCTCACCGACGACCTTCAGTGGCTCCCGCCCGACGTGAAGGTGGGACTGTCGGGGGTGACCGTCAAGCCGAAGCTCTACATCGCCTGCGGGATCTCC
>JBDHEI010000077.1:0-11037 GCA_039591075.1 Gemmatimonadota bacterium
GGCCACAACGGGCCGTCGGCGTCATCTATGGACGGCAACACTGCCGGTGGGCTAGGGAGGGGTCTCGTCGTCGGGCGGGCGTCACACTGCGGCGTCTGTCAGGCGGCGGGGCCGGGAGGCCACCGACTGGAATGATTCCGTTTGTGTCGTGGGTAATACGACACGAGACCATCGCTGACAAGAGTCGTAGCAATGCCACAATTGGACCCCCACGGTCACATATGCCCTTCAACCGCCTCGTGCGGGGGACGTTGCGATGTTTACTGATACGGAACGTGCGTCGTCTGGATTAGGGCACTTTGTGGTGGCGTGCTGTGGGGTTTGACACTGAGCGCAAAGCAAAGCCGCGAACGCCGCGTGACGCTCGGGGCTGGGATGGAGACTACGCGATATCTCAGGGTAGCACTAGGAACCGGAGCTCATCACGAAAACGTGTAAGTCACCGCAGCGCACAACGATAGGAACTCGCCAGTTCACGGACGCTGATTGAAGCAAACGGGGGGTTTCGGGCAGTTCTTGACGCCAGTTCCGGCGTTGTTGCATGGCTCGGTGAGCAGCCGCAGGGCGACACCCTCTGGCAGATAAGGCGGAGGAAGCGTATCGGTATTAGTTTTAGCCCGATTCCTGGAGCCGCTCGCATGACAGAAGTCTCCGACGGCCTCATGGCACCATGCTCCTCACCGAGCGTGTTGTTTCCTCCCAGTACCCTCCCAAGTGCGCTCCGCGCCAAGGAGTAACGATGAACCGATTCGCCAAACCCGCACTCGCACTCCTTCTCGTCCTGTGTGTTCTCGTCCCCGCGACCGCGCAGGCGCAGCAGGCGAACCGCGCCAAGATCCAGGAAGCCATGAAGGCTGCGCCGCAGGATCTCGCCCGCAACGCCACGATCATGGATTGGGATCAGACGGTCTTGCGCGAGGGAACGAATGGCTGGACGTGCATGCCGACACCGCCAAATCTTACGGGCACCGCCCCAATGTGTCTGGACGAGCAGTGGGTCAGTTGGGCACACGCATGGCAGACCCGGACCACACCCACCTTCACAGGTATCGGAATTTCCTACATGCTGGAGGGAGATGAAGGAGCGAGCAACTCAGATCCCTACGGCACCAAGGAGACAGCGACGGACTGGGTCGTGGCCGGACCGCACCTCATGATCGTCGTTCCCGATCCATCGCTGCTGGACGGCCTCACCACCGACCCCAGCACCGGCGGCCCGTGGGTGATGTGGACGGGAACACCTTACGTGCACATCATGGTGCCTCTGGGCCAGCGCAAGTAGCGGCTCAGCGACCCTGCAATCCTGACGGGGGGGCCTCCGTGCCCTGAATGAGGCGCGCTAGAGGATCCCCCCCGTTCGCAGTCCTACACCCATCACCACCAACAGCACGCCGTTTCCTCCGGAGCCGAAGGTCCAGCGTTCGAATCGCGGCAGGCGCATGGTAGGTCAAAACCCCACAGCTACTTAGTGGTGGTGTTCGCGCCTGCGCTTTTTCGAGCTTGTTGAGAGTTCCGCCCTACCGTCGCGCATCCCTCACTGGAGGCGCGATGGACCATACTGTGGTGAGTGAGACGCTGACGCTGGATGGGATCGTATACGCATCAGGGCAGGAAGTGCTGCCCGAGGTGTGGCTGAGGTTACCCGAGCGGGAACGGAATGCGATGCTCCATGCGGCAAGGGTTGAGCAGTGGCGCGTGCCAGCGGTTAGAGTTCCAACCCCGTTGAGCTGACGACATCTTCAAGCACCGGACAGAAAGGGGAGGGATGTATAAGCCTGGCAAGCGCGAGGCCTGGTTGGCCGTCGTGACGCTGATTGTGTTGGCGATTCTGATCCTTACGGGCCGTCTGTAGCGATGCACTCAGGGAGGTGGGTGGGTAAGACGGTCGGCCAGTAGGACTACCAGCGTCCGCAAGCCCCGAACGCCGCGTGCCAGATCGTCGAACGCGCCGAGCGCGCGATCTATACGGGTCCAAAACCAGGAGAACGGTGCATCCGTAGGGTCGGGTGCGGAAGTAGGCGGCACTCGACATAACAGAGAGAAGCGCATGCCCCCAGCACTCGCCGAAGCCATTGGCCCAGTTCTCGCGATCCTCGGTGTCGGCAGCATGATCTTGATTGGGATGAAGATCCGCTACACCCACCTGCGGCAGACACGCCTTGGCCAGGGCGGGCAGGAGGAGATGGGGCACCTCACCGAGGATGTTGCGACCCTGCACGAGGAGGTCCGTCTCCTGCGGCAGGACTTCGCTGAAATGTACGAGCGGGTCGAGTTCGCGGAACGCCTGCTGACTCGGGGACAAGCCGAAGCTGCGGACCGCGCACCCGGCGAGCCGCAATGAGTGACCGCCGGAGTTTCCGGGCTGGGTTGGCGCGGCCTGCGCGCCGCCCGACGGTCAGCGGATCACGAATCATGAGGTCGTGCACCGTCGGAATTCTCTTCGTGTCGGCGGTCCTCGCGGCTGCCGCCTGCGGCAGCACCACCGAGCCGGGGTACGGCGGCGGTGACTTCACGACCGGTCTCACGTCCAGTGGAAGGGGGCGTACCTATCGCATTCACGTGCCGCCCACCATCACGCCGGAACAGGTGGTGCCGCTGGTGATCGTGTTGCACGGGGCGGGCCAGGACGCCAACGATATCCGCGTGCTCTCGGGCTTCGACACCGTGGCCGATGAACGCGGTGTGCTGGTCGTGTACTTGGACAAGGCAAAGGACAATACCCCGACCTGGACCTACTACGGCTTTCCGGGATCCAACGGCTTCGACGACGTCCAGTTCGTGGTGGACGTGATCGACGCCATGGCCGCGACATTCACCATCGATCGGGACCGCGTCTACGCCGCCGGTTTCTCCAACGGCGGACTCTTCACGCTTCAGCTTGGCTGCCAGCTCAGGGGCCGGCTGGCTGCGGTCGCCAGCGTCGCCGCGTCCCTGAGCGTGGTGACCCGGCAGCTGTGTACCCCGGAGACGGTGATACCCGCCGTCTTCGTCCACGGCACGGCGGATGAGGCCTTCCCGTGGAACGGGACACCGGACTTCATGGCGGTCGAAGAGATGTGGCGGCTATGGGCGGATTTGAGTGGTTGTATCTCGGGACCGACCGTCACCGATGTGGTGAGCCAAAGCACCACCGTGCGGCGCCACGATTACGCCGTTTGTGCTCGCAGCGATCGCATATCGCTGTACGCGATCGAGGGGGGCGGCCACGCGTGGCCCAGCTCCGTAGACTTCGCTGCGAGCGAGGTGATGATGGACTTCTTCGAGGGGATCAGTCGCTGAGCTGCGCCGGAGCTGCAGCGACGGCGAGCACGAACGACAGCGCGAGCCGGCGAGCGGTGTCGCTCTGCCTGTTCCGATTAGACGGACAACAGGCCGCCGTTCGCCATCCGGTTCTCGCTCGGTGGTATCTGCGGACTCGTCGTCGGGCGGGCGTCCGAGCTGCAACCGCGACGGGGCTGTCTCAACTATCTAGTCGGCCGAGAGTCAGAATCGTGACGCAGGCATGTGAAGTGGAACAGTCGGGAAAACCCTCCACGATTTGAGAGTTTTCAGTCGCTGTTGAGGTGTTGTTGAGAGTTCCGCCCTACCGTCGCGCATCCCTCACCGAAGGCCGCGATGCGTGGCCCACACCCCCGATCTGGCCTGACGACCTCGACGGCATCCCGGAGCTGCTGACCGAAGAGGAATGGGAGGAGTTGCTCCGGACGCACTGGAGTCCGTGGCCGCTCGAAACGACACAGCAAGCCGAAAGCCCCGAACGCGGCGGCGACGCTCGGGGCCACTCTGTGTCAGTCGATTGGTGCGGAAGCGTGCGTAGGTTCTGCTCAACCAACTAGAACACCGAACTCCCCCCACCTCCTGTGTTGCCACCACCGCCAATGGGACTGCCTGTCTGCAAGGTTAGATCCGTAAGCCGGGGCAGCTCCTGCACGGCAGGGCGCACCCAGATGCGGCGTTTCGGGATCGCCTCACGTTCCTCGCCGGTTGCGGCCCGGACCGATGGTGTTGCTGTTGTGGCCCGCCCCCCCAATCAGGGAAACACCACGGGTGTCGGAGTCAAGCGATTATTCCCCAGGCCGTCGCCGACCGCACCTGACCCGTCATAGCCCCAGCAGTAGACAACGTCCGACGTGGTGACGCCGCATGTGTAACCGTCACCTGCGCTGATCACGTCGAAGGTCAGTCCGCCCTGAACGGCCGTCGGGACCAACAGCGACCCACTTGCGGAGCCCGTGCCCGCTGCTTGGGCATCACCCCAGCAGTAGGCCACGCCGCCCGTGGTGAGCCCACATGTGTGGGACAGCCCCGCGCTGACTGAGGCGAAGGACAGCCCACCACTCACCAACGGGGGAACGATGTTGGTCGAACCGTTACCGAGCTGGCCGCTGTCGTTGCGCCCCCAGCAATACGCGTCGTTGTTCGTGGTCACCATGCAGTTGTGGTTTTGATATCCGGCGCTGATCGACTGGAAAGTCAGCGTGGGCGCAACGCTCACTGGTGCACTCTCGAAAGGTCCGCTGCTGAACAGGTCCGGACCCCAGCAGTAGCCGGTGCCGCTGGTGCTCACCCCGCACGTCTGGTGTCCCGCAGTTACGGACTGAAACGAGATACTCCCAGTAACTGCGACCGGCACTGTGGATGATGTGGTCGAACCATTACCGAGCTGGCCAGAATCGTCGTTGCCCCAGCAGTAGGCCACGTCCGACGTGGTGACGCCACAGGTATGGTCCCTTCCCGCGCTCACCGAGCGGAACGACAGCGAACCGCTCACTTGAGCTGGGGCCGTCGCGTCGGTCGTCGTGCCATTGCCCAGTTCTCCGAACTCGTTGGAGCCCCAGCAGTAGGCCGCATCACCAGTTGTGACAGCACACGTATGCCCACCAGAAAACGCATACAACGCACCCGGACTTGCGCTGATCGACCGGAACGCATGTGCCCCTGTCACAGGGGTCGGCTGGTAGCGATCCTCGGTCGTGCCGTCCCCGAGTTGCCCGGCGTCGTTTGAGCCCCAACAGTAGGCGGCAGAGCCTGCTACTCCGCAACTGTGCGAGGCCCCAGCATCGATCGTCTGCATGGCCACGTCGCCCACCACCCTGAACGGGGCGACGTAGACGGTCGGAACCCCATCTCCGAGTTGACCCTCCCAGTTTGAGCCCCAGCAGTAGATCTCGTTCGTGATGGTCACCCCACAACTGTGTTCTTCCTCGGCCGTGATCGAACTCCACTGCAGCCCGCCGGTCATGGCCATGGGTACCATGGGCTCGCTGAGGTTGCCGAGGCCAAGCTGCCCATCCTCTCCTTCACCCCAGCACCAACCGGCGCTGACATCATCGACGGCGCACGTGTGGTCGAATCCCGCGCTGATGCGCTTCACAGTGAGCCCCCCGGAGACCGGCGTCGGGACGTTGCGGTCGACGAGATCGCCGACCCCAAGTTCGCCCGAGCTATTGCCGCCCCAGCAGTGCGGCGTGCCGTCAATCGCGACGGCACAGGCGTGGCCCCTGCCCGCGCTGAGGCTGACGAACCTCAGGTTGCCCGACACCGAGTCCGGCACGAGTCGGTTATTCGTTGTGCCGTCACCGAGTTCTCCATCGGAGTTCAATCCCCAGCAATAGATGTTGCCAGACGCCTCAAGCCCGCACGTGAAGCCATCTCCCGCCTGGATGTCGCTGAAGGTGAGGTTCGTCAGGACCGCGGTGGGGGTGGTCCGATTGGTCGTCGTGCCGTCGCCGAGGTTGCCCCAGAAGTTGCGGCCCCAACAGTACGCGCTACCCGCGGTGGTGAGGCCGCATGCGTGCTCAGCACCCGCCTCCACCACGGCGAACTCCATCCCGCCAGCAACCAGATGGGGAGTCGTCTCGACGGCACCGGCTCCCGGCCCTAGCACTCCGTAGCTGTTGGAACCCCAGCAGTACATGTCTCCGGGGAGGCTCACCCCGCAGGCCCAGGCGCCTCCGTAGATGGCGAGGGACAGCGAGCGGAGTCTGAGTCCGACGGCCCCAGGAACAGGGACGCTGCCGCCCACCAGGGTTCCGTTTCCGAACACGCCGTCGCCGTTCTCACCCCAGCACCACACGTCACCGGGGGTCAAGATCGCACACGTCTGCACGTCACCAAGCGCCAGGCGGGAATACAGGCCGCCGCCCGCGGCGAGGTCGGCGTGGACGTACACCGAAAAGCTGAATTCATCGACGGTCGCCGTCACATCCCACATCCAGGTCTTGGCCGCAGAGGTTTCCCCGGCGGCCAGCATCTCATCGTACTGGAAGTAGGGCTGCGCCGATCCCGTGAAGGTCCCGCTGCCATCGGCGTTGGACACGCTCGCCGACCCGGTGCCGCCCGTCACGACGGGTGGAGTATGAAAGAACACGCGGATTCCCGTTACGGTGCTCCCGTCGGGTGTGCCCAGCGGATCCGTGAGGAGATTCTGCACCGTCACATCTGCCTGGAATACCTCGGTCCCTGCGTCATAGGCCACGTTGCTCGAGGCGAGCTGCACGTATACGCCTTGACCGCCCACAATGTGAAACTGCGGTGAGAACCCCGATACCGGGTCCTTCGACTTCTCGCACGAAATCACACCTGAGGCCACGTTCGCCGTGCAGCCTATCGGGGCGCTGACTCCGCGCAGGACCGTGTCCTCGTCAATGGCTGGCTGCTCCGGTTCGGTGCTCATATCCTGCCCGCATGCGATGAACACGGCCGGCACCGCCATGATCACCAAGAGCCTCTTCAACCTTGGGACCCTCATGTCCATCTCCTTGTGTCCTGTCCACGGCGATGTTCACGGACGCATTGGCACCGCGACAGGATTACGCATGGCGCTTCCAGAGGGCTCTCTGCCAGCGGGAGCGCAGTCTCGTCGTCGGGCGGGCGTCAGAGTGCGGCACCTACCTCCCCTCGATGGGCGGTGCCCCCGCCGCCTCGAGCGCGCGCGCGAGTTCGGGCATCACCTGCTCGACCATCCGGTCCAGCTCGGTCTCGAGTGCCGCGAGCTCGTTCCGACCTGCCGCGACCGTGCCCCGGTGCATGTCGGTCGGGCCGTAGGTCGTGCGGAGACCGCGCACGCCCACGAAGAACCGGTTCCCGGGCGTCGGAGGATCTCGTTCGCCGATCTCGTCTTTCGCCTCGCTTCCCTCGACCGCCGTGCGGAGTTCGAGCAGCTCGAGCCGCGTCGCGTACAGTCGGCGTGTCAGCGCCGTATCGCCGACTTCGGCGCGATCGAGCGCCGTTTGCATGGCCTCGATCTTCTCGATCAGTTCGTCCAGGAGTTTGTCGGCGCGTGCGAGGTCGCGCTGGAACGTTTCCAGCTCCGCACGGAACGCGGCGATGACCTCGTTGGATACCCGTGGCAGCGCCCCGGCTCTCAACGGCTCGACGTCGAACGACACGGGGCCCGCGAGCTCGGTGACCTCGCCCTCCTCGATCTTGACCAGCGTGGCCGTGTAGCTGCCGGGAAGGACAGGAAACCCGTTTCCGGTGCCGGTGTCGCCGAAAACGACCACGTTCGTGCTCGCGTATCTGAGATCCCAGTTCACGCGGTGAAAGCCGGCCGAGGTGGGGCCGTTCACGCGGTTCACCACGGCCCCCGCCGGGTCGCGCACGATGACCTGGACCGTTGGGCCTTGCTCCCGCATCTCCTGCTCCAACGCCTCCCACCCGGGGAACGGGACATTCTCGTCCCGGGCCAGGGCGCGTTCCCGTTTTTGACGCACCGCTTCCATCGACTGGTAGCCGTCGCGCAGCTGATAGGTGAACACGGCGCCGAACGGCGGGTTCTCCGCCTGGTAGTCGTCGTTCCCCTCGGAGCCCACCACATTCTTTGGCACGTACCAGTGCGCGGTGCGGATCGGGAAGAGCGCCGCCTCCCGGGCCAGCGTTTCACCGCTCAGGCTCCTGAGGGGCGGGTAATCGTCCAGGATGAAGATGCCGCGGCCGAACGAGCCCGCCACAACGTCCTGGTGCGTGCGCTGAATGGTGATGTCACGAAACGCGATGGTCGGCACGCCGCCTTCGAGCTCGATCCACCTGGCACCGCCGTTCACGGTGAAGAAGATCCCCAACTCCGTCGCGGCGAACAGGAGTTGCGGGTTCACGTGGTCCTGCACCACGCGCCACACGAGGTGCCGGTCGGGAAGGTCGCCCGCGATCGACCGCCACGAGCGCCCGCGGTCCATGCTCTTGACCACATACGGCCTGAAGTCGCCGTACTTGTGGTTGTCGAGCGCCATGTAGACGGTGCCGGCGTCGAACAGGTCGGCCTTGATGTCGTTCACGAACGCCGTGACGGGCACGCCGCGAATGCTGCCGACCTCGATGCGGCGCCAGGTGGTACCGCCGTCCTCGGTCACCTGCAGGAGACCATCGTCGGTGCCGGCGTAGAGCAGGCCCTCCACGAGCGGCGACTCGGCCAACGAGGTGATCGTGTTGTAATTGGACATGGCCGAGATGTCCCACGGATTGTCCCAGCTCTGCTGGGCGCCCCTGATCGGCAGCGTGATGCGTTCCTGGCTACGGGTGAGGTCGGCGGAAATGGGCGTCCAGCTGTTGCCGCGATCGTCCGTGCGCCACACGCGCTGTGACGCGAAGTAGACGCGCGCGGGGTTGTGGGGGCTGATCTCGATCGGCGCATCCCAGTTGTACCGCTCGAAGGGCTCGCCTTCCCGCGCCTGCGGCTGGATGAACACCTGCTCGCCGGTGATCCGGTCCACCCGGTGCAGCCCGCCTTGCTGCGTTTCGGCGTAGATGATGTTCGGATTGCCCGGCTCGGTCGCGGAGCCGTGGCCGTCCGCGCCGAGGGTCTTGAACCAATCGGCGTTCCGGATGCCGTGTTCGGTGTCGGTGCGCGAGGGGCCGCCGTTGGATCCGTTGTCGTGCGTGCCGCCGTAGACGAAGTAGAACGGTACCGCGTCGTCCACCGAGATCTTGTAGTACTGCATCACCGGGAGATTGCGAATGAACCGCCACGTGGCCATGTCGTCGTAGGTCTCGTACAACCCGCCGTCGCTCCCCACCAGCAGATAGTTGGGATCGTCCTTCTGAAACGCGATCGCGTGGTCGTCCGAGTGCTTCCCGTCCAGGTTCATGCGGCGGAACGTCGCGCCGTGGTCGTCGGAGATGAGCGTCGCGTTGCTGACCAGGTAGAGCCGCCCAAACCGGTGCGGTGACGCGTAGAGTTCCTGGTAGTAATGCGGACCGGTGCCGCCCGAGACCGCGTCGGACATCTTGGTCCACGATCCGCCCCGGTTGGTGGACCGATACACGGCTCCCGATCGGCGGTCCAGCTCGATCGCCGCGTACACGATGTCCGGATCCTGGAGCGAGACGGCGAGGCCGATCTTGCCGAGGTTGGACGACGGCAGGCCGGTGGTGAGCTTGGTCCAGGTCTCGCCGCCGTCGGTGCTCTTGTGGATCCCCGAGCCGGGCCCGCCGCCCAGGTAGGCGGCCACGGTGCGGTGGCGGTCCCAGGTGGCGGCGTAGAGCACGTCGGGGTCGCGCGGATCCAGCACGATGTCCGTGACACCGGTCCACTGCTCATCGCCCAGCACCTTGCGCCATGTTGCGCCGCCATCGGCGGTCTTGTACAGACCGCGCTCACCGCCGGGGGTCCACAGCGGTCCCTGTGCCGACACCCACACGACGTCGGAGTTCTCGGGATGCACCAGCATCGTCGAGATGTGTTCCGTGGCCCTAAGACCCATGTTCTGCCAGGTCTTCCCGCCGTCGGTGCTCTTGTACACGCCGTCGCCGTAGCCCACGTGCCGACCGCCGACGTTCTCGCCCGTCCCGACCCAGACCGTCGCGGGGTTCGTGGGATCGATCGCGACCGAGCCGATCGAGTAGGCGGGTTGATCGTCGAAGATCGGCTGCCAGGTGGTGCCGGCGTTGTCGGTCTTCCACACGCCGCCCGAGCCCACGGCCACGTACCAGACGTTGCCGTTGTCGGGGTGGATCGCGATGTCCGCGATGCGTCCGCCGTTGATGGCGGGTCCGATGTTCCGGAACGCGAGGGCCTGGTAGTTCGTCTCGCCGAGGCGCGCGCCGGCCTGTTGCGCCGCGAGGTCGGCGGCGGGGACGGCGAGCCAGGTCACGAGGAGCGCGGTGCGGAGGATATGCTTGGTCATGGCGTCAATGGGGTTGCTGGTGAGAGGGTCAATGTGAGGCTGCAAACGTACGCCTGGGGGCGGGAGGGCGGTAGGATTCGCATGGATCTGGCCGCGACGCGCGCACGACGACGAACGCGCCAACGCGCGGCGCGAGTCAGCGAGCGTCAACGTGAGCCAAAGGAGAAGCCCCGAACGCCGAGTGACGCTCGGGGCTTGGACAACAGCGCCCGGCGCGGGGCCGGGCGCTGCGGACATAGCGCAAGTGCGGGCGCCATCAGCTCCTGACGTTCACTTCAGACTCAGCTGCTGATTAAAGCTCAGAAGAGTACCGTCCTTCTTCACCACGATCCGGCGGTGGAAGCTCAAGTTTGCGGGGCTGCCGTCCGCGGTCCATGCCAGCGCACCGTGCGCGGAGAAGCCCCAGCTGTTGACGTTCGGGTTCTCCGAAAAGAAGAGGTCGTTGTCTATGTAGATGAAGTCAGAGGTTCCGCGGGCGACCGGCTCGACCGTCGTGAAAAGGTCACAGTCAAAGGCCGTGAACGGCCACACGGTCGTGCGAACGTCGTCCATCTTGTTGAGAGAATTGAGTCTGAACGATTCCAGCGGGAGTACCTTGTCGGCCCAGATAATCTCATCGAATTGGATGGTACCGGCACAGTATTCTTCGTCGAACGTGCCGAACGTGACCCGTTGCCCGGTTGCAAAGTCAGGCCATGTAAAGGCGGTCACGTCACCGTCCCTGACGACAATCCCGGACTGAGCAGGGCCGTTGTCGATGTCGAACAGTGGTTGCTGGTCAATCGGGGCCTGCGTGTCTGTGCACGCGACGAACAGCAGCGGGAGGAGTAGGAATCCTGGCCAGCGCATAGAACACCTCCTGAGAGAAAAATGAAGACTTCCCTCGTCGGCGGTCCACCGGTCTCGTCGTCGG
>JBDHEI010000078.1:0-10536 GCA_039591075.1 Gemmatimonadota bacterium
AGAAGGTCCCAAGGGTCCGGCTGTTCGCCGGTTAAAGTGGTACATGAGCTGGGTTCAGAACGTCGTGAGACAGTTCGGTCTGTATCCGTGGTGGGCGTTGGAGTGTTGAGGGGGCCCGACCCTAGTACGAGAGGACCGGGTCGGACTGACCGCTCGTGCCCCGGCTGTCACGCCAGTGGCAGCGCCGGTTAGCGATGTCGGGTAGGGATAACCGCTGAAAGCATCTAAGTGGGAAGCCCGCCCCAAGATGAACACTCCTGGACCGTAAGGTCCCTAAAGGGCCGTGGTAGACGACCACGTTGATAGGCGGCAGGTGTAAGGTGTGCAAGCACTTCAGCCGAGCCGTACTAATCGCCCGTGCAGCTTGATCTCTCCCTCTTTGTATCGCGACCCGATACCCTTCCATCCACGTGGCCATCGCTTTTATTGGCTGGCGACTAGCGCGACGGGGCCACACCCGTTCCCATTCCGAACACGGCAGTTAAGTCCGTCAGCGCCGATGGTACTATGCTTGAGAGGGCATGGGAGAGTAGGCCGTTGCCAGCCTCCACATACGAAGGTCCAATGCCCCGCTGTGGGCGTTGGACCTTCTGTAAATGGGGGAGTGTGGTCGGCCGGTCTGCGACGTGGGTGACGCCAGGTGCCACGAACGGCGGACGTGGGTGCAATGCAATCACCTTCGTCTGGGAGTGGGCCATGTTGCCGACATCACCAGTGGACCGGCTGCGGGAGCTGCATCGTTTCGCCACATACGCCGAACTCGAACGTCGTTCGATATCTGTCTTAACAGCCACTTTTGCAAGGGGTTAGACGCTCATACCTCGCGTGACGTATGATATGTCTTGCGGCCGCGCGTCCTTCTCGTGCGGTGCGCGTGGCGCAGCGTCCGACGTTCGCGAGCGCTGCCGCACCGGCTTGTTGCGCTGGGCGAGGCCAAGTATATTTAACCGCGTTAACTATCCCGAGTCGATGCGTCGGCTTCCCTCCTCTTGTCCACGGGGCCAGGTCCGTGGCGTTCCGGGCGCGCCACCAAGGTCCATACAAGGCTGATCGCATGTCCAGCGAACGCGACTCGCAGGTGCTCAACGACTTCCTGGGAAGCGCCCAGATTTTCACGTCCGCCGTGAACGACCTCATGGTCGGGGAACTGAAGGAAGCGATCGGCGACGACGTCACCTACCCACAGATCAAGCTGCTCAAAATGGTGTCGCTCACCGAAGGCTACACGGTGAGCAACGTGGCCCAGTTCCTCGGTGTCAGCACAGCCGCGGCTAGCCGCGCGGTGGAACGGTTGGTCCGCCGGGGGCTGGTCAATCGTGCCGAGGCCGCGGAGGATCGACGCGCGGTCCGGCTCTCGCCCACGTCCAAGGGCCAGAGCGTGCTCGCCGAATACCAGCGGGCATCCTCCAAAGCGCTTCAGGCGGTCTTCGGGCACCTGTCGTGCGAGCAACTCCAACAGACGGGCGACCTCCTCGATCGGCTCTCGGTGAGTATCGTGGAGCGCGCCGACGGTGCCGAAGAAGTGTGCTTCCGGTGCGGGATTCACTTCCGCGACCGGTGCCTTCTGCGCCGGAACGAGAACCTCAGCTGTTTCTTCCACCTCCATCAGCGGCGATCGGGAGGGGTGGGGGATGATGGGAAGACGGGAGACGGCGGTCGCCGCACCAAATAGGACGCCACATCACACCGTGACGCCCAAGCGCCGCGGCTAGTCGGCCATCATGGCGTGGTGCGCTGCCCACGCCATCCACGCGCACCAGATGAGCTGCCCCGCCTAGCGGGGTAGGCGAGCGGGGAGCCCTCCCTCACCCCTCCCCGGCAGTGTAGCTTGTGGGATGCAGCTCCCTCCCGCAACGCGCTGCGGCACGATCGTGCTCGCCGGCCGGCCGAATGTCGGGAAATCGACGCTCCTCAATGCGCTCGTGGGAACCGACCTGGCGATCACGAGTCCTAAACCGCAGTCCACGCGTCAGCCGGTCGTGGGTATCCGCACAGAGGGCAGCGTCCAGCTGGTCGTGATCGATCCTCCCGGCCTCCTCGAGCCCCACTATCTGCTCCAACGGACCATGGTGGACGAGGCGGTCGAGGTGGTTCGCCAGGCCGACGCCGTTCTGCACCTCGAGCGTGCTGACGAGACACCCGGGCCACCCCTCGCGTCCCTCCTGCCGAGCGGGGCCGTTGGCCCGCGGCCCGTGGCCACGGTTGTCACCGCGATCGATCTCGTGGAGCAACCACACAGGCCCCGGTCAGAGGGCCCCACGTTCTACGTGAATGCCCGGGCCGGTGACGGACTGGGGGATCTTGTCAGCTGGTGTGCCGCTCACGTTCCGGTGGCGCCCTTTCGCTACGATCCCGACGATGTGAGCAGTCAACCGGTGCGGTTCTTCGTCGGGGAGTTCGTGCGCGAGGCAGCGTTCGATCTCCTGCAGCAGGAGATCCCGTATTCGGTGGCCGCACGCGTCGACGAGTTTCGAGAGGGCTCGAACCCGCTATATATTCGGGTCACGGTCTTCGTCGAGCGAGCATCACAGAAGGGCATGGTGGTCGGCGACGGAGGCCGCACCATCAAGCGCCTCGGTGCGGCGGCACGGCAGCGGATCGAGTCACTGCTCGGTCAGCAGGTGTATCTCGATCTCTGGGTCAAGGTGTTGCCTCGATGGCGGAAATCGCCCGAGCTGCTCCGGCGGCTCGGATTTCGTGTGCCAACCGTGAGGAGCCCATGAGCCTCTCCCCCGACTTGCTCGAGATCCTCGTCTGCCCAAAGTGCAAGGGGGACCTCGAGTACCGGCAGGACCCGGCAGAGCAGCTGGTTTGCCAGGCGTGCCGCTTGATCTATGCAGTCGAAGACGAAATCCCGATCATGCTGATCGATGAGGCTACGGCGTTCTGAGCCGATCGCGTTCCTGATCCTGCTTGCGCTGGGGCAGCCCGCGCAGGGGCAGGTCGTGGCCAATCCCGAAGAGGGAGGCGCCACCTTCCTCCTGCTTCCGGTCGGCGCCCGGGCGTCCGCGTTGGGACAGGCCGCCATCGCCGACGATGGGAATCCGGAGGCCATCTTCTGGAACCCGGCGGGACTCGCGACGCTTCGCTCGAGCCAGGTGGCGTTGCACTACGCGTCGACGTTCGCGTCCGACAACACCGCCATATCGGGGAACGCAACGATCGGTCGCCTGGGCGTGGTTGGGCTCGCCTTCTATCTAGTTGATTTCGGCAGCCAGGAAGTCCTACCGGGTCCGGGACTGCCGATCGGACGGCTGTCGGTCAAGAACCTGGAACTCCTCGCGTCGTACGGCACCGAACTCACCAACGACCTCGCCTTCGGCGTCAATTACAAGCTGATTCAATTTCGCCAGGACTGCTCGGGCGACTGCACAACGGCACGGTCGCTGGTCGGCACGACCCACGGTGTCGACATCGGGATCCAGTACGCCATTGGCGCCAACGACGACTTGCGGATCGGAATGGCGATCCGCAACGCCGGATTCGCGCTGCAGCTGGAGAACCGGGATCAGGCCGATCCGCTGCCCACCAGGGTACAGGTGGGTGTGGCCTATCGGGTGCCTCTGTCGCAGCCCAGCGGCATGGACGAGCGCTTCGACGCTCGGATTCTCGTCGACCTGCAGGACGCCTGGGGCCAGTACGACAACCCGGACGCGCGCATCGGTCTCGAGTTCGGGTATGGGGAAATTGTCCGACTCCGCTCGGGGTACGCCATTCTTCACTCGGAAACCTCCGGCCCCTCGGTGGGCGTGGGTCTCCGGTTCGGGCGGCTCGAGCTCGATTTCGCGCGCATCTTCTACGATTCCTCCAGCTTCGACGAGCCGGTCCACATCAGTCTCAGAGCGAGCCTGTAGCATGTGGCGGGGATGGTGTCTCGGTACCACGCTCCTTTGCGTGGGCTCGACACCAACGCTCACGGCGCAGGTTTCGGGCATGCCATGGCTTCCGGTTCAAGCCCGCGTCGCGCCCGCACCCACGCTCCAGCGCCCCGACCAACCTGCGCTTTGGCTTCCCCCAGTCACATCGGCCGTCCTGCCCGGGATCGGCCAGTTTCTCCACGGGCAGAACCGCGGCGCCGTCTATCTCGCGATCGAGGGTCTGTTTCTGATTCGGTTCTTTGCGTTTCACGCCGAAGGACGGCGCGAGAGCCGGGAGTATCACGATCTGGCATTCACCGTTGCGAGGGCGACGTTTCAGCCCATGACGCGCGACACGCTGTTCGAGTATTTCGAGCAACTCGGCAAGTTTCTCGAAAGCGGACCGTTCGACACCGATCCGGGACCTGCGCTGGTACCCCCCTTGGACGAACGTACCTACAACGGCAGCATCTGGGCGCTTGCGAGGCGGACCTTCTTGCCGGAGCCAGATTCCATCGCGGATGTGGATTCGGAGGAGTACCAACGCGCGCTCGAGTTCTACCGGCAACGCGCGGTGGGGCCAAATTTCGAGTGGTCGTGGCGGAACGCAGGACTCGAACAGGACCTGTATCGCCAGAGCATCCGACGCAGCGACGAGGGATTCCGGCAGGCCACCCAGCAACTGGGTCTTCTGCTTGCCAATCACCTGATCAGCGCGATCGACGCGCTGATCACGGGCCGACTGAGGAGCAACGGCCAGACGGTCGATGTTCAGGCAGCCGTCCTGACCCGATCCGATGGCGGGTGGCACGCGCTCGCCGCCGTGCTGGTAAGGTTCTGACTTCAATTGACTTGCGAGGAGAGGGCGCCTAAGTTTTGCTGAATTCTTACAATTAGGGGTCACAAGGGACGGTGCGGACGCGTCCGACAGTAATTCACTTCTCGCCCATTGAGCGTCCAGTCCCCGACCTGATCACGGCCTGGGCTGGTGCGATCCAGTATCCCCTCGTCCATCTCTCCGAGCAGAGCGCCGTCGAGATTGCCGCGCTACGAAATCCGCCATCGTTGATCGTCATCGATGCCGACGGTGCCGGCGCGGACGGCATAGGACTGTGCCATGCGCTGAAGCGCGACCCGTACACGGCGATCGTTCCCATCGTCGTGGTGTCCGGGCGACACAGTGCGGAGCGTGTGCGCGAGTGGTTCGAGGCAGGAGCGGACGAGGTGCTCACGGCGGTCGTCGGACCGGAGGAGCAGCGAAGCCGGCTCGGTGTGTTGCTCGCGCGAAGCGAGCGGATGGTGGCGGTGCACCCCTCGACCCGCCTTCCCGGGACCACGGAAATCGAGCGGTCTATCCGAGTCCGGCTCGAGTCGGGCGGACATTTTGCGGTTTGTTACGCCGATCTCGATCACTTCAAGGAGTTCAACGATCGCTACAGCTACTACGACGGCGATCGCGTTATCTTGATCCTGTCGCGCATCCTCCGAGACGTGGTGAAGGGGCTGAGTCCGGACGACGGATTCGTCGGGCACATCGGTGGTGACGATTTCATCATCGTGTTGTCGCTCGGGGTGGTTCAGGAGATCTGTGCCGAGATTATCGGCGTGTTCGACACGCTGATCCCTTTCCAATACAGTGCGCAAGATCGTCGGGCCGGCTATTTCTTCGGCAAGGATCGAAGGGGACATCTGCATCGCGTCCCGCTGATGACCCTCTCCATCGGGATCGTCACCAACGAGCGGCGGCGCTTTACGCACCCGGCGGAGGTGAGTGAGCTAGCGACGGAAATGAAGAGCTACGCCAAGACACTGCCCGGATCGGTGTTCGTGGTCGATCGGCGGCGGGATGCCGGGGAGTAGTCGTTGGAGGTTGCACCCATGAACGTACGCTGTCACGCCTGCAAAACCGTCTATCGAATCGACCCCGCGAAGGTCCCGTCGGGGGGGGTGCGGGCGCGCTGCACGACCTGCCCCGAAATCATCGACGTTCCGGCTCCAGGGCCGACGTCCCGGACGGCGGCTGCAGACGCCCGCGCGCCGGCCGTTTCGGTGCCGGGGAGACCCACCGAACCGGTGTTCCGCCCCGCAGTGGCACCCGCGGCAGAGGCTCGTCCGGCCCCCCCGACTGCGACGGCCCCGAAGGCGCCCAAGCTCAAGGTCTCGCGTCCCATCTCAGGTGCGGCGATCACGCCCGCGGCACCGGCAGAGACCGAACCCCGCACGCCAGCGCGTCCGTTGACACTGGAGAAACCGACGCTCGACGCCGGCAGCGCCCCGGCCGCCGCCCCCGAGCGACCCATGGCACCGGTCTTCAAGCCCTCCGGAGGGCGCCGCCTCGCGGCCCCACCGGTGCCCCCGGGCGTCGATGAGGTGGTGTCCCCCGCTGAGCCCGCGCCAGCGGTGACGGCACCGCCTGCGGAGCCTCCGCTCGAGTTTCCCACGGCGAAGCCGGTCACACCCGCTCCACCAGCCAAGCCGGCGTCTCCGGCCAAGCGCGCCCCGATCAACCCGTTTCTCACCCGGGATCCCCGACAAAAGGCCCGGCGTCTCGCTCGGGCCCTCGTGTCAGACATGATCGTCTACCAGCCTGAGAAACGTCAGCAGGCGCTCGCTGCCGGGAACCTGAAAGAGGCCTTCGATCAGGAGATCCAGAAGAGCTGGGAGGAATACGTCGAGCAGGTCGGCGAGGAGCTTGCCAACTCGACCCCGTATTTCACCGAGGCCCTCAACGACATTCTGGCGGGGGGGCAGGAGCTCTTCTAGGGGTGGGTACCGGTCGCGCAAATGCCGGTTCCGTCTTATCTTTCGTGCGTCGACGAGCCGTCGCCCTCCGGGGGAGGGAGGCGGCTCGATGTATAACGAGACTGCCCGGTTGGAGCGCTGATGCTCGAAGACGCCGTCGAACGCCTGTCCGATCTCGAAAACCGCCTGGCCGAACTCCGAGGGTATCTTTGACCTCGAGACCAAGACTACCCGCCTGAGCGCCCTCGAGGCCTCGATGGCCACGCCGGGGTTTTGGGACAATCCCGAGCGCGCGAAATCCGTGGTCGACGAAATCCGCCGGCTCAAGCGCTGGGCGGACCCGTTTGCCGAGCTGTCGCGCCGCCTCGCGGACGCGAGAGAGCTTGCCGATCTCGTCGTGCAGGATCCCGATCCCGAGCTGGAGCGGGGCATTGCCGATGAGGTCACGAAGCTCGTGCGGGGCGTCGAGGAACTCGAGCTCCAAGGCATGCTCCAGGGTCCGGACGACCGGCGGGACGCCCTGCTGACGATCCATCCGGGTGCGGGCGGCACCGAGTCGCAGGACTGGGCCGAGATGCTCATGCGGATGTACACGCGCTGGGCCGAACGGCACGGCTACGCTGTCCACGTGCTCGATCTCGTGTCCGGCGAGGAAGCCGGTATCAAGTCGGTTGCCATGGAAGTCCGGGGCGACTACGGCTACGGCTATCTCAAGGCCGAAAAGGGTGTGCATCGCCTGGTGCGCATCTCGCCGTTCGACGCTCAATCGCGACGGCACACGTCCTTTGCCTCGGTGTTCGTCTATCCCGTGGTCGACGACGCGGTGGAAATCGATCTCCGCGAAGAGGACATCGAGATGGAGGTGTTTCGAGCCTCCGGGGCCGGCGGCCAGCACGTCAACAAGACCTCGTCGGCCGTGCGGTTGCGACACGTACCGACGGGGATTGCGGTATCGTGCCAGCAGGAACGCAGCCAGCACAAGAACCGTGCAACGGCGCTCAAAATGCTCAAGGCTGCGCTCTACCAACGGGCCATCGAGGAACGTGAAAAGAAGAGAGCGGAGGTCGAGGCCACCAAGACCGACATCAGCTGGGGCAACCAGATCCGGTCGTACGTGTTTCAACCCTACACCATGGTAAACGACCACCGGACCGAGTTGAAGATCACCGACGTGCAGTCGGTCATGGATGGGGACCTGGATCTGTTCATCGAGACCTTCCTGAAGAAGTTCGGGAGTCGCGCGGCGTGAGTGAGATCGATCGTTCCTTCGTCGAAGAGGCTCGGCGCGAGAAGCGCCGCCAGTTGGAGGAGCTTGGCATCCCCGCGTACGCCTATCGGTACGAGCGGACGCACGCCGCCGCGGAAGCCGTCGCCGCCGTTCGCACCGACGCGCGGGAGCGCGTGCGCGTCGCGGGTCGCATCGTGTCTCGCCGAGGGCATGGCAAGACGGCGTTCGCGCACGTTGCCGACCCGACCGGAAAGATCCAAGTGTACTTCCGGCGTGACGAGCTCGGGGACGCCTATCGTCTCGTCGAGCTCCTGGATCTCGGAGACGTCATCGGAGTGGCCGGGTACATGTTCACCACCCGCACGGGGGAGGTCACGGTCCACGCCGAGGAGGTGACGCTTCTCAGCAAGGCACTTCGTCCCCCACCGCTCGGGAAGGAGGATGCGAGCGGCGAGCAGCACTCTGCGCTCGCCGACACCGCATTGCGCTATCGACGGCGGTACGCCGACCTCATCGCTCACCCCGAGCGCCGCGAGGTGTTCGAGATCCGGGCCGACTTGATTCGCTACCTGCGCACCTTTCTCGACGCCCGGGGGTACCTCGAGGTCGAAACGCCGGTGCTCCAGCCCGTCTACGGCGGCGCGCTCGCCCGACCGTTCACGACCTATCACAACGCGCTCGACAGCACGTTCTACCTGCGGATCGCGACCGAGTTGTATCTCAAGCGATGTATCGTGGGAGGGCTGGAGAAGGTCTACGAGATCGGCAAGGACTTCCGGAACGAGGGGATCGACCGGTTGCACAACCCCGAGTTCACCATGGTGGAGTTCTACGAAGCCTACGTGGACTATCACGACATTTTGACGATGGTCGAGTCGATGGTGCACGGCTTTGTGGTGGAGCGGTTCGAGGACCCGGTGCTCGAGCGGTTCGGAACGCGCTACAACTTCACGTTGCCATGGCCCCGGGTGGGATATCTGGACCTGATCGAGGCGCACGCGGGCGTCAACCTGAACCAGACCGACGACGATGCACTGCGAGACCTCCTCCGGCGTCGGGACGTTCCCGACCTGGATCCGCTGTCGCGATGGAAGCTCGTGGACGAGGTGTTCAAGGAGTACGTGGAGCCGAACCTCGTGCAGCCGACGTTCGTCGTGGACTTCCCCCTCGAGATCTCGCCGCTGGCCAAGCCCAAGCGCGGTGACTCGACGCTTGCCGAGCGGTTCGAGCTGTTCGTGAACGGCACCGAGGTCGCCAATGCGTTCAGTGAGCTCAACGATCCCGACGACCAGCGGGCGCGGATGATGGCTCAGCGTGCGGCGGGGGATGCCGGAGACGAGGAAGCGCACCAAGTGGACGACGACTACCTGTGTGCGCTCGAGTACGGCATGCCGCCCACGGGCGGCTGCGGCATTGGCATCGACCGCCTGGTGATGCTGTTTGCCGGCGTCCCATCGATCAGGGACGTGATCCTGTTCCCGACGTTGACACCCCAGGAATGAGCCGGCTCGACGTCACGATCGCTTCGCGCTACATGCGCAGCCGCCGATCATCTCGGCTGGTATCGCTCATCACGCTCATCGCGACCGGGGGCGTCACGGTGGGGGTCATGGCGCTGATCGTGGTGGTCGGTGTCATGAACGGGCTCCAGAGCGAGTTGCGCGAGAAGATCCTCGTGGCCAGCCCCCATCTCCGCGTTCTCACGTTCGGCCGGGGGCTGCGTCTCGACGACTGGCAGGCGCTGCGCGAGCAGGTGCTCGAGGACCCGGACGTGGTGACCGCAGCCCCGTTCGTGCTGGCTCAGGGCCTCATATCGGCCGGCGCGGACTACGCGGAGGGGGTGAACGTCCTGGGCATCGAACCCGACACAGGACTGCGCTCCGTCACGACACTTCCACAGCACTTCCAGTCCGGAGACCTCGAGTTTCGGACGAAGGCCGACGACGTGGACGGGGGGGTGATCCTTGGACGGCGGCTGGCCGAGCGGCTGTCGGCGTTTCCCGGCGATCGGGTGACGCTCCTCGCGCCTGCCGGGAGCAAATTCAACGCGGCTCTCGGCGCCTTCGTCCCCAAATGGTGGACGATGGAGGTGGTCGGGAACTTCGAGACCGGGATGTACGAGTACGATAACGGCTATGTCGTGATGGCCCGCTCGCTCGCGCAGCGGTTTCAGGGCCTCGACAGCGCCGTATCCGGACTCGAGGTGCGCGTGCGGGATGCGTGGCAGGCCCCGCAGGTGGGACGGCGCCTGGAGGAGCGGCTGGGGTATCCGTACCGCACCCTCGACTGGCAGACCCAGAATCAGACGCTGTTTTCGGCGCTCCAGCTCGAGAAGCTGGCAATGGGGACCATTCTCCTGCTGATCGTCATCGTTGCCGCCTTCAATATCGTCAGCACTCAGACGATGCTGGTACGCGACAAGACCCGCGAGATCGGCATCCTCAGGGCCATGGGGTTCCCGGTGCGTCACGTGCGTCGGGTCTTCATTCTCCAGGGAGCGGCCATCGGCCTGGTGGGAACGGCGTTGGGCACGGTGCTCGGGCTGGTGCTGGCGTACCTGGTGGACCAGGGACGCATCATCGATCTCAACCCGGCCGTATATTTCATCGATCACCTGCCGGTGAGGGTCGATCCGATCGACCTCGCGGTGATCGTCGTCGCGAGTATCACCGTCGCGATCCTGGCCACCCTGTATCCCGCGCGGGAAGC
>JBDHEI010000079.1:0-10534 GCA_039591075.1 Gemmatimonadota bacterium
CGTGTACTCCGGCATGATCGCGGCCTTCGGTATCATGCAGGCCCTGTTCATGCGCGAGCGTACCGGGGCGGGGCAGATCGTGGACGTCTCCCTCACCGACAACATGTTGGCGCTCAACGAACGCATGGTGGCGCTCTACTCCGTGACGGGAAGAGAACCCAAGCGCGGCAAACTCGAGCATCTCTGGCCGCGTGGAGCATTCAAGTGCTCAGACGGATATGTCGCGCTCAACGTCCCGGACGACATCGTGTGGGGTCGCCTCGCGACCGCCGTGGGCCGCCCGGACCTGATCAACGACCCTCGCAGCCTCGACGGAACCAGCCGTGCCGAAAACGCGACGTTCCTGCAACCGATCATCGAGGCATGGATGGCAGACAAGACGCGGCACGAAGTCGTGGAAACGCTCAACGAGGCGGGCATGCCAACCGGGCCCGTGTACACGGCCAAGGACATCTTTGCCGATCCCCACTTCCGCACGCGCGACATGCTGGTCGACATCGACGACCCCGAGGTCGGCACATACACGTTCGCGCGGTCCACGCCACACTTGTCGTCGGCGCCCGCGATTCCCCGGGATCCCGCGCCGGCCCTCGGCCAACACACGCGGGAGGTTCTGACGGATCTGCTCGGGTTCTCCGCCGCGGAGGTCGATCGGCTCGCGGCGGAGCAGGTGGTGGGCTTGCCGGACTGAGCCGGCTGCCGGGGCCGTCCCGATCGCCCCTGAGAAGAGAGAAGCACCGCCAAAACCCCGTTCCGACTATCGAGTCGGAACGGGGTTCGCCATGCGGCTTTTGCGGGGTGCGAGCCTCGCCCTACTGCACCACGATAGGCTCGACGGTGCGTCTTAGCTGAAGTTGGAGCCGCGATCCCGAGAGCCCGCCGGCAATCGTCACGCGATTGTCGCGCCTGACGCGGATCCGCTCGTCGGTTCGCACGCGAACGTCCACCGCCGGGATGATGTGGCTCCCGGTATCCAGGATGTCCTGGGCTTCGTACTCCCTGGAGTCCACGTCGGCCCGGAATGCCTCGGCCGGCCGAGTCCACGTCACGGTGAGCGGCTGGCTCGCCGGCACCACCGTGGCCGTCGTCGGGCTCTGGATCGTGTGGATCCCGATCCCACCAACGACGACGTTCTCGACGCGATCGGCACCCGCCACCACATCGAGGCGATAGTCACCGGCGCCAAACCCGTTGACACTAGCAGTGTAATCCCCCGTACCCTGGCCGTTCTCGAACAGTGTCGTGGTTCCGAGCGCACCGTTGCTGATGGTCACCGTCGCGCCAGACACTGGCTGGCCCTGGGCGTTTCGGACCTGTACGTCCATGTCGGTGACGATGCCGCCCGGTACGTCCTGGCCGTCGATGTCGGCCGTGACGCTGAGCGTGCCGGTCCCGGTCCCCGGATCGTTCCGTTCGACGGCTGGGCCCGAGGAGTCGCCGCAGGCCACCATCAGGACCAGGGCGGCTGAGATTCGTGCGTAGACTCGATGCATTCGCATGATCGTTCCCTCCTACAAGAAGCCGGGCACCCGGAAGAGAGCGCCCGGCCTCTAGTGGTGATATTGACTCAGGTCACTCGTCGTCGATCTCGATCTCCCACCCGTCATCCATCTCGAGCTCGAACTCGACCAGCTGGCCCTGCAGGGCCGAGAGGTCCCACACGGTCCCGTCGCCCCGCGCGAACCAGCGGGCCGGATCCAGCCTGACCACGATCTCGCTGTCGGTGGCGGTGTCAAACGGCGGGTTGAGGTCCAGCTCGACCTCGATCTCGGCCTTGAAATAGGTCTCGAAGTCGACCGGCGCACCGAACGTCCCATCCGCGTTCTTCGGCTCGAACGTGCCGACCACGACCAGGCTTGCCTTGGCCGGCCAGTTGGGGAACCGCGGCAGGATCTGGTTCTGGAACATGGCCTCGATCAGTTGGGCGTCGGCCAGGTCTTCGGCGTCGTCGTCGTCCACTTCGGCGTCGTCGACCTCGAACTCGAGTTCGTCAAACCGGCCCTCGGCCTGAGTGACAGCGACCCGGACATCACTACCGTCAACCGGCACCTGGACGAACAGATACCGGAGCTCGAAATCAGGGCACTCGACCTCGACGACGTCGTCGTCGCAGTCACCGGTCTCGACCGGCTCCAGCTCGAGTTCCTCGACGATCACCCAGATGTCCGTAATCGTGAGGCGGCCGTTGGACCCTTCGAGTGTGATCTCCTGTGCCGCGGCGCCCGACAGGCTGGCGCCCGGGGCAGCCATCGGGCCCGTAGCCGACGCCAATGGCGTGGTGCCGAACCGGATGGCAACCGTCGATCCGGGGCCGCCGTCGCTGCAACCCGCCCAGAGAGCCACACCGGCCAGGAGCGCCGTGAGACTCAGGGCACGCTTCATCATGGACTACCTCCCACAGAGAGTTTCAAAACGCAGTCGCGCGGTTCCACCGCGCTGCACGTCGGTAAGGAGGTCGCAGGATCGATGCCGATCATCCGGAACCACGAAGAGGGGACGTAACCACATATGCAAAAACGCCTTACAGTACTGTGATATGGCTCACACCATGCTCTGGACCGCATCAAAATGAGGCGGGGTGCTCCATCCTGGATCACCCACCCGCACGCCGTCGCCGGGTCGCGATCACCGGATCGACCGGCTAGGTTCGTGGATCCCGTTCTACCCCCAAGACCCGAGGAGTCCATCATGCGGATCACCTCCGCCATCGTCCTGTCACTCGTTACAGCCGCAGGGCCGGCGTTCGCCCAGGAGGAGGTTCAGATCCAGACCGTCGCGGTCGCCCCTGGCGTACACATGCTCGTGGGCAGCGGCGGCAACATCGGAGTCTCATCGGGCCCCGACGGCGTGTTCGTGATCGACGACCAGTACGCGCCACTCACCGAGAAGATCGTGGCCGCCATTCGCGGGTTCAGCGACCGACCCATCCGGTTTGTGGTGAACACGCACTGGCACTTTGATCACGTGGGCGGCAACGAGAACCTGGGCAAGATGGGCGCTCTCATCGTGGCCCACGACAACGTGCGGGAACGGATGAGCGTGGAGCAGGTGATGGAGGCGCTCGGACAAACCGTCCCCGCGTCGCCCGATCAAGCCCTTCCGGTCGTGACATTCAGCGAGGCGGTCACGTTTCATTTAAACGGGGACGAGCTCAACGTGTTCCACGTGCCGCACGCGCACACGGACGGCGATGCGATCATTCACTTTCGCACCGGCAACGTCGTGCACATGGGCGACACGTTCTTCAACGGGCTCTACCCGTTCATCGACCTCGGAAGTGGGGGGAACGTGCGCGGCATGATCGCGGCCGCGGACGCGGCGCTGGCCGTCGCCGATGCCAATACGAAGATCATCCCGGGCCACGGACCACTCGCGTCGCGAGCGGACCTCGAGCGCTACCGCGCGTTGCTGGTCACTGCGCGGGACCGGGTGGCCGCGGCCATCGCCAAGGGACACACGCTGGACCAGATCAAGGCCGCCAAGCCCATGGCCGAGTACGACGAGGCCTGGGGCGGGGCGTTCATCAATCCCGAACAGTTTCTCGAGTTCGTGTACCGGAGCTTGGGGGGGTCGCGCTAGAGCAGGCAGTGCGGAGCGGGGGTGCGGCCGGGCATCCCCACCTCCCTGGTTTCAGCCGTTGCCGGCAACTACGCAGTTCTTGCGGCGCGACGTGCCACCCCCACGAGTTGCCCGGCGGCATTCGTGACGGGCACCCCGACGAAGGCGTGGTCGTCGAACACCTGTTTCAGGTCGGTCAATCCGGCATCGTCCAGGACGCGCAACGGATCACGCATCATGATCGCTGCCACGGTATGCGTCGGCCGCGCAAGGAGCAGGTCACGAAGCCGCAGCACGCCCACGAGCCGCCGTTCACCGTCGGTGACATAGGCGTACTGGATGTCGTAATCCGAGTACCGTTCACCGTGGGCGCGCATGTCCTCCACCACGTCTCCCACCGAGAGGTGTTCCGGATACGACAGGTCCTCGGTGATCATCACGCCACCCGCCGTGTCCTCCGGATACTGCAGCAGGCGGCGCGTATCGTCCGCCTGCTCGGCGGGCATGGCGTCCAGGATCGCCGTGGCGTCCGCAGTTGTCAGATCGGCGAGCAGGTCGACCCGGTCGGCACTCGGGATCTCCTCGAGGATAGCGGCGGCATCGGCAGCCGTCAGCTCCTCGATGATTTCCACGGCCTGGGCACTGGACAGGTGCTCGATGAGGTCGGCGGAGATTTGCGGACCGAGGAGATCGAGCAGCGCTCGTTGATCGTCCTCCGAAAGGCGAGAGAGGGCGCGGGCCACCTCCCCACCCTGCAGATCCTGGAGGAATTGCTCGGCCGACGCCGCATCGCGGGCGGCGATCAGCCGTGCCAGCTGCTCCCACGGCAATGTGGACACGTGATCGGTCACTGACGCATGCTCCACGCGGAGGGTTCTTCGGATGGCGCGTTACCTGGACCCGTGCCGGACGGCACCACGGATTGTACTGCCGGCCCTGCCTCGGACGGAAGCCGGTGGTAGCGTCGGCAGAGTGATGCGAGAGGGCGGGCCTGCTAGCCCGCCCCGGCAATCTAGATCCCTTCCCTCGCGTACATCACGATCCCACCCACGATCGTGTAGTCCACGGTCGCAGTCGGGATCTCGTCTTCCGGAATCGTGAGGATGTCCTTCGACAGCACCGTGATGTCGGCCAGCTTCCCGGGTGTGAGCGAGCCCTTGATGTCCTCTTCGAACGCAGCGAACGCGTTGTTGCTCGTGTAGCTCTGCAGGGCTTCCATTCGGCTCAACCGCTGCTCGGGAAAGAACACGCTCCCGTCCTTGAGCTTGCGGGATACCGTAGCATAGTACGACGCGATCGGATCCACGTCTTCGACCGGGGCATCAGTCCCGTTGGTGACTATCGCCCCCGAGTCCCAGAGCGACCGCCACACGTAGGCGCCCTCTCGCGACCGCTGCTCGCCGAGTCGTGGGACCACCCAGGGACCGTCGGACGTGGCGTGAATCCCCTGCATCGCCGCGATCACGCCGAGCTGCCCGAACCGTGGGATGTCGTTGGGATGGAGATGCTGCGAATGCTCAATGCGCCACCGGAGATCCCGCTCACCCGGCTCCGTGCCAAACGCGCGCTCGTACACGTTCAGTACTTCGCGGTTGGCCCGATCACCGATGGCGTGTACGCAGAGCTGGTAGTCGTGTTCAAGGGCGAGTCGCGCCGTCTCGTTGAGGGCATCGATCGGACTCGTGTTCAGTCCCCGGCTCGTCGGCAGGTCGGCGTACGGCTCGAGCAACCAGGCGCCGTGCGAGCCGAGGGCTCCGTCCACGGTGACCTTGATGGCACTTACAGTCAGCCGATGATCACCATAGTCGACCACGCGGGCAGTGGCGAGCCTCGTGGCCAGGGCGTCGTTGGAGGCACGGATCATGGCCCACATCCGGACGCCCATGGTCCCGTCGTCCACCATCTCCCGGTAGAGATCCAGCGTCGCAAACCCGACGCCGGCATCCTGAAAGCTCGTTACGCCTTTCGACAACAGCTCCTCAATGGCCAACGCGGCCTGCCGCCGGGTATCAGGCGGGCCGGCATTCGCCGCCGCCGGACCCAGCAATCCCTGCGCGGTCTCGCGGAACGCGCCGATCGGATTCCCGTCGGCGTCACGCACGATCTCGCCACCCGGTGGATTGGGGGTGCTCCGAGTGATGCCGGCCATTTGCATTGCTTTCAAGTTGGCAAACGCCGCATGGCCGCTGGCGTGGCGCAGGATCACAGGGTTGTTCGGCGACACCGCGCTCAACGTGTGGTGGGTGGGCAAGCCATCCACATTGCCCGGCGGCGCCCTGTCCCATTTTTCCTGATGCCAGCCTCGACCCTGGATGAGCGCGCCAACCGGTGCATCCGAGGCGGCGTCGGCCACCATGGCGACGATCTCGTCCCAGTTGGCCACGTGCATCAGGTCGAGCTGCATCTTGGCGCTGCCGATGCCCAGGAAGTGCCCGTGTCCCTCGATCAACCCGGGAATCGCCAGCCGGCCGGCGAGATCGATCACCTCGGTCTCGCGACCGATGTAGCGCGAGATCTCCTGGTCGCTCCCGACGGCGAGGATCGTATCGCCCAGCACCGCGATGGCCTGGCCTTCGGGCGCTGCGGGATCGACCGTGACCACTCTCCCGTTCCGGAGGACGAGATCGGCGGCAATCTCGGGCTCGGCGACACACGCCGTAACCAGGGTGGCCAAGCCGAATAGGATGCCGACGGTGATCGGCCGGTGGCGAGATCGGGTCACGAAGGTCCGAAGCATGGGATCTACCTTGTTCCTGAGAGTGGCAATGCGTGCTGAAGGCAACTTCCAACAATAGAGTTTCGACGGGGAGGCAGCCAGGGGGTGGTGCCCAACCCTGCATCCTCAGGCGGCAGATACACAGCACGCTGGGACCGGCGCGGGTTTCGCGCCGGTCGCGTGAACGATATCTATACGTATGCTCCGCGTCCTCAGCACGACGAAGGCTCGCGTCTCGGCCCTCACGCGCGGGCTCATGATCGGCGTACCACGGCCCCCGGCTGCGCAGATGCCTCCCATGGTGACCGACCGTCCGGATCAGACGGGAGTCCACGGCGATCGTGCCGGGCGGGTTCGTTCAGCTCGAGTTGGGAAGCCTGCTGGCGGCCGCCGACACCGACATTGACGAGACCGAGACGCTGACAATCGCTCCGGCGCTCGTCAGGATTGGCGTCGCTCCCCGGGTCGAGGCCCGGGTCGGGTTCGCGGGCTGGGTCCGGACATCGGTGACCCGCATGGGGGCGACGTCATCGGAGAGTGGCATCGGCAGTCTGGATCTGGGACTCAAGTACCAGGTTGCCGAGGGCGGCGGGTACGCGCCCGCCGTCGCGCTTCTTGGGAAGGTGATCGTCCCAATCGGGACGGAGGGCATCCGCGCCGAACGCGCGGATCCCGCGGTCAGGATCGCGGTCTCGCATGTGCTCAGCGAGCGTGTCGGCCTTGGTTACAACGTGGGCGTGGAGGCCCTGTCCGCGGATCGCGGCGATGGGACGCTGGCCACCGAGGGCGCGGCCGCGTACACCGTGGCGCTTGGCATCACGCTCGTCGAGCGGCTGGGCGTGTTTGTCGAGGGATTCGGCTCGGTGGGTCTCACCGACGGCGTCTCGGCGGCGCACCTGCTCGACGCCGGGTTCACGGTCCAGCTCCTCGACACCGTCCAACTCGACGCGAGCGGCGGCGTCCGCTACGCAGGTGACGCCGACGACAGGTTCGTCGGATTAGGCGTGTCGGTGCGCGTACCCCGCTAGACCGATCCTAGTTGCCTTCGGCGGGGAGGACCGCCTTCCAGATGACGTCGTCGTGCGCCTGGATCATGCTGGAGAACCGCTCCCACCCGTCGGCATCGGCCGTCAGCTCCGACATAAACCGGGCAAAGTGGTCATCCATGTCGTCCCACTCCTCGAACAGGTACAACACCTTCCAGTTGTAGCGCCCGCCGGTGTTGTGGCTCTGGACCACCCAACCATCCAGAATCCCGTCCTCCATCGACTGGTTCAGGACCGGGGCCACGCTCTCGCGCCAGCGGTCATTCCACTCCTGCAGGTAGGCGACGCTGATCTGGAACCGGGAGTCATACATGTACTGGGTGGTCACCCCGTCGGGTACGTGCACTTCGTCGATGTTCCACACCTCGTCGAAATGCGCTTGGATCATCCTGCTGCCACGAGCCATCACTTCCGGAGCGCGCCGCTGCAGGCGTCCGAGGTATTCGCTCCAAAACCGGTCGAACTTAGACCAGTCCGCTGCCCGCACCGCGAGGCGCCAGTTGTACTCCACGCCGGTTTGGTGCTGCCACACGCCCCAGCCAGTGATCACCCCCTCGTCCTGGAGCTCCTGTAGGACCGGTGCGGAGTACTGGTGGTAGTCGGCAATCCAGTCGTCCAGGTCGACGTAGGCAACCTGGTAGTAGGCCACGTAGACCAGCTCGAGCGACGGTGCTTCGGCCTGCTGCGCGGCGAGCGGGACCACCGTGAGCACCATGGCGCACGCGACGCTCGTGAGGATGCGGGGCATGGGGTCCTCCGTGCGGGAATGTCCTATGGTACCGGGCGCGCGCCGAGGGAACAACCCTCGGGTCGGATCATCCTGGCTCTCCGTATCGCCGCGGCGGGATTGCCGCTGCTGCTGGCAACCGCGGCAGGATCCCGACCTACGGCAGCTCTTTCACATAGATATTGCGGAAATACACCGGGCTCCGGTCATCGTGGTTCTGCAGTCCGATGAAGCCGCGGGGCGCGAAGTCCCGCACCTTGCCGCGGGGCTCCGCATCCCAGTTGAGGACCGGTTTCCCGTTCAGCTCCACCGTGATGCGGCTGCCCTGAAACGTGATGCGGTAGCGATTCCACTCCCCCGACGGCTTCGACGCCCGGTCGGTCGGGGCTTCCGCGTCGTAGGCGGCCGCCGTCTGGTGCACGCCCTCTCCGGCATCGTTGATCTGGATCTCGAAGCTGTCATAGATGTAGTCGTCGCTCGTGGGCACCCCGGGGACGCGCAGGAACACCCCCGAATTCGTGTGCTCGTCCGCACACTTGAACTCGAGGTCCAGCACGAAATCGCCGTACTCCTTCGCGGCATACCAGAACAGGCCCATCCCACCGTGTGAGGTGAGCACTCCCGTCTCGGGATCGAGGTCGAAGTACCCGGGACCGTATTGGTTCCAGCCGTGCTTGGAGTATCGCCCATTGCTCTCGACCAGGATCTGCTCGAAGCCTTCACGGTCCTGGGCGTTGCCCGGTTCGCAGGCCACCACGGCAGCCACGCCCAACGCCACGCCGATCCCGAAGTAGTGCGATCGCTTCATGATACCCTCGGATTCCAGGTGCCCCGCGCCACCGCGGGCACGAACGACTCGAGCCCGGGCGGTGGGAACGGGATGGTCTTCTCCTGCTCGGCGCTCATGTACGCCACCATGAGCAACTCAGTCACGGCGACGCCGTCGGCGAACGTCTCCTCCGGCCGACGACCGGCGAGGAACGCCTCCACCATGTGGCGGTTCTCGCCCACGTAGCCGTACTCACTCTCTTCATCGCTCACGATCGGCATGAGACCGACCTCGGCGTTCTGCTTCTCCACGATGTCCTCACCAGCCTCTCCCACGACCTTCCGGCTGAAGAAGACCTTGGGCCCAGCGTCGAGTGAGTTCACCGACAGCGAGTACTCGGGGCCCAGCAGTTCCATGCTGAGCCGTAGGCCCGCGCCAACGTAGCACCACGACGTCGTCGCCTCGACGATGCGCGGGCTGCCGTCAGCGTCGCGGTATTCCACCAGTGCGCGCGCGAAATCCTCTGACGGCCGCTTCAGGTAATCGAGCTTTCCACCGCTGGTCTCGGCGAGCATTCCCGCGTAGTGCGGCCGCTGCCATTTGAGGCAGGACGTGTGTGCCGTGACTTTGACCGGCCTGAGCGCGCTGCGTGGCGCGCCGGGGGGCGTCAGGAGGAACCGCCCCACCTCCACCGAATGGCACATCATGTCGTTGAGCACGCCGCCCCCCTGTAGCTCGCCTTCCCAGAACCACGGCATGTGCGGGCCACTATGCTCCTCGGCCGCGCGAGCGATGTACGGTGGCCCCGTGAGCGCCGCGCCCCGCCCCCAGACGATATCCTTGCCCCGCACCACGCCGGGTGAAAACAACTGGTCTTCGAGATAGCCGTCCAACAGTCCCACCTTCTCGACCAGCTCCAGCATTCGGCGGGCTTCCGCGGCGTTTCGCCCCAGCGGCTTCTCACAGGCCACGCCGATCAACGTGCCCTTCCCCGTCTCGATCGCGTGGACGATCTCCTCCATCATCTCGACGCGAGTGAAGTTGGGCGCGCAGATCCACAGGGCATCGATTGCAGGGTCGGCGACCATAGCCGTCACCGAGTCGAATGCCTTGGCGTCGCCCACCCCCAGTCGGCGCGCGAGGGCAGCCACCTCTTCGGCCGTTTGCCGGCGTCGACTCACCACACCGCGGATGTCCGCATGCCGCACTCCAACGAATGAGCGGATGTGGAATCGCGCCATGAACCCGCCACCGATCACACCAATACCGAGCCGCCGAGTCGCCATGGCGGATGTCCCCTTACCCGGATGTCGCCTCTTCGCTGCGTGTCCCATTCGCTATGCCGCCACCTGAGCACCGGCTCGTTCCGGAAACACAACAAGGATGCGACCGCGCGCGCCACGGGCAGCGCCAACGGCATCAGAAACGCGGAGGTCCTTGGTCTCGCCGGCGACGGTGAACACGTCGCATGCTACGCGGCCTGGTCGTCCGTGCCTTCGGCCCTGGGCCGATCGACCCGGTCGTTGAAGAGCAGGGCAAAACCTACCATGATCACGGCCGCAAACGCCGCCGGGACGAACCAGAATTCTTGCCACTGGCCGAGCGTCAGCGCGCCCGCATCGCCCAGGAAGGCGTTGAAGAGGTTGCCCGCCGCCTGAGCGCCGATCAGCATTCCGAGCCCGTAGGTGACCAGCACCAGCATCCCCTGCGCCTGGCCG
>JBDHEI010000080.1:0-10485 GCA_039591075.1 Gemmatimonadota bacterium
GCGCTCCAGGCCGATGCCACGCTGCTCTACAACGGGGGCACGCTGCCCACCCTGCTCAATGACGGGCTACTCAGCCGCACCACCGGCACCGGGGTGTTCAGTATCAGCACGGCGGTCACCAACTCCGATACCGTCGATCTGCTAACGGGTACGCTGGCACTGGGCTCGACGGTCAATCATCTCGCCGGTGCGGTGTTGCAAGGCACCGCCATACTGGACGTAACCGCTGTGACCTCGGGAGCTTTTGCCGGAGACGTGAATCCCGGAACCTCGCCGGGCATCCTGTCGATCGTCGGTGATTTCGCGCAGGATCCCGTCTCGACGTACAACATCGAGCTGGGTGGAACGATTCCGGGAACCGGGTACGACCAGCTCGACATCTCCGGCATCGCGACGCTCGCCGGCACCCTCGACGTCACCCTGATCGGTGGCTTCACCCTCAGCCCGGGCAGTCGGTTCGCGATCATCGTAGCGGACTCGATCGAGGGCACCTTCGCCACGGTCAACCTGCCACCGCCACCGGCCAACACGACCATCGACACGCTGTACGCCGAGAACCCGGGAGGACCGGACACGCTGTACGTCGCTGTGAGTACGATCCCGCAGCCAGCGCCGCAGATCCTCTTCGCGGGGGATTCATTGGGTGGCGCGATCGGTATCTTCCGATCCGACCCCGACGCCACCAACCGCGTGAACATCACCTCCGAGGGCGCCGCCTTCGCCAACCCGCGGTGGTCGCCGGATCGGACCCGCATCACGTACGCGGCCGGCGGAGGATTCGGTGTGGCCAATCAACTCCACGTCATTTCGCCCGACGGCGCCGAACTGGCTCACGTGACCTCCGCGACCGACACGAGCACGTGGTTCCCGCGGTACAACTCCACGGGTAAGCACCTGGCCTTCGAGTGTGGCGACTTGTTCACGGAGATCGACGTCTGCGTGGTCCCCAACGTGGACGGCCCCATCCCCTCGCTGGAAGGCATCGGCGACGGCACGGGTAAGGTGTTCGTCACGGACTTCGACCGGACGAATCGAAACACCGGCCCGGGTGACTTCGCCTGGGATCCCCAGAATCCCGACCGGCTCGCCTTCGTGCGCGATTCGGCGGGCTCGAGCCGGATCTACACGTCGCTGTTCGACGGAACCGACGTGCAGCCACTGTCCCCGGACTTCATGGATGTGGGAGCCGGGCCACTGCTGATCCTGAGCGGCCTCGACTGGTCACCCGACGGCAGTCTCCTGGCGTTCTCCGCAGCGGACCCCCAGACGTTCATCGCCAAGCTGTACACGATTCCGCGCACGGGTGGCGACCCAACGCAGCTCACCTTCGGGCCGGACGAGGACGAGGTGCCACTCTTCTCGCCGGACGGCAGCCAGCTTCTCTTCGCCCGCAACCTCGAGTCGGCTGGGTACTGCTCGTACGACGCCTGGCGCATCAATGTGGATGGGTCGGGCGAGGTCCAGGTAACCGACGAAGCCGTGTGCGACTTCAACACCGCTCTGTTGACCGGCGACTGGTCGCCCGACGGGACGGAGATCGTGCTCACGGGCTTCGATGCCCAGGGGAACCTGCTGATCTACGCCATCAAGAGCACGACCACGGCGGCAACCTACCGCGCGGACCGGCGCATCGCTGGCCGCGGCGCCGCGGGGATATCAGTGGTTCAAGACATCCAGCCCAGCTGGCGGCCATAGACCGGCCCCATCGCCGGAATAACCCCACCGATCATCGTTTTCGGCACTTCTCGCCTTCGTCCGGCGAGTGATTACCGTCACACCAATTATCTTTGACGCTTGCCAGTATAGGGGCCGGCCCCAACCTCGTGGAGGAGACATGCGACGGATCACCCGATTGGCCAGCAGCGTGAGCGCGCTGGCCCTGGTGCTCGCTGGGTGCGGAAGCGACATCGGCACGAACAGCGGCGACCCCCTCACGCAGGCAGAGGCCGCGGAGGTCTTCGCACAACTGCAAACGGCGGTCGCCGACGCGCTGGGATCACCGAGCGCTCCGGCCACCGTTTCGCCACCCGAGGTACTCGCGGTCCCGATCCCAACCAGCTCGGCCTCGTGCCCCGCAGGGGGCACCGTCACTGTAGCGGGCAGTGCGGACGAAACGGCGACCGGCATCAAGTTCAGCCTCACGGAGACCATCAGCAGCTGTGGGATCGTGTACAACACGGTCACGTTCACCGTAGACGGAGACCCCAACATCAAGATCAGCGGCGACATCACGATCGGCGGTGATATGCAGGTGTCGGGGACATACGACATGAAGGGTGGGTTTCTCTACAGCGCCGACGACGGGCGGGCGGGATCCTGCGCCGTCGACGCGTCCATCGACTTCACAACCTTTGATATCGGTGGATCGATCTGTGGGCACGGCCTGACGAACTGACGATCCTCAGACCGACTCCGGGTCCACACCCACCGGGTTACGACAAACGCGCGCCCATCCAGGGCGCGCGTTTGCGATTGAAGCCAAGGTTACGTGCTAGCGCGCCGTGGTCGCATGCCGTGCTCGCGGAGCGGCTCGGCTCCCGCCCACCGCGTCGAGTGCCTGCCCGATGTCGGCGATCAGATCCTCGTAGTGCTCGACCCCGACCGAGATGCGCACGAGGGCCGGCGTAATGCCCATCTCTGCCCGGTCCTCGGGCGAGACGTCGGCATGAGTCATCGAGGCGGGATGCTCAGCCAGCGACTCCGTGCCACCAAGGCTCACGGCGAGGTTGATCAGCTGAAGCGCATTCAGAAATGCGAACGCCTCTTTCTCTCCACCGTCGATCTCGAAGGCGATCAGCGACCCCGGAGCGAGACACTGCTTGCGGTACACCGGGAACATCGGGTCGTTGTCGGCCAACAGACCCAGGTACTCGACCCGCCGCACTTTGGGATGCTCGGCTAGGAATGCCGCCACGTACTGCGCATTCTTCATCTGCGCCGTCATTCGCATCTTGAGCGTTTCGAGACTCCGCAGGAGCAGCCAGCCGGTCCACGGATCCGCGGCGGTGCCCATGAAGGTTCTGAGCGTCAGAATTCGTTTCACCACGTCTTCGCGACCGATGCACGCCCCTGCGACAACGTCGCTGTGCCCGCCGAGGAACTTCGTCGCCGAGTAGAGCACGAGGTCGGCACCGTGCTTGAGGGGATGCTGGAACAGCGGCCCCAAGAACGTGTTGTCCACCATCACCACCGGCACGTCGCCACCGGTTCCCAGCGATCGCGCCAGGGCCACCGTTTCCGCAATGTCGACCAGTCGGTTGGTGGGATTCGCCGGCGTCTCAATCAACACAACCGGCACCCGCCGCTCGTTCACCCGCCGGCGGACGTCATCGGTCACCTCGCTGGTCGGGACCCCCGCGGGAAACCCAACCACCTCGATCCCGAACTGTGGCAAATAGTGGTTGATGAAGTAGTCGGTGCCCCCGTAGAGGGGATCGCTATGCAGCAGCACGTCCCCCGGCCGCAGAAAGGCGAGCAGGCTCGTGGTGATCGCCGCCATACCGCTTTGGAACACGGCCGCTTCGTCGCCCTCATCCCACAGGGTGAGTCGGTCCTCGAGGATCTCGAGATCGGGGTTGTTGAGGCGGCTGTAGATGAGCCCCAACTCCTCGGTCGGTCCCTTTTCCCTGAGGCCGAGCGCGAGCTCGAAGAACGCCTTCCCGTCCTCGGCGGTCTTGAACACGAAGGTGGACGTTTGGAAGATGGGGCATTTGATTGCCCCTTCGGAAAGCATCGGGTCGTACCCGTAGCTCATCATCATGCTCTCCGGCTGGAGCTTCTTCGCTCCGATCTTGCGGCCCTTGTACTTGGACACGACTCGCCTCCTGTGACCCGATCGAACAGATTGGGGCGGGACGAGAGACCGGTCAAGTACGCCCTCGCGCCTTAATGCGCGATTAGAAGAGGCTTTACTATTCCTTCACGCTGGGACCGCTAAACAACCGGCGTCACGCATACCATCGGAGCGCACTCTTCATGTGGGACTGGTTCGTATCGCTTTCGAGTCTGGAGCAGGCTGCCCTGGGTGGAATCGGCACGTGGTTTCTCACGCTGCTCGGCACGCTGCCCGTCTTGTTCGTCAGGCAGGTGAACCGCAGGGTGATGGACGCGATGATGGGAGGGGCGGGTGGCATCATGGTCGCGGCAGCCTGCTGGTCACTACTGGTGCCGGCGCTCGCCGTCGGTGGCGTGCTGCGCGTGGTTCCGGGCCTCATGCTCGGAGCGGCCGTGATGTATCTGATGGACCGTCTCGTTCCCCATCTCCACCCGGAGTTCCCGAACGAGGCACGCCGAGAAGGACCGAGCGTAGCCTGGCGCCGATCCGCGCTGCTCATGGCGGCCATCACCATCCACAACCTCCCAGAAGGCCTCGCCGTTGGGCTCGGCTTCGGACAGGGCGACCTTCGCAACGCGCTTGTTTTGGCGCTCGGCATCGGGCTCCAGAACATCCCCGAAGGGCTCGCCATCGCCCTCCCGCTCCGGCGCGATGGCATGAGCCGCGGTAGAGCGCTCTGGTACGGCCAACTCTCGGCCGCTGTGGAGCCCGTGGCGGCCGTCGCAGGTGCCGTCTTCGTCACGCTCGGCACGGTGACGCTGCCGATCGGATTGGCGTTCGCCGCAGGGGCCATGCTGTACGTCGTGGTGGAGGAGCTGCTGCCGGAAACGACCCGGAGCGGTCACGTCGACGTCGCCACGATCGGGTTCATCGCCGGGTTCGCGCTGATGATGTCTCTCGACCAACTGGCGCCCTGACGGCACCTCCGCGGAACACCGAATACCTTTGGCATACCATGCATCGCCGGGAATTCGTCGCGGCGGTCGCTGCCGCGGCCGCCTGCACCAGGACACCGCGAGTCCCCCCCGTTCCTTCACGACACCGCGGGATCGGATTCGACGGGGTCGGCGCGAGACCGACGCGGCAGGACTTCGCGACCCTCGCCGACCTCGGAGCATCGCACGTCGCCCTGTTCGCCTTCGCCTACATGCCGGATCACGACGAGCCGGTGATCCGACCCATTAGCGAGCGCCATGACGACTGGTCCCTCACCGACGAGGGTCTGCGCACGATGGCGCGATGGGCGCGGGAGGCTGGGCTGCGGGTCCTGATACTTCCGACCCTGGCCGACTTCGTCGACGGCCACTGGCGCGGAGAGGTCGCCATGGCCGACGAGAGATCCTGGGACGCCTGGTTCAACGCCTATCACGCGTTCATGCTGCGTTATGCCGACCTCGCCACCTCGGTGGGCGCCGAAGGCCTGAGTATCGGCACCGAGCTTCGCGGTACCGTCGCACAGGAGTCGGCATGGCGGCGCGCTGCGGCCCTGGCTCGAAGTCGCTTCGGGGGCTGGCTCACCTACGCCGCTAACTGGGACGACTTCGAGGGCGTCCCATGGTGGGACGCGGTGGATGTGGCGGGCATCCAGGCGTACTTCGAGTTGGGCGACCCGGGCCCCGACAGACAGGTGGATCGGCTCACGGCTGCCTGGTACCCCATTCGTCGTCGGTTGCGTGATTTCAGCGCCCAGATCGGGAGACGCGTGGTGTTCACGGAGATCGGGTACAAGTCCCACACAGGGGCCACGATCCAGCCGTGGCAGTGGGACGCGGAGGGCCAGATAGACACCGAGCTTCAGTGGGCGGCCTACGAGGCGGCGTTCCGTGCTTTTTGGCGCGAACCGTGGTTCGGCGGCTTCTATTGGTGGAAATGGCGGCCCCTCGATCGGAGCGACACCGACACCGAGCGCGACTTCACGCCGCAAGGGAAGCCCGCCGAAGCAGTGCTCCGTCGGTATTATCTTTGGGAACGGTAGGACACACCCGCACCCCCACCCGGCATAAGTGCGACGCGGTTGGACAGGGAGGCCGACATGGCGCACGTGACGCTCGCCTGCCAGTTCTGTGACACCCTCAACCGGATCGATCTAACCAAGACAGCCCAGCAGCGGCCCAAGTGCGCGGAGTGCGCCAAGCCGTTTCTGCTGGATCGTCCCATCAAGATCCACGAGGAGCATTTCGACACGAGCGTGCTCAAAGCAGGCGTGCCGGTGCTGGTGGATTTCTACGCTGACTGGTGCGGCCCCTGCCGCATGATGGCACCGCTCTTGGACGAGATCGCCGCTCAGCATACCGGAAAGCTGTTGGTCGCCAAGGTCGACACCGACCGCTCGCCACGCGTCAGTCAACGGTACGGCATCCGGTCGATCCCTTTCTTCGGCCGTTTCGAGCGCGGCGAGCTCGTGAAGACGGCCGTCGGTGCCGTGGGACGGGAAGGGCTCGCGGCCCTCGTCCGGTGACAATGGTCGACTGAGGCGTGCAGGCCGGATCAGAGCGGGCCCCGACCCACCTGGAATCGTGCGCTCCCGTCACGCCGGCAACCCGCGTCGGATCACCCCCTCCATGGCATCACCGAACCGGTCCACTTCCTCCAAGGTCGTATAGACGTTGGGTGTGACCCGAATACCCGTGCACGCCGGGTGATTGATGGGCGTGACGATGATCTTGAAGCGCCCCCACAGGTGGGAGGTCAGGGCCCCGGGATCCACGCCCTCAATTCCCACGTTGGCAAGCCCGCAAGCCATGGCCGGATCGAAACTCGTGTAGAGCTGGACACCCCGCTGCCCCTCGAGGCGCCGCATCCAACGATCGCGGAGGTAGCGGAGTCTGACCGCTTTGCGTTCCACACCGATCCCCTGGTGGAACGTCAGCGCTTCGGCGATGGCGTTGTGATTCGCAGCGGGGTGCGTGCCGATTTCCTCGAACTTCCGAATATCGTCGTTCATCGATTCCGGGGCCGCCATCAACGGCCAGATTTTGGCTATGTTCTCGCGCTTCGCGTACAGAAACCCCGTCCCGTGCGGGGCGAGGAGCCACTTGTGCAACGACGTGCCGTAGTAGTCGCACTCCAGGTCGTCGCGCGTGAACGGGAAATGGGCGAATGCGTGGGCACCGTCGACGATCGTCGGAATCCCTCGGTCCCTCGCCAGCCGGCAAATCTCGCGGACGGGAAAAATCTGCCCCGACAGATTCGTGATGTGACAGAAGTGGATCACCCGCGTGCGGGGCGTGATCGCGTCAGTAAACAAGTCGACGAGGAACTGCATGGAGGGAGGTGGGACCGGAAACGACAGTGACTTCACCACGATCCCCTCGCGGCGTCGGCGCTGGTCCCAGGTCGTGAGCATCCGGCCGTAGTCCTGGTCGGTGGTCAATACCTCGTCCCCTGGCCCCAGCTCGATACCCAATTGAACGTTCTCCAACGCTTCGCTCGCATTCCGCGTGATCGCCATTTCCTCGGTGTCGCATCCAAATTCTCTGGCGAGTCGCTGGCGCACCCCCTCGACCTGGGGTTCCAGCACACGCCACATGGTGTGGACCGGCGCCTGATTGGAGAAATCCAGGTAGCGGCGCAACGCATCCTGCACCACCTTGGGACTGGGACACACGCCCCCGTTGTTCAAGTTCACGAGCGACCGATCCACGGTGAACGCCTGCTGAACCTGAAACCAAAAACTCTCGTCCTGCGCTACATCTTCCGGCGTCCGACCCACCATCGCTCCGCCCAGCGCGGCGATCCTGTCCAGACCGTCGTCGCGGAAAGCGGGCAACGTGATTGCCGCTGCGCCGAACATCGAACGGACGAAGTTACGTCGCGTATACACGAAGGTGCTCCTTGTCCGAGGTGCGCGTCGGATGCTCCGCGAGTGTGTGCGGCAGGGCGAACCGTGTCAAGAAGCGGTGACGCGGCCTCGATGCTGCCGCCGGAACAGGATGAACGATCCGACAAGTGCGATGGCTGCAAACGAGAACCACTGTACCGCATACGACAGGTGCGGACCGTTGGTCATTGGAGGAAGCGGGATTGCACGCATGCCGGTCGGTGCGGTCCCGGGAAGCTCGGTCCGTCGCAGGACCAGCGGTACGAGATGGTACGGATAGGCGGCCGACAGCGTGGTGACGTCTAGGCCCGTCACGTACCGCGGCCACCCACGATCCGCGCTTTGCGCTGCGGCGCCTTCGCCCGTAGGGACGAACACCCCCGACACGAACACCGTGTCTCCGGTTTCCGCCGGATCGATTGCCGGCCGTTTCCCGTCGGGTGCTGGCACCCACCCTCGTTCCACCAGGACGGCGAGATCGTCGGTGATCCTGAGGGGCGTCACGACATGGACGCCGGGCACGCCACGGTGGACCCGAGCCATCACCATGACCTCGCGTTCGAAGTCGTAGACACCGGTCCCGGTCACTCGGCGATAACGGAGGACGTCGGTGGCCAACGGGTCCACCCGTGCCCTTGGGTCGTCAACGGTCAAGACTGGAGCTTCCAGCTGCGCCCGCACGATGGCGTTGGTGGCCTTGCGTTGCGCCAGGCGATCAAGCTGCCAGACACCGAGACGCACGCAGCCCACCGCCACCAGGACGCCGACAACGATACTCGCGTAACGTCTCACTGCGAGTCGTGCCCACCGACGATCACCTCGGGCGCCATGCCGAGAAACAGACCGGTCTCGACCACGCCGGGCCTGGCCCGAAGCTCGTGGTCCACGAGATGGGGATCGAGGATCCCTTCGGCAAAGCGACAGTCGAGGATGAAGTGCCCTCCATCAGAAACAAACGGCTCATCCTGCGCACCCATCCGGAGCACCGGTTCTGCACCCAGTGCCCGGACGGTTTCGACATGGGTTCGCCACCCGAATGGCATCACCTCGACTGGGAGCGGAACGCGCCGACCGAGCACCGGAACGAGTTTGGACCGATCCACAACGATGAGGTAGGTCCGGGTCGCCGTTGCAACGATCTTCTCCCACAGCAGTGCACCGCCGCCGCCCTTGATCAGGTTGCCGTGGGGATCGACCTCGTCCGCGCCGTCGATAGTGAGGTCGATGTGTGGCCGCTCGTTCAACGTCGTGAGGGGAATCGCACGTTGCAGGGCCAGATGCCTGGTCCGGTTGGACGTGGGAATACCGACGATGTCACGGATCTCTCCCCGCGCCAGCCGGGTCCCTATCGCATCGACTGCGAAGGCGGCCGTGGAGCCGGTGCCCAATCCGATCACCATCCCGGAGGCCACCCGCATCGCCGCTTGCTCCGCCGCGCGCCGCTTGAGGTCGTCCATCGCCGTCACATCAGCGCGAGCAGATCCTCGGGGTCACTCACCCTGATCACCGGTCGGCTCCGGCCGGTCAGGGCCTGATAGTCCCCCTCCGCCTGCGCAGCGATCAACCGTCCGAAGGTGTAGTCGGTTCCGGGCACCGGGATGTCGTCACCAAGCGGGCTCACCAGTTGGATGAAGTGACCGCGCTGAGGACCGCCCTTGTGGAGTTGGCCCGTGGAGTGAAGGTAGCGCGGCCCGTAGCCCACCGTGACCACCGCCTCCAACCGGTCCCTGAGGGCCGAACACAGGCGACGCACACGGAGCTCGCTGTGCTCGTCCGGCGGTAGAAACGCCTGCACCGCAACGTAGTCTCCGGGTCTGACCCCGTCGAAGAACCGCAGCAGCTCCACCCGTCGAAGCACCGGTGGATCGGAACCGTGCCCGCCTCGCAAGATCCGGCTCGTGATTGCCTTGCTTTCGGCGACATTCGGTTGATCGAACGGGTTCACGCCGAGCACGGAGCCGGCGACCGCCGTCGCCATCTCCCACCGGAAGAACTCGGCGCCGAGATCGTACGGATCGTCGAGGCGCAGGCGAGCCAGCGGGTGGCGCCTCGCTTCTAGCTGCGTGATGTGCGCCTGCCAGGACCCACGGAAGACTTCGCCCATCTCGATGGCCACGTACAAGCGCTGATCGCCATGCCGGAGCGCCGCCTGGACCGGTTCGCCGGTTACCGGGAGAATACCCTGCCCGTTCTTGCCGGTGCTCTCGGCGATCAGCTGCTCCACCCACAACCCGAACCCCTGGAGACGATCCGGGAGCAACAGGGTCAGCTTGTCGCGCCCGCCGAGTGCGGCTTCCGCAAGAGAAACGCCCAACGCGGCGCCGGGGTTGTCGGCGATCGCCGCCGTGGGTCCGCAGCGGTGCGCCATCCCTTCGGCGCGCTCGAGAAGACGTCCAACGGGCACGCCAAACAGCACCGCCGGCACCATGCCGAACAAAGACAAGGCCGAAAACCGTCCCCCCACGTCCCGAGGAGTACGGAACACCCGCCGGAACCCCCGCGCCTGGGCGAGTCGCTCGAGCGGGCTTCCGGGATCGGTAATGGCCACGAATCGATCACCGCGCCCCTGACAGCGCGTCCAGAAGTATCGAAAGAGAGCGTCGGTCTCAATGGTCGTGCCCGATTTGCTCGCGACGATGAACAGGGTGCTCGCCAGATCGCCGTCCGCTTCTACGGCGCGGATCGCTCCCGGATGGGTGCTGTCGAGCATCCGGAACACTGGCCACCCCTGCCGCCGTCCGAATGCCTGCCACAAGACGTGAGCGGCGAGGCTCGAGCCACCCATACCGAGGAGCACCACGCGATCCGTGTCGCGGCGCACTTGGTCAGC
>JBDHEI010000081.1:0-11386 GCA_039591075.1 Gemmatimonadota bacterium
ATTCTGTTGGATCGCATGGACCAACGGGTCCGCTATCCCGAGCAGGTTTCCGATGACATGGGTATGCCGATCCTGGGTGTCGTGCCTCACTTGCGCACGGCGAGAAAAGGTGTACGGGACCGGGACAGAATCCCCGTAGTCGAGGCCTTCCGGGGGATTCGTCTGAACTTGCTCCACGCGCACGGGACGGGGAAGGTGATCGTGACGATCACGAGCCCCGGCAGTGGGGATGGCAAGTCGTTTGTGGCGTCGAACCTGGCACTCGCGTTCGCGGATGCCGGATTGCGCACCGTGCTCGTCGATGCTGACACGCGGAAGGGAGCCCAGCACAGGGTCCTCTCGCTGCGCCGAAAGCCGGGGCTCACCGATCACCTCGCGGGCAAGGCGCCGCTGGACGCGGTCCTGCAGGAGTCGAATCTTGGGAGTCTGCACTTTGTTGGGGGCGGGACCCGCTTGGCAGGAGCACCCGAAATGCTGGCGGGCCCCGCGATGTTGAGCTTGCTGGCCGATCTCAAGACCCGCTACGAGGCTATCGTGCTGGACAGCCCGCCCCTCGGCGCCGGCGTCGACGCCTATGCGCTCGCGTCGATCACTGGGAGCGTGCTCCTCGTGTTGCGCACAGGAAAGAGCGGGCGAGCGGAGACAGAGGCGAAGCTCGACATGCTGGAGCGGTTTCCGGTTCGGCTGCTTGGGGCCGTTCTCAACGGCGTCAAACCGGGCGATGCGTACGGATACCAGTCCTACCAGTACTACATGCCCGGATATGATTACGAGATCGAGCCGGAGGAGGGAGTGACGGTCGGCGGCACCTTGCCACTCAGACGGGGTGCCGACACCGCGGGCTAGCCCTGCGCCCCTGAAGTCCTGGACGGGAACTCCTCGTACGGCTGCACCCACCCGTTGCCGTTCGCCTTTGCTTTCCGCAAGGCGAGCGTCGCGCGGATGAGAAGGTCCTTGGCGTGAGACGCGGACTCCCGTGCGTCCGAGACGGCGTCGTATCCGGCGCGAAGCTCGATTCCCCCGGGGACGGGACCCGACTCGCTGATTGCCCCGCCTAGTCGCTCCGCCAAACTCACAGCACCGGTTCGATCCGTGTTCGGAGCGAGGACGGCAATCTCGGTTTTCCCGAGCCGCCCGATGATGTCGGAGATGCGCCCGCTGGTGCGGAACGCGCCCGCGACCTGTCCAACGAGCCGCGCCACGGCGCGATCTTCGTCGTCGGCCACGTCCACGGGAGCGAAGACAACGCAGGCGAGGGCACTCTGCTCGCGGTACGCCCACGAGATCAGCTCGGCCATGCGGCGCTCGAGCCCGTGGAGGTTGTACAGGCCGGTCAGGCCGTCGATCAGTCCTTGCTCGCGAAGTCGATCGGCGGCGAGCTTTGCCTGAACGTACGCATCGAGCCTGAGAACCAGCTCCTCGCCGTCGATGGGGTAGGCGAGGACATCCCAGGCGCCTGCCCGAAAGCTCTCGAGGCGCAGCGCACGGGTCGGCCGTTCGGGCGAGGTCGTGAAGATCGGGGTCTCCGCACCGATCTGCTGCTCCTGCCGCAGTGTGCGGCACAGTGTCAGTCCGCTCCCGTCCGGCAGCGACTCATTGACGAAGACCGCATCAGGCGAATGCGCCAGGGCCCGTTCCAGCCCCGACTTAGCCGTGTAGGCCCGCATCACTGCGAACCCATTGGGAGCGAGGATGCTCTCCAAGGATCGCGTTGACCACTCCTGGTCGTCCACGATCAGAACGATGGGCGGTCGGAGTCGTTTCGCTTCGGTCATGATAGCGCTCTGCAAGCGAGTATGCGGGCGCGGCGATGTCCACGAGACCCGCGCAGGCCGGCGTGTCCTGAGACACGAGGCAGGACCCGTGCCGCAAAACGTCTTCGGGGGCCGAAGCCGCAACCACGGCATTCCCTGTTGGTCAAGCTGACGCGACTGACAATCTGCGTTGTCGGTGTACCTCACGGCAACCGTTGGGTGGGCCGCGTTCCTGCGGCGACCCTGCAACGCTCGGATGGGGCACATGGGCCGGGCGGCTAGGGTTTCATTGCCGCAAGTGCCTGACTGTCAACGACTTGTAGGTTCAATGTACTAGTTCGCAACCGGTGGCCCTTATATTGACCTCATGATGACCTACGAATCTCGGGTCGAGCATAGCTCGTGGTCGCTCCCAAGTGGCCACAGCCATGAGTGGGGCCCACACCGGAGCGCTCGAGGCAGGGAGGAGACGCATATCGTGTTCTGCTCGAAATGTGAGCAGGTCGTGGTGGCGGAAGGCTGGCGGCTCGACGCGGCCGACTCGGGCCCGGACGGGCTGGCCACCGTGCGTTCGCTCCTGTGCGAGCGGTGTGGGCGGGTACTCTCTCAGGTGCGATCGGACGAATACCTGCTGAGGCGCCTGACCCAGATGGCGCGCTTCGGTATTGGGGCGGGCTCCGGCCCCATCCTTTCCGGCCATCAGCGCTAGACCATGTGCGGTATTGTAGGGTATACAGGCCGCAAAGACGCCATACCCATCCTGATCGAAGGCCTCCGCCGTCTGGAGTACCGGGGGTATGACTCCGCCGGAGTCGCCGTGCAGAACGGGGTCAGCCTCGAGGTGCGGAAACTCGCGGGGCGCGTGGAGGGCCTCGACGTCCTGTTGCAGCAGGCGCCATTGCAGGGCTCGGCGGGCATCGCACACACGCGCTGGGCTACACATGGCGCGCCGACATCCGGCAACGCGCACCCGCATACCGACTGCGCACAGAAGATCGCCGTGGTGCACAACGGCATCATCGAGAACTTCGACGCGCTCCGTCAACACCTGACGACCGCCGGACACCGCATGTGCACGGACACCGATACGGAGGTCCTGGCCCACCTGATCGAAGAGGCGCCCGGTGACTCGCTGGAGGTACGGGTGATCGCGGCACTACGCCGTGTCCAGGGTGCGTATGGGCTCGCGGTCATGTCGGCGGACGAGCCGGGCAAGATTGTCGTGGCTCGGCGGGGGTCCCCCGTGCTCCTGGGGATCGGCGACGACGAGTATTTCGTTGCGTCCGACGCCGCAGCGGTGATGGAGCACACCCGTTCGGTCGTATACCTCAATGACGGCGACGTCGCGGTCCTGACCGGTGACGGCTATCGGGTCATCGATGGCGACGAGCGAGATCTGCAGCGGCACATCGCCGACATCGACTGGGACCTCGGAGCGATCGAGCTCGGCGGATACCCCCATTTCATGCTCAAGGAGATCTGCGAGCAGCCGCAGAGCCTGGCGGGAACGCTGCGTGGCCGGCTCATCTTTGAGGATGGAACTGCCAGGCTGGACGGCCTCAACCTGCCGCCGCACGAGGCGGCGAAGATTCGCCGCATCGTCATACTGGCATGCGGGACGTCGTGGCATGCAGGACTTGTGGGGCGGCACATCATCGAGGAGCTGGCAGCAATCCCAGTCGAGGTGGAGTACGCCTCGGAGTACCGCTACCGTACGCAGATAGCGTTACCGGGTACCCTCACGGTCAGCATCTCGCAGTCGGGTGAGACCGCAGATACTCTCGAGGCGATGAGGGTGGCCCGCGCGATGGGCTCCCGCCTCATCGGCATCGTGAACGTGGTTGGGAGCTCGATTGCACGTGAGTGCGACGGTGGGATCTACCTGCACGCCGGCCCGGAGATCGGGGTGGCCTCCACCAAGGCGTTCACGTCCCAGATCGCAGCTCTCCTGTTGCTCGGGCTGCACCTGGGGCGACGGAGAGGTCTGTCCGTCGCTCAGGGTCGGGAGTTGGTGCACCAGCTCGCGCGGTTGCCAGAGCTGGTGAGCCAAACACTCGAGCTCGAGCCGGTGATCGAGGAGATAGCGCGACACTATGCAAACGAGCGGAATTTCCTGTACCTTGGCCGGGGCGTGAACTTCCCCGTAGCGTTGGAAGGGGCGCTCAAGCTGAAGGAGATTAGCTACATCCATGCGGAGGGGTACCCCGCCGCCGAGATGAAGCACGGTCCCATCGCGCTCATCGATGAGAACATGCCGGTCGTGTTCGTTGCCCCGCGTGACCATGTGTATCAGAAGGTCCTGGCGAATATGCAGGAAGTGCGGGCCCGCGGCGGCAGGATGATCGCGATTACGACGGAAGGCAATGGCGAGATCGAGCATTTGGTTGACCACGAGCTGCGGGTGCCAAGGACGCCGCCGCTCCTCTCGTCCATCGTGACCTCCGTTCCCTTGCAGCTTCTCGCCTATCACATTGCTGTATTGCGTTCCTGTGATGTGGACAAGCCTCGCAATCTGGCCAAGAGCGTAACCGTCGAGTAGCCGATGCAGTGCAGAGCTTTGGTCTGGTGGATGGCGCTGGTAGCCACCCTCGTCACGCCGGTACACACGGTGGCTGCCCAGGAAGGGGCAGAGCCCGAAAAGCTGTACATGTCCCGGACCGATCTGGTTTCATTGCTCGATTTCTACGAGCGGTCGGTGGCCTCGCCAGCGTACGGCGAACGCCTCAAGGCGCGCGCTGCGCTCCACGGGGATGTGGTCCGTTCGCGACTCCAGGAGGGCGACTTCCGGGTCGGTGACCGCATCGTGGTCACCGTGGAGAGCCAGGGCATTGGCGATTCGGATACGCTCATCGTCGAGCAGGGGCGCCTCGTGCGGTTTCCGGATCTTGGGGAGGTCGATCTGAGCGGTGTGCTGCGATCGGAATTGCGCCCGGAACTCCAAGGATTCCTCGAGCAGTACGTTCGCGAGCCTCGCCTGCAATCCAAGTCCCTGGTGCGGATACAGCTCTCCGGTGCGGTGGCGCGGCCCGGCTTCTACACGATGCCCTCCGAGACCCCGCTTCCGGACGCGATCATGCTGGCCGGGGGACCGGAGGGCGATGTGGACCTGAGCGGCATTCGCATTGAACGCCGCGGCCGCAAGATCCTGAGTGGCGACCCGATCCAGGACGCGCTGGCGGAAGGCCGCACACTCGACCAGCTCAGTTTGCTGGGTGGGGACCAAATTGTGGTTCCGCGGCGGTTCGCCCTTGGAGGGAGCCAGGGTACCTTGCGCTCTCTCCAGTACCTGCTCGCGCTGCCGTTCTCGATTGCGGCGCTCCTCGCCGTGTTCTTCTAACGAGTAGTCCGTCTGAGTCAACCCCCGTACCCTAGGACGTCCCGGTAGACATCGAGATAGGCTTCGGCAGTGCTCGCTATGTGGAAGTGCTCCGCGATCCGGTGGCGCGCGGCAGCACCCATCTGGCGGCGAAGATCGGGATCGCGTAGCAGGGCAACGACTCGCTCCGCAAACGCCTGCGGATCGCGAGGCGGCACGAGGTACCCGGTCTTCCCTTCAATCACCACCTCAGGGTTGCCCCCAACACGCGTGACCACGACGGGGACGCCGTGCTTCATCGATTCCAGGACGGCGATCGACAACCCCTCCGAAAGCGACGTGAGAACCGACAGATCCAAAGCGCAGTAGTATCGCTCGATGTCGGGACGGAATCCGGCAAACTGGACATACTCCGTGATGCCGAGGGCCGCCGCCTGCTCGCGGAGCTTTGCCTCATGGCCACCGTGGCCGAATCCACCCCCGAAAATGATGAACCGCGCGTGAGGAACGGCTTGGAGAATCAGCGGGACCGAATCGAGAAAGTAGGGGACTCCCTTGATGGGACGATGGAGGTTCGAAATCATCCCCACGAGAGGGACGTCCGCTTCGTAGCCGAGTTCACTGCGTGCGTCCGCGCGCGACCCAGCCGGTGCTGCAGTCGCCGGCGACACGCCGTTGTGAATGACGACCGTTCGATGCGGATCGAGCCGTTCCCGCTCGAGCGCCACCGTCTGCACGGCCTCCGACACGCAGATCACTCGGTCGGGTAGCTGCCGGGTGCGCCGCAGCATGGCGTATTCGCGCCTACCCCATGCGAAGCCCTCATCCTCGCGGTTCTCAACCAGTCTCCCGATCCGACCGATCCGCTTCAAGAACCTCCCATACATGATCGACCAGAAGAAGTAGCTGTGTACCAGATCTGGTGGGGGACGGCGGAGTTCCCGCGCGACGCGCAGCTGTGTTATGACCTGCGCCAGCGGGAACCGGGCGAGACGTCCCGTCATGCCCACGTACGCCACGGGAAGATCGGGCGTGTGCCTGGACGTGAGCGGCGCGGCCGACAGGATGCGGGGCTCCCATGCATTACGATCCCACAGCTGGATCATGGACAGCAGGTGATCCCCCGTGCCTCCGCCGAAGTCGGCCATCAGGAAGGCAACCCGTGAAGGCCGACGGCTGTTCTGGGTCTCCTCGGTGCTGGGCGCAGTCACGCGGGGGAGCCCGATCTAACGAGTCACAAGTGCTTACCGCATCTTCTTGAAGCGCGGGCCGTGCATGGCCGTGTCCACCAGCTCCGCCTTCTGCGGGATCATGAATCGCGGGAGCTTGTCGCGGCAGAATGCGTGCATGCGCTTGCGGAAGCTCGCGGCGGTCTCATCGGTCGAGAGCTTCACGCGTGCCACGACCATGTGTCCCATGATTGGGTTGGGCTCGCCGCCGACGGTCACGTCCTCGACCCCGGTCATCTGCTGTAGCACGCTCTCGACCTCGGCCGGATACACCTTCTCGCCGCCCACGTTGATCAGCTCGGATCGTCGGCCGAGGATGCGGATGTACTCCCCGTCCACCTCGACCGCGTCGCCAGTCTTGAACCACCCGTCAGCCGTGAACGGGCTCTCGTGGTTGAGGTACCCCAGCATGGCCGACTCGGCCTTGATCTCGAGCAGGCCGTCGACGACTCGGGTCTCGAAGCCCTCGCCACCCACCTTCACCCACAGGGAGTTCGACGACTTGGACTTCGACCGCAGGATGCCCACCTCGGACAGGCCATAGGTCTGGAGCAACCGGATGTTCGGGAACAACTCGTGGAACCGGCGCAGCGTACTCTCGGGCATCACCTCGGTCCCGTACGTCACCAGCTCGAGACTCGACAGATCGTGGCGCCGATGGGCTTCGCTCAGCAGGAGAAGATTGATGAACGTGGGAGACGTGGGCAGCAGTTGGCCTCGATGCCGCTCGATGGCCCAACACACCGCATCGGGCGATCGGTCCTCGCAGGTGATCACGCAGCCGGCGTTCGAGAGGTTGTACAGCAGCGTGTTCACCCCACCGATGTGATCGAACAAGAGGAAGCTGATAGCGCGTTTGGAGTGCCGTGGCACCTGGAACTTCTGGAGCAACGGGACGAAGTCGTGGAGGGATGCCTTGTTCTTGCCAGTGGAGCCGGATGAGAACAGGATGAGGCCCGGGTGCCGGCGCCGCTTCAACTCCAAGAGCTGCTTATGAGTGGCTTCGATGCCGGTCGGCAGGAACGTCGCGTCATCGCCTTCATCGATGAGGATCGTGAGTTCCACCTCCGCGACAGACCTGAACTCCGGCTTCTTCATCTCCACGGACGTCGTCAGCGGAACGATGACCGACCCGCGCTCGATCAGGGCCAGCAGCAAGGCGATGGAATTGGGTGTGAAATCTGCCTCGATACCCGTCACGGTACCGGGCTCAACGGCTTCTGCGTCGAGCCTCTCCTGCCATTGGTGCACCCGGTCTGCCAGCCAGCCGTAGGAGTAGGCGCGATCCCTCCAGACGACGGCGTCCCGCTCGGCGTTGTCGCGAAACCTCTCGAGTAAGAAGTCGATGAACATCACACTCCGCCCAGATAGAGCGTCTGGCCTGTGACCATACCGCTCGTGTCCGCGAGAAAGAAATCGACCACGTTGGCGATGTCCGCTGTGGTGGTCTTGCGTCGGATGGCTTGTCGGGACACTAGCGCGTCGATCTTCTCTTTGGGGACTCCCCGGATCAGGTCCGTGTCTACCGGGCCGGGGCCGACGGCATTCACGGTGATCCCGAACTCCCCGAGCTCCTGCGCGAGCACGGCCGTCAGGGTCTCGACCGCCGCCTTCGACGCGGCATAGACCGCCTCACCAGCCAGCTTGAGCGGCACGGCGACGGTGCTGAAGTTCACGATCCGACCGTAACGCCGCTTCTGCATCTGCTTGGCGGCCTCCCGGCAGAACAAGAAGGTCCCCGCGACGTTGGTGGCCAGCACCGCATTCACGCTCGAGAGGGGGGTGACGAGGGCGTGGTTCATGGAAGCGATCCCTGCGTTGTTGATCAGGTGATCGACTCGTCCCAGGCTGGTTCGCACGGTCCTGAACAGCTCACGGACCGCCGCTTCGTCAGCCACGTCGAGCGTGAAGTGTGTGTACCGCTCGTGGTGCCAGTCTATGGGCTGGCGACTGCAGCCGACGACGAGATGGCCCTGCTGGAGATAGTACCTCGCCAGATCCGCTCCGATGCCCCGCCGTGTGCCCGTGATGACGGTGACGGGCGCGTCACGCCGATCGTGCATCACTGGCTTGAAGCTGGCTCGCCGCGTATTCAGCCAGGGATCGGACCGTCCGGAATGGACTGCTCGCCTGGGACATGGCGCGCTCGTCGGCCAGGCTCACCGCAACACCGAACTCGTCCGCGACTGCCTCCTCGACGCCCACGATCAGACTGACGAGCCCCAGGGAGTCGAAGACACCGTGGCGGCCGAACAGGGGCGTATCCGGTCCGAGCTCCTCGCGCAGCTCGATTCCTTCACGCTCGACGATCTCTCGAGCGCTGCCGACTACGACTGAAATGAGGCGATCGATCATCGGGTCAACTCTGGTTCCGTGTATCGACGGGAAGGGGCAAGGAGTAGACCACACCGTAGCCGGGTTGGGGGGTGTTCGGGGCGGTCGCTTCCCACTCGCCGGCCGGGTCGCTGTCTCCGGCGTGAACTCCTGTAGCCGCCTAGCGACGGGTGTTGCAGGAGCGACACAGAGGCCGAAAACCCGAGTATTCATCGGGCGGAAGCGGCCAACCGCCCCAGCCAATGGCCGATCCCGCCAGAGAATGTGCTCAAGGCCAAGGCCACGATCAACCCGGTGGCCAGGCCCCGCGTGCCGAGAGCGAGGGTCCAGTACTGGTACCGCCAGTCGCCCAAGTCGGCGTAGAACGGCCAACGGTTCGCCCCGAACAGAGCGGTCCGGGCAGGCGGGCTCAACAGAAAATCCGACAGGGGCCAATGAACGGCGCCCATGACCACCACGAATGCCATGCCCGCTAACCCCACGGCAGCCGCACGCCACCACCACCGGAGGCCAGTGGGCAATCGAGTCAGGATGCCGTCCATCACGACCGCCGGGAGTACCAGAACGAGCGGGAACGGTGGAGGCAGGAGATGTCCGAGCTGATCCGCGTCTGGAGCACCGTTCGGTACCGGTACGGCCTGAAATCCCCACATCGCGACCAGTACCAGCACCATGTAGATGGCCGCGGCCTTAGTGGCTGTCCACTTCCCGGGTGATGCCGTGGCGGCGAACGCGAGTGCCCATGGCAGTGCCGCGCCGGTAATGACGTAGAATTGAGGCCCGTGCCACAGGTTGGGACGCGCCACGTATTCCGTAAGCAGGGTGACGCCCCAGACGAGCATGAGCCCGACTCCGACGGCAACGCCGGTGTCGCTTCCTCCCTCACGATTCTCGGGCGACGGTCTGTTGCCGAGAACGATGGTGAGGCACAGGAGGCCGAAGGCAAGCAGAAGCGGGATGTCGACAGCAGTGAGCGCGCCAGCGGCCGGTGGTACCGGGGAAGGGATCATGGTCCTGATCATGGCGCCGGTGACCGTCAGTACGGCACCAGCGTGAGCGAGCCATCGCAGATTTCCACCCGGCCTGGTGCGGCCCATGACGAGCCCGCTCGCGATCGCCAGCGCGTACGCGCCGATCCAGGGAGCCGACCAGGTGGATGCCCTGGGCGTGCTCGCGTCCAGGGCGATGGCGGCCAGCCAGGTGAGCAGGCCACCTGTCAGCAGCACGATGCCGAGGCCCGTGCTTGAGTGGCTCGCCAGGGTGTGCGTCTTGTGCATGGAACCTCGGTGGCTATCCGCGAGGGGGCGTCGACGTCGCGGCACCAATCTCGCTGGCGTAATCGCTGCGGGCAAATTGTCTGGATACCGTGTACTCGGTGCGGCAGGCGCTTGCCGTGCTGCCGCGTGCTTCTTGGGTAGATGGGTTCCCCGTAGCTCGTGATCGGAGTGGACTGATGGATCGTCGCACCTTTCTCCATGGTACCGTGGCTGCGCTGGGTCCGCTCGCGCTCGGGTCGCAGCGAGATCCGCTTGGTGCTGGCCTCTCTCCGCCGGTGCGAGATCACGCTGCCGCTGTAAGCGCCCGCTTGCGGTACTTGGAGCTGGATGCGCGCTACGTCTACTCTCGGCCATGCTTCGCTCCCGACGGCAAGCACGTTCTATACATGCGGGCCCCCGCCACCAGCGATCCGGTCCTCGCACTCAACTCCAACGCCAGCCCGTGGGGTCTCTGGACGGTCCCAGTTGACGGTGGCGAACCCGAGCTGTTCTTCGAACGCCCCGGATTCGGGGCGACCCGACCGGATTGTGGGGATCCGCCTCGCACGCGACTGTTCTATCCGTCGTGGTACCCGGAGGGGGACGCCGTGGCGGTTACGGACTACGCGACCCATGAGATTCTCCGGGTCGACGTATCGTCTGGCGAGGCAATCTCTCTGACCGATCCGGCCGTGGTGTGGGCCGGCATGTGCAGCGTCTCGCCCGACTCCGAGTGGGGTAACCCGATCGCGTTTGCCGGGCAGCCGCCCGACGAGGAGTACGGCGTCGCGGATAACGTTCTCTGGATCCTGAGGCCTGAATCGCCACCGGTTACGCTGGACTCCCTGCACGGACGGACTCCCGCGTGGTCTCCCACCGACGACTACTTGGCGTTCTCGTCAGTACGGCGCCGGCCGGCGCCCGCCTGCACCCTGCATCCCAAGACGCTCCCGCCCGGGGCGAGCGGCGTCTTCGTGCAGCACGTGGCGGGAGACGGTGGTATTCCGAGACGAGCCGTCGGAGTGACACCGTTTGATGTAGGCGCGGTTCATCCGAAATGGTCGCCCGATGGCGAGGTCCTGGTCTGCATGGCGGCGGATGTCGATGGTCCGAGGCGAGGGCTGGCACTGATCGATCTGAGGGTCTGACACGGGCACTTCACACCCCGGCCATGCCGATGCTCAGGGCAAGTTGAGCAGAATTAGCTCGGAGTAGAGGTTGGGGATCTGCTCGGGAGTCAGCCGATCGGAGTGGAAGAGCCGCGGGATCAGAAACATCTTTGTCCGGCTTCCGGGGATCGTCACCTGCCTCAGGAGTCGCGAGTCACACTCCGCGAGCACCGCCCGGTACCGCCGCCACAGACCCCGCTGCATGGTGGCCCAGGTCTGGGCAAACAGGGGTGGATCGCTGATGAAATGTATCCGAGCGGTTCGCAGTCCCCGCCGTCGGCCCAGTGTGAACACGATGTAGCAGTACGCGTGGTCACGGTGAACCAGG
>JBDHEI010000082.1:0-10354 GCA_039591075.1 Gemmatimonadota bacterium
CGTCAGGACCTGCTCCGCGACGGCCTTGGCGTCAACGCCGCCCTGCTCGTGCCGCACGGCTCGATTCGTCGAGCCGTCCTCCACATGGACAATCGCGCGCCCACGCCGCAGGAGCTCGAGCGCATGAAAGGCCTCGTTCAGGCCGGCATGGAAGCAGGGGCGTTCGGGCTGTCCAGTGGACCGTACTACGCGCCGGGGAGCTTTGCGACAACCGAGGAGCTGATCGAGCTGGCGAAAGTGACGTCCCCGTTCGGCGGCGTCTACACGAGCCACATCCGCGACGAGGCTGACTACACAGTCGGAGTCGTCGCCGCCGTCGACGAGGTGATCCGGATCGCGCGCGAGGCCGGCGTGCGCGGGGTGACGACCCATCTCAAGGCCCTGGGACCCCACGTCTGGGGATTCGGTGCCGCATTGGCGACGCGCATCGATCGGGCCCGGGCAGAGGGCGTGGAGGTGTTTGCCGATCAGTACCCGTACACGGCGTCGGCGACAGGCCTCACTGCGGCGCTGGTCCCCCGGTGGGCACAGGCGGGGGGCGACGATTCGCTCCTCCAACGGCTGGCAACCCCATCCGTGCGGGGGCGGATTCGTGCAGAGATGGTGGATAACCTCGCTCGCCGAGGCGGGGCCGACCGGATCCAGTTCCGCTACCACGACGCCGATCGATCCATCGAAGGCCGCACTCTGGCCGCGGTCGCCGCCGAACGGCGGCTCGAGCCTGTGGATCTCGCCATCCAGCTCGTGCAGGCCGGCAGCGCGGGCATCGTCTCGTTCAACATGAGCGACGCCGATGTCGAGCACCTCATGCGTCAGCCCTGGATGATGACCTCGTCGGATGGCGACCTGGTCCCGATGGATCGGGGCGTCCCCCATCCCCGGATCTACGGTGCGTTCCCGCGCAAGATCCGCGTGTACGTGGTGGAGAAGGGCATCATCGACCTCGCCGATGCGGTACGGAGCATGACAACGCTCCCGGCGGCGGTCTTCCGCATCTCCGACCGCGGGGCCCTCCGGCCGGGGATGCTGGCCGACATCGTGGTCTTCGACCCGGAGCGCCTCACCGACCGCGCTACGTATGCGGACCCACACCAGCTGAGCGAGGGTATGGTCTACGTACTGGTGAACGGACAGGTTGCGATGGACGGCGGCATGTTCACCGCCGTACGTGCCGGTCGCGTGCTCCGCCGCTAGGCACGACCGTGCAACGTATGGACCCGTCCAGGCGTCTCAGGAGGGAGCCGGACTGACATCACGCCGTTGAACGAGGGTCACCAGATGACGTGTCGTTTCGCAGTGTACCTCCTCGCAGGGTACCTCCCCGCAGGACTCGCTACCATCGTTCCGCCCACGGCCGCCCACGCGCAGGAGCAGGCGGCGCTCCAGGTCTTTCTCGACTGCCACAGCTTCCACTGCGACTTCGATCACGTGCGCAGGGAAATCACGTTCGTGAGTTGGGTACGGGACCGCGCAGACGCCGGCGTGCACGTGTTGGTCACGCAGCAGCAGACCGGCGGTGGGGGAGCCGAGATCACGCTCGCCTTCATCGGGCTCAGGGCGCACGCCGGCAAGGCCGACACGTTGCGCTATTTCACGAGCCAGACTGACACACAGGCCGAGGCGCGCGACGGCTTGACGCAGCAACTCGCGCTGGGCCTGGTCCGCTATGCCGCCGGCACGGATGCCGGGCGCGACCTGCGCGTCGTGCATCGGCCAGCCGGTCTCACCACGCCGCCACAGGGGGGGCTCCAACAGCACGACCCGTGGAACTACTGGGCGTTTCGTGTGAGCCTCAACGGATCCCTCGATGGCGAGGCGACCCAGAGCGGCTACGCGGTTCGCGGGTCCGCGTCGGCGAACCGAACGACCGAATCGCTGAAGCTCGAATTTGGCGTATTCGGTCGCTACAGTCGGGATGAGTTCGAGTTGGACGACAGCACCACGTTCATCAATATCTCGGAGAACTATTCCGCCGACCTCCTATCCGTGTGGAGTCTGAACGACCACTGGTCGGCGGGGCTCAGCGCCGACCTCGACCGATCGACCCGCTCCAATACGGATCTCGCCGTCTCGGGCGGCCCAGCCATCGAGTACAACATCTTTCCATATCAGGAGTCCACGAGAAAAAAACTGACCCTTCTCTACACGCTGGAAGTCGCGGCCTTCGACTTCGATGAGATCACGGTGGACAGCCTGCTGTCTGAGATCCATCCGCGTCATCGGTTGGAAGTCGGCGCGTCGGTGACCCAGCCGTGGGGAAGCATCTTCGGATCGGTCAGCGGCACGCAGTATCTGCACGATCTCGCAGCACATCGCATTGACACATTCGCCGGCGCCAACATCCGCATCTTTCGCGGGCTCGACTTCAACATGTTCGGTAGCTTGTCGCGCATCAAAGATCAGTTCTTTCTCCCCGCGGCCGGTCTGACGACCGAAGAGATCCTCGTGCGACGGCGACAGCGCGAGACCGACTACCGGTTCGACATTAGCATCGGCTTCAGCTACCGGTTCGGGTCGAAGTTCAACAACGTGGTGAACCCACGGATGGGAGGCGGGAGCGGATTCTTCATCATGATGTAGCACCCGCTGTGGTGGTCGCTGCCGCGAACGCTTTGACATCGGCGCGCAGGTCGGTTATCGCTTCAGTTCGACGGTCCCACGTACCACCACGGTTCCGGCCAGACTGGCGAGAAGTGACGCTATCGCGGCCCACCTCCCGGACTCGGGGAACGAATGAGACAACTGAGCCACGGCCTGGTGCTCCTCGCGGCGCTCCTGGTCGTTCCGGTGCCGGCGGTATCGCAAGCCGACCCCGGCCAATCGACCAACGGTCGCATCGCCGTGTTTCTCGACTGTCACACGAGGCTCTGCGACTTCAGCCACTTCCGGCGCGAGATCACGTTCGTCAATTGGGCGCGTGACCGGCAGGACGCCGACGTCCACCTCCTCATCACGCAACAGCGGACCGCCGGCGGCGGCTCGCGCTTCAGCCTCGGCCTCATCGGCCTGCGCGCGCTGGCCCCGCGGCGTGATACCGTATTCTTCGTGACAAACGCAGATGACACGTTCGAGGAGGACCGAGGCGGCCTGACGCGGACCCTCAAGGTGGCGCTCGTTCCCTACGTGTGGCACACGGGAGTGCTCCAGCGGCTCTCGCTCGACTATGCCGACCCGACCGCCGGCGCGGCCGCGGAGCAGGCCGGGCCGATCGACGACCCGTGGAACTACTGGGTCTTTCGGATCGGCCTGCGTGGCTCAGCGGAGGGTGAGAGCCAGGAGCGCTCCCTGCGGGGCAATACCTCCGTCTCGGCAAGCCGCATCACCGAGGACCTCAAGATCGAATTCGACGCGTACGCCAGCGGCGACCGGTCGGAGTTCGACGTCGTGGACGAAGCGGAGGGCATCGACACCACGTTCGTCAGCACGCGCGAATCCTATGGCGTGGAGGGCTTGGTGGTGTGGAGCCTCGGCCCCCACTGGTCGGCCGGCGCGCTGGCCGAGGTCGATCACCGGAGCACGGTCAACTGGGATCTCGCCGTACGGGGTGGACCGGCAATAGAGTACAACGTCTTTCCCTATGACGAGTCGACGTGGCACCGGTTCACAATTCGCTACGTCGCGGGGATCGCCGCCTTCGACTACACGGAGACCACGATCTTCAACCGCACGTCGGAAATCCGCCCGGTACACGTACTCGAGATCGAGGTCGGTGTGCAGCAGCCCTGGGGCTCGATTCATGGGGGGGTCGACGCGTTCCAGTACCTGCACGACCTCTCGAAGCACAGCGTGAGCCTGGGCGGGGGCCTGAGCTTGCGGGTGTTCCGGGGGCTGGACTTCAACGTCGGCGGTGATATCGCGCGCATCAAGGACCAGATCTACCTGTCCCAAGTGGGGCTCACGCCGGAGGAGGTCCTTCTCCAACGGCGGGAGCGCGGGACCGATTTCCGCTACGAGTTGGATCTGGGCTTCAGCTACCGCTTCGGCTCCAAGTTCAATAACGTCGTGAACACGCGCATGTAATCGCGGTGGCGGGCGGTCAGGCCGACACGTCCCCCTCGCGGTAAAGCCATCCGCCGATCAGCGCGGCGAGCTGGACTTCGACGAACGTCCACGCAATGGCCATCCCCCACATCCAGAGGGACAGGGTGTAGAACCCCGTGGCGACGTCCACCACCATTTGCCACAGCCATCCCAACGACCAGACCACGAGGCCCGCATACAGCGCTGTCTTCGGGCCGGGGCCGAACCGCGGTCGCATGGCGGCGTAGGTCCAGGTGAGAATGACGCCGATGGCGAAACCGCCAACCACGAGGGCCACGAGGGAGCCCGTCCCCATGGGAGGGAGGTTGAGACCGGCGAACATCTCCTCGTACTGACTGCCGAACACGTTCGCGCTCAGGATTTCGGCGGCGTTGATGACGAGACCGGCAGCGAGCCCACCGGCAACGACGCGACCGTTATTGATCCGTGCCATGCCTGACCTCCTCCGGAAGCGAAACCGACGAGAGATGCTGCCACCCCAGATTGGGCATGGATCCTTCCCTGTCAACCCTTCCGCGCACTAGCCATCGCGCGATCCCCGCTGGTGGCGTAGCTTTCCCGTCGCCATGGCCACCGGAACACTCGAAGCGATCTGGATCAAGCGAGCCCATCGCGGGCCGATGGACCGCGTGGAGCGCGCGACCCTGGTGGCCAACGCCGGTCTTGTCGGCAACGCCGACCGCGGCGGGCAGCGCCAAGTGACGCTCATCGAAGGCGAGGTCTGGGACGACCTGCGTGCCCGCTTCGGCAGCGAGCTCGAGCCCGCGGCCCGCCGAGCGAACTTGCTGCTGCGCGGCATCCGGCTTGCGGACAGCCGCGACCGCATCCTCATGCTCGGCAAGTGCCGTCTGCGCATTCGAGGAGAAACGAAACCGTGCGAGCGCATGGACGAGGCATGCCACGGGCTCCGCACGGCGCTGGCGTCCGAGTGGCGCGGGGGAGCGTACGCCGAGGTACTTACCGGTGGTGACATCACGCTGGGCATGTCGGTCGCTTGGGAGGAAGACAACCGGCGCGCCTGACACCACCTGACTTCCCCCGCAGGACGAGGGATCATGACCGACAAGATCGTCAAGACCGACGCCGAGTGGCGCGAGCAGCTTTCACCCGAGCAGTACCAGATCACACGGAAGAAGGGGACCGAACGTCCGTTCAGTGGTGAGTACGTCCACTGCGACGATGAGGGGGTGTACCGCTGTGTCTGCTGCGGCAACGCGCTGTTCGATGCGCAAACCAAGTTTGACTCGGGCACGGGATGGCCGAGCTTCACCGACGTCGCCGGTTCCGGCACGGTCGTGCTGAAGCCTGACGACAGTCTGTTCATGCGGCGGACGGAAGTGTTGTGCGCCGGGTGTGACGCTCATCTGGGACACGTCTTCGACGACGGCCCCATGCCAACCGGCAAACGGTACTGCATCAACTCGGTGGCGCTGGAGCTCGAGCCGCGCGGCGACTCACCTGACAGCACGTGATCGTCTACACCGACAGTCCTGCGTTCGGGGCCGATCTCCTCGGCGAACTGGAACCGAGCTGGACGGGCGCGGCGGCACCCGCCGACGCCAGTCTCGCCACTCTCGTCGAACGGCTCTATGCCGACCGACCCATATATGCCGCCGACATCCCCGGTAACGTGACGTGGAGCCACGTGTTCGCGGTGGAGGCCGCCGAGCGCTCCCAATACGACATCCTGGTCGAATTGATCCGGGCTGGATTGCCCCTTCCCTCCGGTGTCGCCTGTATCGCCGGGAGGGGGCGCGGGTTCCATGGCTTTCGGGGCCGCCCGTGGTTGGCCCTCGCCGGGAACATTCACTTCAGCGCGCACCTCTCCATGCCCCCGAACATTCTCGACTCCGTGGCCGATGTGATCGCACTGGCTGCCGTCTCGGTGGTCGACGCTATCGACGGCATCCCAGACCTCGAGGAACGCGCGGGCATCAAGTGGGTGAACGATGTGCTCATCGATGACGCGAAAGTGTGTGGTATCCTGGCGCACCTCGAGGCGTCCGACCATGGCGTGACGTCGGTCGTCGTCGGCATTGGGCTCAACGTCGAGACGACGCCGGAAGTACCGCCGACACCGTTCGTGCCCCGAGTGGAGGCGCTCCGAACCTTCGCCGGGGACCCGGCCCGGTGCAGTCGGCGCACGGTGCTGGTAGCGCTCATGGCCTCGCTGGACCGCAATTACCGCCGCCTCCTGGATCGCGGCGCGTCGGCGCTACGGCAGCGCTATCGGGAGCGATCGATGGTCGTCGGGCGTAGCGTGGCCGTGTGCGCCGAGGGCACCGGGTCCGAGGCTGAGGTGCTCGCCGAGGGCACCGTAGCGGCACTGGGCGAGCGCCTCGAGTTAGTCGTGCAGGGCTACCCCCATCCGTTCGTCAACGGCCGCCTCATCCTGCGTCCGATTGGACCGCGCGGGCGGGCGTCGGGATAGTTGCGGAACCCGAGGCCGCGCTGCTTATTGGGAGGGCTGGGATGCGAGGGACGTGGCGGTGCGGATCCGATCGTCGGCACGCAACCTACACGTCTGCGGGGGTGAGCATGGGATCGCCGGACCTGCTTCTCATTTGCGTTTTTTCCTTCGCCGCCGTGTTTCTTCTGCTCTCGGCGCTCGCCTTGGTCATGCGGGCACTGATCGCCCTTTTCCCCCAGCGCACCGGCCTCACGGACACTGCCATGCTCGCCGCCGTGGCCGCCGCGGTCTCCGCAGCGCACCCGGGAGCCGCGATCACGAGGATCGAGGAGACACAATGATCTTCACCAAGAACCCGAAGAAGATCCGGGTGATGTTCACCCCGTTTCGAGACGGGCTTCAGAGCACGTTCGGCGGGAAGGTGCGGCTCAACGATTTCCTCCCTGCCATGCAGCTGGCCGCCCGGTCGGGCGTCCGTCACTTCGAGTTCGGTGGCGGAGCGCGGTTCCAGGCGCCGCTCTTCTACCTCGGCGAGGATCCGTTCGAGGACATGCGGAAGATGCGGGAAGCCGTCGGGCCGGACGTCGATCTCCAGATCCTGACCCGATCCGTCTCCGGGGTCACCCTGACCACGCAGTCGCTCGATGCGCTGCGGCTCCAAGCCAAGCTCATGAAGGCGAGCGGCACCACGTGGGACCGCAACTTCGACTACATGAACGACGTCCGGAATCTGGTGAACACGGGCCAGCCCATCGTGGATGCCGGCATGCACCATCAGGCCGTGATTGCGCTCATGGGTCTCCCGTTCCACTCCGACACGGTGCATACCGCCGAGTTCTACATCGACATCGGCCGGCGGTTGCTCGACAGTGACATCCAGATCGACAGCCTCTGCCTGAAGGATGCGAGCGGCACCACCGATCCCAAGACCATCTATGACGCGGCCGTGGGACTCAAGAAGATCATGCCGCCCGCGATGCCGCTCTGGATGCACACGCACGACACAGCGAGCACAGCGGTGAGTTGTTACATGGCAGCGATCGCCGGTGGCGCAGACGGCGTCGACGTCTCCGTCCGCCCGCTCGCGAGCGGCACCGTGCAGCCCGACGCGCGCGCCGTTGCGCACGCCCTCAAGGGAACGGGGTATTCCCTCGATCTCGACATCGGAAAGATGCCTGAGATCGAGAGCATGCTGGCGGAACTCCTCACGGACTACGACTTCAATCCCACTACGACCACCGCCGACGCCCGCGTACTGGGTTTCCCGATGCCGGGCGGCGCCATCGGACCGAACGTGCATATGATGGCGAAGGCCGGGATCCTCGATCGGTACGGCGAGGTGCTCGCCGAGTTCCCGGTGGTGGTGGAGGCCGGCGGGGCGTGGACCAGCGTCACACCCGGGAGCCAGCAGTACTGGCTCCAGGCGTTCAACAACGTCCTGTACGGCCGGTGGAAGAAGATCGATCCCGGATTCGGCAAGGCGGTGTTGGGGTATTTCGGCAAGACACCGCTGCCACCCGACCCCGAGGTGGTCAAGCGAGCGTCCGAGGAGCTCAAGCTGAGCGTGTTCGAGGGAGACCCCCTCGAGGCCGCACCGAACAACATCGGGCCGGCCAAGCAGGCGCTCGAGGAACGTGGGCTCCCCGTCACCGACCAGAACGTGTTCTTGGTGGTGGCGTCGATGGTGCCGGGAAAGAAGATGGATCTGAATGAGGGGATTCGCCTCTTGAGCGGCAACCCGAAGATCGACGTTCCACTCAAGAAGAAGGTGACACCGGCAGAGCGAGAGCCGGCGACTCCCTCGGGTCCAGCGATGGCAACCGGCACGCCGACGCCGGCAGGGCCGATCGTCACACGCTGCACGGTCGAGGAAAACGGGACCAAGCGCACCTTCACGATCACCCTGGAGCCGGCTGGTGCCGCAGCGTCCCCGCCGTCGGGCGCCGCAGCCCCGTTCGCCGCCACTGCGCCGCGGTTGGCAACCGGTCAGCTCACACCCGTGTATTCAACGTTCGCGGGATCCGTCGAGATCGTCGACATCAAGGTGAAGGTTGGCCAGGCCGTGACTGCCGGCAGCGTGCTCGCGCAGGTCGAGGCCATGAAGGCGACCCACGACATCAAGTCGCCCTGTGCCGGTACCGTGGCGGAGATCCATGCGAAGGTCGGTGACGAGATCGATTCCTCGAAGCCAATCGTGACGATCGCCTAGGGTCGAAGTCGATGGACACCCTGGTCGACCTCGTCCAGCAGTCTGGGCTCGCCAATCTGCGGCTCGGCAACGCCGTGATGTTCGTCGTGGCCGGCGTGCTGATCTACCTCGCCGTCCGCAAGCAGTACGAGCCCCTGCTCCTGATCCCCATCGGGTTCGGCGCCCTCTTGGCCAATCTCCCCCTGGCGGACATGGGGTCCTACGGGGAGGGGATCATCGCCCTGATCTACGAATCGGGCATCCGAACGGAGCTCTTGCCGCCCCTCATCTTCCTCGGGATCGGCGCGCTCACGGATTTCCGACCGCTGCTGGGTCGACCGCTCACCTTCCTGCTAGGCGCCGCCGCCCAGCTCGGGATCTTTGCCGCCGCCCTGACCGCCGCCTTCCTGCTCGGGTTCACCCCCAAGGAGGCAGCGTCGATCGGCATCATCGGCGGCGCAGACGGCCCCACATCGATCTTCCTCGCAGCGCAGCTCGCGCCCCACCTCCTCGGCCCGATCGCGGTCGCGGCGTACAGCTACATGTCCCTCGTGCCAATCATCCAGCCACCCATCCTGCGGCTTCTGACCACGCGCGCAGAACGCGCGATCGACATGCCGCAGGCCATCCCGGTCTCGCGCACGGCGGTGATCCTCTTCCCCATCGTCACGGGGCTCCTGGCGTCGCTCGTGGTACCGACCAGCGCCCCACTGGTCGGCATGCTGATGTTCGGCAACCTGCTGCGCGAGAGCGGCGTCACCGAGCGGCTGCGAAAGACGGCAGGCGGCGCGCTCATCGACATCGTGACCATTTTCCTCGGTCTCGCGGTGGGCGCGACCATGGACGCCGAGCATTTCGTGAACTACCGAACCCTCCTGATCCTCGTCTTGGGCGCGGTGGCGTTCGCGTTCAGCACCGCGGGCGGCATCGTTTTCGCCAAGGGTCTGAACCTGGTGCTGCGTCACAAGATCAACCCGTGCATCGGGGCGGCGGGCGTGTCGGCGGTTCCCATGTCGGCCCGGGTCGTCCAACGGTTCGTCTCCGAAGAGACCGACGGTCGGGTAAACCCGCTCATGCCCGCTATGGGGCCCAACGTGGCGGGCGTCATCGGCTCCGCCGTGGCAGCCGGGGTGTTCCTGGCGCTACTGCAATAGGCCTTCGATCTGCCTCCACGTCGCCCGGGCCGGCCGGCGCGGTCTCTCGGACGTCTATGAAGGCTTGTTCAGCACCACTTCTGCTTGCGCTTACCCCGCGGTACGTAGGTATGAATGTTCTAGTGAGTCCAAAGGCTCACTGTGACCGCGCTCATCGGCGCACTCGAACCGTTCTTCGTTTCGCAGACGAGATCATCCATGACAAAGACAGGAAAACTCCCGAAGCGCTTTCCCAAAGGCGTGGACCTGCTGCAGGATCCCCGGTTGAACAAGGGGACCGCATTCACGCAAGATGAGCGTGACGCGCTCAAGCTGCATGGCCTGCTTCCCCCACGCGTGAACACGCTTCAGGAACAGGTCGACCGGGTGCTCGAGAACTTCCGCCACAAACCCACGGCGCTCGAGAAGTACATCTTCATGATCGGCCTGCAGGATCGGAACGAAACCCTCTTCTATCGCACCGTGATCGACAACATCCACGAGATGATGCCGATCATCTACACCCCCACCGTGGGAGAAGCGTGTGCCAAGTTCGGGCACATCTTCCGTCGGGCGCGAGGG
>JBDHEI010000083.1:0-9916 GCA_039591075.1 Gemmatimonadota bacterium
GAGCAGCGCGGTCGTGATGCCCTGCGCGAGCAACGGCCTCGCATGACTCAAGTCCGGCGTCGCAAGGCCGCGACCGGCGTGGGTGTGCACGTCGATGAACCCCGGCGCCACGTAGAGGCCCGTCGCATCGATGACGCGTGTCGCTGTGGCACCAGACAGGTTGCCGATCGCCACGATGCGGTCGCCGCTGATGGCGATGTCGCCGTAGGTCCACGGGTTTCCAGTGCCGTCCAAAACGCGGCCGTTCAGGATGAGGACGTCGTAGGGTGCCGCCTGCTGCGCCGCCACCGGTGTCACCCACGAGGCAATCGCCATCGCGAGCGTCGGCAGCACTCCGCCGCGTCGTCGAACGTGAAGCGCCATCGTCATCTCCTGCGCGGTGCCCCGGCGCCGCCGTTCCAGCGGGCGTCGGCGACACCGGTGTAGGTGGTTCGAGCGGGGTCGAACGCGATCGCGTGGAGTCTCGCGAAGTATGATGGGGAAGAGCGGGGTGCGACGGCGAACCCGAAGCTCCGCAGGTCCGCCACATCGGTCTCCGTCCACGCCGTCCCATCACGCACCTCGACGTAGATCGTATCCGCGGTCGGGTGGAGGCGTGGGGCGGCCATGGCGTCGGTGAGAGGGAGCCCTTCGTCGATCAGGCGGCTCACCACGGCGACGATCGCGGAGATGATGCGCCGCCCACCCGCCGCGCCCAGCACGAGAACCGGCGTTCCATCGTCGAGGATCATGAGCGGTGACTGCGAGGAGAACGGCCGATCACTCGGCGCCAAGGCGCCGAGGTAGCCCATGGTGGCCGCGTAGAGGAAGCCGAGGTTGGCGCTGGCCACCTTGGATCCCAGGGTCGGGCCCAGCGACTGTGTGAGCGCAACGAAGCCGCCCCGACCGTCCGCCACGGACAGGTGGGTGGTGTGGTCGCTCTCCCTCCAGGCCGTCGTGGTCCCGACTGCCAGGTCGGCCACGGCTGGCACGCGGACGGCGCTCGGGTCGGTCACGTCGGCGGCGCGCTGCGCGGCCCATTCCTTGGAAACCAGGGTTCGGGCATGCTCGTCCGGTGTGCCAAGTTCCGCCGTCCGGTCGGTGAAGCTCAGCATGAGTGCCTGCGCCACGAGTGCCAGCCACTCGGCGCTGCCGGCCCGGTCGTCGAGGTTGAACTGCTCGAGGATGTGGAGGGCCTCGATCGTGGTGGCGCCGGAGGCGGGCAGATACGTGCCGACCAACTCGAACCCGAGATAGCTGCCTCGCACCACGGTGCTCCGATGGGCCGTATATCGTTCCAGGTCCTGCCGCGTCACCAACCCGCCGCGCCGAGCCATGTCTGCCGCGATGCTGTCAGCAATCCAGCCGCGATAGAAGACGTCGGGGCCATTGCTCGCAATGGCGCGGAGCACGCGGGCCAGGGTCGGCTGCGTGAATCGCTCGGCGGCCGCGTATGGGGTGCCGTCGGCTGTGAGGAAGTGCCCGGCAGAGCCATCGAACTCCCGCAGCCGGCCGGCCAACGCGGCAATGCGTTCCGCCTCCCGGGACGGGAGTGGAAAGCCCGTGTCGGCCAGCGCGACGGCAGGCGCCAGCACCTGGGCCCACGAGAGGGCACCCTGCGTCTCATGCGCGGTGGCGAGCGCTGCCACGGTCCCGGGGATGCCAATGGTGCCGTAGCCGTACGCGTCCTCATCGACGAGCGCGATGCGGGGCGCTGCGGCTGGAACCTCGGTCGTTCCATCGATTCCCACGAACTCGCCCGATGCGGTACGGATGAGTATCTGAGTGCGGCCGCCGATACCGGACATGGTCGGTTCCACCACGCCCAGCGCAAACGCCGTCGCCACCGCGGCGTCGACGGCGTTACCGCCCCGCTCGAGGATCTCCACGCCCACAGCGGTCGCCAGTGGCGAGCCACTGACTACCACTCCCACCCCAGACCGCACCACCTGACCGGCGGCGTACGCAGGATGCGCGACCTCGCGTTCAGATCCACAACCCGCGACCACGCACCCTACGATCAGGCCCAACAGCGACCCAGTGGCCCGCCTCATCGCCATCTCCTATGCCATGCGTCCACCAACCGCCTAGCCGCCTAACCGCTCAACCGCCTAACCGCCTAACCGCCCTCCCCGGCCTCCCCCCCTCTACAAACTCGCCCTTGGCCAGCACCAGTTGACCGTTTACCAGCACGTACGCCATCCCCTCCGAGTACTGTGCGGAGTTGAGGTACGTTGCGCGGTCAATGACCGTGTTCGGATCGAACACCACGATATCGGCGAAGCTCCCCACGGCGAGCCGGCCGCGGTGCTTCATGTCCGGCACGGAACGCTCGAGCCGCTGTGCGGGCATGATGGTCATCTTGCGCAGGGCCTCCATCAGGGTGAGATGCCCTTCGATGCGCACCATCTGTCCGAGGACGTGTGTGAACGTCCCGGCACCGCGCGGATGTCCCTTGCCGTCCACGATGACGCCGTCGCTGGTGATCATCACGTTCGGATCGGTGAAGGCCATCAGCATCTCGTCTTTCGGGATGAAGAAGGTCACGATCGTGGCACCGCGCTCCCGCCAGAGTGCGAACGTTGCGGCGTTCAACCGTTCGCCCGTGTCGACCAGCATGATCGAGTCGACGGTGACGCCGCCGAAGCGCTCCTCCCATCCCGGATCGTACAGGGCCGATTCCAGCCGAGTGCTGTTGGCCAGATAGGGATGGATGTCGGCCATGACGTCCACGCCGTTCCGCCTGGCGCCGGCGATCATCTCGAGGCTCGCTTCCATGGAGCCGATGGCAGACGAGGCGAGGTGAACAATCTGTGCCCGCGCCCCGGTGATGGCCGCCGCGGCGATCACCTCCTGAACGGACTGCACGATCGTCTCCGGAAAGACGGATCCTTTGTAGCGCGAATGTACGTGGGCCGGCGCGTCGTATGCCGCTGACACGGCGAACAGGTCCACGATCTCCTCGTACGACGCGCCGGGTGTGTAGTTGATCCCGAACCCGATGCCGACGGCGCCCGCCTCGAGCGCCCGGGCGGCCACGCGCCGCATCTCCGCGCGTTCGGCGCGCGAGGCCGGCCGATAGAGATCGGTGACGCCCGCCGCTTCGCGGACGTCCGGGTGCCCCACGGCGGTACCGTAGTTGAGCAGGGCGCCGTCGGCGTCGAATGCGGCATACCATCCCGCCACATCCACCGGTCCTCCGTGCATGCTGACCACGGTCGTGACGCCGTCTTTGATCTTGTAGCGCTGCGGCTCGTGCGACGGCCGGAGGCGGGCGAGGATATCCACGAAGCCGGGAGCCACCACGAGCCCCGAGGCGTCGATTGTGCGATCTGCAATGACGGGCTCCGACGTGATGGCCACGATCCGGTCATCTCTGACCAGCACCGTTCGCACGGCGTCGAGCCCGCTGGCCGGATCCATCACGCGTCCACCGACAATGGCGATCGACTGAGCGTTCGCCGACGGTGCCGCGGCCAGCATCAGGAATAGGCTCAGGATACCTCGTGTCATGCTGCCCCCTGTGAATACGCGGTGCGCGGGGCGCGGGGCGCGCACCATCCAGTCACCCTTCACGTTCACGTCTTACGCTCACCCCGTCCCGCGTCCCGCGCACCACACGTTCAAACCGCCTAACCGCCTAACCGCCTACCTCACCGGTCGCTCCGGCCTCAGCCGCGGGGCCAGGAAGCGCCAGATCTCGCGCCGAGATTCCCTGGCCAGCTTCGTGTCCAACCGATTGAAACTGTGCCCGCCAGGTGCGTCCTGATAGATCTTGTACTCGAACCCGGTCTTCCCCTCGGCCTTGAGGGCCTGAATGAGCCGCTCCACTTCGAGCACGTTCACGTCTTCGTCACTGGTGTTCGTGTGGATGAGGAGCGGGGTGCCCTGGTACCTGTGCGCGTTCCATGAGGGTGAGCGGCGGCGGTACTCTTCGACATCGTCGTCGGCCGTCTTGCCGATGTGGTAGTCGGCGGAGTAGAGGTCGCGGTAGCGCTGGCTCTTGTAGCCCATCCGCGCGATCAAGTCGCTCACCGGCACGCCGGCGTAGGCCACCGCGTAGTCATTGGGGTGCTCGAAGATGTTCATGAGCGCGTGGAGTCCCCCGTGGCTCCAGCCCACGATGCCGACCCGCCCAGCGTCGAGGAAATCATAGTTCTCGAGCATCAAGTTCCTGGCGGCGTACGTATCCTCGATTTCCAGCCCACCGTAGTCGATCGCTTGGTACGTCCCCCGACCGTAGCCGATGCTGCCCCGATATTCGGGCGCCACGACCGTATAGCCCTGCGACAGCATCTCCCGCAGGACGTTGGTCGCACCGCTCGTGAAGTTGCCGTGCACACCACCGTGGGGGAACACGATCAGCGGTTGCTTCTTCGTGCGGTCCAAGTTCTTCGGTATGAACACGTAGGCGTTGAACCGGAACGGATTCCCCGCGCCCTGCGCCGTCGGATTCGGCTGGTACCGGAGCGCCGGTCCCGTCAGCCGCACGATGTCGATCTCGGCGATGTCGCCGAGCCGCTGGAAGAACATGATGTCGTCGATGCGTCGGTTGAGCACATCGATCTCGTGGTTGAGACCGTCCACGTGTCGCTCGAGCAGCCGCTCGACGCGCTCCACGGGCGCCTCTTCCTGGGCTACGGTCGGCCACCCGATCCCCGTCAAGCCGAGGGCCAGCACCAGCGTACGCATCCGTATCATTGGGCCTCCTGTCGTTACTTGTGGCAGCCGGCCACTGGCACCAACTTGATGGCCAGAGAGTCGATCGACCGTGTCATCCCTTCTTGTATCTCCCGCTCGAAGCTGCCTCGTGGCAGCCATCGCGGCGACCGTTGCCGGCTGCGCCGGTGACGGCACCGGGGTGATCCGTCTCGACCTGGTGGAACGGTTCGGGTTGGAGCCCTTGCCCACCATGGTGCACCCGAGGGACAACCCACCGAACCCCGACCGCGTCGCGCTGGGTCATCTCCTGTTTTTCGATCCGATCATGAGCGCGACCAGGGACGTGGCGTGTGCCACCTGTCATCTCCCCAGGTTCGGCATGGCGGACGGCCGGGCTCTGCCGGCGGGTCCCAGCGGGGTCGGCTTTGGTCCCGAGCGCCAGCTCACCGACCCGAACATGGTGTTCGAGGCCCGGAACAGCCCAACCGTCATCAACGCCGGGTTCAACCGGTTCCGGGACTTCCAGACGGCGGACGGGTTCCTCTTCTGGGACGGTCGGGTGCGGCGGCTGGAAAACCTGGTTACGCTGCCGCAGCGCGAGTTCAGCGAGATGCGCGCCGACGCGCTGCCTCTGGAGAGCACGCTCGACACGCTGCTGGAGCGGCTGCGCGGCATTCCGGAATACGTCACGCTGTTCCGCACCGCGTTTCCGGCCCACCCTCCCGACGCCCCCATCGATTCCGTATCGTTGGCGCAATCGCTCGCGCAGTTCGTACGGTCGCTCGTTGGGGACCGCTCGCCGTATGATCGCTTTGTGGCCAGCGACCCCGACGCGTTGACCGATCAGGAGAAGCGGGGACTCGTGCTGTTCCACGAGAAGGGCGGGTGCGCGCGTTGCCATGCCGGCCCGATGTTCAGCGATTTCGCGTTCCACGTGGTGGGCGCTCCCCAGCAGGGCCCTGGTTTCCAGCTCACGCCGCACGAAGATTTTGGTCGGTGGAACGTCACCCACCTGGAAGGAGACCGGTGGGCGTTCCGCACGCCGTCGCTCCGGAACGTAGCCGTGACGGCTCCCTATACGCACGCCGGTGCGTATGCGACGCTCACGGAGATGGTGGAGTTCTTCAATCGTGGAGCCGGCGATCATCCCAACATCCCCCGTGCCCGACTCGATCCCGCGCTCCGGCCGCTGAGGCTGACCGCCTCGGAGATTGAGGACCTGGTGGCGTTCCTCACCGCGCTCACCGACCTGCCCGAGGTTGCGGTCCCGGACCGCGTGCCCAGTGGCCTCGAGCCGCCGCGCTAGGTGCCTCCGGAGAGTATCGTCGCGGTTCCGGTCGGCAGCAACTCCGGGTGGTACTCGATCGTCCGGGGCAGATCCGGCGTTGCCTCGCCAATCGCGTTGCGGTAGGGCCGGAGCAGAAACGGTCTCGCAAGCCACGGCATCTCTGGTTCGCGGTCCGGTCCCCACGGCTCGATCGTGATCACGTGGGTCCAGCGGCTCATGATGCCTTGGCCCGCGTTCCCATTGAGGTCGAGCGGCAGATCGGCGTCGGTGAGGCTACCGGGCAGCGGATACCCGTAGGGGTTCGCCACCCAGTCGTCGCCGGGCATCACGATCTCCAGCGGATTCCACTGACGGTAATCGAGCTGGCCGGAGTAGGGTCCCACGCCGGTGTCGTCCCGGCCGTTCTGCTTCTTGAAGGTATTCGGGGTGAACTTGCCGTACGACAGCCAGATCGCGTTCGGGGTGCCGTAGTCCCGCACCACCCAGCCCTCGTAGGCCCATCCCACGGTGAGCGGCGTGAACGTGAGGAAGAACGACCCGCTCACGGTGTCGCCGAAGATGTTGAACAACCAGATGCCGGCATCCTCGTACGACGGATACCCCAGCTGCGCATTGTCGCTGGGCGTGAACAGCACGTGGCCGCCGGGGGTCGTCTCGAGGGGAATGCCACCCGTGACGTACCGGTCGATCCCCAATGGGGCGACGGTGCCGGTGAACTGGCCACCCAGAATCTTGTGGGGAGACGGCATGGCGTCGTCGTCCCCCGGCGGCTCCACCGTCACCATCACATGCTGGGGGTTCTCGATCGGGCTCACCACCGTGACCCGGCCGTCGGCCGGCATCACGAAGCGGCCGGCCGAGCGGATGCTCCCGTCGGACCCGATGGCCCACGCCTCGTAGGTACCCTCCAGCGCCGGGTCCAGGGCGCGGAGCCCGGTGAACTCGAGGCGCACGTCCACGTCGTTGGTCACGGGAGGGCCCACGCAACAGTCGTCGCCGCAGCCCGTGAGGAAGGCCGCCAGCGCCATGATGATGCACTGCCGCAGTATCGACACGCCGATCGCCACCTCACCTCGTCCGTCGGCGTCCTCGACCCCCGCATCCTCGCTGGATCGCGCGCCGGACGCCGCGAAGAATCATGATGAAAACCAACCGTCCCACCGGGCGAACCCGATGGGACGGTCACCAACCACCTAGCCGAGCACGCTACGGCTGTACGAAGGCGCCGGCGCACTCCGCCGAACCGAGCACATTCGTATTCGTCTGGCATTCGGCCAGCGAAATCGGAATGCAGTACGCCCGTTTCGGAACGCTCGTGTCCTTGTCGAACGTCGGCGTCAACGGTGTGGGATCGCCGTAGACCGTCACGGCATTCCCGTACACGAACTGCACCGCCGGCATGAAGGTCATGCCTTCCTCGTCCCACCGGCGGGCATCGTGCCAGCGGCGGCCTTCCATCCACAACGTCAACTCCCGCTCGTGGTCGAGCACCACCCAGCCGTCGTTGATCGTCGCAGGCGCGGGCGAGACGTCCGCCAGACTATGGAAGGTCCGCACCTCGTTGATCTTGCCCATCGCGCTGGCGAGGTTGTCGGTCCTGAGGAACGCCTCGGCTTCGATGAGCCGCATCTCCGTGCCTTTGACCACGGGGATGTCCGCGCCGACGTTGTCGTACTTGTACTGCAGATAGAACGGCGTCGCACCGTCGGCACCCTGCGATGACCGGCAATCACCGGGGCGCGGAGTCACCGTGCAATCCGTAAATGGTGCTCGCGGATCGGGGCCGCGGCGGGCGGCCATCGTGTTGTAGACCGACATTTCGGGCCGACCCCAGGTCTCGTCGTACATCTCATTCTCGGGACCGTTAACATCTAATAGGGTCTCGTACACGAAATCCGTCGGCACCATCGCCGCGTCGGCAGCGGCGGCCGTCCAGTTCCCTCGTGCCGCGTTGGCCTGGGCACGTATGCCGTAGGCCGCAGTGACGACGTTGCTCGTTCCGGCGAGTTGCGCGTGATAGATGGCGCTGTCGGCCCGGACCAGCGCGCTGTCGAAGTGCACTTCGTGATCCAACACGCCCGATCCGTCGATGACGGCGAAGCATGACGTCTCACCAAGCGTGCGGTGAGCCAGACCGGCAAACAGGAACGCCCGCGCGACCCGCGCGTCGCCGTTGTAACTGGTCCCCAAGACACTGTCCATGCGGACCAGGCCCGCTTCGGCAACCCACCGTGCCCGATGCTGCGACCCCCACTCAAAGTTCTGGTCTTCGCGGTTGAGAATGCCGCGCCGCAGCAGCCCGGTCTCGAAGTAACTGCCACCACCGGTCATCTCGCCACTGGCAATGGCGATATCGAAGGCAATGCCGTCCATCATGGTCGCATGATCTCGTGACATGCCTGTGATGAGTGCGTCCAGCACGAGTTCATCGTTCAGATCTGTATCGAGAATCGTGCCCGGGTTCGTCACGTCGCAGCCTGTCATCAGCAACGCCACGCTGAGGAAGGCTGGGGCGAGGAACCCGGCGCCAATGCGTCGAAGCAATGATTCCGTAATCATGGCTGTCTCCTCACCCCCCTCAAAACTCGAGCCTCAGGCCCGCGATGAACGATCGATACGGCGGCAGGTTGTAGTACTCCTGTCGGAGCAGCACTTCCTGCGTGCCGCCCTCTTCCGATGCTTCCGGATCTAGGCCTTGGAAGCTCGTGATTCGGAACAGGTTCCGCGCCTGGAGCTGCAGCGTGGCCGACCGTGTTCCGGGAATGAGCCGGCTCGGGAGCCGGAACTGGAGCGACAGCGCACGCAGCTTGAAGAAGTCCGCGGACTGAATCCACATGCCGTAGGACGTGTAGCCGCGGATGCACTTGGCCTTCTCGTAGGCGTTGAGCGCTGCTCTTGCTGCCGCGGTGCCGCCGGCAGCGCGCGCTTCGTCCCACCTGGTCTGAATGTCACGGCACAGGGGCCACACACCGCGGCGCGCGTTCTGGTAGGCCACTCCGGACGAGAGGAAATGGCCGAACTGGCCTTCGCCCACCGCGTCCAGTGTGAGCCAGCGTCCCACGCGAACGGTGAAGCTCACGCCCAGCAGGTCCGTCGGATACGACGGGCCCAGGTACTGCTCCTCCATGATGGGCTCTGTACCGGCCGGGGTAAAGCCGTTGGGGTTCGCGGCCGTGGCCGAGTCGTTGACGACCACGTCGTGCCAATAGCCGGGAATCGGGCAGTTGTAGTTGCCCGCGCCGCGGTAGGCCTCCTGCGCAATCGCCTCGGCTGATGGGGTGCCGTCGGGGTTGGAGCACGGGCGGATGCGCTGCCGCCACCCAACATAGATGTCCTGGATCTCACCCAGATCCACGACCTCGCTGTGGTTGGTGCCGTACCGAAGGCCGACGTCCCACTCGAACTGTCCGCCCCGGAGCACGGCCAGATTGAGCTGCGATTCGATGCCACTGTTCTTCAGCTCGCCTACATTCTGGAGCTGACTACCGATGAAGCCCAGTGACGGGATCTGTTGCACCGGGATCAGGGCGTCGATGGTCTTCTGCTGGTACCGCGTGAACTCGAGGCCCACCCGGCCGTTGAACAGCGCCGCCTCGAACCCGAACTCGACCTCTCGGCTGCGCTCGGGACCCAGGTCGGGGTTGCCCAGCGTCGAGGGGGTCACTCCCGGCCGCCCCTCGTCACCGGAGACCGGTTCCCAGGTCTTGAGGGCGTCGAACGCGCCGGGCGCTCGGCCCGACTCGCCCCACGCGGCCCGGAGCTTCATGCCATCCCACCAGCTCGGCCAGAAACTCTCTTCGGAGACGTTGTACGCCACGGAGACCTTGGGATACATCGCCATCCCGTAGTCCTCGCCGAAGGTGCTGAAGCCGTCGAACCGGAGACCGCCCGTGACGAACAGGCGATCGGCGAACCCGACCTCTTCCTGGAAGAAGAAGCCCCCGTTGGTCTGCCGGTACCGGAACTCGTTGACGCTGGTGATAGCCC
>JBDHEI010000084.1:0-10207 GCA_039591075.1 Gemmatimonadota bacterium
GCACCCCTTCCGCCGGACCTCGTGGCCTGCGCGCCTCATGCCCCGTGCGCAGGCCTCTTCATGGGCCGCCGCTGTCTGCGACGCGCAGCTGCGCGTTTCCGCTTGCGACGGTCATTCGGCTTCTCGAAATGCTGCTGCTTTTTGAGATCGGACAGGGTGCCAGCCTTCTTACACTGCTTCTTGAAGCGTCTCGGGACCCGCTCAAAAACGCATCGCGGTTGGGGACGAAGACGTCTTTCGTTCCCCCTCCGGCCCTCTCATCGGATTCGACATCGCCAATTCGAAAAGTTAGAGCAGCACTCCCCCATTTGCAACCGCACGAGGCACCTTCACCGCCCTCCGCTGAACGACGGGACAGGCCACGCATCAACCGGGCGGCCACCGCATTGCCCGTCCGCCCAGAATGTGCGCGTGAATATGAAAGACGGTCTGGCCGGCCCCGGCGTTGGTGTTCAGCACCACTCGGTATCCGTCGTCGGCCAGGCCCTCGCCACCCGCCACGTCACGAGCGAACAGCAGCAACTCTCCTATCGCCGGGATCTCTCCCGCCACGATCCGACAAAAGAGGCAATCGCTCATACTCACGTCCCGAAAGCTTCCTTCATCTTCTCCCAGATCTTGCGCCCCAGGCCTCCCTCTTCCTTGGGTGGCTCACCCTCGATCGTCGACAACCGCTCGAACAGGTCGTGAAGCTCGGGGGTCAACTTGGTGGGGGTCCACACCTGGATCCTGACGTACATGGTCCCCCGCCTGGCGTCCGAGACGTTGGGCAGGCCCTTACCGCGAAGTGTCAGCACGGTACCGCTCTGGGCGCCCGGCTCGACCGGGATGGTTTCGTCGCCGAACGGCGTGGGGATCGTGACATCACCACCCAGCGCGGCCTGGCTGAACGAGAGCGGGAGATCGTACACCAGATCGCTCCCGCGCCGCTGGAACCGAGGGTCCTCCTCGACATCGAACTCGACGATGAGGTCCCCGGCCGGGCCGTTACGCGGCCCTGCCACTCCCTGCCCCCGGAGCGTGATGTAGTTGTTGGTATCGACGCCGGCCGGGACGTCGAGCTCGACCTCGCGCTCCTTGCGAACCCGGCCGTCACCTCCACAGTCCGGACACGGCTCGCTCAGCACCGTCCCTTCGGCGCGGCACGTGGGACACGGCGATACCGAAACGAACTGGCCGAAGAGCGATTGCGACGCGTGGCGCACCTCGCCGGTACCATGGCAAGTCGGGCACGGTTTCGTCGCAGTTCCCGGTTTCGCGCCACTCCCCTCGCACCCATCGCACCGGTCGAGGCTCCGCAGCTTGAGCGTGCGCTTCGTCCCGTGCGCCACGTCGTGGAGGGAGAGCCGCACCGACGCGCGCACGTCCTGTCCGCGGCGCCTGGTGCGCCGCTGTCGTCCACCGCCTCCGAAAATCGCGTCGAACCCGCCAAAGCCGCCGAAATCCCGCATGAAGATGTTGAGCGCCTCGGCCAGATCGACGTGGGCGAAGCCGAAGCCTCCAGGCCCGCCACCCCCCACACCAGACATACCGAACCGATCGTACCGCGCGCGCTGCTGCGAATCGCGCAGGACCTCGTACGCCTCGGTCAACTCCTTGAACCGCTCCTCGGATGCCTTGTCCCCGTTGTTGCGATCGGGATGGTGCTCCATGGCAAGGCGCCGGTAGGCCTTCTTGATATCGGCTTCCGACGCCTGTGGCTGGACACCGAGGACTTCGTAGAGGTCTCGAGCCATAGCGCTACTTCGCGAGTTCTCCGAGCATGCGGCTCGTGTGCTCCACCAAGGTCACGACCTTGTGGTACGGCATTCGCGTCGGTCCCATCACGCCGATCATACCGGTGAACGGCCCGCACTCGTAGACGGAGGTGACGATCGTGAACGTCTTGAGTGACGGGTCGAGGTGCTCGCCCCCGATCGTGACACTGATCCCAGGCGACTCGCGCTCCTTGAGCGCTTCGCGCAGCCGATCACGTCGCTCGGTCAGCTCGAGCAGGTTGCGCATCCGCTCGCTGGAGCTGAATTCGGGCTGGTCCACCAGCATCTGGGCGCTCCCCAGCACGATCTCTCCCCCGTCCGCCGGTCCGATCTCGAAGAGCTGGTCCGCTTCCTCGATGAAGATGTTGAGCAGCTCCCTGCTCCGATCGTGCGCGCCGGCGTCCCGCAAGCGGTCGCCCAGATTGGAGCGAATCTCCCGGAGTGAGAGGCCCGCCAGGCGCTCGTTGAGCACGTGCGCGACGCTGGCGAGCGCCTCTCGCGGGATCTCGTTCGAGACCTCGATGAAGAGCGTCCGCGCCGCGCCGCCCTCGAGCACGAGGATCATGAGCAGCCGCTCGTGCGATGCCTGGACCAACTCCAAGCGCTCCAGCATCGCGTTGCCGAACGCGGGGGCGATCCCGAGGCCCAATTCCTTGGTCAACACGCCCAGGACTTCGGCCGCCTTGTGCAACAGGCCCTCGATCCCGTTCCCTCCGCTCGCCAATTCCCGCCGCAGCGCGTCCCGCTCCTTCGGCGTGGGCAGGGCAGCCGGCGACATGAGGGAATCGACGTACACGCGGTAGGCGTGATCGGTGGGAACACGACCCGCAGACGTGTGTGGGTGTGCCAGGTAGCCCCGGTCCTCCAGGTCACTCATCGTGTTGCGGATCGTGGCCGCCGACACGCCGAGGTCGTATCGCTTGGCGATCGTACGCGACCCGGCCGGCTCGGCAGTCTCCACGTACATGTGGATCACCGCCTCCAATACCCGGCGCTCGCGCTCGGTCAGCGATCCGTGCGGCTTGTTAGAAGTCATTGTTTTCGAATGGTTTAGCCACCTTCACCCCAAGTGGTCAACGGCTCAGTTTAGCCACCTCAGGGCTTGGTGGTCAAGGCCTGGACCAGGCTGTCGAGTCGGAGCCAGCCTGCCGGCGTGGTCCGGATGCGGCCCGGAGACCGGTCCACGACGAGCCATCCGGCCTCGATTGCCGCATCCCCGGCAGCCGAGTGCCATCCCGGGACGTCGGCGGTGTCGACTCCGTCCGTGGTCCGGAGGCCGAGGTAGGCGCGCTCGAGCCGCTGCTGCGTCAGCGTAAGGCGCTCCCGTCCGTCTTCGGGATCGTCGCCGTTCTCGAGACGCGTCGCGTAGGCCGCCCACGGTGCCACATTCCAACTCCGTACGCCGTCCCGGAAGCTGTGTGCCGACGGTCCCAGCCCGAGGTAAGAGCTACCGTTCCAGTAGGCTGCATTGTGGCGCGACCGGTGGCCCGGCCGCGCGTAATTCGACACCTCGTAGTGCTCGAATCCGGCGGCGCCGAGAACCTCGTGCGCGAGGAGGAACTCAATTTCGTGCTGGGTGTCCGGTGCCACCATCACGGTGCCCCGAGCCGTCCAGTGCCCGAGTGCCGTGCGCTGCTCCACGGTGAGCCCGTACACCGACAGGTGATCCGGCCCGAGGTCGACGGCCCGCTGGAGATCGAGGCGAAAGTCGCGTTGCACTTTCTCGGGAAGGCCGAAAATGAGATCGAGGGAAACGGCATCGATGCCCGCGCGCCGGAGTGAGCGTACCGCGCGCGGTGCGGCCTCTACGTCATGCGAGCGATGCATCCATTGGAGCACACCCTCGTGGAACGACTGCACGCCGAGCGACACGCGGTTCACCCCGGCTGCCGCCCATGCGCCCGCCGACGTTGGGGTCACGTCTTCGGGATTCGCCTCCAGGGTGACCTCGACAGTGCCGGGATCGTCGCTACGCGCAATCGTTCGTACCAACTGGACGAGCTTGGCGAGGGACCGGGGCGGGAGGAGCGATGGGGTGCCTCCGCCCAAGTAGAGGGTCCGAAGCGGATGGGCTGACCAGATCTGTTCTCCCCTCCGGAGATCGACCTCTCGGCGGATCGCGGCCACAAAGCGTTCGGCTGGCACCCTCGGTCGAACGGCGATGGAGAAGTCGCAGTACACGCAGCGACGTCGACAGAAGGGCACGTGCACGTATAGGTGCGGCATCGATGGCTGGCTTCAGCCGGGGTGTTGGACGGCCACGTCGAGTGTGGGTCGAAAGATCTTTCCTCGATCCTGCGACACCAAGCCCTTGAGCTCGAGCGACGTGAGCACCGAGAGCGCGTCCGCTACGGTGCAGTCGAGGCGCACGGCAAGGTCGTCCACCTGCCCAACCCCCTGTTCGAGCGCGTCCAGGACCCGTTGCTCCTCGGCACGGAGATCCTTCCGATCGACCGCGGATGCTGCGACCGACTGCGACACCCCGTATTCCTCCAGCACGTCCTGCAGTCCGAGCGCCGGTTTTGCACCCTGCTGGATCAGCCGGTTGCAGCCCATCGAAGTCGGGCTCGTGATCGGCCCCGGCACGGCAAGCACTTCCCGGGCCTGCGCGAGCGCACAGTCCACGGTGATGAGGGCGCCGGATCGCGCCCGCGCCTCGACCACCAGGGTCGAGCGCGCGAGCCCACTGATCAAGCGGTTGCGGCGCGGGAAGCTCCCGGCATGTGGACGCTCGCCCGGCGGAAACTCCGTGAGCAGGCAGCCGTGCTTGCCCACCCGGTTGTACAGTGCGCGGTTGGCCGACGGATAGACCACGCCAAGTCCGTTTCCGAGCACGCCGACGGTGCCACCGCCCGCGTCGAGCGACGCGCCGTGCGCAATCGCATCCAGCCCTCGCGCCATCCCGCTCACCACTACAAGTCCCGCGCGCGCCAGTCCACCCGCCATATGGCGGCACACCTCCGCGCCGTACCGAGTGTGCGTCCGGCTTCCCACGATCGCCACGGCCGGCTGGGACAGGAGATCCAACCGTCCCTTGGCGAAGAGGAGGGTCGGCGCGTCGGGAATGTGGCGGAGCGCGTTCGGAAATCGGGGATCGGTGGGCGTCAGTACGTCGCCGCCGAGATCGTCCACCTGCGTCACCACGTGCTCCCCGGTCGTGGGTGTCGCCTCCGCAACGGCCGTGGCGGCTGCCCGACTCATGCCCGACACGGCCCGGAGCTGGTCGAACCCGGCGGTCATGACCGCGTCCGCTGACCGAAACGTTCCGAGGAGTGTTTCGAGCCGCGCCCGGCCGATCCCCGGCACGAGCGCCAGCGCGACGTAGGAGACGTCGACCGTCACGGGAACGGGGCGCCGCCGTCCGCTTCAGACGGCGACGTGTCCGCAACGAGCTTCCAGAGCGCCTCGTTCAACTGGTCGATGCCGCGTTGCGCCACCGACGAGACGGCAACCACCGCCTGCGCGTCCGGCGCGTGGATCGCCGGCACCTCCCCGTCGGGCGGCAGGAGATCGATCTTCGTCACCACCATCACGTGCGGCTTCGCCGCCACGGCGGGATCGTAGGCGCACACCTCGGCGCGCAGCCGATCGTACGCGGCCTGCGGGTCGTCGGCGTCCACCGGGACCATGAACACCAAGACCTTGGTACGCTCGATGTGCTGGAGGAACTGGTCGCCGAGTCCCTTTCCCTCGTGCGCACCCTCGATGAGCCCGGGGATGTCGGCCATCACGAATGTCCGCTGCCCCGGCAGCTCCACCACGCCCAGGTTCGGAGCCAGCGTCGTGAACGGGTATTCGGCGATCTTGGGCCGCGCAGCCGATACGACCGAGAGAAGCGTGCTCTTGCCAGCGTTGGGCTCGCCCACCAGACCCACATCGGGGTTGAGCTTGAGGACGAGCTCGAGGTTCCGGTCCTCGCCCTCTTCACCCGGCTCCCATTCGCGCGGCGCCTGGTGTGTCGAGGTTGCGAATTGTGCGTTTCCACGGCCGCCGCGCCCGCCCTTGGCCACGAGCAGCGTGTCGCCCGGGTTCACCAATTCGTCCAGTACCACACCGGTCTCAGCATCGCGCACCACCGTGCCGGGCGGAATGGGAAGATAGACGTCTTCCCCAGACTTCCCGGTCTTGTTACTGCCGAGTCCGTGCTGGCCGCGGTCGGCTTTGCGGTGGGTACGGTATCGATAGTCGAGCAACGTGGTGAGATGCGGGTCCGCCTTGAGAAAGACGCTTCCACCGCGCCCCCCATCTCCCCCGTCCGGACCGCCTTTGGGCACGTAGGCCTCGCGACGAAACGAGCAGGCCCCCGAGCCGCCGGTGCCGGCCGTGACGCGAATGACGGCGCGATCGATGAATTTCATGAGGCGGTTAGGCGGTTGAACAGATAGGCGGTTGAGCGGTTAGGCGGTTAGGCGGTTAGATAGATCGCTGACCGGAAGAGCGCCCTCTGCCATTTCGCGTCAGGCCTAAGTCCAGGCTCCGTGGTTTCGATCCGAAGGCTAGCGGTTCGTACCGCCAAGCGCACATCAATTCCGCCCACGCACGATCATGCAATTGCGAGCGTGCCGGCCGCGCGCATCACGCCAACCTCGTGGCGCCGGGTGTTGAGAATGGGAAGCTCAGCGAACTTCCGCAGGGCAGGCTTGGACTCGACCTCGAGGCCGAGCTGCCCGAGCACGGCCAGCAGGGCCACGTTGCATGCCCAGGGGTTACCGTCTTCCACCTTGACCGCGATGCCCAGCCCCTCCTCCAACAGCGCGGCGCCATAGACACCTTCGGCACCCACCTTGGCGATCACCTGCCCCGAAAAGGCACTCATCAAGACCGTGCAGAGACGTCCGGTACCGGCGACCAGGTCGGGATGTGATATCATCGCATCCACGACCCGGGCCTCTGCTGGCTCGTTCCGCGCGCCGAGCTTGGCAAAGCCCAGGGCCATGGCCCTGAGCGGGAGCGCAAAGGTGACCGCGGCACACCCGTCCACTGCCAGCCCGATAGCGTCGGTACTCACGCCCGTGAACCGGGCCATTTCCGCGAGCAGCCGATCCTGAACCGGATGCCCGCGTCGGTTGTAGCCGGCCGTGTCCCACTCGTGGTTCCGCGCGAGGGTGAGCATCCCGGTGTGCTTCCCCGAGCAGTTGCTCGCGACGGGAGTGTGGGGCACTGGGTCCAGCTCTCGAGGGTCTTCGGGGTCGCGGATCGCGAGGTCGCGCCACAACGGTCGGTGCGGTCCGCACGCGAGGTCGGACTCGGCGCACTCAATGCGCTCGAGCCAGGCAGCGACCAGCTCGATTTGGCGTCGCTCGGAATTGTGCGACGCGCAGGCGAGGGCAAGCTCTTGCTGGGAGACATCGAATCGGTCCGTCGCCCCGTCTTGCACGAGGGGCAAAGCCTGAAACGGCTTCGCGGCCGACCGCATGATGGTCACGCGGTCGGGATTACCGGCCTTCGCCCGGAGGCGTCCCTTCACGTCGACCACGGCCACCGACACCTCGTGGGTGGACTCGACGAGCCCGCCGCGGAGGTTGTGGACGGTGAACATAGGCGGTTCAACGGTTAGGCGGTTGGGCGGTTAGGCGGTTGGGATCGCGCCGAGCCAACCGCCTAACCGCTCAACCGCCCAACCGCCTCTTACACCACTCCCGCGCCGGCGAGCACCTCGGCAGTCTGCGCCAGGGCCCATTCCAGGTCGCTGCGCTCGACCACCAAGGGCGGAGCGAAGCGCACCACCTGTTCGTGGGTCTCCTTGGCCAGGATGCCCCGCTCCATGAGGCCCTCGCAGAAGGGGCGTGCCGGGCCGCTCTCGCGCTTGATCTCCACACCGATCATGAGGCCCCGCCCGCGCACTTCCTTGACGTGCGGCGAGTCGATGCCACGCAACTCGTCCATGAACCAGGAGCCGAGTTCCTGGGCGCGGTCCGGGAGCCGCTCTTCGACGATGACCTCGAGTGCGGCGCGTGCGACCGCGGCGCCCAGCGGGTTGCCACCGAAGGTCGAGCCGTGATCGCCTGGATGGAACACGCTCATGATCTCTTCGTTGGCAAGCATTGCGGATACCGGATAGAACCCGCCGCTCAGCGCCTTGCCCACGATCAAGACGTCGGGCGTGACGTCTTCCCAGTCGCAGCAGAACATCTTGCCGGTCCGTCCGAGTCCGGTCTGGATCTCGTCGGCCGCGAAGAGCACGTTGTTCTGCTTACAGATCGCTGCCGTACAGCCCAGGAATCCGTCCGGGGGCACGATCACGCCGCCCTCGCCCTGGAGTGGCTCCACCAGGAACGCCACCGTGTTGGGCGTGATCGCCTTCTCGAGCGCGGCCGAGTCACCGTACGGAATGATCTTGAAACCCGGTGTGAGCGGACCGAAGTCGGCCTTGTACGACTCCTCGGTGGAGAACGATACGATCGTCGTCGTCCGCCCGTGGAAGTTGTTCGCGCACACGATGATCTCGGCGCGGTCCGCAGGGACGCCTTTCATCCGATACCCCCAGCGGCGCACCGCCTTGATGGCCGTCTCCACCGCTTCGGCCCCCGAGTTCATCGGCAGCGCCTTCTCGTAGCCGGTCAACTCGCACAGGTCCCGGACGAACGGGCCCATCTGATCGTTGTGGAATGCGCGCGAGGTCAGCGTCAGCCGGTCGAGCTGTTCCTTGGCGGCGTGCACGATCTTCGGGTGTCGATGGCCCTGGTTCACCGCCGAATAGGCGGCCAGGCAGTCGAGATACTTGTTGCCCTCGGTGTCCCACACCCACGCCCCTTCCCCACGCGACAACACGATGGGGAGCGGGTGGTAGTTGTGTGCGCTGTACTTGTCGACTTCGGCCAGATACTCAGCAGTGGTTTTCATAGTTTTCGAGTCTTGGATATTGGTTTCGAACTTCAAGTGTGTATGAGACGCGGGGCGCGGAGCGCGGTCGTTACTCTTCCCCTTTCCCTTTTCCCTTTTCCCGCTTCCCGCTTCCCGCTTCCGGCTTCCCGTAGCCTATTCCCCTGCCCCCAGCCTCTTCCCCGCCCGCTGTTGCTGCAGCACGCGCTCCGTGAAGTCGATGCGTTCTTCCATCTCCAGCATGCGCTCGTGCGACTCGGCAGCGAGTCCGAGGAGCCGGTCCTCCATTTGGGTCAGTCGCTCCTCCGCTTCGCCCAGGCGGCGGACCACCTCGGGATCGGTGCCCTGCCCCTCGATCCGACGGGCCCAGGCCGGCCCGACCTTGGAGGCCAGGGTGATCAGGGCGACCCCCAAGAGGATCTCGAACATTGTGCTCCCCTCGTCGGAGTGAGCGAAGGGCCCCGGGGCCCGAATCCAGCGAAATGTAGTCGGTCACTGCCCGCCCAACAGCCGGCACGCCGGCCGCATGGCTGGCAATGAACCGGTTGTTACAGCCCATATTTCGCGATCACGCCCTCTTTGTCCAGCCCGAGGATTCCGTATTTCTGGCCCACCTTCTTGAACGCCGCGAGCGCATGCTCCAGCAACGGGATGTCGTGGTCGGCGGAGAGCTGTGTCCGAATCCGGGCCTGTCCCTTGGGGACCACGGGAAAGAAGAAGCCGATCACGTAGACGCCTTCCTGATAGAGATCCCGTGCGATGTCCTGGCTCAGCTTAGCGTTGAACAGCATGACCGGAACGATGGGGCTCTCCCCCTCCTTGATGATGAACCCAGCGTCCTCGAGTCCCTTCCGCCAGAACTTGGTGCTCTCTTCGAGTGTGTCGCGGCGTTCGGTACTGCGATTCAGGATCTCGAGCACCCTGAGCGCGCCGGCCACGATCGGCGGCGGCATCGTGTTGCTGAACAGGTAGGGGCGTGCCCGTTGCCGGCACAGCTGCACGATCTCTTTGCGCCCCGTGACGCATCCGCCCGATGCACCGCCCAGTGCCTTGCCCAGGGTTGTGGTCATCACGTCGATCTTCCCCATCACTCCGAAGTGCTCAGGGGTGCCGCGACCGGTCTTGCCGATGAACCCCGTGGCGTGGCTGTCGTCGACGAACACCATGGCGTCGTAGCGTTCGGCCAGGGTGCAGATGCGGTCGAGCGGAGCCATGTCGCCGTCCATGCTGAACACCCCATCGACCACAATCAGCCGGGCCCGCTTGTCCTGGTGCTGCTTCAGCTTGGCCTCGAGCATCTCCATGTCGGAGTGATCGCAGATGTCTCGGGACGCCTTGCAGAGCCTGACCCCGTCGATGATGCTGGCGTGGACCAGCCGGTCCGAGATGATTACCTCTTCCGGTCCCAGGATTGCCTCGAACACGCCCGCGTTGGCGTCCATGCAGCTTGGGAACAGGATCGTGTCTTCGGTGCCGAGGAATGTGCTGAGCTTTGCCTCGAGCTCACGATGGATGTCCTGGGTGCCGCAGATGAATCGGACGCTCGACATCCCGTACCCGCGGTCGCTCAGGGCCTGCCGCGCTGCGTCGATCACGTCGGGATGGCTCGAGAGGCCCAAGTAGTTGTT
>JBDHEI010000085.1:0-9908 GCA_039591075.1 Gemmatimonadota bacterium
CCGCACCCCCGGCGATCATGGCGACTTGCGCCCCGCGGCTGAATCCCACCAGCACGACGCGCTCGGGGTTCACGTTTCGCTCGCGCACGAGGTAGTCCAGCGCGCGTCCGGCGTCCTTGACGTTCTGGGTCATCCATTGCAGGTAGAGCGACGGGCGATTGTACAGGTTGTCCGCCTTGTCCTGCGGCGAGTAGGTCGTGAGGACGTTCGTTCGCCGCTCGCCGTAGTGCTTCATGTCGAACGCCAGCACCGTCCACCCCGCCCGGGCCAGCAGGCCGGTGAGTTCGACCGGACCATCCTTGCCGAGTGGGCCGCCGCCGTGGATGAACACGACCGACCGCAGCCCGAACGCTGCGCCCTGCGGATGATAGAGATTGGCGGTCACCCGCTCGGCCTGCGTGCTCGTGAACGTCAACCGTTCGACGGCCAGTTCCCCCTCCTGGTCGACGCGCACCTGGGCGTCGAACGGCAGCGCGGCCTCGTAGCGGAAGAAGTCGAGGTACGTGGCGAAGGTCTGCTGATCGACGGGTTCACTCAGCCACTGGTCGGTCCGGAGGTTCTGTGCGTTCACATCCGAGCGGAGGAGTACTGCTGCGACGAGGAACAACCCACAGATTCGGTACACGGGCGCATCTCTCCGCTAAGGTGACGCGAGACGAACGAGACGGAACCCTACGTGGTCCCCGCGAAACCCACGATCGTACTGCTCGGCGAAATCGAAGCCATAATCCGGGTCCCGCCAGGATCCCCCGATCACGACGCGGCGAGTCGCCGCTCCATCCCCGATCCATTCGCGGACGTTCCCGGCCATGTCGAACGCGCCGAACGGACTCACGCCTGCCGGCATGGACCCTACTCGCCGAACGTCGGTCTGCATCCCGATATTGGCGCGTTGGCGCAGCGACCGGAAATCACCGCCCCACGGATATGGGCGTACCGAGTCGCCCATGGCGGCGCGGTACCACTGGGACAAGGTGGGCAGCTCCTTCCGGACCCACGTGGCGTACGCCGCGGCTTCATACCAGGATACGCCGGTGACCGGGTACGATTCGCGTCCGGCTTCGAACCGACCCCCGGTCCAGCCTCTGGGGCCGGGGAGCCCCGACCGATCCACGAAGCGGCGCACGGCGGCCGCGCGCGGCACCGATTCACCGCCCACTGTCATCGTTTCGGGCCACAGGGAGTCGATCCCATACCCGCCCGCTGCGACGAACGTGGCAAAGGCCTCGTTGGTCACCTCATGGCGATCGACGAGAAACGCCGGCACCGGCTCGCCGGTCTTGGGATCCGGGCCGGCCGGCACGACGACCATGCCGTCCGCATCGGGTGGGGGCAGAATAGGCCGCAGTTCCACCGTGGTGCCTTCCCGCACGGTGAGCGGCAGGATGAGATCCGGTTGGTCTGCGGCACCGATCCGCACGATCCACTCGCCGGCCACGAGCCAGCCGTCCCAGGGCGATTCACCCGACACTGAGGTGTGCTCGCTCGTCGAGGCCGCAAACCGAGCGACGTGCACCGGGTACCCCTCGGGGTCGACCATCAGTGCCACGCGACCGGCAAGCGAATCGCGGATCGCCGTGAGGTAGTTTGCGTCGAGCGAAATCCTGTGCTCGCTGAGGTAGGCGTGTGCACCGTCGAAATCCCGCACTGCGGTGAGCGTGCGCAACGTGTCCAGCGTCGCGGCGTGCACCCGGCGCGTCCTCGTCCACTGCTGGGCACTCAGTGCCAGCAGGGCGACGACCACCACGAAGGCCGCTATCACCCGGATCCGCCGCCGAACGCCACCCTTGGCGATCTCCAGCGCTCCCCCGCCAGGGGCGAGCAGCCGGTCTATGGCCGCACCGAACTCGCCTGCGGTCGCGAATCGGTCCTCCGCGTGTGTGGCCAACGCCCTGATCAGCAGGGTGTCGAGGTCATGCGGCGTGTCCGTCCGATGCACCGACACCGGCTCTGCCTGCTCGGTCAGCCGTCGCGCGATCGCCTGCTGCGGGGTCGCGCCGTCGAACGGGGTCTTCGCCGTGATCATCTCATACAGCACGCACGCCAGGGAAAAGATGTCGCTCCGCGCATCCACGTCGCCGCCCGTGGATTGTTCGGGGCTCATGTAGGCGGGGGTGCCGACCGCGAGCCCGGTTTGCGTGAGGTGCTCACCGCCGGCGCTCGCCACCGCGCGCGCGATGCCGAAATCCGCGATCACCGCATGCCCGTCATCGATGAGGATGTTCTCGGGCTTGATATCCCGGTGCACGATGCCCTGCCGATGGGCGAAGTCGAGCGCATCGGCCGCCTCGCGGGTGAGTCGCAGCGCGTGGAGCAGGGTGGGCCGCTCTTGCTTGGTGAGGAGATCGCGAAGCGACTCGCCCTCCAGCAACGGCATGACATAGTAGAGGAATCCCTGCGCTTCACCGGAATCGTAGAGCGGCAAGATGTGAGGATGGTGGAGCTTGGCTGTGATCCGGATCTCTTGGAGAAACCGCTCGGCACCGAGTAATACGGCCAGGTCGTGGTGCAGGACCTTGATGGCCACCGGGCGATCGTGCCGCAGGTCGTGGGCGCGGTAGACGGTTGCCATGCCGCCACGCCCCACTTGGCCTTCCACCCGGTAGCGGTCAGCGAGGGCCTGGATGAGGTCGGGAGGGGCAGGCGTCACGGCCGCTGGAGGTCAGGTGTTGGGGTGCGGCGTGCCGTCCGTCCAGGTCTAGCGGTCACATTGGCTCCACGGCGCATGAGGGCGGTGCCGATGCGCTGCGGGCGGCTCCTCTCGCATTGTGCACCGACGGTCGATCGTAACATCGACGGTCCGGGGTGCACAAATCAAGGACTGTCCTGCTCGGCCGGCCGACGAGGGAAGGAGCGCACGAGATGCTCGATCGATCCTAACCGCCCAACCGCCCAACCGCCTAACCGCCTAATTCAACCGCCTAACCGCCTAATTCAACCGCCTGTATCATGCGCAGCTGTAGATCAAGCGGGTCCTCCAATACCGTTGCTGACAACGCGAGCAGCAACCCAGCCCCGAGCGTCACCCGGCGTTCGGGGTTTTCACTTGTGCAGGGTGAAGGGGCGTGATGGCTTGCTCGGTCGCCGAGGGACGTGGCGCAGGTCTCCCCGGCGCTGTACCCTAGTGCAGACCGGGAAGAGCCATGCACGACGAACCGTACACGACATCGGCGGTCATCCGCCGCGCCGCCACCGCGAGCGCCCAGGGCCTGAGTGGGCCGTCAACGCTGCCGGACGACCTGATAATCAGATCGGCCAAGCGGCTCCGGGCGTTGGCGCTCGTGTACGCGTTCGTCTTCTTCATGGCCTCGTTCTCCCAGGCGGTATTCTTCGCCGACTTATCCGAGTTCGAGAGCTTTCACGATTGGGGACCCTCCGCAATCTCGATTCTGGTGGCCCTCGTTGTCGCTTGGGTCACGACGCGACCCCAAACCACGGCGCGAATGCTCATGACCGTGGGGCTGACGTTCGAGGTCGTGGGGAGCTTCGGGATCGCGATGGCGCAGTACTGGGGAGTCTACGAAGGGCTCACATACCAGATGGATCATCTCGAGATCGCTGGCCTGTCGTGGGTCGCCCCGTGGGTCATGTTGTTCGGCATCGTCATCCCGGCAAAGCCCGGCAAGGCCCTGATGGCCACGGTCGCATCGGTGAGTGCCGTGCCGATCACGATGGCGTTGACCATGAAGTACGGTGGCACGACGATCGCACTGGCGCCTGAAATGTTCGTGGTCGGATTGATCTTCCCGTACTTGCTGATCATCCTCATGACACACGTTGGTGCGCGCGCCATCTACCGGCTCGGGACCGATGTGGCGAAGGCACGCGAGATGGGGAGCTACCGACTCGTCGAGCGGTTGGGACAGGGAGGGAGGGGTGAAGTGTGGCGCGCGAAGCACCGGATGCTGGCTCGCCCAGCTGCCATCAAGTTGGTGCGCCCCGAAGTATTGGAAGGCGGGGGTGAGCATCACGACATCGCGCTCAAACGCTTCACACAAGAGGCACAAGCGACCGCGTCGATGCGTTCACCGAACACGATCGAACTGTACGACTTCGGGGTGTCTGCCGAAGGAACGTTCTACTACGTGATGGAATTGCTCGACGGGTTCGATCTCGAGACGCTGGTTCAGAAGTTCGGCCCACTACCTGCCGAGCGCGCTGTGCACCTGATACGCCAGGTCTGTCACTCGCTCGGGGAGGCACACGAGCACGGACTGATTCACCGGGATATCAAGCCGGCAAACATCTACGTGTGCCGGTACGGACGTGACCTGGACTTCGTGAAAGTGCTCGATTTCGGGTTGGTCAAGCACAGGGGTGGGCGGGAGGATGCCGTCAGACTGACGGCGCCCGATGTGGTGGGCGGGACCCCGGGGTACATCTCCCCCGAGCAGGTGGCCAGTGACCAGCCGATCGACGGCCGGACCGACATCTACTCCCTCGGCTGCGTCATCTATTGGCTGCTCACCGGACATCTGGTGTTTGAAGGATCGAGCGCCATGCGCACCATGGTGATGCACCTGAACGAGGAACCGGTTCCGCCGTCGCAACGGACAGAGATGGAGATACCGGCCGGGTTAGAGCAGATCATCATGCAGTGTCTGGAGAAGGATCCCGCGCACCGTCCGCAGACTGCCGACGAACTCTCGAAGGCCCTCGCGGACTGCGAAGCACTGCCGGAATGGAATCCGGAGACGGAGGCGCGATGGTGGGAAACGCATCGGCCGGCAGCGGTGGCGGCGTCTTCCTAGCGGCCCCTGTCGCCCGTCAAGCGGCTGACGAGGGAGATCATTGCTGTGGCGGTGTCAGCGGTACGTGGGTGCGGGTACTGAATCCGCGTTCGCACTTCTGCCGTGCGCGACCCCGGTTGGATGATGAGGGAGTGCTGGACCGTATGGTGGTGGGGGACGTGGTCGCCGGCCTGAACAAACTGCTGGACGGCTTGCAGGTGGAGATCGACGAGAAACCCTGGTATGGGTGAGGCTAGGATGTGGAATGCCGTGAGCATTCCTCGATCCAGCCGTCGGAAACGTCATGAGCGGAACCTTGCAGGGCGCTAACACTGCCGTCGCGGTCGTCTGGGCCCCAGGCGCGCTCTCCGGCCCCAATGGCGTTGCCGAATCCATTGCGGCGAGGGACCTGACCAACCTGTACCGCACGAGCTGCTATTTCCGGGACAAAGAACGGTATCGGGCGTTCTGTGCGATGTACGCGGTCATGCGCGTGGTCGATGATCGTGTCGACACCCTGCTTGCCCAGCCGCATGTTGCGTCGTCTCACCGGGCCCAAGCGCGTGAGGTGGTGGCGGCCTGGCGTCGCGTGGTGAGCGCCGGTCTCTCGGGCCGCCGGCCGGCGGCCGAGGACCTGGTGGGCTGCGACCATCCGCACAGCGATGAGCTTGTCGTTGCCTTCGCTGATGCGGTCGAGCGATTTCCCGTCCCAGTCCAGCTGTGGGATGATTTCTTCGCCGCCATGCTCCAAGATCTTGAGCGCAGTCGATTCGCGACGTACGGCCAGTTCCTCGAGTATGCTGTGGGGGCGGCGGTGGCCCCCACCACCATCTATCTGTATCTGATTTCCGCTGAGCGACGCGGGGACAAGAACGTGTTTGCTGCTCCGCCGGACTTCGACATCATACGGTGTGGTCGAGCACTGGGCCGCTTCGCGTATCTCGCGCATGTCCTGCGCGATCTACGCCAGGATCTAACGACCGGGGAGCATGGCTTGTTGTACCTCGCGGCCGACGACATGGTGGCCCATGGCGTGACGGTGGCCTCGCTCCGGCGCGACGCTGCGGCCAGAACGGCTGGTCCGCAACAACGAGCACTCGTCCGTGATTTGGCTGGGCGTGCCTCGAAGTTGGCGCAGAAGGGGCGGCGGTATCTAGCGGCCCTCGACGGCAGACTCAGCGTCGACCGCGCCTTCGTGCTTGAGTTGATCGTGGGTATCTATGAAGGCGTACTCCGCAAGATCGCTTCCTGTTCACACGATGTGATGGCCGAGCGGCACCGGCTGACCGGCAGTGAGAAGGAACGGATCGCCCGGGCAATCGCAGCGGCGTTGTGACAATGTTTGTGACAATCGTTGGGCAACCACTCAAAGGCCACTTCAAGATCGACAAGGACGGCAACGTGACGATCGACCGAGAATCCTATACATGTAGGTAAGCCCTACAGCCGCGCCGTATTTCAACAGCCCCGAGCGTCACCCGGCGCTCGGGGCCTTCCTTCTATAGCTGCGCCGTAATCCAAACTGGACCATATCCCGTCCTTGGGCATCCGCGTGAACCGACCTATACTGACGCGCTGATTTGGAATCTGCCGGTGGCCCTTCGACGGCCCCGCCGCTAGAGCGACGCCCTCCACCTGGACGCCCACCGACGACGCGACTGCTGGACCGCCGACGGGCTACGCGGCTCCCGAGTCGGAGGAACCTATGCGTGCGCACGCGCTGCTCGCCATCCTCGTCCTGGCGCCACTCACGGACGCCGTTACCCAAGAGTGGCCGGTGCGACTGGGGAACCGGGTCCGGGTGACCGCGCCGTCACTTGGCGTCAACCGGTACGTTGCACGGTTTGAATACGTGCGTGGCGACACGCTTGTGGTCTGGGCCGACTCGAATGTGAAGTACCCGCTCGCCGCAGTGACGCAGCTCGAAGTCAGTCGAGGGCGGAGCAACACCCCAGTCATCCTCGGGGCCTCACTTGGTGCCATCGGCGGTGCGTTTGCCGGCCTTGTGCTCGGACCAGAGAAGGAATGTCAGCCCTTGGACATCTTGTGCCACCCAGACGAACCAAAGCTTGCGGCCGCCCTTGTCGGATTGCTTGGCGGCGGTCTCGCGGGTGGATTCCTCGGTGCAGCCATGAGAACCGACAGATGGGAAGACGTCCCGCTCGATCCGTTGCGCGTGAGCGTGGTGCCGCAGCGCGGTGGCTTCGGCATCGGGGCGAGCATCGCGTTCTAGCATCAGAGGCAGGTGTCAACAGCACAACCTGGGCGTAATGTATGCGTTGGGCGAGGGGCTACCGCAAAATCTCGTGCAGGCGTACCAGTTCTTGGGAGCCCCAATGGGAAGCCCCTGCACTACTTTCTACCACGCAGCCAACTGGAGCTCCCGTGGGGAAGTCATGAGCAAGTCGAACGCAGAGAGGCCGGGTCACGGGGGGGTAGCCCCCGTACCGTCACACCGATCGTCGAACACAGGGTAGGGCCAGGTCTGCCTCCGGGTTCGTCAGCAGCGCCGGCGGCGCCACGGCGTTCCCCTGCGCGTACCCCACCCCCAACGCCCGTAGCTTCTGCAGAATGGTCTCGCTGTCTACCTCCTCAGCCATCGTGGTGATGCCCATGATCTGCCCGATTTGGTTGACGGCGCTCACGAGGGTGCCGAATACAGGGTCCTCGACAACGCCCCGCACGTAATGGCCGCCGATCTTTACGTAGTCGACCGGCAGCGCCTTGAGGTGGGCAAACGAGGTCAGCCCGCTGCCGAAGTCGTCCAACCCGACTCCGCAGCCCGTCGCCCGGATCTCGGAAATGAGGCGCGCCACTTTGGCAAAGCTCCCGAGCGCCGCCGCTTCGACGATCTCGAAGCAAAGGGCTTCGGGCGGAAGCTCGTGCTGCGTCAGGGCCTCGCGCGCCGCGGGGATCAGGTCCGCGTCGTCCAGCGAGGAAACGCTGAGGTTGATCGAGCAGAGGGGCAGCTCGCACTCCGGGTGCTCCCGATGCCACTTGGCCAGGAACGCGACCGTCTGCCGCACGACCCAGCGATCGATCGCCGGTATCAGGCGGTAGCGCTCCGCTTGCGGCAGGAACGAGTCGGGACTCTCCACACCACCATGCTCGTCCGGCAAGCGCAGCAGAATCTCGCACCGGGGGCGGGCCGGGCGCTCCGGCGCCAAGGGCACGATCGGCTGAGCGTATAGCTGAAAGCGGCCCTCGTCCACCGCGCGGGTCAGCTGCGTGATTCGTCGGCTCTCCACCTCCCACTGGATCCCAGGGGCCGCCTCTGGCCGCGCGAGATGGACGCGGTTGCCTCCCGCGTCCTTGGCAGCGTAGCAGGCATCGTCGGCGGCGCGCAAAACGTCAGCCGTTTGTCCGCTCGCGGCCGTGATCGGGACGACGCCGATGCTGGCGCCGAGCGAGAAGCTCCGCTCCCCCCACACGTAGGGGAAGTTCTCGATCGCCTCCAGGAGGCTTCGGGCGATTTCTTCCGCCTTGGCTGACGAACAGTGTTCCAGGAGCACGCCGAATTCGTCTCCGCCGAGGCGCCCCAGCGTGTCGCGGCGGCGCAGACGACCAGCCAGCACACTACCTACCGTCTTGAGGAGCTCGTCTCCGGCCTCGTGACCACAGCTATCGTTGACGAGCTTGAATCGGTCCAGGTCCAGGTAGCACAACGCGTGTTCCACCGTACCGGCCGTGATCTCCGCCAGCACCCGCGCCAGCCGTCGCTCGAACTCCTTCCGGCTGACCAGGCCCGTGAGGGGATCGTGCGTCGCTTCGTGCGAGAGGCTGCGGGTCACACGCCGCCGTTCAGTGACGTCATGAAAGACCAGCACCACCCCGATCGTGGCCCCGTTGCGGTCGCGGAGCGGGGCCGCCGAGTCCCCGATCGGCACTTCCGTCCCATCGCGGCGCAGCAACAGCACGCCGTCGGCCAGGTCCACCGCGCGCCCTTCGCGGAGACAGCGGGCTGGGATGCTCTCGATGGGCTGCCGCGTCTCGTCGGAGATGAGCGGGACGACGGTGCCAAGGGGCTGCCCCAGCGCTTCGGTCGTGCGCCAGCCGGTGAGCCGCTCCCCCATGGGGTTCAGATAGGTGATCGTTCCCGCCAGGTCAGTCGTAATGACGGCATCCGCGATCGACGCCAGGGTGCCGAAGGCTTGTTCCTTCTCCCGGAAGAGGGTCTCCTGCGCGCGCCGCCATTTGGTGAGATCGCGAAGCGTCACCAAAACGAGTGCGTCCTGGCTGGGAGCAAGGGGACTGCGGGTGAACTCTACTGGGAACTCGGTCCCGTCCCGTCGTCGGGCGAACAGGCTGACAGGAGTACCGTGCAGCGGGATCCCCGGCGATTCGCCATCGCTTGCAAGTTGCGGCTCGATGAGCTGCCGGAAGCGCGAGGGAATGAGCCGATCCAACGACTCGCCTAGCATCTCTGCCTCCGACCATCCGAAGAGGCGCTCGGCTTCCGGATTCAGCGCGACCACGTTTCCCCGCGCATCGACGACGAGCAGCGCATCGGCGGCGGCGGCGAGCAGTTGCCGGAAGCTCTTCTCCTGCACCGGATCAGTGGTCATGGTCAGCCGATCCTCCGCGCCGCCGAGACCGGGGTCAGAGACAAATCAATCTAATGGATTGGGGTGGAACGGTCCAGGCTGGTGGTGTCCTAAGCCACGTGAACGCATACACTTGGCGTCTGCGCCGGTGTGGCTTTGTTGCATGGCTCGGAATTGAGCGCAGGTCCCCCGTTCCCGGAGCGAAAATCACCCCACTCGATGGCTGTCGGGCATCCCGAGACGGGTCATGGCGTTGAGAATCTTGCACACGAGTTGCACCTCCACCAGTTGGCCCGCCAGGAGCTGATGGCGCCGTCGGAAAGCCAAACGGTGAGGTTGCCTCGTCTGCGGAGGCCCGCCTCGTACTCAGGCCAATTGCGAATCCGGTATGGGGAGTTCGCGTACGTGTACTGGCTCCGTTTGGGATACCTCATCGGTGGCGACTCCAGATCGGGGCTTCACCACCATGATGCACCGAATCCCGGAGCCATGCACCAACGCCGCCTTCGGCCGGAGACGGCGTCCATTAGCGCGTACCCAACCGCCCGAGGGTGCTGTCGAGGGAACGCTTCAACTTCTCGACAGCGCCGTCGACGGCCTGCTCCAGAGTCGCCGCCTGATACCTCACCGAGAT
>JBDHEI010000086.1:0-11296 GCA_039591075.1 Gemmatimonadota bacterium
GAGTCCGCATCCAGGCGCTGGGTGCGCTGGCCACGTATGGCGATCCGGAGCTCACCGGGTCGGCGCTCGATCATCTTGGGGATCCCGACGTCAACGTGCGCGTCCAGGCAGTGGCTGCACTCGGCCGCCTGGGTGGCACCGGAGCACGGGCCGGGCTGCTCGAGGCGGAGCGAGACCGGGTCTTTGCGATTCGCCGCGAAGCGCTCTTGGGGCTCTCGCGACTCGACCGCGCCACGGCCATCCGCCGTGCGGCGGCGTGGATCACCGATTCGGATTGGCAGCTACGGGCTTCGGGGGCATCGGCGCTCGGCGTGCTCAGCGGAGACACGGCGATCGCATGGCTCGAGCGACTGCTCGGCGACGCGGACGGACGGGTCGCCGCGGCCGCGCTCACGGCCCTGAGCCGAGCCGACAGCAGCTGGACACGAGAGCTCGCGCCGGAGCTGCTATCCCATTTGGACCCTGTGGTCCGGGCGCTCGCGGCCAATGCCGTGCGCGACGCACCGTCACCGACAGACATCGCCGCACTCGTCGAGGCGTACGCGCGTGCTCAGCGAGACCCTATGCCCGATGCCCGCATCGCTACCGTGGAAGCTCTCGGGGCGGTCGCGGCCCTCGGTCCGTCGCCGGCGTACACGGTCGAGGATCGCTTTCTTTCGCGATTCCCGACCTGTGACGACTATCTGGTTCGGCGTGCCGCCGAGCGCCATCTGGGCGTGGCGGCACGGCGCTGGGGCCCGGCCTACCCGACTGCCACCGGGAGGGACATCGACGATTACCGTGCGATTGCCCGTTCGCTGCTGCTGCCCGCCGAGCGAAACGGCACCTTGCCGAGTCTGCTCCTCGATACGGAGCGCGGGGCCGTCGTCATCGCGCTTTACGCGGCGGATGCGCCCATGACGGTCAATGCACTGCTCGAGCTGGTGGACCGTGGGTATTTCGACGGGACGTCCTGGCATCGGGTGGTGCCCGACTTCGTGGTGCAGGGTGGCGACCCGCGGGGCGACGGCTGGGGTGGACCCGGGTTTGCCCAGCGTGACGAGGTCAACCGACGGCGGTACGAGACGGGCACCGTGGGCATGGCCCTGTCGGGTCCGGACACCGGTGGCAGTCAGTTCTTCATCGCGCTCGCCTCCCAGCCCCATTTGGACGGCACCTACACCGTCTTCGGCGTCGTGCAGGAAGGCATGGAGGTTCTGCGACGCACCACGCAAGGCGACCGCATTCGCACGGTCCGGAGGCGCTGACGTGCGGAGTGGGGGCGCGGTAGTCGTCGCGGCGCTCGTGCTGCTCGCGAGTGCCGCGCCCGCCCGTGCCCAACTTGGCTACTTCGGGCAGAACAAGGTCCAATACCGCGATTTCAAGTGGCAGATGCTCCGCGGCGATCACGTCGACCTCTACTTCTATCCAGAGGAAGACGAGCTCGCGACGCTGGCGCTCGCGTATGCGGAAGAGAGCGTTCACGTCCTCGAGCGAAAGTTCGGTCACACACCGCGGCGGCGGATCCCGGTCATCATCTACGCGCTGCATGCCGACTTCGAGCAAACCAACATCCTGCCGTTCATTCCGCCGGAGGGGATTCTCGGCGTCACGGAGTTCTTGAAGCGACGGGTGGCCGTCCCGTTCAACGGCAACTACTTCGAGTTCAGACACACGCTGCGGCATGAGCTGGTCCACGCGTTCCAGCTCAGTGTGGTCACCGAGGTGCGTGTGCGCTCGCCGCGCTCCCGCATTCCCCCAATCCCCTTGTGGTGGACCGAAGGACTGGCCGAGTTCTGGTCGGCGGGCGAGGACGCGCTCGACGAAACCCTGCTCAGGGATCTCACGGTCGCCGGCACCATGCCGAGCCTGCGGCGTCTCTCGCTTGTCACCAGCGGGGTAGTCTATCCGATCGGCGGAGCCGTACACCGCTGGCTGGCGGAGCTGTATGGTGATTGGCGGGTGCAGGTCCTCTATCGGGATCTGTGGCGGTACTCCACGTTCGACGACGCGCTGGAGTCGGTGTATGGCGTGTCGATCGAGGAGATGGAGAGCGCGCTGCGCTACCACTTTCAGCGGGTCTACTATCCGGAAATCACCGACCGGCGACCACTGAGCGTCGGAGCCGAGGTGTTGGCCGACCTGGCCATCAAGCCGGTCACCTACCGGCAACCCACCGATTCCGTCCTGCGGTACCTGTTTCTCTCGCCGACCACGGGCTACATGAATATCTACCGAGGCTCGTGGGACAAGCCGAGAGATCGGGACGTGGTGGTGAGGGGCGAGCGGTCCGCGCAGTTCGAGTCGTTCCACAGTTTGGCGTCACGCCTGGACGTGCGGGACGGCGTCGTGGTGTTCTCCTCGCGTTACCTCGATCGCGATGCGCTCTTCTTCTGGAATCTCGCCGAGAGCCGCGTGGCGGGTCGCTACCGCTTTCCGGATCTGGTCTCGATTCTCTCGCCGGCGTGGGCGCCGGACGGCAAGAGCATTGTGTTCAGCGGGCTGAGCGACGCCGGGTACTCCGATCTGTACAGGCTCTGGATCGACGGGGCGCGGCTCGAGCGTCTCACCGACGATCGGTACCAGGACCTCGACCCGTCGTTCGATCCGGACGGGCGCGCTCTGGTGTTCAGTTCGGATCGCACGTCCTTCGGACCGGACGGTGCCCTGAACCTCTTCGTGCTGGACCTGGAGCGTGGGGCGATCCGGCACCTCACTTACGGAGCGTGGCGGGACCAGCAGCCCCGCTGGGCCCCGAACGGGCGGGTCTACTTCACGTCCGACCGCCTGGGCGTGTCGGACATCTACTCCGTGGACCGGACCGGGACGGGGCGACGCGAGAGCAACACACTGACCAGCGTGTTCGATCCGCAGTGGCTCCCCGAGGAGCGCAGCCTCATCTTCAGCGCGTTCGGCGACCTCACGCTGCGCGTGTATCGTGCGCCTCCCGAACAGGTGGGCCTCGACGACGGCGCCGTGATCACGCTTCCCGACAGCATCGACACGGCCCCGTGGCGCTGGCCGGAGTTGACGACGTCGCCGTACGCGTCCGCGGAGCCGCTGCCGTACGAGCCGGGACTCCGTTTGGATTTCGCATTCGGCGACGCGTTGGTGGCCCCGGGCATCGGGTCGGTACAGGGGGTGGTGTTCCAGTTCTCCGATCTCCTGAGCGACCATCTCCTCTACGTGACCGCTGCCACGTTCCAGTCGCAAAATTTCGGGAACCTCATCGACAACATCAACGCGTCTGCCCTCTACCTGAATCGGAAGCGCCGGCTGAACTGGGGGGTGGGGGCATTCCGCCTGCGCGGCTTGTTCACCAGCGCGGACTTTTCGGCCCTATACGAAGAGACGTCGTACGGGGTGTTTGCCGACGTCCGCTGGCCGCTGTCGCGGTTCAGGCGGATCGGGGCTGCGGTTCGGTTGGAGCACTCGGATCGGTTCGACTTCGCCTCCTTCGTGGAAGGCGACCAACGGCGCGTCGGATTGCTCGCGTCGAACTACGTGAGCTACGTGCACGACAACTCGCTGTGGCTGCCAAGCGGACCTATCGATGGCACTCGCACCAACCTCTCGGCGGGCATCACCAACGATCTCACCAACGGCCGGTTCGACTCATGGCAGGTCTCGCTGGACTACCGGACGTATCATCGGCTCGGCCTGCAAACGGCCTACGCCCTGCGCGCGATCGGGTTCTACTCGGACGGGAGCCGACCGCGCCGCGTGGCCATCGGCGGCCCGTGGGGACTCCGCGGCTACCCCCGCATCGGGAACGTGGGAGGCTCGCGGGCGTTCTTGTTGAACCATGAGCTGCGGTTCCCGATCACCAACTACCTGACGCTGGGATTCCCGTTCGGTGCCGTGCGGTTCCCGGGCGTCCAGGGCGCGCTCTTCTTGGACGCCGGCGGGGCGTGGAACGAGCGTTCGGTTGGACGCAGTGTGATCGGCAGTGGCGGCTTCGGCCTCAGACTGCCGCTGGGATTCGCGGTGGTCCTGCGGTTGGATATGGGTTGGCGGTTTGCCTTCGGCGACACCTTTGGATATGCTCTGCCGCCGATCGAGGAGAACCGCTGGTTCACCGATTTCTTCTTTGGATTTAACTACTGATGCAGCAACGGCTTGCGCTTGACCGCCCGACCCGCGTGCCCTATTATGCCGGTGCCTTGATGCTGATGATGGCCGCGTCGGGGTGCGGTGTGCGCACCACGCCGCTCGCGCCGGCCGGTCTCCCGCCGGTCTCGGGGGAGGTGCTGACCGAATGGCTCGCCCCGCATCAGCCGGTCGAGCCGTTGCGCTACGATCTGCGGTGGACCTATCAGACGCAGCAGGGGTCGGCGCGAGGACGGGCGGCGGTCGTGTTCGTGCCACCCGATTCGGTGCGCTTCGACTATCGCGCCCCCTTCGGGCGGTCTGGCGCCGCGGTGATCGTGGGTGACGAGATCATCTGGTCGCGGCCACAGGACGACGTCGAGCAACTGATCAGGGTAGCACCGCTCTTCTGGACCGCGCTCGGGATCGTGCCCAGCCCGCACCCAGAAGCATCGGTGTCCGGCGACGAGACGGGAAGCGTGCGACGGTGGCGCTATGCGTCCAGCCCCGACACGCTGACCTTTGTCTTGACGCCGGGGAAGCCCGCGGCGAGCCTCGAGGCGGAGATGCGACGCCTGGGGGACGTGGTCGGAACGGTGCATGTCGAGTACGCCGATTCCGTCCTTCGTCCGCTGAGCGCGCGGATGGTGTTCCCGGGGTCCGCGAGCTTCGTGCACTTCACCGTGGAGGCAATCGAAACTGTCGCCCAGGTCGACCCGACCATCTGGAAAGAGCCGTGAGCTAATCGGGCTGCTGGGCGTGACAGCGCTCGCGGCCTCGGCGTGCCTGTATGGGTTCGCGGGCGGCGGGTTGCCCGGCAACATCAAGACGGTCGCCATTCTCCCCTTCGACAACCAGACCGCCGAACCCGTGCTCGTCCAGGAAGTCGCGGACGCGGTGCAGGAGGCCATGGAACGTCGCCTCGGTCTCCGGCAGGCGTCGGAGGCCAGCGCCGACGCCGTAGTGCGTGGCGCCGTCGTGCGGTACGAACCCGACCTGCTCCTGTCCCAGCAGCCGGGCGTCGGTGGGGCGGTGCGGGTCACGCGGCGACGCGTGCGGCTCACGATCAACATCGAGATCTTCGACCAGCGTGAAGGCCGAACGCTGTGGCAGCGATCAGGTCTTTCGGTGGACGGGGAATACCAACCGCCGCAGGAGGCCGACGGGCGGAAGGTGGCGCTCGAGAAGCTCGTCGCCGACATCGTGGACGGAGCGCAGTCCCAGTGGTGAGGCGATCGATGCGTTCCGCCCACGGCGCGACCAAGCGGGGATGTTTGATCTGGCTCTTGGTGCTCGCCGTGGTGCTGTACTATGGGATCCCAATCGGCGGGCACGTCTTCCGCTATCTTCAGTTGCTCGACGAGATGAAAGCGACCGTTCAGTTTGCCTCGACGATCGAAGACGTGGAAATCCGACGGCGGGTGCTCAACAAGATCGAGGCGCTGGGTCTCCCTCCCGAGGCCCGCAAGCTCACCATTCGGCGGACCGCTCGCCCTCGGGAGATCCGGGTGTCCACGGAGTATGCCGTGCCGCTCGACCTTCCCTTCTCCACCTACACATACACCTTCAGGCCCGAGGCCAGGGCCAAGCTCTGACACGGTACGCTGAAACGATGACCATTCGACGCGGTGTGGGTGCCGCCATGGTGCTCCAGTTGGCGGCGGCGTCGCCCCTATGGGCGGCGCAGGAAAGCGGTGGGCACGGGGCCGAACTCCTGGTGAGCGTCTTCGTGGTCTTTGCCGTAATGCTGGTGGCGGGGAAGTTCTCCGGGGAGCTGTTCGAGCGCATCGGCCAACCGGCCGTGCTCGGCGAGTTGATCGCCGGGATCGTTCTCGGCGGGAGCGTGCTCGGCGTCATCCCGACGTCGCCCGACAATCCGGTCACCGAGGTGGTCACGATCTTCGCCGAAATCGGCGTCGTCGTGCTGCTGTTCGAGATCGGTCTGGAGACGGATCTCAAACAGATGTTTCGTGTGGGCGGCGGCGCCTTCTCCATCGCCGCCGTCGGGGTGCTCGTGCCGATGGTCGGGGGGTTGCTGTTCTGGATGGCCCCGTTCATCGATCCTTCGCTCAACCTCGCCTCGCCCACCACAACGGCCATCTTCCTGGGCGCCACGCTCACGGCCACTTCCGTCGGCATCACGGCGCGGGTGCTCCAGGACTTGCGTCTCATGCACTCGGTCGAGGCCCGCCTCATCATCGGCGCGGCAGTGATCGACGACATCATGGGTATCGTGCTACTCGGACTGGTGTCGTCGCTCGTGGCTGGGAGCGCCATCTCCGTCTTGTCGGTCAGTCGGTCGGTGGTCGTGGCCATCGGCTTCCTGGTGGCCGCGGTGGGGATTGGACTGCTGCTTGCGCCTCGGGTGTTCGGGTTGCTGGACCAGATGCGGGTGCGCGGCATGCTGCTGGTCTCGGCCTTCGCCTTTCTCCTGTTCATGGCCGCGGCCGCCGATCGCGCCGGGCTTGCCATGATCATCGGCGCCTTCGCCGCGGGCCTCATTCTGTCGGGGACCAACCAGTTCGACGCGATCAGCAGCCGCATCAAGCCGGTAGCGGACATCTTCACTCCGGTGTTCTTCCTCAGCATCGGGGCCAAATTCGACGTGAGCCTGCTCGACCCGACGAACCCCGAGAACGTCTCGGTGCTCTTGATTGGCGGGGCGCTGTTCGTCATCGCGGTGATTGGCAAGATCGTCGCGGGCTGGGCGGCACCGTGGATTCACTTCAATCGCGTCGGCGTGGGTATCGGGATGATCCCGCGGGGTGAGGTAGGGCTCATCTTTGCCAACATGGGGCTCATGGCGGGCGTCGTGAACACCGAGCTGTTCAGCGCCGTGGTCATCATGCTGATGGGCACCACGTTTATCGCCCCGCCGCTCCTCAAATGGTCGTTCGGCCGCTGGGGGGTGAGGCACTCGATGGGGCGCACACCCGAGTCGCCTCCCCAGGAGGAGCGACCGCCTCCTCGGCCGAAGCCCCCGGACAACGACTGATGGGGCGGCGTCCCGATGGCCGGACCGTCGATGCGATGCGTCCCGTCACCCTCGAACGCGGCGTGAACCCGTACGCCGAGGGCTCCTGTCTCGTGAGATTCGGCGGCACCGTGGTGCTGTGCACGGCCAGCGTTGAAGACGGGGTGCCCGGGTGGCGGCGGGGGAGTGGGCTGGGCTGGGTGACCGCCGAATACGCCATGCTGCCTCGCGCCACCACGGAGCGATCGCAGCGTGAACGGCGGGGGCCGGGCGGGCGCACCGCGGAGATCCAACGGCTCATCGGACGGAGTTTACGGTCGGCTCTCCATGGGTTCGACTTTGGGCAACGCACCGTCACCGTCGACTGTGACGTGCTCCAGGCCGACGGCGGGACGCGGACTGCGGCGATCACGGGTGGTGCCGTGGCACTCGCCGACGCCTGCGCCTGGGTGGCCGAGCGTGCCGGGATCACGAGCCCCTTCGCCGGCCTGGTCGCCGCCGTCTCAGTAGGTGTTGTGGGCGGTCAGGCCTGCCTCGACCTGGGCTACGCGGAGGACAAGGTTGCCGACGTCGACGCCAACGTCGTGATGCGGGAGCCCGACAAGTTCGTCGAGGTGCAGGGCAGCTCCGAGGGCAGCCCCTTCGCACGGGCAGAGCTGGAACGCATGCTCGACCTCGCCCAGGGCGGGATCCGGCAGCTGTTTGCCGACCAGCGGAGGGTGCTCGGGCGGTGAAGGGCAAGCTCCTCGTTGCCACGCGCAACCAGGGCAAGGCACGCGAGATCCGCGCGATCCTCGGTGACCTGCCGTACGACCTCATCTTCCTACACGAGACCGGCATCACCGAGAGCGGGGCCGAAGTGGCCCTGGAGCTAGCCGAGACCTTTGATGGGAACGCGCGCCACAAGGCCGAGTATTTCGCGCGCCAGAGTGGATTGCCTACTGTGGCCGATGATTCCGGTCTCGAGGTGCTCGCGCTCGGCGGGCTTCCCGGCGTCCGGTCTCGGCGCTTCGCTCTAGTGGATGGCCCCCCGGAGGTGCAGGACCAGGCCAACAACCGGGAGCTGCTGAGCCGGCTTGGCGGTCTCCCCGCCGAGCGCCGACGGGCCCGGTACCGCTGTGTGGTCGCTTTCCTTCCGCGCCCCGACGCCCCGTCGCACTCCTTCGAGGGCACGTGCACTGGTCGCATCCTGGAGGAGCCCAAAGGTACGGGTGGGTTCGGCTACGATCCGTTGTTCTTCTCCGACGATCTCAACATGAGTTTCGGTGAGGCCTCGCCAGAGGCCAAGCATGCGGTGAGCCATCGGGGGCGTGCGTTTCGGGCCTTCGCCGAGTGGATACGGAGCGAGGCGCGCTAGGCGGTACGACGCGTGGTTTGTCCACGACACCGTCGTAGTTAGGGAGCTCTGGACCCCCTCTTAGGTCCAGTTCTCTGGACTTTCTTTCTTGCTCCTTCTCCTTAAAGGAGAAAAGAAAGAAAGTTGAGGGGTAGACCGAAATACCACAGCGCCCGGCACAAGGCCGGGCGCCGTTTCCATACCACTGTTGGAGCCGGAAGCTGGTGCTACCAAACGTTCACTTGTCCGTTGGTCAGGTCAAAGACGAAATTGGTCAAAAGAACAGGTAGCGTGGCGTTGCAGTCTGGGGCTCCAGGAAACCAAACTGAGAAACTCAACTGGTCCGGCGAATCGTTGGCAGATGTGCCGTTATCCACCACCACGGTGATTGCGGGCTGACCAACTTGGGTGGGATCGGCGTCAAACTTAGTAACCGCACCACTCACCCATGCTACGTTGCCTTGAACATTAAGACAGTCAATGGCGACGTGAACGCCACCATTACCGTGCCCGAATGAATCTTGCCATTGCCCGGATGCACTGCCATCGGCGTACTCATTCGCGACAAGTGAGAAATTGGCATCGCAGCCGGTGGGGGCGCCAATCGCTTCACAAATATCCGCGCCACCCAGGGACGCATGGTGAACCACGGGACCGCTGGCGGCGAACTGGGGACTGTCGACTTCGAGACTTGTGGGCTGATCGCTACAAGCTGCGATCAGGGCGCCCAACACAAATACTGATGCTGCGCCGCGGAAGGTGCGCATGAAGTTCTCCTCGAGAGGGTCTGAAAACGGACAGCTTATGCAGTTCAGTAGAGGTCTCTCGAAGCGCGTCGTCGGGCGGTCGCCAGACTGCGGCGTCTGTCAGGCGGCGGGGCTGGGAGGAGCCACCACGGGATAGGGGAATATGCGCCCGGGAATGGGGAGCACAAGAGTCGGAATTGCTTGTTGTCGTTAAGTAACGCGTTTCGGAGGAAGGACGCCATGTTTGAAACGGCCTGGCCGATCCGGACAGTCGGCAGAGCGCTCTGCGTTGTCCGTCTGCCCTGGACAGTGTACCGTTCACGGCAGACTGACAACTGAAATGAGTTAACTGAGAACTTTGCATACGGGGCGTGGCGCAGCCCGGTAGCGCGCCTGCTTTGGGAGCTTTGGGAGGTAGTCCAGAGTGCAGCCCTAGAATGCACTGCGCAACAATACCAACCACTTAGCACTGCACCGCGCAACGGCGCACCGTCCATTCTTTGCGCCGTTTGCGCTCTTACTTACACAGTTCACTTACACACCCCCACGGGTAGGACGCTACCCGACGACGCCCATGGCTAGGGCTACACTAACCGTGGCGAACCTCGCCGACGGCCCCACTCCGCTGAGTGGGGCCGTCGGTGCCTATGCGGGGCGGTGTCCACGCTTTGCACTCCTCCGTCTAACTAACCAAAGCAAAGCAAAGCCTTCTATAGCTGCGCGACGTGAAGCAAACCAACGCACCGCCCACGTCGGTGACGGTGGCACCACCGACGAGGGACCTCTGTATATGCGCTATGGGTATGCAGCGCGCAGCCGGGGGTGGCTGAACGTGTCCCAGCGCTGTGTGCGTGCTACGGTAGCAGGTGCGATAGGGCCGCAACCCGTTGACGGGGCGACGGTTGGTGCGGGGGTGTGTAAGTGGGGTGTGCGCAGGGGGGCGAACGTCGGCCCTACACCAAACGAACGCCACGAGAGGCACTCCACCACTAGGGCGAGGGGTTTCGAGGCGCGTAGGGGATTCTGAACGCTACGGGAACGGGTGGGGAGGGATAGACGGGATGGCAAAGCGACGGAGAAGTCTGAGTCGAGAGCAAGCTCGAGTGATGGGGCGACTATCGGCAGCGGCACGCCGGGCCAAGGCCGACGAGCGTGCGGCGCAGCGTGTGGTGGAAACCGACGCCTATCGCCTTCGCCGGGAAGGGCTCAGTGTCGAGCAGGCAATAAGGAGGTTCTGGCCCGAACTCAGCGCGCCGTCCTGGCGGGGGTGGCACGTGGTGTTGCGTGCGCTGTTGGGGCTCACGATTCCCGAGCGCGACCCGACATGGACGGGGCACGTTCCCGAACCCCTGGCGTACTTCGCCGAGCATACGGGGGGGCGTGCGCCGCCGACCGCGCCGGTAAGGGAAGCGTGGGCAGTTTGCGGGCGGCGGTCGGGCAAGAGTAGGATTGCTGCCCTTCTCGCATGCTACGTCGCTGTCTGTAGGGACCACAGTGCTGTGCTAGCTCCCGGCGAGGTTGGCACGATTGCAATTGTCGCCTCCGACCGGAAGCAGGCCCGCAACGTCAAGCAATACGTCGAGGGGTTTCTCAAGGCGACGCCAGCGCTCGAGGCGCTGATTGACGTTGAGCGTCGGGAAAGCATCGACTTGCGCAACCGCGTGCGGATTGAGATTCACACCGCGTCGTTTCGCGGTTTGCGTGGCTATTCCTTGCTCGCGCTCATTGCCGACGAGGTTTCGTTTTGGCAAAGCGACGAGGACGGGCACAACCCGGACAGGGAAGTGCTAACGGCGGCAAGGCCGGGGCTCGCCACGGTGCCCTCAAGTTTGTTGGTGGCGATTACGACGCCGTATCGCAGGGCGGGGGAGACGTGGCGGACCTTCGAGCAACACTACGGCAAAGACTCGCCCGTGTTGGTATGGCGTGCGCCGTCGCGGGCTATGAATCCGACGTTGCCCGAGGAATTCGTCGCGGCGGAACTCGAGCGCGACCCCGAGGCAGCGGGCGCAGAATACCTCGCGCAGTTTCGGAGCGACATTGCGTCGTTTGTCGATTTGGAGGCGTTGCAGGCGTCGGTGCTTGAGGGTGTGTTGGAAGTGCCACCGGAGCCCGACGTGCAGTATTTCGGTTTTGTTGATCCTGCCGGGGGCACGGGGGGCGACTCGTTCA
>JBDHEI010000087.1:0-19209 GCA_039591075.1 Gemmatimonadota bacterium
AACGACCGCGATCCACAGTGGCACGACGTGCACACGATCGACCTCACGACCGGCGCGCGCGCACTCGTGCTCGAGAACCGGGACCGTGTGGCCGGGTTCTTCGCGGATCGGGCCGGCAACCTTCGCCTCGGCGTGCGCATCACGGACGAAGGCGGCACCGAGGTGCTGCGGGTGGACGGTGACTCGTTCACCCCGGTGTATGAGTGCAGCAACGAGGAGAGCTGCGGACCGCTCCAAGTGCACAAGGACGGCCGCCGCGTGTACATGATCACCAACAAGGGTGGCGACGTGGATCTCGCACGGCTTGCCCTGCTCGATCCCCAGACCAAGACCCTCGAGGTCGTGGAGTCGGATCCCGAGGGGCAGGTGGACTTCGGCGGTGCCGCGTTCTCGGACGTCACGGGCGACCTGCTCGCCACGGTGTACGTCGGCGATCGCGTGCGGATCTACCCCAAGACGGAACAGTTCGCCAAGGATCTGGAGCGGATCCGTGCGGCGCTGCCGGACGGTGAGTTGGGGGTCGGATCGCAGACGTCGGACGAGCGATACTGGATCATCTCGGTCTCGCGCGACGTGGATCCGGGCGCGGCATACCTCTACGACAGCGAGACCGGGGCCGCCACACTGCTCTACCGGTCCCGACCCAGCCTGCCGAGCGAGCACTTGGCCTTTGCCACGCCGGTGCGCTACCCGGCACGGGATGGACTCACGATCCCCGCGTACCTCATGCTGCCACGTGGGGTCGAGGCCAGGAATCTGCCGACCGTGATCCTGCCGCACGGCGGCCCGTGGGCTCGCGACTCGTGGGGCTACGACCCGTACGCCCAGTTCCTCGCCAACCGCGGCTACGCCGTGCTCCAGCCCAACTTCCGCGGCTCCACCGGATACGGGAAGGCGTTCATGAACGCCGGGAACAAGGAGTGGGGTATTGGGGCCATGCAGCACGACATCAGCGACGGCGTCGCGTATCTCGTGCAGCAAGGCATCGCTGATCCCACGCGCGTGGGGATCTTCGGCGGCTCGTACGGCGGGTACGCCACGCTCGCCGGGCTCGCGTTCACGCCGGACCTCTACGCGGCGGGCGTCTCGTACGTCGGTCCGTCGAACCTGCTGACACTGCTGGCGTCCATCCCGCCGTACTGGGCGCCCATCAAGAAGATCTTCAACGTGCGGCTCGGCAATCCGGACGATGCGGAGGATCTGGAGCTGTTGAAGAAGATGTCGCCGATCCACTCGGCCGATCAGATCCGGGTTCCGTTGCTCGTAATCCAGGGCGCCAACGATCCGCGCGTCAACAAGGCCGAGTCCGAGCAGATCGTGGTCTCGCTACGGGACCGCGGCATGCCGGTCGAGTATCTGCTGGCGCCGGACGAGGGCCACGGGTTCGCGGGCCGCGATAATCGGCTCGCCTTCGCGGTGGCGATGGAGAAGTTCTTCGCCACGCATCTGGGCGGTCGCTACCAGGAGTCCATGCCGGACGACATCGCCACCAAGCTCGCGGCGCTCACCGTGGACCCCACGACAGTCACGGTCACCAAGGCGCCACCGGGTGGCGCGGCCATGGCCGGTGCGATGATCGCGGCCGGCAACGGTGACGCGTTGGCGCCGATGACGCTCACCTACCTGACGACGGTCAAGACGATGGGTCGGGAGCAGCAGTTCAGCTCCACGCGCACCGTCACCACGGCCACGTTCGACGATCGGCCGGTGTGGCGGATCGTGGATGCGGTGCAGGTCCAGGGCGTCACGGCGGCGGACACGCTCGATGTGGACCGGGCAACGCTGCTGCCCGTGCGGCGCGACGCCACCGGCGGGGCAACGGTCACGCTCCGGTTCACGGAGACGAAGGTGACCGGCACCCTCGAGATCGGCCCACAGTCCATACCCGTGGACATGGCGCTCGCGGGCGCCGTGTTCGGCGAGGGCGCCAGCCGCGACGTGCTCCTCGCGGGGCTGCCCCTCGGCGAGAACTACGTGGGCAGCATGCAGATGCTCGCGCTGCTCACGCAGAAGATCAGGCCGATCAGCATCACCGTCACGGGAAGCGAGACCGTTACCACGGGCGCCGGCACGTTCGAGACGTGGATCGTGACGCTGTCGCCGCTCGACGGCGACGAGTCCGGCGCGGCGACGCTCAACGTGACGCGTGACGCGCCGCACCTGGTCGTGCGCGGCACGCTGAAGCTCCCGGCCATGATGGGAAGCGGCACCCAGGAGACGGAGCTGACCGCGCGGCGGTAGCGGCGGTAGGCGGGGCCCGCGACCCCACGAGGATCCGGGAAGATCGAGTTCCGACGGGACGTGGCGTGCACCCCGCTGGACATCAGGGAGACGCGTGCGCCGGTCGTCCGCCGGACGGGACTCCCTCGCACGGCAGCGTTCACAATTTGACGAGTTCGTGGGTACAGTGCGCAAATCCGTGTTTCCCGTTTCGTGATGTCGCGGGTCGTCCATTGCTCGCTGGCTTCCTGAGGCAGCATGTCGTCGACGGAGTGGGGGTGCAGGACTTCGACCAAGTCGTCGATCCGGACGCGCTGTCGAACCTCACCGATGCACTCGGCTCAGCCCGCCTCAAAGAAAGACGACTGGGGACCGGGCTTCGCGTGTTTGAGGTTGCGAGGCTCCAGCCCTATTGTAGTCTGAGCACCTAACGCAACGGAGAGACACCATCGTGGACAATCGCCCGCAGTGGCCCACCGTGATCGGCACGATCGGCATCGTCCTCGGCATCGTCCTCCTGCTCGACTCCGTCGACGACCTGATAACGGTACGGTGGACGGCAGCGGAGTGGCGACGGATCTTCCCCCCGGACCTGGCCGACCTGATCGCGCGCTCGATGCCGCCCGCCGCCTGGCGCGCAGTCTCCGCCGCCGTCGAGATCGGTCTCGCAGCACTCCTCATCGTCGGGTCCCTGGGCCTCAGGCGCCGCGCCCGTCACGGGGTGTCCCTGTGCAGGCTCTGGGCCTGGCTCGCGATCGGATGGGTCGTGGTGGTCATCGGACGGGGAACCCTGTGGCTCGAGCAGCACGGTGGGGAGCTGCCGGCAGTTGGGACAATCACGTGGCAAGTGTATGTGCCGTTCGCGCTCGTCCTCGCGGCCGCGCTCCTCCTCGCGTATCCCGTGTTCCTGCTCGTCTGGTTGTCGAGAACGGCGGCGCGATCGGAGTACGAGACCTGGCCTCGCTGAGACGCTCGCACTCCGGCATTGCAGCAGGGGTGAGTGCCCGCCGGGTCGGTGAGTACCCACGAGACACGACCCAAGACCTGAGCATTTCCAGCAAGGGTTCCCGCCCGGTCCCGCGCCGGGAGGGGTGCTGGTGCCCGATGTTTGACAGCGGGTCGAAGTCGACCTGCCCCCGACGTGTCCGAACCCGGAGGAAGATCATCATGACCATCCCATTCCGTCTCCGCTCTCTCGCCGTGTCGGTGTCGGCGTTCGCCGTAGCGTTGCTCCTTGCCGAAGCGGCCTACGCGCAAGGCGGACCCGGCGCGGCCGGCCCGATGCGGCAGGCGGCACAGCTCGACACCCAGGGCGCCACGGCCGAAGCCCGCGCAATCTTTCAGGCCATGATCGATTCGGCGGCGGATCCGGTGGCCGAGGCCAGGGCCCTCCGCGCCATGGCGATGTCGTACGCGTTCGACGGCGACTGCGCGAACACCGCGAAATACGAGATGATGGTCATCGCCTACTGGATGACGCGCGAAGCGGAAGAGCCGCAGAACGCCTTTTATCAGCAGGGCGAAATGGCGGATGAGGGTGGGCGCGTGTGCCTCGACGCCGGCGACCTCGATGCGGCCGAGCGGTTGTACCGCTTGGGCTACGAGCTGGGCGTGAAGGAGCCGGCGCCGCCGACGCATCCCCGCAGCCTCTGGGACTATCGCCTCACGCACGCGTTGGGCCGCATCGCCGCGCGACGCGGCAACGCGGTCGAGGCCCAGCGGCAGATCGGCAACGCGCGGCGGATTCTGGACAGCGATCCGGCCATGGCCGAGCAGCAGGAGCGGTACTTCCCGTACCTCGTGGGCTATGTGGCGCTCTACACCGACGACCTCGTCACCGCCGAAGCGGCGCTGACGGAGGCCATCAATGCGCCCGGCAACCAGCGCGATGCGTTCATGCGTTGCCTGCTGGCCATGACCTACGAGCGCATGGGCCGGCAGAACGAGGCCGAGGCGCTGTATCGAGAGGCGTACGACCGGGCGACGTCGCACAATCCGCCAGCGGCATTCGTACGGCCGTTCGTGCGGCGGAAGCTCGGGTTATCCGAGTCCCCCTGACCGGTTCGATCCGCTGGGTTGCGCGGTGGGCTCAGCCCGGTGCCCTTCCGCAGCCGCGTCTCGAGGGATACTTTCTCCGCTCCGCAATGAATGACTCCGGCGGTGAGGTGCGATATGCGGCCCCTCCAGAGACACGGGTTCACGCTGATCGAGCTGTTGGTCACGATGGCGATCCTCGGTGTGCTCGTGGCCATTGCCATCCCGAGGTTCGCGTCGAGCAGGGAAAAGGCGCTCGTGACCGCGATGAAATCCGATCTCAGGAACCTCGCCACGCAGGAAGAGGCTTACTCGATCCAGCATTTCGCGTATACGACGAGTTTTCCCGCGACCGTGTACACGGTGACGACAGGCGTGACCGGCCCAACGATCACCCTGACGGCGGACGGTTGGACAGCCTCCGTGGGTCACGGTGCTACTTCCAGGTCTTGCGCCATCTTCGCCGGGACCACGCCGCTCGCTCCAGCCGTTGACGAGGGCGTGCCAAAGTGCACGCCGCGACAGATAGCCAAGACTCGCAAATGTCCCGGAGACCAGTGCTGAAACTCCGCAAGAACCTCTAGACGCCTAACCGCATTCAACTCTCTACCGCCCGGCCCCGAGCGCCACACGGCGCTCGGGGCTTAGCATTCCACCGACGACTGCCGCTCATAGCGCGCAGCGGCCTCGCGCAAATTTCCGACCACTCCTTTACTGTTTCTCACCGGACGCGGCCCGTATGTTCTGTCATCCCCCTCTATGGAGGCGCGTAATGCGTCGCATCGTATTCGCAGTCCTTGTCCTCGCTCTTGTGCTGTCGAGCCGCACATCCGCACAGATGCCAGCGGCTCAGAAGTGGGAGAACGTCGAGTGGTACGTGGTGATGAGCTGGCAATTCACCGGGGTGGACGCGGACTCCGCAACGACCATCTTCTGGGATCACATTCTGCCCGCGATGGCTGAGACCTGGCCCGAGACGACGTGCCTTCGTGTCATGACAGGTGAGACGGGCGTCATGTGCTTTGGCCTGATGGCCAATGGCCTGGAAGAAATGGAATGGGAGGTGTCCCCGAACGATGTCCGTTTCCTGTCTTTGTTTTTTGAACGAGAGGGTGAAGCGGGGATGGGATTGTTTGAGACATTCATGAACGCTGCGACCGGCTTCACGTTCAACCTTGCACTGAAGCACAAAGGCGGCATGTAGCCTCCGGCTGCCTTGTGACCGAACTGCACCCCCTGGCCCCGCGCCGGGCGGTGGGGTCTGAAGCCCCGAGCGTCACGCGGCGTTCGGGGCTTTCGGTTGTGCCGCGTCTCAATCCAAACCAGAGAGGAGACAGGACAGGATCGATTTGCCGACGTCCCCCCTGGGAAAGCGCCTACTTTGCGGGAGGGAGCCGGTCCCCGGGACGCTCCTGTTGCAGCAGGCGCTCCATGAACTCGACGCGCTCCTCCAAGTCCCGCAACTGTTGGTCGGAGCCCGAAAGTTGCGCGACCAGCGCCTCCGTCTCACCGAACCGCTCCTCGAGCTCCGCAAGCCGTCGCGCCAACGCGGAATCCGTCGGTGTCGATCTGATTCGACCAACCAGCGTCAGGCAGAACACACCAGCGACGCCGATGCCCGTCAGACCTCCAAAGGCGAGAAGAAACAGCAGCACCGTATCCATGGTCAACTCGCGGCTGAGGTCCCGTTCACTTCGTCTTCAATCGGCCACCGCAAGACCTGAGTGTCAAGCGTGCAATCATCCGGACAGATCCCGCCGTCCCGACTTGCAGAGCTGAGATTGGCAACACCGTAAAGAAGGAGGGTCTACCGCGGACATCCACGTGAGGTCCAGTCGACCTCAAGTACACTGAACGGCGACGGCGGATGTCTGAGCGGTCACACGCTGCCGCTGATCGCCGATCCCGCCGCGGGCCTTTACCGTCCGCGTTCGGGCACGCGTGCGGTAACGACGCGTCGGGGCGCTCCCGCTTGAGAGTTCGCCAGGTGGACGATTCCGTTCACCCGGCACATACTTGCGTGGGGTCTGGTGTCGGGAACGCTGGTGGCCCTCGCCTGTGCGTCGGACGAGGCCGACCAGGCCGCCGATCCCTGCGCGGGTGTCAATGTGTTGAGCGACGCCGAGCGGGCCGAGGGCTGGACGCTGCTGTTCGATGGCGAAAGCCTGTCCGGGTGGCACGGCTACAGTGGCGGTGCCCTCGAGTCGTGGACCATCGAGGACTGCGCCATGAAGTCGGTGGGGACCGAGGGCAACTACGGCAGTGACATGCGGGTCGACCTGGTGACGGACGGCGAGTACACGAACTTCGAGCTCAGCCTCGACTGGAAGGCCACCGAGGGCGGCAACAGCGGCCTCATGTACGGGGTAATCGAGGACGCGACGTACGACGCCGCCTGGAAGACGGGTCCCGAGTACCAGCTCGTGGACGACGTCGGCTTCCCGGGTGGGTTAGAGCCGGGGCAGAAAGCCGCCGACAACTACGCCATGCACTCGGCCGCCGCGGACAAGCCGCTCAAGCCGGTGGGCGAGTGGAACACCAGCCGCCTCGTCGTGCACGATAACCAGGTGGAGCACTGGCTGAACGGGGCGAAGGTCGTGGAGTTCGAACGCTGGAATGACGAGTGGGAGAAGCTCAAGAACTCCGGGAAGTGGCAGGACGCTCCCGACTACGGCAGCGCCGCGACCGGCCACATAGTGATCCAGGACCACGGCAGCGTGTTCTGGTTCCGGAACGTGAAGATCCGGGAGAGCATGTAGGTCGCGTCAGTCGGTAGGGCGGTAGGTCGGTTGGGCGGTAGGAGGCGGGAGCGACGTCATTCGTCCCACCGTCCTACCCTCTCACCGTCCTCGCCTTACCGCTGTCCCGCCGAAGCGTAGATTTCGCAGGACACCATCGATCGCTGAGGCACTGTCAACCCATCACGGGCCGCGCCCAGGTGGGGCGTGCCCTCGCCATATCGAGGTGACCCATGAGCCTGTGTCACCGCGTCCCGCCCGTGCTCGTGATCCTGTCATGGTGGGCGGCCAGTCTCTCCGCCCAGGACCGCTTTCCTGTCCAGCGGCTGACATTCGATCCCGCGCAGGAAGGGTTTCCGTCGTGGTCTCCGGATGGTACGACCATCGTGTACTCGTACCTCGACCAGCGCGAGTCCGGGATCGTGGCTGGGCTCCACACAGTCCAATCGGTCGGCGGCGAACCGCAGTGGTTGACCGACGAGATCGGGGAGCACCCCAACTGGTCCCGTGAGGGCCACTACATCGTGTTCGACGCGGATATGGGCCAGAGCATCAAGATCACGTCTGCACGCGGGGGACAGCCGGTTCGCGTAGTGCCCGCATCGATCCCGATCCATCAAGGCGGCAACCCCATCTGGTCGCCGAACGGCTCCCGGATTGCCTTCAAGGCGGGAACCGACCTGTGGGTGCTCGACGTCGGCACCGGCGTGGCGAAGATGATCTTCTCTCGAGCCGGGATGAAAACGATTCCCGGGTGCTGGTCCGACGACGGCGCCTCCATCTACTTCACGCTGGCGGACGCAGAGGCGGGGTCCCCGGGACGGCGCATCATGGAAACGCTGGTGGATGGGGATGAGGTCCGCGAGGTGCGGCCGGCGGGCGACTGGAGCTATCGCTATATGGACCTCTCACCGGACGGCATGCTGCTGGCCTTCGTCCAATGCGAGGGACGGAACTGCGACCTCTGGGTCATGCCCGCACTCGGCGGACCGGCGGTGCAACTCACCGTGCACCCCGCCTACGACGACACCCCGCGCTGGTCACCCGACGGCACGCGCATCGCGTTCACCAGCACGCGGACCAACAACTTCGACGTGTGGGTCATGGCCCTCGACCTCAACGCGCTGCACTCGGCACTCGACTCCGCCGCCGCAGCGGCGGAACCATAGCAGTGAATGAGACACGAATGGACTTGAGAGAGCGAGTTCCCTTGGGCAGGACGGGCCTGATGGTGAGCCGCTTGGGGCTGGCGTCGGGCTACGGCGTCCCCGCGGCCGCCATCGAGAAGGCCGTTCACGAGCACGGGATCAATTATCTCTACGTGTCACCGTTGCTGAACCTGGGCGCCATGGTGCAGGCCGTCCGAAACCTGGCGCCCAGCCACCGCGAGGGGCTGTGTATCGTGCTGGCCAGGCCGATCGTCAGGGGATTCCGTCTGGAACGCTATGTCGAGCGCTGGCTGAAGAAGCTCGGGCTGGAGTGGGCCGATCTGCTGTTCCAGGGCATGGGCAAACCTCCGAGCGAGACACTCACGGACCGGGTACAGCGGCTCAAGGACAGCGGCAAGGTGCGCTTCCTGGGGATCTCGAGCCACAAGCGGCCCCTCCTCGGTAGTATCGCAAGCGGTGCGGTAAAGACGCCCGTGGACTTCCTGCATGTCCGCTACAACGCCGTGCACACGGGAGCCGAACAGGACGTGTTCCCGCACCTGTCGCCTGACAACCGTCCGGGCATCGTGATCTACACCGCCACCTGCTGGCGCAAGCTCATGAAGCCCAAGCTCATGCCACAAGGCGAGCGCCCGCTGACCGCCGCCGACTGCTACCGCTTCGTGCTCTCCCATCCCGACGTGAATGTCTGCCTCACGGCCCCCTCCACGGCCGCGCAGTTGGAGGACAATCTCGCCGCCCTGGATGCTGGGCCGCTCGACGAGGAGCAGATGGCCCGCGTCCGGAGGATCGGCAGTTACATCTACGGGACCAAAGGCGCGCCCCCACTCCTCGCCCGATGATTTCAGTGATGTCGTGGATAGCCCGGTTCGGCAGTCAGGGGCGGTCCACAAGCGACCCTCCATGAAACCACTGCACGCACTCCCCACCTGGATCGGTCTGCTGGTGATAGCCGCGACACTCCCGGGCTGCACCGCAGATGTTCCGGCTCCCGCGTCGGTCATGACGGTGAACGGCCCGATCGCGCCGGAACGGATGGGGATCACGTTGCCGCACGAGCACGTGCTGGTCGACTTCGCCGGCGCGGAGGAGGTGAGCCCCGCGCGCTACGATCGTGGCTACGTGTTCGAGACGGTCCTACCCTACCTGAACCGGGCGCGCACACTCGGCGCACGGACCCTGGTCGAGGCCACGCCGGCGTACCTGGGGCGTGATCCGCTCCTGCTCAGGCAACTCGCCGACGCCAGCGGCATGCACCTGCTGGTCAGCACCGGGTACTACGGCGCCCGTGACGACCAGCACCTGCCAGGTCATGCGTTCGCCCACCCGGCCGATTCGCTTGCCGCGCGCTGGATCCGCGAATGGACGACGGGCATCGACGGGACCGGCATCCGGCCCGGCTTCATCAAGATCGGCGTCGACCCCGGCCCGCTGTCGGACATCGACCGCAAGCTGATTCAGGCCGCGGCACGCACTCACCTGCGCACCGGCCTCACGATTGCCGCCCACACGGGGCCGGCCGCCGGCGCCCTGGAGCAGCTGGCCGTGCTGGAAGCGGAAGGCGTCGATCCGAGCGCCTGGATCTGGGTTCACGCCCAGGCCGAAGACGACTCTACGGTCCACGTTCGCGCGGCGCGGCGCGGCGCGTGGATTTCGCTCGACGGGCTGGCACACGGCAACGTCGAGCGCTACGTGGCGCGGGTGGCGTTCATGAAGGCGGAGGGCCTGCTCGACCGTGTGCTCGTGTCGCACGACGCCGGCTGGTACCACGTCGGCGAATCCGGTGGGGGGACCTTTCGCCCGTACGACACGCTGTTCACGGAGTTCCTGCCTGCCCTCGAGGCCGCCGGCTTCACCACCGAAGAGATCCACCAACTGACCGTCGTCAACCCCGCCTCGGCCTTTACCGTCCGCGTTCGGGCACGCGTGCGGTAACGACGCGTCGGGGCGCTCCCGCTTGAGAGTTCGCCAGGTGGACGATTCCGTTCACCCGGCACATACTTGCGTGGGGTTGGTGGCCCTCGCCTGTGCGTCGGACGAGGGCTGGACGCTGCTGTTCGACGGCGAAAGGGCATGACCGGAGGGCGATTGGTGTTGGGGTGGCTGCTCCCGCGCGTGTCGTCGGCGGCGGTGCTCCTGGCATCGCTGGGGGTCGCGTTTGCTGGCGCGCTGATCCTGATCGGCGCCAGGAGGACGGTGTCGGCGGGGGCGGGGACGCTGCTCACTGGCGTGGGGTTCGCGGCGGTCTTTCCGGTCATCCTCGGCCACGTGGGCGATCGCTACGAGCGGATGTCGGGGACGGCGTTCGGCGCGGTGCTGGTCATGGCGCTGATGGGTGGAACGGCCCTGCCGTACGTGACCGGTGTACTGGGTGACGCGTTCGGGCTCAGGGCGTCGCTCGCGATCGTGCCGGTAGGCCTCGTCTGTGTCGCTTCGATCTTCGTTATCGCGCGGCCCCGGCTGCGGACGCCACCGACGGTGGGTGGGTAGCACCTCCCTGGCGCGACACCCCCTCACGATTCCTGGGATACGGTGACGAGGCTTGCGAAGACCTGGTCAACCCAACCGCCTAACCGCCTAACCGCCCAACCGCCTAAAAAACCACCGTCTGGATGGAGTGAGGCGGCGAGCTGACCTCCACAGCGGAAGCACCCACGGTGAGATAGTACTGCGCACCGCGCGGTGTCGGGTTCATGACCACCACGGCCACCGTGCCGTCTTCGTTGACGAACCCTGTGGCGAGCAGCATGCTGCGGCTCGGTGAGGCGAGGATCCGCTTTGCGCCGGGACGGATGAATTTCGAGAAGTGGCCGATGTAATAATAAGAATTGGTGTAGATGAGGTTCCCGGTACGCGTATCCGCGTGGATCGGCGCGAAGCAGAAGTTCCCCACGTGGTTGGGGCCTCCCCGTTCATCGAGTAAGATGTTCCAGTCGGTCCACCCCTCGGTCCCTGAATTGAAGTCGTGGATCATCGACCGCCCGTAGTCTTCTCCGAGGCTCCATCGTTCGTACCCCGTCGAGTCGAAGCTTGCGGGTGTACCCTCGGTAAAGAGGATGTGCTTGTCGGGGTAGAGCCGGTTCACCAGGGCCACGTTGTCGTACATTTGCTCTCCACCCGACCAGTCCTCGTACCAGTGAAATCCTATCCCCCACGCATACTTCGCGGCGTCCGGATCGTCGAAGATCGCCTGTGCCCGCTGGACGATCAGGTCGCGGTTGTGATCCCAGACGATGATGTTGACGTCGCCGAGTCCCTCCTGCGCCATCACCGGACCAAGATGGTTCTTGAGAAAATCCCGCTCGTCCTCAGCGGAATAGATGCAGGATTCCCAAATCTGGGTGGCCATGGGCTCGTTCTGGATCGTGATCCCCCACACCGGCACGCCTTCCTGCCGGTAGCTCTTGATGAACTTCGCGTAATAGCGTGCCCAAGAGTGGGCGAAGTCGGGGCGCAGTTTGCCTCCGTGCAGCATGTCGTCGTTGTCCTTCATGAACGCCGGTGGGCTCCACGGGCTGGCAAAGAGTTGGAGCCTGTTGCCGCTGGCGGCTGTCGCCTTCTTGATCAGCGGGATCTTGAACGCGAGGTCGTGCACGATCGAGAAGGAGGTCAGTTCCTTGTCGCCTTCGTCGACATAGGTATAGCTCGCGCTCGAGAAGTCACAGCTGTTGATGTTCGTCCGAGCCAGGGTGTACCCAATGCCTCTCTCGGTGTCGTAATAGGCCTGCATCAGCTCTTCCTGTCGTGACTCGGGAAGCTTCGCAAAGGTTTCCGCCGAGGCATCGGTCAGCGCGCCGCCGATCCCCAGGAACGTCTGGAAGGTCGTCCGCGGATCGACGAACACATACATCCTTCCTTCCGAGGTCGGTTCCGATGCCGTGAACGTGAGGGTGTCGGTAGGGGTGAGCCTCAACGCCATGCCCTCGGCGGTGGTGTGGACGACGGCGGTCCTCCCGGCGACGTCGAGATCGACGTTGGCGCGGCTCAGGCGTGTGTCACCGGCCGGCCGCTGCCCGCATCCCATGAGCAGGAGAAGAACGACTGAAACCGAAGTGGTCTTCATAGCGTCACTCCAGAACGCGTGAGCGATACATCCCGGACCTTCCGTCTCAGCCACAATAGTGCGACGCTGTTCGTTCCGACAACAGGGATGCGGTCGCTCCCTTAGGGCAGCGGGATGGTCGAGCAGCGTCCCGAATCTCGAAAGGCCATGATGGTTGGGTCCCGCCGTCACGACTCGAACGATCGGCGGCTGTCCCCCTGCTTGCCGCCCTACCGCTTTACGGATTCAACGCCTCATGCAGTTCGTTCCACTGCCCGTTTCTGTAAGCTCCGAAACCGGCGTCGAATTCCCAATAAGCCCAGGAAAAGCCTCGGCGTTCGGCTTCGCCTCGCACGAAGGCCGTCCAGGCTAGGCGGTCGTCCATGGCGGCGCGGGAGTAGGCGCCGAATTCTCCCATGAAGACCGTGATGTCATGCTGCACGGCCCATGCGGCGACGGTGTCGAAGTCGCGCTGTACGGCCGCGCGATCCTGACTCGTGCCCCACGTGGTGCCCAGCCAGGCGTCGGACCCGGGAACCCATTCGGCGCCCTGATGCGTGAACGCAAAAGGCTCGTAGTAATGAAAGGTGAAGATCAGACGATCGTCGTCCGGCAGTTGCAGACGCTGCATCGCGCCGATGCCGCCCCATTCCCCCGTGCCGAGCATGACGTAGCGGTCCGGATTGCTCTGGCGTATCACGGCGAGGGCGTCCAGGAGGAACGCATTCCACAATTCCGGCGTCAGGTTGGTGTTCGGCTCGTTCAGCACCTCGAACACCAGGCTATCCGGATAGTCTCGAAAATGCGTGGCGATCTGCTGCCACACGGCCAGAAACCGATCGCGCTGGCCATGAGGATCGGCGAAGATTTCCTGGTAGTGATGCATGTTCAGCACCACCATCAATCCGGCGGACATCGCCTGATCCACAACCCAGGTCACGCGATCCAGAAAGGCCGCGTCGATCGCATACGGTGGGACTGCGGCGGCATGGGCACTCCAGCGGGTCGGGATGCGTACCGTCGCGAACCCTCCCAGCTCGATCGTGGTCAGCATCCAGGCTTCGACCGGTGCGCCCCATTTGCCCTCGGCGGGCGCTTCGAGCTTGTTACCCAGATTGATGCCCCGCCCCAAGTGCGACGTTGGCGCAACGATGACCGGCGTCAGACCCGAATCCGAATCACAACCCACGCCGGCGATGGTCAGCGCGCCAAGCACAACCCCTAGAGAGACTCTGTCCATCATCCGCTTCCGGAAGAGAAGTGTGCCTTTCCCCCTTCCAATTACCCTCCTACCGCCTTTCATGGTGATCCCCCTGGCGGTTCCTCGCGCCAACCGCCTAACCGCTCAACCGCCTAACCGCCTAACCGCCTAACCGCCGTTCCCAGCTCAAACGGATCCTCATCCGTCACGATCCCACGCGCCCTCTCGCTCAATGCCAGATACAGCCGCTTCTGTACCCGGTAAGTCTCGACGTTGCGAGCGATGGGCGTCTTGCGCCTGGCGACATCGAGCACCACAAACGGCTCGGCCACTTCGGCAAGCGAGACATTCTGTCCCTGCTCCTTGGCCCACACCCAGGCGGCGTGAATCGCTGCCCCCAACGCTGCACCCTCGCCTGCGACCGGCACCGTCTCCGCCTCGAACACGTCGGCGATCATCTGGCGCCACGCGGGTGAGCGAGACAGCCCGCCCGTGAGATGGATCGCCTTCGCCTGCACCGGCAGCCTGCGGAACCCACTCCACAGATTCAGCACATGCCCCTCGAGCACCGCCCTGCTGAGCCGCTCCTTGTCGAAGTCATCCATGCCAAAGCCGAAGTAGAGGGGTGCTGCGTTCGGCAGGTCGGGCGTGCGCTCTCCCGTGTACCACGGGATGAGCAGCCTGCCACCGTTCCCCGCGTCGGTGCGCGAGATGACCGCGTCGAACTCCTCGTATCCCATGCCGAACCGCTCCAACACGGCATGGTAGCCGTTTGCCATGTTGGAGACACAGAGCAGCGGGAGGTAGTGGCCGGTGCTGTCGCAGAAGGCTGCGATCTCCCCCTCGGAATCGACGTAGGGCTGTTCCAGGAACGTGTACGCGGTACCACTCGTGCCAAGGCTGATCGTGACGATCCCGGGCACGAAGTTCCCTGTCCCGATCGCGGCATACATGTTGTCGCCGCTGCCGGCATCGATCGCGCACGCCGTGGAGAGACCGTACGCCTCTGCCATTCTCGGGGCGATGGTCCCGATCGTCCGGTCGGACGGCCTGACCGGCGGCAGCTTGCGAGCCAGTCCCGGATCGATGGCATCGAGGACCTGCTGCGACCACCCACCGGTCACCGGATTCCACAGCGCCGTGCCCGACGTGTCACCGGGCTCCATGATGGCGACTCCACCGTCGGCGCCGCCCGTGAGGTACCAATTGATGTAGTTGTGAACGAGGAACAGTGTCGTCGCCCGCGCGTAACACTCCGGTTCGTGGCGCAGCATGTGGAGAATCTTCGGGGCCGTGTAGCCGGTTCGCTGCGTGTTGCCCACTTCGCTGATCATCCGCGCCGGTCCGCCTACCCGCTCCGTGAGCAGCCGACACTCTTCGGCGGTCGAGAAATCATTCCAGAGCTTGGCGCGCGGACGCGCGAGGTTGCCGTCCTCGTCGAGCGCCACCAGCCCGTGCTGCTGACCCGAGACCGCGAGGCACTGGATGCGACGTTGCTCGAGATGCGGTGCCGCATCGAGTCGCTGTAAGAGCAGCTCGATGGCCTCGAGCCACATGGCGGGATCGGACTCGGACGCGCCACGCTCCAATCCTTGCACCGTGCCATCGCGGGTGCCGTAGTGAGGCAGGTCCTCATCGTAGTTGACCGCGTCGACATGCACGGTCACCCGCTCACCGAGGTCGATCACAACCAGCTTGCAGGACTGCGTGGACACGTCCAGTCCTGCGAAGAGTCCTTCCATGGTGACGGCTCCTACCAGCTCTCGATGAGTATCTCCTCCAACTCCCCGCGATGGTCACCCGGATGAAGGTGACACTCCAGAATGCGCTCGTGTGGCATGCGGCTCACCCGGTCCCGCATCTTCTCCAGGGCCCTGACGTTCAGCTCGACCGCCTTCAGCACCGGCATGTTCTCGGGATTGATGTCGATCCCGACGTACTCCTGGTATCCGATGCCCCAGAGGGCGTACAACAGCGCCTCGGTCTCGTGGACGTTCACGACCCCGACGTTGTTGTCCTGGTCGTAGTTCCCATCAGGTTGGCTGTTCCAGTGCGTGTGGGCGAGCCGGCACTCCATCGCCACGAGCGAGAATGCCGCCGGGAGCATCTCGAATCCCATCTTGACGTGCCCGACCTCCGGATTGAGGCCGACCAGCGTGCCCCCGCCTTCCAGAATCCGCCGGTTCTCGGGATTTTCGAGCCTCGCTTCGATGCGCTGCGCGGCGAGAATCCCCTCCGCCGTCGTGCGATAGATATTGTTGGCCGCCGGCTCGTAGGGCTTGGGCTCGATCGCCACCCGTACGCCAGGGACCTCGTCCATGGCCTCGGCCATCGCTCCCTCGAACAGATCCCACATGTGCATGAACGGCTTGCCGTGCAGATAGCGATAGCCGTCCATGCCCGGCCAGGAGATGGCGAGGTCCGCGCCGAGATCCCGAACCAGACGGAGGCCGCCCACGGCGATCTCGATCGCGCGGTCGCGCGTGCGGGAGTCGGTATTCGACAGCGACCCGAACTCGAACCTCGGATCGAAGAAGTGTGAGAACGGCACCGCCACGAGGCGGATACCGGTTTCCTCCTCGAGCTGCCGGTACAGGTGCGCGTTGGACTCGTTCACCTCATCGGGGAAATGGGCCTCGATTCCCGTGACACCGAGCTTGGCCATCTCGGCAGCCATATCGATGCGCTGCTCGATGGATGCCTCGGGAACGAACCGGTCATGAAACCGCCCGCCACCCGGGGTGAAATACCAGATCCCGACCGAGACCTTCAGATCGAAGTCTTGCCCCAGATGCTCCAGCATGACCTGAGGATCCCGTGCCGCACGCTGGTACTGCAGGTCCTTGAGTCGGTAGCCCATGCACCCCTCTCCGGTCGGCGTGGTCATCCTGTCATAACTGACGGGCCGGATCGGAGCAAGCACCGCCGGTCGAGACCGCGATGTCCCAACATCTGCTGGTCCAGCGCCGCCCCGACGTTCATCTTATTGCATGGCCATCAGGGACTGAACTCGGATTTGCCGTCGGAAGGAGCTGATCCCACCATGGACCGCAGAATGTTTTTCGAGCACACCGGTGTTGCGTTGGCCGCCGTTTCCGCTGCGGGCGCCCTGGCGGCGTGCGCGAGTCCCTCCCCAGGTCGCCGGCGCACCGCCGGCATTGGGATGTGTGACTGGAACTTGGGCGAGATGTGCGACCCGGAGGCGATTCCCCGCGCACAAGAGGCGGGCCTGGACGGCATCCAGGTGAGCCTGGGGCGCAACCCGGACGATATCGTCCTGCGTGATCCGGCGGTGCGCGCGCGATACCGCGAGCTCGGACGGCAGCACGACATCGCGTTCAACTCGATCGCGCTCGGACTGCTGAACGGCAATCCGCTGGCGGAACAGCCCCGCGCCGCGGTCTGGGTGATCGACGCCATCGAGGCTGCGGTCGCCCTGGGCGCGAGTAACGTCCTCATGGCGTTCTTCGGCAACGGAGATCTGCGGTTCCGCGACGACAACGGAGATTTTGTCAACGAGCCGGAGGACGGGTTCTCCGTGTACCGACTGGACGACGCCAACGTCACGAACGTGGTGGAGGCCCTGAGGCAAATCATGCCCCGAGCGGAAGACGCCGGCATCATCCTGGGTCTGGAGAACACCATCACGGCACAGCAGAACCTCGAGATCATGGGGCGGGTCGGCTCCGAGTCCCTGTGGGTCTACTACGACGTGGGGAATTCGACCGGCAACGGCTATGACGTGCCCGGCGAGCTTCGCATGCTCGGCAACGACCGGATCTGTGAGGTGCACCTGAAGGATTGGAACACACCGTTGCTAGGGAGCGCCGACGGCATGGTGGACATGCCGGCGGTAGCGGAAGCGCTCGACGACATCGAGTACGACAAGTGGCTGGTGCTGGAGACGAGCGGTCGCGAGGGCCGGTTCCTGGAAGACACCCGCGCAAACGTCGCCCTGGTGAAGCAGAGGTTCCTCGCCACGTGACCGTCACGACCGGACGTCGCGCTGGATGAGCCGGATCTCGAGGGCAGTGAACGCCGTGGGACGGCTGCTCAGCCGGCCGTACGTCTGGGGGCTCGCGACCGGGATCGTCGTGGTCGTGGGTGTCCGCGGCGCCAACGACGTGACGTCCACCGACACGTTCTGTGGCGCCTGCCACGTGCACCCGCTGGCAACGACGTCATGGAGGCTGTCCACCCACTACGCGACGAAGAGCGGCACGGTGGTGCAGTGCGTGGAGTGTCACCTGCCGCCCGGCGGGGTCGCCTATGCGGCGCAAAAGACCCGCCTGGGTGTCCGCGATGTGGTCGGAACGATCTTCAGAGAGCAGGACAGCCTCTATTGGGAGGAGCGATCGCAGCTCGAGCACGCGACGACGTTCGTGTTTGGCGAGTCTTGTATCGCTTGCCACCCGAACCTGTTCCCCGTCGAGCTGACCGACAAAGGCGAAGAGGCCCACCTCCACTATGAGAACAATGCGGAGGAGATCCCCTGCATCAAGTGCCATATGCAGGTCGGCCACTTCGATCCCGACGCCGAGGAGATCGATTTCGGACTGGTCGCGGCGGCGAGTGACGAGGTCTACGAGGCCCCCGCGATCGTCGAAGGCTTCACCGACTACACCGAGTACATCCCCGGCACCACGGTCTCATTCGACATGGTGGCGATTCCGGGCGGCACCTTCCGCATGGGCAGTCCCGAGTCGGAGCCGTATCGTCGCGCGGACGAAGGTCCCGTCCACTCGGTCGCGGTCGACTCCTTGTGGATGGGACGCATCGAAGTCACGTGGGACGAGTTCGAGGCCTGGTACCGCGCCACGCGGTCCGAGGGCCGCAGCGACACGAGACTCATGGAGGAAGAAGGCGTCGATGCCATCACCGGTGCCACGCCGCCCTACGTGCCCCCCGATCAGGGGTGGGGCAAGGGTGACCGGCCGGCCATTATGATGACGCACCACGCCGCGGAGCAGTATTGTCGCTGGCTCTCACAGGTGACCGGCAAGCACTATCGGTTGCCCACGGAGGCCGAGTGGGAGTATGCCGCCCGCGGCGGCCGAGACGGCCCGTACTTCTTCGATGGCAGTCCCACGAAATACACGGAGCGACGGTGGTGGAACCGGCTGCTCGGGCGCAACACCGCAGTGCTCGACAGTTTCGTGGTCCACCGCGGGAACAGCAACGGCCGGACGCAGCCGCCGTCGCTCGTGGCACCCAACCCGTTTGGGCTCCGGCACATGCTGGGGAATGTCCGCGAGTTCACGGCGGACTGGTACGCGGCCGACACCTATCAGCGGGGTGCCGGCGACGGTGCCGTCGTGAATCCCCGTGGACCGGACACCGGGGACGAGCGGGTGGTGCGAGGCGGATCGTTCCGCAGTGATCCGGCCGATGTGCGATCGGCCGCTCGCGATCACACGCGGAGTCGCGCATGTTTCATGACCGATCCGCAGGTTCCGAAGAGCCGATGGTGGTATTCGGACTGTCTGGATATCGGATTACGCGTGGTGCGAGCGGTGACACAGCCGAGCGCAGAGGAACGAAGGAGGGAGGGGAACGATGAGTGAGACCGCGGGAGGACCGAGCCGACGGGAGTTCATTGAGACGGTGGGAATGATCGGTGTGGCGGGCGCCGTGGGGGCGCTGGTCGCCGGGTGCAGCCGCGCGGGTGAGCGGTACGCGCACTATCGGTGGCCGCCGCTCCTGGACCAGGCGCCCGATGGCCCGACACTCAAGGCCGGAGTGGTGGGCTGCGGCGGGCGCGGCACGGGCGCCGCCACCGACTTCCTTTCGGCAGGCCCCAACCTG
>JBDHEI010000088.1:0-13839 GCA_039591075.1 Gemmatimonadota bacterium
GCCCTTGAAGATCCGGTCGCCAAGTACCTGCCTGACGGGGTGACCGTCCCCAGTCGTAACGGGCGCGAGATCACGTTGCTCGACATTGCCACGCACCGGTCGTCACTGACGCGCATGCCGACCAACATGGTCCCCACCGGTGACGGCGCTTACCCGACGTACACGATCGACATGCTGTACGAGTTCCTCTCGGAACACGAGCTGCGGCGCGACATCGGCGTCGAGTACGAGTACTCGAACATCGCCGTCGCGTTACTCGGCCACGCGCTCGAGCGCGCCTCGGGGAAGACGTACGAGCAACTGCTCAGGGAACGGATTCTCGATCCGCTCGGGATGCGTATGACGAGCACCAAGGTCGAAGGTGAGGTACGTGCGTGGATGACCGTGGGGCACGACGAGATGGGGCTCGTCGCTCCGTACCGCAACTGGCCCAACTTGCCGGCGATGGGCGCGTTACGGTCGACCGCCGAAGACATATTGCGCTTCGTGGCCGCCAACACTGGCCCTCCAACGTCACAGGTCGAACGGTCGATGCGGGACGCGCACAAGGTGCGAAACACGATCGACGCCAACGCCGACATCGGCCTCAACTGGCGCGTAATGAAGTTTGGGGATAAACGCATCATCACCCATGGTGGCGCGACGCGGGGCTTCCGCGCGTTCGTTGGATTCGATCCGGACGCCGGAGTCGGCGTGGTCCTGCTCGCGAACTATCCGATCTCGTCCCGGGACATTGCGTTACACCTCATCAACCCGGACATACCGTTGGGGGACACCCCGGTGGCGGATCGGATCGAGGTCTTCGTCCCCGAAAACATTCTAAAGACCTACGTCGGCGAGTACGAACTGCGTCCCACCTTTGTCATCAACGTTACGCTCGAGAACGATGGCCTTTACGTGCAGGCAACCGGGCAGAACAAGTTCCCCGTGTTTCCCAAATCGGATACGAAGTTCTTTGCGCGCGTGGTGAACGCACAGATCTCGTTTACGAAGGACGATGGCGGCGCGGTCGACGGCCTGATTCTGCACCAGGGCGGACGGAGCACTCCCGCACCCCGTCGTATCGCTGTCGGCGTCCCGCTTGCCCCCGCCGAGGCCGCGGCGGCGTCGCTGCCTGGACGGAAAGCGAACCTGGCTTCTGCGATCCTCGGGGAAGAACGATTGCTCCGGATCCTGACGCCGGAAGGATACGAGTTATCGACGTCGACTCAGTATCCCGTGATGTTCGTGCTCGACGGCGAACCATCGTTGCATCAAGCCTCCGGCGTCGCGCGTTCGCTTGCAGATCGCGGGCAGGGCCCCGGGATGATCGTCGTGCACACCACGGCGCCGACGCCTGCACAACGATCAGCTTCTTCGACGTTCATTACTGACGAGCTGCGGCCATGGGTCGAGGCCGAGTACCGCGCGGCCGCGTTCACCGTCCTCATCGGAGATGTGGAGACGCTCGCAGGTGTCCCGGAATCGGTCGGCACTATAGTGGTGAGTGCAGATAGATCGATGAACGCGTCGTACGCTGGAGACAGAGGTTCCTCCACTGGCGCGGCCGATCCACATGTCGCGCTGCGCGACGGCCTGACGTGGCTGTTCGATGGTTGGGAACTTGCCGACCTCCAGGAGTTGGCATCACAACCCGGTGGGGAAGGGTGGGAGCAGATCGATGCGCATTACGCCGAGCTGAGCGATCGGTTCGGATATCGTGTGGTGCCGCACGAGAACGTGGCGGACGTGGCCGCGCGGACGCATGCACAACAGGGCCGCTGGAACGACGCCGTGCGGGAACTCGAACGCAATGCCGTGCTGCACCCGGGATCGGCACGTGTGTTCAACCACCTCGGAGACGCGTATCGTGTCTTGTGTCGATCGGAGGAGTCGAGAGCGTACTACAGCAAAGCATACGGCATGGCGCGAGAGATGAAGTATGCCAACGTGTCGAACTATGCGATGGAGTTCAATCGGATTACGAACGAAATCGAGTCTGGAAGGGAATGCAAGGGTCCCGTATCGGAACGCGGGGAAGTCGAGGTCGACGTGGCAGTTCTCGAGTCGTATGCTGGGGAGTACCAGTTCTCGTCGCGGTTTTCGGTCGTCGTGACGTTCGAAAGCGGCAGGCTATCGATTCAGCCGACGGGGCAGGAGAAGTCCCCGATCTACGCCGAGTCGGAGACCAAGTTCTACTCGAAGGTGGCTCCCGTGGAGTTCACGTTTATCAGAAACGAGTCGGGTGAGGTGACCGGCGTGGTCATGCAACAGAATGGTCGTGATGTCACTGGCCGCAAGGTGAGCGGTTAAGTGCCCATGATCGAGATGACTTCCCGCGTCTCGAACAACTTCGATGCCTCCTGGCGTTTGAGGGCGCGGTTCTGGCACTCGCAGGGTATCTCCCGTGCAAGACGCGGCTTTGACAGGCCCGGCAGGACTCGACTCGTCAAGCGGCGGCGAGTGCGCGATAGCGGACGAGCCGACGGTTAGAGCGACGTCCGGTCGGCGCCTGTACGACAAAAGGCCGCGCTGATCGCGCGGCCCTTTGTCGCAACAGGCCCGGCAGGACTCGAACCTGCAACCCCCGGTTTTGGAGTTCGGTGGTCTTCGTCCCGTCTGGTCCCGTCTGGTCCCGTCTGGTCCCGTTTGGTCCCGTCCTGTACCGACTTAGCGACCCCTTCGTCCCGTCCTGTCCCTTCTGATCCCTTCTAGTCCCTTCCTGTTGGTTTGCAAATGGTCTGCAGGATCGGACCCCGAGAGACTCCATAGGCTCAGGGAGCATCGAATGCCGATGTAATCAGTCGTGGTTCATGGTTGCACACATGGCTAGTCAACTCAGATTTCTGCGGTAGCACTCCCTCTCAGGGATGACATCATGCCACCAAGGAGCCGCGGGGAGCCTCGCTCCGTGCGTCCCGTCCGACGCGTCGTACGCTCACCCGCCGCACTGCTCCTGCTCAGCCTTGCCCCGTGGGGCTGGCTGGGATGCGATAACGTGGTTGACGTCGAGCCCGGCCCCGCCGTGGAGGTGATCGTCACGCCGGCAGGGGTATCGATCTCGGGCGTGGGCGCTACCACCACGTTCAGCGTCGCGGCATCGGACGCCGACAGCACCCCGATCCCCTCACCCACGGTGACCTGGTCCAGCCTCAATCCGCATGTGGCAACGATTGACGAGGGCGGCACGGCGACCGCCGTGGCCAGTGGGCAGGTGACGATTGCGGCTGAGGTCGATGGGCTGGTCGGCTACGCCCTGTTGACCGTGTCGACGCCGGAGGTCGGTCCGGTCACCTCGTGGGCCGTCGACGTCCCTCCAGCTGTTCCACTTCATGCCGTATGGGGCACCTCTTCGACTGACGTCTACGCGGTTGGAGACGCCGGCACGATCCTGCACTACGACGGGGCCGAGTGGAGCCAGATGGCCGGCGAGATGAGCGAGTACCTCTTTGGAGTGTGGGGCACCTCATCGAGCGATGTCTTTGCGGTGGGTTCGGAAGGTTCGATCCTCCAAGGAACCATCCTCCACTACGACGGGACCCGGTGGAGCGAGATGACGAGCGGTACGAGCCTGCGTCTGTTTGGTGTGTGGGGCACGTCATCGACCGATGTCTTCGCCGTGGGATGGGACGGTACGATCCTGCACTACGACGGGACCCAGTGGAGCGAGATGACCAGCGGGACGAGCGAGCGCCTCTTTGCTGTGTGGGGTACGTCATCGACCGATGTCTACGTAGTTGGCGGGAATGGCGCGATCCTGCACTACGACGGGACCAGTTGGGGCACGATGACCAGCGGGACGAGCGAGGGCCTCGAGGCTGTGTGGGGCACGTCATCGGGCGCTGTCTACGCTGTTGGCGCCAATGGCACGATCCTGCACTACGACGGGACCAGCTGGAGTATGATGACCAGCGGAACAAGTGAGCACCTACATGACGTCTGGTGCAGCTCGTCAACCGATGTCTATGCCGTCGGAGGCAGCGGCGACAGCGGCACGATCCTACACTTCGACGGGACTAGTTGGAGCGCGATAGCCAGCGGAGCGGACGGACTACTGATGGGCGTGTGGGGCATGTCGTCGACGGGCATCTACGTGGTGGGAGAGCACAGCAGGGTGCTGCATTACGATGGGATTAGTTGGAGCACGATGAAGAGGGGGATCGGCGAGCCCCTCCGATCCGTGTGGGGCACGTCATCGAGCGACGTCTACGCAGCCGGCTACTTTGACGGCACGATCCTGCACTACGACGGGATCAGTTGGACCACGATGACCAGTGGGACCGCGGACTGGCTATCGGCCGTGTGGGGAACCTCATCGGGCGATGTCTTCGCTGTCGGAGACGCGATCCTGCACTATGACGGAACCGAGTGGAGCGGGATGACCACCAGTGGTACATCGTACCACCTGCGTGCCGTGTGGGGCACCTCACCAACCGACGTGCACGCAGTGGGAGACTTGGGCACGATCCTGCACTACGACGGGGCCGAGTGGAGCACGATGACCAGCGGGACGAGCGAGGGCCTCGATGCCGTGTGGGGTACGGCATCGACCGATGTCTACGCAGTGGGAATGAACGGGACGATCCTGCACTACGACGGGACCGAGTGGAGCGGAATGACAGGTGGGAAGAGCGCCCTCAGGGGTGTGTGGGGCACCTCATCTACGGACATCTACGCAGTGGGAAGCGAGGGCACGATCCTGCACTACGACGGGAGCGGTTGGAGCCAAATCACAAGCGGGACGAGCGTGTTCCTCAGGGGCGTGTGGGGCACGTCATCGACGGACGTCTACGCGGTGGGAGGCCCGAGCACCTGGGGCACGATCCTGCGCTACGACGGGACCAGTTGGAGCGCGATGACGAGCCTCGCACTCCCCGGCCTCAGAGGCATATGGGGCATGTCATCGACCGATGTCTACGTTGTGGGGAGTCATAGCATCGTCCTCCGGGGGGCACGCTGAGCCCCGAGCGTCACGCGGCGCTCGGTGGTCTTAGGAGCTCACTAAAACAGGCCCGGCAGGACTCGAACCGGGACCCCCCGGTTTTGGAGTTCGGTGGTCTTCGTCCCGTCCTGTCCCTTCTGGTCCCGTTTGGTCCCGTCCTGTACCGACTTAGCGACCCGGGTACTCACCGTTCGCCGCTGCTCAACGGCATCGCGACGTGCTCCCGCAGCTCCGCCGCCCACTCGTCCGCCGCCTCTCGAGTTCCAAACTCACCGACGATCACCGACCGGGCCTTGGCATGAACTACAACGTCGTACAACGGGTCATCGTCTTCGTCCGCCCATCCCTCAGTAACAGAGATCGATTCCATATCCTCAAACGAGACTGGTTGTGTGCGCGGACCGAGCCTGAGCTCCTCTCGTATCCAATCGAATACGATCTGTGTGGGCCGGCGGAAATGCCGCAGGTACGCGTAGAGCCCACCCACCACACCCAACCCAGCAATTGCCACAGTAGCACCATGCTGCAGTAGCCACTCCGATCCTGACAACCACTTCACTACAAGGCCTGCACCCAAGACCAGTGGTGTCGCCACAACCACTGCTCCAGCCAAGGTGAGTCCCAACAGAACCGGCCCCGCTCTGCCCGGGAACGGGCCACGACGAAGCACTATCGAACGATCTGGTCGGCGCTCTATCCTGTAGACCAGTTGGCCCACGATCCCTCGACTCGTTCGCAATGCGGAGTGGAGTCCCCGCCTCGCAAGTATCACCATGCGCCACTGGTGGTGTCCAGCCACACGACTCCGTCCCGGAGGCTCAATGCGCTCTGTTAGATCCCGTTTCGCGCAGCGACGAGCCACGGACCTGTCTATGCAATTGCTCGGGGGAGAGAGTCCTGCCGCGACAGGCGGTAAGGTGATAGGACGTAGAAAAGGCAGCGCAATTGCGCCGCCTTTCACAGGCCCGGCAGGACTCGAACCTGCAACCCCCGGTTTTGGAGTTCGGTGCTCTTCGTCCCGTCCTGTACCGACTTAGCGACCCCTTCGTCCCTTCCCGTCCCCTCTAATCCCTTCCCGTCCCGTCCCGTTGGTTTGCAAATGGTTTGCAGGGCAGCCCACCCTGGCCGCCCCGCTGGACTGCCCGTAGCTTGGCGGAAGACTTCAGTCGGGAGCCTCGGCTCGTGTCTGACCCCCTGGAGCGCCTCAGGACGGCCCTCGCCGACCGCTACGACGTCGAACGGGAGATCGGAAGTGGCGGCATGGCCACTGTCTATCTGGCCAAGGACCTGAAGCACGCGCGCCAGGTCGCCGTCAAGGTCCTGCGCCCCGAGCTTGCGGTCAAACTTGGCGCCGAGCGATTCCTGCACGAGATCAGGGTCACCGCAAACCTGCAGCATCCGCACATCCTCGCCCTCTTCGACTCAGGTGAAGTCGATTCCTTCCTCTACTATGTGATGCCGTTCATCGAGGGTGAGTCCCTCAGACAGAAGCTCAGCCGCGAGAAGCAGCTCTCCATCGACGAGACGCTGACGATCGCGACGCAGGTCGCCGGCGCACTCGAGTCGGCACATCGCCAAGGCGTGGTACATCGGGACATCAAGCCCGAGAACATCCTCCTGCGCGAAGGCCAAGCCGTAGTGGCCGACTTCGGCATCGCTCTGGCGGTCACGGCGGCAGGCGGCGAGCGCCTGACCGAGACCGGTCTATCCCTCGGCACGCCGGCGTACATGAGTCCCGAGCAGGTGAGTGGCGAGCGAGAGATCGACGGCAGGAGCGACATCTACTCGCTGGCGTGCGTGGTCTACGAGATGCTCGTCGGCGATCCGCCGTTCGTGGCATCGACCAGTCGGGCGGTGTTGCTGAAGCACGTGACGGATCCCGTCCCACCCTTAACGACCGTGCGCTCCAACGTTCCACCGCCGGTGGCTGCCGCCATCACCAAGGCGCTGGCAAAAGCGCCCGCGGACCGGTTCGACTCGGCGAGTACCTTCTCAGAGGCGTTGTCCGCGGAACCGAAGGAGGCGGAGCCGGACGTCAAGTCGATCGTGGTGCTGCCGTTCGAGAATCTGAGTCCCGACCCGGACAACGTGTTCTTCGCTGACGGCTTAACCGAGGACCTGATCGCCGAGCTCTCCGGGATGCGGCAGGTGCGGGTCATTTCCCGTACGTCGGCGATGCAGTTCAAGGACACCAAGAAGAGTGTGCCGACGATCGCTCGCGAGCTGAACGTCCGGTACGCCTTGGAGGGAAGCGTGCGCCGCACGGGTGGGACCGTGAAGATCACCGCACAGTTGATCGACGCGTCGACCGATTCGCATCTCTGGGCCGAGCGGTATACTGGGAAACTCGATGACATCTTCGATCTCCAGGAGCGGCTGTCGCGCCGGATCACGCAGGCGCTCCGCGTTGCCCTGACTCCGGACGAAGCCCGCCGCATCGCGCGTTGCCGATTCGATGACTTCCACGCGTATGACGCGTTACTCAGGGCACGCCAGGAGATGATGAAGCTCACCCCCGAGGGCATCGAGCGAGCGATCGATTTCGTGCGCCGGGCTCAGGAGATCGCGGGAGAGAACGCATTGGTGCATGCGACGCTCGCTCGGTGCTACAGTCTTTCGTACGAATTCGGCATCAGCCACGACCGTGACACCCTGCACCGGGCCGATCGACATGCATCGAGAGCGCTCGAGCTGGCACCCGACCTTGGGTTGGCACTGTTTGCCAAGGCACATGTCCGTCACAAGGAGGGTGATTACCTGGGGGTCGTTCGACTGCTGAGGCGTGCGCGAGAGACAGACAGGAACACGGACGCCCTCACGCTGCTTGCCCTGGTCCTCGCCCAGGTCGGGAGGCTCGATGAGGCACGGGAAGTGGCCGCTGAATCCCTCGTGCTGGATCCACTCGACCTGTTCACCCGCGCCGTTCGTGGGGTGGTCGACTTCTTGGACGGACGGTTCGACGCTGCCGCCTCCCGATTTCAAGAGATCGTCGACGACCCAAGCGCATGCACTCCGTATATCGAGTGGATGCTGGCGCAGGTGATAGCACACTCGGGCCAGCTCGACGAGGCGAGAGAGCTCTTTCAGCGCGTTGCCGCAACCGACGCCGCACCCGTTGCGGACCTGAGCGAACTGTACTGCCAGGCCGCGGACGGTGACCGCGAAGCCGTCGCAGCACACCTGTCTGAGAAGCACGTGATGGTGGAGACGGCCAAGACCGACGAGTCGTTTCCGATCTTCATCGCCAATTGTCTCGTCATGGTGGGTGACGAGAACGGCGCCCTCGAGTGGCTCAGCCACGCGATCAACTGGGGGTTCTGCAACTATCGCTATCTGGAAGAGCACAATCCGTTCCTCAAGCCCTTGCTCGGTAACCCGAGCTTCCAGCAGCTCATCGACAAAGCCCGGCAGATGCATGATGCGTTCGATGCGTGAGGGCCGCGTGACTGACCCCTGGAGTGCCTGTCGGGCATGACAAAGCCGCGCCGAGTTGGCGCGGCTTTGACAGGCCCGGCAGGACTCGAACCTGCAACCCCCGGTTTTGGAGACCGGTGCTCTACCACTTGAGCTACGGACCTACGACGTCGGCCGCCTAACCGCCTAACCGCCTAACCGCCTAACCGCCTAACCGCCTAACCGCCTAGGGTGGCTGACGGGGATTGAACCCGCAACCTCCGGAGCCACAGTCCGGCGCTCTAACCAATTGAGCTACAGCCACCACGACCCCGGAACTCCTTCCGGGACAGGAACATACCGGGGCCTTTCGGGGGGGTCAAGCCGAAATCGTGAGGGGTGTCACTGCCCTCGTCGACCGGCTCCCATTGATTGCAGCGAACGGTCTCTCAACCGGGCTCGAGCCCGGGAGGTCACCCATGTCCCGACGACTCCACCTGCTCCCACTCGCCGCCCTGGTCACCGCGTGCAGCTCCAATCCTCCCGTCATGAGCGGACCGGCGCCCAGCCGGTCCGGCGACGCCCACGTCCAGGGAACGGTGGTTGGCAACACGGCCGTCACCCTCGGCATCCCGCCGGGGCATCTGCCGCCGCCGGGACGGTGTCGCCTGTGGCTTCCCAATCGACCGCCCGGTCACCAACCTGCGGCCAGGTCGTGCAACAACATCCTCGTACGCGCGCCGGCCGGCAGCATGGTGGTCTACCGCCCCAGCAAGGACAAGAAGGTGGTGCGGGTACGGTACGTCGATACGAGTCGCTCGGGTGTGGTGGTCGCCATCCGCGTGTTCGACGTGAAGACGGGCGCGTTCCTGCGGGCCGAGAAGATCGAGTAGCGGTCCCGACTACTTCCGCTTTGCCTGGTTGGCCACTGCCTGCTGGGCCGCGGCCACAGCCTCCTCGTCCGCCAAGTAATAGCTCCGGATGGGGGAGAGATCGGCGTCGTTCAGCTCGTACACCAACGGGATCCCGGTCGGGATATTGAGCCCAACGATCTCCTCGTCCGGGATTTGATCGAGATGCTTGACCAGTGCGCGCAGCGAGTTGCCGTGCGCAGAGATCAGCACCCGCGTGCCCGCCTTCACCACGGGCGCGATGACGTCGAACCAGTAGGGCAGCATCCGCTCGACGGTGTCCTTGAGGCACTCGGTGAGCGGTAGCTCCTCCACGGTGAGGTCGGCGTACCGCGGGTCGCGTCCCGGATGGCGCTCGTCGTCCGGTGTGAGCGCCGGAGGCCGGATATCGTAGCTCCGCCGCCAGAGCTTCACCTGCTCCTCCCCGTGCCGCTCAGCGGTCTCCGCCTTGTTGAGCCCCTGCAGCGCGCCGTAGTGCCGCTCGTTGAGCCGCCAGCTCCGATGCACCGGGATCCACATCAGATCCATTTCCTCGAGCGCGATCCACAGGGTCTTGATGGCGCGCTTCAGGACCGAGGTGTACGCGACGTCGAAGCCAAACCCCCGTTGGAGCATGGTTCGACCGGAGGTGACCGCCTCGCGCACGCCCTGCTCCGTGAGCCCGACGTCGGTCCATCCCGTAAACCGGTTCTCCTTGTTCCACGTGCTCTCGCCGTGACGCAGCAGGACCAACTGTTTCATTCGCCGTTCTTCCTGTGATCGCCCGTGACCTCGTAAGTGTTTGAAAGAACACGGCTTGGCGCCACAGGTCAAGGAAGCGCGCGGTCACTCGTGCCGCGGCTCCGCAACCCTCTGCTCGCGAAGCGTATCTAACTGACGAAACCACCGTTCAGCGCAGCCCGTAAGTGGGCTATGACCCAACTCGTAGGAGGCGACTCCGACATGGACCGTTCGGAGCACACGGCATTGGGCGCGGGTGGCCACCGCACCGCCGCCAGCAATCCCCTCACAGTCATTGGGGTGCTGCTGTTGGTTCCGCTCGCTGGGAGCGCGACGATCGCTCACGCCCAGCAGTCCGCCGCCAACAACGCCCTGCGGGAACGCATTGCGAACCCGCCGGCCGTCACCGCCGTGGCCGTCCGCGCACTCGAGCCGCCCCGAATCGATGGGCGGCTGGACGAACCTGCCTGGGCGTTGGCGGAGCCCGTCGCCGACTTCGTGCAGCAAGATCCGCACGAGGGCGAGGCCGCCACAGAACCGACCGAGGTGCGGGTCCTCTACACCGACGCGGCGTTGTACGTGGGCGTCCGCGCCTGGGACTCCCAGGCCGACCAAATCTCGGCACGTCTCACCCGCCGGGACGTCGACTCGCCGTCCGATTGGATCATGGTCGGGGTCGATTCCTACCGCGACCGGCGCACGGCATTCGTCTTCACCGTGAATCCGGCCGGCGTGAAGCGGGACATGTACTTGTTCGACGACAACAACGACGACGAGTCGTGGGACGCCGTGTGGGACGTCGGTACCTCCCGCGACGACGAGGGGTGGACCGCGGAGTTCCGCATCCCGTTCAGTCAGCTCCGCTTTTCGGCGGCCGAGCAGCATGAGTTCGGTTTCCAGGTGGTACGGCTGGTGAATCGCCTAAACGAGGAGACGCACTGGCGCCTCATGCCCAAGGACCAACAGGGCATCGTGTCCCGGTTCGGCGACCTGGTGGGCATCGAAAGCATTCGCCCGCCGCGCCGGATCGAAGTGCTGCCGTACCTCTCCGCCAGTGGGCAGTACGACAAGGGGGAGGCAGACAACCCTTTTGAAACCGGACGGAACCGATCGGGTCGCATGGGAGCGGACCTGAAGGTGGGCGTGACGTCCAACCTCACGCTATCGGCCACCATCAACCCGGACTTCGGTCAGGTGGAGGCAGACCCGGCCGTCGTCAACCTGTCGGCGTTCGAGACGTTCTTCTCCGAGCGGCGCCCGTTTTTCAACGAGGGGCTCGACGTCTTCCGGTTCCCGATTCTCCTCGGTGACGGCGACAACGCCAACGAGCAGCTGTTCTACACCCGCCGAGTCGGTCGGGCCCCGCACGGGGATGCGGACCCGCGAGGCGGTTTCGCCGACCGGGTGGACCAGACCACGATCCGGGGGGCTGCCAAGCTGTCGGGGAAGACGGCCTCCGGGTGGACGATGGGTCTGCTCGGCGCCGTGACGGCCGAGGAGGAGGCCAAGGTCGTCTCCGGCACGGGCGAGGAGTTCACTGACATCGTAGAGCCCCGCACTGGCTACTTCGTGGGCCGCCTCGCGCGGGACTTCCGGAACGGGCTCAGCCAGGTCGGGTTCTTCGGGACCGCCACGACCCGCTCGCTGCCGGACAACCTGACGTGGCTCCGCAGTTCGGCCATGGCGGGAGGCTTCGACTGGTCACATCGCTTTGCCGACGATACTTACGAAGTCGGCGGCTGGCTGGTGGGCAGCGCGGTCCGTGGCTCCGCCGAGGCCATCGACATTACGCAACGGTCCTCGGCCCACTACTACCAGCGCCCGGACAAGGACCACGTCACGTACGACCCGACGCGCACCTCGCTCGAGGGGTTCGCCAGCCAGTTCATCGTGAGCAAGAACAAGGGCCGCACGCTGTTCGCTACCGGGTTCGATACCCGATCGCCGGGGTTCGAGGTGAATGACGCGGGCTTCATGCGCGAAGCCGACCGCACCGTGCAGTTCGCGTGGGTGGGGCTCCGCTGGAACGATCCCGGCAAGGTGTTCCGGCGCTTTGGGCTCAACCTCAACCAGCACTCGGTGTGGAGCTACGGGTGGGAGCGACTGGCGACCGGCGGCAACGTGAACGCCAACTTTCAGTTCCTGAACTACTGGGGCGGCAATATCGGGGTGGAGCAAGAGTTGGAGTCGCTCTCACCCGGCGCGCTGCGCGGCGGCCCCGCCTTCGTGCGGCCGCATACGATGAGCGCATGGGGCGGCTTCTACAGCGACAATCGTAAGGCCCTGAGCATAGGACTCCACTCGTTCGTGTTCCTCCAGCCGGCCAGCGATTCGTGGGGCTACGACCTCAGTCCCCGCATCTCGTGGCGCGCGGCGTCCAACATGGACTTCATGTTCGCGCCCGGGATCTTCACCCAGTTCGATTCTTGGCAGTACCTGACACAGGAGGACGCACTGGGCGACCGGCGCTACATCTTCGGTGAGTTGCGCCAAACGGTCGGATCGATGACCGTGCGCGGGAACGTCACCTTCACCCCCACGCTGTCACTGCAGCTCTGGGCCCAGCCGTTCGTGGCTACCGGCGACTACCGCGGGTTCCGCCAGGTGGCCGACCCGCGAGGTGATACCTTCGCCGATCGGTTTGACGACTTCGGCTCGGACCGCCTGATCGACAGCGGTGGCGAGATCTCGGTCGATCTCGACCGCGATGGCGTGCCGGAGATCGATCTGGGCAACCCCGACTTCACGGTCCTGTCGTTCCGCTCCAACCTGGTACTGCGGTGGGAGTACATGCTCGGCTCCACCGTGTTTTTGGTGTGGCAACACGGGCGCTTCGGGTCGAGCACGAACCCGGAGTTCGCGTTCGGTCGGGGCCTCAAGGACGTCTTCAAACAGGACGCCACGAACACCTTCCTGGTGAAGGTCAACTACTGGCTCGGCAGATAGCGACAAGTCCGCCGACCATCTGGGGCCCGGTGTCTCGCGCTTGACATCGGGCCCCAGATTACGGATATCGCACATCGTCCATGCTCGATCCCATCGTGCTGTTCATCGAGAACTCGGGGGGGTGGGTCTACGTGCTCGCCCCCCTGTTCGTGATCGTGGTGGCGATCCTCCCGATCCCCGCCGAGATCCCGGCCATGCTGAACGGGATGGTGTTTGGCGCCACGGTGGGGAGCCTCATCACCTGGAGCGGGGCCGTGGTCGGGGCGCTCGTGAGCTTCGAGCTGGCCCGCCGGTTCGGTCGGCCGTTGGCCCGGCGGGTGCTCTCGGATCAGGCCCTCACCAGAACCGATCGGATGGCGCACTCGGCGGGGTGGCCCGCGCTGCTCACCGTGCGGTTCATCCCTGCGATCGCGTTCACCGTCGTCAACTGGGCGTCGGGTCTCACGGCGATCCCACGCTGGACATTCGCGTGGACCACGGCTCTCGGCATCATCCCCGGAGCGATCATCTTCACGCTCACGGGCTCGGGGCTCGGCGCGCTGTACCGTCGGGCGCCTGCCGTGGGCGGAGCGCTCATCGTGCTGGCGGTCGCGGTAATCGCCTGGTCCGTCGTCCGGTCGCGGAGGACGACCCCAGAGCTGACCTGAGGCACTGGCAGCTGTTCTGATTCCCTTCCGACGGACCCGCGCCGTGCTTGCATCTTCACCCCAGCGGCGGAACCATATACCAGGCGGATCTGTTCTCGAACCGTCGGCTGAAAGCCCGGCCGCCTCCGTGAACGACGCATGTCACCAGCGAACGAGACCCATGATCCAGCTCGACCACCAGACCCCACTGTACCTGCCCGACCTTCACTTCCTCGAGGAGCGTGGCATCTCGTACGCCGTCGACAGCGCCGCGCCCAACTGGATCGCGATCGACGGCCGTGGACGGGAGATCGTCGACACC
>JBDHEI010000089.1:0-9312 GCA_039591075.1 Gemmatimonadota bacterium
GATGGTCACGGTGGTCTGGGCGCCAGCGGCGAGGCCCGCAATGCTACGGGTCCCGATGGTCACGCCGTCGGTCACGTCGACAAGAATCACGTTGAAGGTGGCGCCGACGTTTTGGCTTCCCAGGTTCCGGACGGTGATGTTGACGCCCGCGATGTTGCCCTGAACCAGTTCCGGGTGCGCGGCCACGCTGGTGACCGCGAGGTCGGTTCCGGTGGTGCCACCCGGATCGGTGACGGTGACGGTGGTCGAGCCCTGATCGTTGGACGCATCGTCGTCCGCGAAATCATGGGTCCCGGTGATGGTGTGCGGGCCGATGGAGCTCCCCGTCGTGTTCCAGTTGATGGTCACGGTCGTTTGGGCTCCCACGGCAAGTCCGGCCACGGTCTTGCTGCCAGCGGTCACGCCGTCGGTGGCGTCTGCCACGGTCACGGTGAACGTGGCGCCGACCGCTTGGTTCCCCACGTTGCGGACGGTGACGTTGACACCGGCAATGCTGCCCCGCACCAGCTCCGGCACGGCCGTCACGCTGGTGACAGCGATGTCGGTCACCGGCGTGGGCCCACCGGGGTCGTTCACCGTCACGATGGTCGAGGCCTGATCGTTGGCGGCGTTTTCGTCGGCGAGATCGTGGCTCGCGGTGAGGCTGTGGCTCCCGATCGAGCTTCCTGCCGTGTTCCAGTCGATCGTGACCGTGGTCGTGGCACCCGCCGTGAGGCCAGCCACGCTCTGCGTGCCGATCGTGACCCCGTCGGTGTCGTCCACCAGGGTCACCGTGAACGTGGCGGTCACGTCCTGGTTCCCCACGTTTTCGACCGTGACGGTCACGGGCGCGATATCACCCTGGAGCACCGATGTAGCGCTCACGCCAGTCACGGCGATGTCGGTGATGGGTGAGTTGCCGCTCTCGTCCTTGACCCGGACGGTCGTCGAGCCCTCGTCGTTCGACGCGTTGGCGTCGGGTACCTCGTGGCGTCCGATCAGCGTGTGCAGGCCGAGCGAGCTTTGCGCCGTGTTCCAGTTGATGGTCACCATGGTCTGGGCGCCCACAACGAGTCCCGCGATGCTCTTGCTGCCCACGGTCACGCCGTCGGTGGCATCGATGACGGTCACGTTGAAGGTGCTACTCATGTCCAGGTCGCCCACATTACGGACCGTGACGTTGACGCCGGCGATGTTGCCCTGGACCAGTTCCGGCACCGCGGCCACGTTGGTGACCGCGAGGTCGAGCACCGGCACCGGGAGGTCGTTCACGATGATCGTCGTGGAGCTTTGATCGTTCGACGGGTCGTCGTCCGCCAGCTCATGGTGCGCGGTGAGCGCGTGGGTGCCGATCGAGCTGCCGGCCGTGTTCCAGTCGAAGCTGACCGTGGTGGTGGCGCCCGGCGCGAGACCGGTCACGCTCTGCGTCCCGATGGTGACGCCGTCGGTGTTGTCCACCAGGACCACGTTGAAGCTCGATGCGACGTTCTGGTTGCCCACATTGCGGACCGTGACATTCACGCCGGCCACGTTACCCTGCACGACTTCTGCGGTGGCACTGACGCCGGTGACCGCCACGTCGGTGAGGGGTGGGCCGGGCGGGGTGCCGTCGATCGCGACCCCGAAGTGATCCAGCACGAGGTCGATACGGTTGGCGATGGTCTGGGTCTCGTTTCCTGCGAAGAGGAGTCCCACCGGACTGTTGGTGCCGTCCGACGTCACGATCAGCGAGCCGGAATCCCCGCCGCCGCTGAACCCGGCCGGCTCGATGATGAGCTGATCGACGAACGTCGCCGGCTTCACGCAGAAGATGAACTGAACCTCGTAGCAGATGGTCAGCTGCGCGTTGATGCCGGTGATCTGGCCCGTCGTAAGTCCCGTGGTGCGGCCGTACTTTTGGACCGCGAGGCCCAGGAGGGCGGTCTTGTCGTCGAAGAAGCCGTCCCCGTTCGCGTCGCCGAAGATCGCCGAGCTCGGAGCCCCGTAGCCGTCGTCACTCGGGGTGGCGTTGCCCAGATCGGTGGTATTGGAGCTGGCAACGGCGGCGTCGATGGTGTTGAGGCCGCCTGCGAAATCGAGTGCTTGGAAGGCGAACAGCGTGGCGATCTGATCGCCGGCCGTCCCACCGTCGAACGGGCCCGGCTGGTATGCCGGGTCGCCGAGCAGGGCGTCGTTGCTGTTGGCAAGCACGTGGTTGTTGCTGAGGATGTACACGTTCCCCGAGCCATCCACCACACGGGCGCCGATCGTGCCGGCCGTGATGGCCGGGTGGCCTACCGAGAAGCCCACCGGTGCAGGGCGCTGCCGAGTGGTCGGGTCGCTGAACGCCACCAGCATGCCGGTCACCTCGCGTGCCGTGGGGATGCCGTCCAGCACGCTCGGCAGGTTCGGCACGCCGGCATGGGTCACGAAGATCCGCACGCCGATCCGCCCGCTGGGGAGGAACCCAACGGCCGTCCCGACCACCCCGGGGTTGCGGAGCAGTGCTTGCGTGTGACGCTCCTGTGCCGCGATCGCGTTCTGCAGGCCCTGCACGTCGGCCGCGCCGACCTTCAGGGTCTCGGGCCCGGCGAGGGAATCCGGTGCGCTGTCGGAGCAGCCATACCACAGGCTGGCGGAGAGCGCGATGGTGACGGTGACAGCAGCACGTCGCAAGGGGCGGAGCGTACGCATGGGCCAACTCCGGTCTTGGGGAAGAGCGCGGATTTCCAACATGGAGTCCGGCGCGATGCTCGGCAACCCGAAAAACGAAGTGGATATTGAGGGTGATTCAGGTCATTGCGGGTGAGCGAGAAGAGAGTCCGTAAAGAGGGGAAAACGGGAAAAGGGAGAGGTCGATCCCCCGATTCCCCGATCCCTCGATCGATCCAACCGCCCAACCGCTTAACCGCTTAACCGCCTAACCGCCTAGCCGCCTTTTCTGACTCCATCTCCGCCGGCTGCCCGTAGTGAGGGTGATGGCTACATTACGGGGTCTGGCCGGCCGGAGTCTGGAGCGATGACCGAACAAATCCAGCGCATCGAGCGCGCCTTGGCGGAGCGGTACGCCGTGGACCGCGAGATCGGCCGTGGCGGGATGGCGACGGTGTATCTGGCCCGGGACCTCAAGCACGACCGGCAGGTCGCGATCAAGGTGCTCAGGCCCGAGTTGGCTGCCCACTTGGGCACCGAGCGGTTCCTTCGAGAGGTCCAGCTCACGGCCAATCTGCAGCATCCCCACATCGTTGCCGTGTACGACTCGGGTGAGGCGGACGGGCTCCTCTACTACGTGATGCCGTACGTCGAGGGTGAGAGCCTGCGTGCGCGGCTCACCCGCGAGCAGCAGCTTCCGCCCGCAGACGCGGTGCGGATCGCACGTCAGGTGGCGACGGCGCTCGCGTTCGCGCACGGGCGCAACGTGGTCCACCGCGACATCAAGCCGGAGAACATCCTCTTGGCCGGTGGCACGGTGATGGTGGCCGATTTTGGGGTGGCACGCGCGGCCGAAGCCGCCGGCGGCGAGCAACTCACGGCCATCGGGCTCGCCGTGGGCACGCCCGCCTACATGAGTCCGGAGCAGGCGAGCGGGGACTCGAAGGTCGACGGGCGCAGCGACCTCTACTCGCTCGGGTGTGTGCTGTACGAGATGCTCTCGGGCAAGGCGCCGTTCGGCGGCGACACGCCACAGCGCACACTGGCCCGGCAGGTCATGGAGCCCGTGCCATCGTTGGCGGTCGCGGCGAAGGACGTTCCCCGGGGCATCGCTGCGGTGGTGGAGCGCCTGCTCGCGAAGGCGCCGCCGGAGCGCATCCAGACCGCCCAGGATCTCATGCACGCCCTGGATGATGCCTCGTCCGACAGTGCTCACCAGGCCGTGGGCTCCGGTCCGTGGTGGACGGCGTTCATGGGCCGGCGCGCGGCACGCGTCGTGGCGATCTACGTTGCGGCCGCCGTGCTCGGCGTGGCGCTCACCAAGTGGCTGGTGGGGCAGCTGGCACTGTCTCCGCACCTCACGACATTTGTTGGCATCGCGCTGCTGCTCTTCCTCCCGACGGTGGCCCTGCTCGCTCACCGTCGTCGCGGTGACGGGTGGTCGCTGGTCGAGAAGCTTGGTGTTCCGGCCAATGCCGTGCTGGCGGCGGCAGTTCTGTTCGTGCTGTTCGGCAACACGAACTTGGGCGCCACCACGACCGAAGTGACCCTGCGCGACGAAGAGGGCAACGTCATCACGCGGCGCATCCCCAAGGAGGGATTCCGCAAGAACGTGATGTTGTTCTTCTTCGACAACCCGCAGAACGACACGTCGCTCACGTGGTTGCAGTACGGCATCCCCATGGCGGCAGGGCACGATCTGCTCCAGGACCTGTTCTTCTACGTCTCTACTCCCGAGAACGTCCTCGAGCGACTGGAGCGCGAGGGGTTTGGTGACGGACTGAATGTGCCGCTCACGCTCCAGCGGCAGATTGCCCACGACACGCATTTCGAGTGGTTCCTCACCGGCTCGGTGAACGGGGCGAGCGACGCTCTCCGGGTGACGACGCGCCTGTACGAGGCTCGTCGTGGACAGCTCGTCGCCGAGCGCGAGTTTGGGGGTGGCGATGTGTTTGCGCTGGTGGATCGCGTGACCGAGACACTCAAGGGCGATCTCGACGTGCCCGCCGCCCAGCTCGAGGAGGCTCGTGATCTGCCCGTCGCCGAGACGCTGACCGGGTCGCTCGCGGCCTATCGCGATTACGTGAGCGGCGCGGTGGCGATGCTGCAGACGAATCCGCAAGCGGCCATCGGACCATTGGAGCGCGCGGTGGCGCGGGACTCGCTGTTCGCTCTGGCGCACCTTCAGCTCTTTGCAGCCCGCATATACGCGAATCAAACGGTGGCCGCCGGGGCGGCGCTCGAGACGGCGCTCCGGTTGTCGTACAAGCTGCCAGAGATCTATCAACTGGCGGCCAAGACCAGCCACTATCGGCTGCAACGGCAGGATCCGGCACGGGCACTCGCCGTGGCCCGGATGCATGCGGAGCTGTACCCCCACGACTTCCAGGCACGGCAGGTGCTGGTGGTGCTGTTCGAGGCGGAGGGCCAGTACGATAGCGTGGCGGTCCAGCTCGAAACCATGTACGCGCTCGATACCACGCGGTCGGAATTGCAGCTGCAACTCGGCAATACGGCGCTCGTGCAGGGCGGGAACGACCGCGCGCTCCAGTACTATCGCCGCTACGCCACGCGCTTCCCCGAGGACCCGGACTCGTACAAGGCTATCGCGCGAGCGTCGGCACTGCTGGGTGATCACGAGCGGGCGCTGGAGCAGTACGACCGCGCCCTGCTGCTCGATCCCGAAGCCGTGGATGCACTGCTCGGGAGCGCGCGAGTATCGCTCGATATCGGACGGTTCGATGACGCTCGGGCACGGCTCGACCAGGCGCTCGGCGCCGCGGGCACGCCGGCTGAGCGGGCCGACGTGTACCGAGCACTGCAGTCGTATCACGATCGTCGCGGCGAGCTGTCACAGGCCGTCGACTACATGGAGAGAAGCTGGTCCGAGGGGGGCGCGGCAGCGATCCCATTCTATCAGCTGCAACTCAAGTTGGATGGGCTGGGCCAGTATGTACGTGCTGGTCGGGTCGCTGTCGCGCGGGACACGCTGCGCACGCTGGAAGTGCAGCTCTCGGCCCCGTTCGATGCCCTGCTGGGCTTGGGTCGCCTGACGATCGCGGAGGAGCTGGAAGACCCGGATAGCATCGAGGCCGCGCTCACGCAGGTCGACACCCTCATGGCGCGGTTCGGTGTGGGCGAGTTCCGAGGGGAGCGGGAGCGCGCGGTGGCGCTTGCCATGGAGCTACGGGACGCGTGCGAGCAGGCCATGCCCCGCTATCGGCGGGCGCTCGAGTTGCAGCCCACGCTGCGTGAAGCGTCGCTGGGTCTCGCAAGGTGTGAACGGACAACCGGGGATCTCGATCGCGCCAAGAGCCGCATTGAAGATCTCCTGCGCCAGAGGCCGTATCACCCCATCACGCTGTACGAGTACGCGCTGGTCCTTCGCGATCAGGGCAAGCGCGACGATGCGGTGCGCGAGCTACGCAAAGCGATGCAGGTGTTCGAGAACGCCGAACCCGCATGCGTGTGGGCGAACCGGGTGAAAGAGGCGGTTAGGCGGATAGGCGGTTAGGCGGTTGGGCGGTTGGCCTGGCGATCCGACGAATCCCAATGAGCAGTTGCGCGCGGGTCTTGGAGGCCATGACATGGCCATCGAGCACGGCGCCTACCGCCAGTAGCGCGCCACCCGGTTGGCCCCGTCGTGCGGTCGCGCGCGCTCAGCTCACGATCTGCGCCCAGCCGATTCGCCTGAGCACCACCACGACGCCGGCGGCACACGCCACCGCCCCGGTCAATGCCAGCGCGCCCTTACCGTACTGGCCGAACAGCAGCAGGCCCACCGCGGGAATCGTGCAGTACACGATCCCTGCCGCGAGGAGCGCTGCCAGGACGGAGAGGCCCAGATGGCGGTCGGGCTGCACGTCCGGCAGCGCCCGGGCAACGGGTCCCCATCCGGGACCGGCTGGACGGACCTTGCGATAGAAGGCTTCCAGTGTGTCTCGGCGTTCCGGCGCGGTCACGAACGTCACGGCAAGCCACGCCGCGATCGTGACACCCGCCACTACGGCCATCCGGTATTCGTTCGCCTCGACGAACCGACTTACGACGACGAACGCGCCGAGTGACACGACCATGGCGACGATCTCGGTCCACGCGTTGATCCGCCACCAGAACCAGCGCAGCATGAATACCGCTCCGGTACCCGCACCCAAGGCGGCGAGGATCTTCCACGCCTCGTCCACCGAGATGTCGCGCATGATCCAGGCCGCCACGCTCCCCACCGCCAGCACGAGCAACGAGGCCGCGCGCGAGACGCGCGTGAGGTGACGGTCGTCGGCGTCGGGTCTGAGGAACCGCTTGTAGAAGTCGTTGACCAGATACGACGCGCCCCAGTTGACCTGGGTCGAGATGGTGGACATGAAGGCCGCGAAGAAAGCCACCAGTATGAGGCCGCGGAGACCAGCCGGCGCGAGATCGCGAATCACGCTTGGATAGCCGACGCCCGGATCGTCGAGCGTCCGCAGGTCGGGATAGAGTGCCAGGGCCGCAAACGCCACCAGCAGCCACGGCCATGGCCGCACACAGTAGTGGGCAATCTGGAACCACAGTGTAGCGAGCACGGAGTGCCGCTCGTCCTTGGCCGAGGCCATGCGCTGCACCACGTACCCACCGCCGCCAGGCTCTGCACCCGGGTACCACGATGCCCACCATTGCACGAAGAGCATGACCAGGAAGATCCCTATCGGCATCCAGGGATCGTCAACTGAGAAGTTGGGGAAGAAGCGAAACGCCTCGTCGCCCTGGGGGAAGGCGGCGACCACCTGCTCGCGCATGCGGTCCATTCCGCCCAGGTGGTTTACGGCGAGCACCGCCAGCGCGATCGAGCCGGCCATGGCCAGGAAGAACTGCACGAAATCCGTGATCGCCACACCCCACAGACCCGCCATAGTGGAGTACACGCCCACGATCCCGAGGAGGATCACGATGAAGAGCCATTCCCTGGCTGCGCCACCGCTTTGACCGGCGAACACGGTCTGCTGGAGCACGGTGATCATGGCCCCGGTGACCCACCCGATGATGATCGCATTCACCAGCAACGCGATGTAGAGCGCCCGAAACCCACGCAGAAAGGCGGCGGGTTTCCCGCTGTAACGCAGCTCGATCAGCTCGACGTCGGTCAGGACCTCTGCGCGCCGCCAGAGCCGCGCGTACACGAACACCGTGATCATCCCACCGAGCGCGAACGCCCACCAGAACCAGTTGCCGGCCAGGCCGTGCCGCGCCACGAGGCCCGTCACCGCCAGCGGCGTGTCGGCGGCGAACGTCGTGGCCACCATCGACGTGCCGGCGATCCACCAGGGCAGGGACCGTCCCGACAGGAAGTACTCGGCGATGCCCCGTCCCGCCCGCGCGCGAAACAGGAGGCCGACGCCGAAGGCGAACGCGAGGTACGCGACGATGACGGCCCAGTCCAGACCGTTTAGCTCCATGGGCATGCTCAGCTCCTCGGCTCGTCGACCATCGCACGGATGGCCTGGATGTGGGAGGGGGTGGTACCACAGCAGCCGCCGATGACGGTCACGCCCAGATCCACGAGTTCCCGCGCCTTGCCGGCCATGAAGGTCGGTGTTTCGTCGTACACGATACTGCTCCCAACAGTCTGTGGGAGGCCAGCGTTGGGTTGGATGATGAGCGGAAGATCGGTGTGGCGGCGGAACTCCTGGGCAATCTCGATCATGTGCTCGATCCCGTTCCCGCAGTTCGATCCCACGGCATCGGCGCCGGCCTCCGCGAGCCCCCCCGCCGCCCTGGCGACGGTGACCCCCATGATGGTGTAGAAGCCGCGCGGCGTGCGGTCGAAAGTCATCATGGCGGCCACCGGGACGTCGGGTGCGGTGTCTTTCGCGGCGCGGATCGCGAGCGTCGCCTCGTCGAGATCGGTCATGGTTTCGACGAACACACAGTCGACGCCGGCCGCGAGCAGGACCGCAATCTGCTGGCGAAAGCTGTCATACACTGCGGCAGGGGCCGTATCGCCGTGCGGCTCGAGCAGCTTGCCACACGGGCCGCACGAGGCGGCCACGTAGGCTCGTTTCCCGGCTCCCTCTCGCGCCGCTTGCACCGCTACGCGGTTGACGTCCTCCACTGGTTGGTCTCGACGATCTGCGCACCCGCCTCCACGTACAGCCGTGCGAGTTCCGTCAGGACCTCAGGATGTGAGAGGGTGGCAGCTTCCGGTGCGCGGCCGGCCTCCACCACGCGCTCCAGGAGCATTGTCCCGGTCGCGCCGTCGCCGACCAATACGTCCCCCGCCCGCAGCCGCTCGGCGAACGGCTGCACCTCAGGACAACCCACTCAATCGTTTCACTACGTCCACGGCGTTGGCTGCATCGAATCCGTACGCGGTTGCGCCGATCTTGTCCGCGAACGCCTTTGATAGCGGGGCCCCGCCGACGACGGTCTTGATGCTCGTGTGCAGTTTCTCGTCCCGCAACCGCTCCACGACCTCGCTCATCACGGGCATCGTGCTCGTGAGGAGCGCGGACATACCGATGACCGGCGCCCCATGCTCGTTCGCCGCCTGCACCATGTTCTCGGGTGGCACGTCGTGCCCCAGGTCGATCACCTCGAACCCCGCGCCCCGCAGCATGATGCCCACCAGGTTCTTACCGATGTCGTGCAGGTCGCCCCGTACGGTGCCGATCACGACCTTGCCGATCAACGGGATGCCCTCGGAAATGAGGAGCGGTTGCAGATGCT
>JBDHEI010000090.1:0-8560 GCA_039591075.1 Gemmatimonadota bacterium
CCTCACGGTGGCAGGATATCGATGTCCATTACGTTGGTGATCCTCGCGGCGGGCCGAGGAAGTCGGTATGGCGGCCTCAAGCAGCTCGAGCCCATCGGGCCGCGGGGGGCCACGCTCATGGACTACACGATTCATGACGCCGTGCGCGCCGGTGTCGACCGGGTGGTGCTGGTGGTCCCGCCCGGACTGAGCCCGGTGTTCCTGTCGCACCTCGGTGAGCAATTCGGACGTAAGGTCGATGTCCACTGCATAGCACAGACCATCGAGGCAGTCCCGCACGGCTTCCCCATCCCCCCCGAGCGGGCGAAGCCGTGGGGTACCGCCCATGCCGTCCTCATCACCACCCCGCTCGTGGATGGTCCATTCCTGGTCGCAAACGCCGACGACTTCTACGGGGCCTCGAGTTACGCGCTGCTGTGCGAGCACCTGCGCGGCCGTCCCGACGTTGGTGCTGTGGTGGGGTACCCGTTGCACGCCACCCTCTCACCGTACGGCGGCGTGTCCCGGGGCATTTGCGAGCCAGACGCGAACGGCTTCGTCGCACGCGTGCGGGAAGTTCGGCACATCCGTGCGGTACAGGGCGTCCTGGAGGGGCGCACCGAGGTGGGCGACCGGCTCACGTTCCACGGTGACGAGATCGTGTCGATGAACCTCTGGGGTTTCGGCTCGGCAATCCTCCCGACGCTCGAATCCGAGTTCGCTCGATTCCTGGAGACGGACGGGGCTGACCCCGGTGCCGAATTCCTGCTTCCGGCCGTGGCCAATCGACACATCGCAGCCGGATCGCTCCGCCTCACGGTGCTTCTGTCCGACGCCGCATGGTTCGGGATGACGTTCCCCGAAGATACACCTCGCGTGCGCCGTCAGATCGCCGAGCTGGTCTCGACGGGGCACTATCCGCAGCACCTCGGGGACGGACTGGGTTGACGCCATGCAACTGATCGGTATCGACTGGGCGGTCATCGCCGTCTACGGTGCGGTCGTCGTCCTAGTGGGCGTGGTGTTCGCCCGCCGGGCCGGCCAGGGGACGCAGGAGTTCTTCCTCTCCGGGCGCAAGCTGCCCTGGTGGCTGCTGGGGACCTCGATGGTGGCGACGACGTTTTCCACCGATACGCCGAACCTGGTGACCGACATGGTTCGCACCGGCGGCGTGAGCCAGAACTGGCTCTGGTGGGCGTTCCTCATCACCGGCATGTGCACTGTGTTCTTCTACGCCAAGCTCTGGCGTCGGTCGGGAGCGCTCACCGATATCGGCTTCTACGAACTGCGATACTCCGGTGCGCCAGCCGCCTTCCTGCGGGGGTTCCGGGCTGTGTACCTAGGGGTGTTCTTCAACGTCGTGATCATGGCGACGGTCACCCTCGCCGCGATCAAGATCGCCGGAGTCCTCATCGGACTCGACAAGTACACAACGGTGCTGATCGCCGGCGCCACCACGGCCCTGTACTCCGCCACCTCGGGGCTCTGGGGCGTGGTGGTGACCGACCTCCTGCTGTTCGTCGTCTCGATGGTGGGCGCCTTCGCCGCGGCCTACTACGCTGTGTCGCAGCCGGAAGTGGGCGGGCTGGTCGGCCTGTTCGCTCATCCCGAGATCCAGGACAAGCTGTCGCTCCTTCCCGACTTCGCCGATTGGCGCACAGCCGCCGCCGTACTCATCATCCCCATCGCGGTGCAGTGGTGGAGCACGTGGTATCCCGGCGCCGAACCGGGAGGCGGTGGCTACATCGCGCAACGCATGCTCGCGGCGCGCTCCGAGCGGGAGTCGATGTTGGCGACGCTGTGGTTCAACATTGCGCACTACGCACTCAGGCCATGGCCCTGGATCATCGTGGCGCTCGCTTCCCTCGCGGTGTACCCGAGCCTCGACGTCATCGCGGCGCGATTCCCCAACCTCGATCCCTCGATCGTCCGCCACGACCTGGCCTATCCGGCCATGCTGGTGTTTGTGCCCCATGGCCTCCTGGGTCTCGTCGTGGCGTCGCTGGCTGCCGCCTACATGTCCACGATCTCGACCCACCTGAACTGGGGTGCGTCGTACGTGGTGGATGACGTGTATCGCCGATTCGTGTCCCGACAACGACCCGAACAGCACTACGTGACCGTCGGGCGCGTCACGACCGTGCTGTTGGTCGTGCTCGCCTCGGTGCTCTCCCTCTGGCTCGAGAACGCACTCCAAGCGTTTCAGATTCTGTTGCAGATCGGCGCGGGCACGGGGCTCATCTTCCTGCTCCGCTGGTTCTGGTGGCGCATCAACGCCTGGAGCGAGATCTCGGCAATGGTGATCTCGTTCGTCGTGGCGGTGTACTTCCAGTTCGCACACCAGCGCCTGGGTTTCGAGCCGATTCACCCGTCCGTGATGCTGCTGAGCGGAGTCGCCATTACGACGATCGGGTGGTTGCTGGTAACCATGCTCACCCAGCCTGCGAGCCGCGAGACGCTCCAGTCGTTCTACGACAAGATTCGACCGTTCCCCGGCGGGTGGCGGGCCGCCGTCAGGGTAGACGCCTACGACCGAGACGAAAGCCTCCCGGCGGCGTTCCTCAGCTGGTTTCTGGGAATGACCGTCGTCTACTCGGCGCTGTTCGGCACGGGGTTCCTGCTGTACGGTCGGACGATTCCAGGCGTGTTCTGCGCCGCTACCGTCGTGATCGCGGCAATCGGCCTTCTCCGGGTCGTTCCACGCGTCGGGTTCCGATGAGCCTCCGGGACGCCGGCTGTCTACAGCTCTGACACGCTGGCACCGCCCGATGGCTCGGTAACGAACAGGGAATTGTCCAGATCGGCGGGCACGGAACGCGACCCATAGTACCGCTCACGCAACGCGCTCACGACATCGTCGGCCGTGCCGCGGTCGCTCAGCGCGACGATGCAGCCTCCAAAGCCGGCCCCCGTCAGTCGGGCCCCAACCGCTCCAGCCTCCAGCGCGATGTCAACCATCACGTTCAGCTCGGCTCGGCTCACCTCGAAATCGTCACGCAGACTGGCGTGCGAGGCACACATGAGCCGACCGAACACGTCCATGTCCGACCGCTGCATAGCCTGTTCCGCTTGGAGCACCCGTACTCCTTCGCGCACGACGTGCCGGAAGCGCCGTCGCAGTGTTGCATCCGCGATGGACGAGATCGCCGCGTCGATCTCGGCCGGCGGAAGTGCCACGACGTCTTGGTAGGATGTGATGTCGGGCCACCGTGCAGCGTCACTGACGAGCAGCGCCAGCGCCGTCTCCACATCCCGCCGCCTGCTGTTATAGGCCGCTTGGACCGCGCCCGATTTCTCCGCCGCCACGAGACTCGAGGCCACGACGAATCGCCATTCGCCGGGCACCGGCACGTACGTGACGCGGAGGGGCGCGAACTCGATCTTCGCGGCCGCGCCCTTCCGGGCCCCGAGACTGATCGCCTGGTCCATTCCTCCACCATGCGTCCCCACATACTGCTCCGCCACCGCCAGGCCCTCCGCAAGGTCCAATGTGGGCACGTCACGACGACTCTCGGCCAACGCCGCGAGTGCCGTGGCGATCACGAGCGCCGAGGACGAACTGAGACCCGCCGCCACAGGGAGCGCCGAGTCCACCAGGGCGTCGAAGCCGCCGATCGGTCCGTGCCGCTGCTCGACGTGCTGCACGGCCGCCTTGATGTAGTTCCCCCAATCGCCGACGGGAAACGGATCGATGCTTCCCGCGATGGTGAATGTCCGCGGAGGAAACGCTGGATCACGGTTCGCGACCCGCACCGTCCGATCTGCGCGCGGGCGTACAAGCACTCGTACCTGGCGCTGCACCGCCATGGGCAACACCGGGAGGCCAGCGTAGTCGATGTGCTCGCCGATCAGGTTCACACGGCCCGGAGCCGAAATCAGGTACGCGGGTCCGGGGGGGCCAAACTGGGTGGCGAAGCGGTTCGCGAGATCGCTCACTCGGGGCGGCGCAGCCCGACGGCGATCCCATCCAGCTCCCACGCAGGATCGATCGTCACACCGAGATGGGTCAGTGCCGTGGCCGCGACATCGACGATCCGGGGCGCGGTGGGCGGGACGCCCGTGGCGGCCGACGGCCCCGACGCCAGGTAGAAGATGGTTCGCTCGGCGGTGGAGGTCCCCCCGTGGCCACCGGCGTCGGTGCGACCGTGGTCGGTGCTCACCAGGATCAGCCAATCCTCACGGTTGTAGCGAGGCCGTTCGGCCAACGCCGCCACGAGCGCGCCGACCTGCCGGTCCGCGCGTTCGATCGCCTCGCGGTATGCGTCTGACAGCGATCCCGTGTCGTGACCCACGACATCGATGTCACCGAGATAGACGAACACGGCGTCGGGATCGGCCGTCCGGAGATAGGACGAGGCCTCGAGCACGGACAGGGAATCCGCCATGCGGTAGCCCAGCGAGTCGCCGTCGATCGTAACCAGTCGGTCCAGTAGGCTGCTCAGAAGCGGACCGCCCGAGACTGCAGTGCCCAACGGGGGCCAGTCTACCACGGCGAAGGTCTCGTACCCGGGGTCGAGTTGCTCCAGCCGTGTCAGAAAATCCGGATATCGGTCGTACTGTTTGCCGGCGAAGTCATTGCCGTGCACCCCGTGCTTGGCAGGCCACACGCCGGTCAGCATGCTTGACCATCCCGGCCCGCTCACGGTGGGGTCACCAGTGCGGGCGCGATCGCTGAACGTTCCCTGCGCGATCAACGCGTCGAGGTACGGAGTGGATGCCGCTGTCAAGACATCGACCCTGACCCCGTCCAGGCCGATCACCAGCACCTTCCTGTCCATCTCCTGGGTCGTGCAACTGAGAACCATGCCTGCCAAGATCAGTGTCACCGCATGCCGCGCACCCATGCCCCCTCCTCTCGCGCCCGAAACTCGAATCGCGCTAGAACTCGTCTGTCGTCCCGAACGTGTGGCGCCGAGTGACCCATCGCCCGCGCGTGAAATCCGGAAACTCGACCGGCTCGCTCCCGAGCGCAATCGACTGCTCCGACAGTGGACTGATGACGCTCCAGGCCGCAGCGGAGTACACATCGATCGGCGGCGGCACTCGGCGTTTGACCGATTCCACGAACGCGTTCACCACGAAGAAGTCCATGCCCCCATGGCCGGCACCCGTGGCATCCGCCTCGTAGCGCCGCCACAGCGGATGGTCGTATCGCTCCTGATAGGGAGCGAACGGCTCCCAGCTGTGTGGTTCGCTCACACCCTCGATGTAGATGGAACGGTTGTCGTCCATCCACAGCCCCTTCGTGCCCTGGACCCGAAAGCCCAACGAATAGGGCCGGGGCAGATTGGTATCGTGTGAGACCATCACCGTCTCGCCATTGGTCGTGCGGATCACCGTAGTCACGATGTCACCCAGGGCGAAGTCGATCGCCGCGTTCGAATGGTCGTCGCCACCGTGCGCGACAATGTAGTTGTGCAGCCCACGCGTCTTGGTGGCGGTCGAGGTGAGCGTCGCGAACCGGTTGCCACCGTTGATCCGCAGCATCTGCGCGATGGGTCCAACACCGTGGGTCGGGTAGAGATCGCCATTCCGTCGGATCGAGTGCTCCGTGCGCCATCGAGCCTCCCCACGCGCACCGCTCCCGAACTCAACACCGGGCTGGAACTTGATAGTGCGGAGGTCGTGCTGGTACCCGCAGTGGCAGTGCAGCACTTCGCCGAACAGCCCCTGCCCTACTATGTTGAGCACGGCCATCACATCGCGACGGTAGCACACGTTCTCCAGCAGCATGCAGGGCACACCGGTGGCCTCCGACGTATCGACGAGATCCCAGCACTCTTCCACGGTGACGGCCGCCGGCACCTCCACGCCCACCGTCTTGCCCGCTCGCATGGCGGCCACGGCCATGGGCGTATGCCACAGCCACGGCGTCGCGACGATCACCGCGTCGAGATCGTTGCGCGCCACGAGGTTCCGGAAGTCCTCCTCCCCGTTCCCGAAGGTCCTGGGGCTCCGCCCAGTCGCCTCGCGCACCATCGTGACGGCCTGTTGCAGCGCCTCGGGGTCGATATCACAGAGTGCGTTCACCGTCGTATCGGTGCGGCGGAGCAGCAGGCCGAGGAGGCTCCGGCCGCGCCCTCCGGTGCCGATGATCCCCAGACGCACCTTCCGGTCGTCGGTCCCCCGTAGTATGGCCGGCATGCCGGCGAGCCCGACCGCCGCTCCCGCGGCGCCCTTGATGAAGTCCCGTCTCTCGATCGACGACATCAGTGTTCCTCCGTTCCGGCCGCTGATCACGGCTCCATTCCGTAGCTGACTGGGCTCAACGCGTCGGGCGTTCCGTCCGCCGCTGAGAATGCGCGCGCCGCTCGGCGCAGCACGACGGGCCGGCGTGCGGGACGGGCTACCGTGCCAGCACGTTCGCGAGCGCTAGGAGCTCCGTGTCGAGCTGTTTCTTGTGCCGCACGACCTCCGCGAGCGGTGTGGTAGCGATCTCACCCTTCAAGAGGCCCACGAGCACCCCGGCACCACCTTCCGCGAGGTGCTTGGTGGCCGCCGCACCCAGCCGCGTGGCCAGGAGACGGTCGAACGCGCCCGGAGCGCCGCCGCGCTGCACGTGACCGAGGGTGGTCACCCGCAGCTGAAACCCCAGCTCGTCACGGTGCTCGGCGAAGTGCCGTGCCAGCGCCTGAGCGTTGAATTGATCGCCCTCCGCCACCACGACGATCGCGTGCGACTTGCCCCGTTTGTACGCTTGTCGGAGCTCGGCAGCCACGGCATCGGGATCGGTCGGGATCTCGGGGATCACGACCGCTTCGGCCCCGCCAGCCACGGCCACCATCAGTGCGAGATACCCGCTGTCCCGACCCATGACCTCGACCAGGAACGCCCGCTGGTGTGACGATGCCGTGGTCTTCAGTCGATCGATCGCTTCGAGCGCGATGTTCAGCGCCGTGTCGACCCCAATGGTAATCTCCGAGCCGTAGAGGTCGTTGTCGATCGTCGACGCGACGCCGACCACCGGGTAGCCCTCCGCATGCAGGGCATACGCACCCTGCTGCGAGCCGTTCCCGCCGATCACCACCAGCGCTTCGATATCATGCTGATGCAGCACACGGAGCGCCTCGGTGCGCCCTTTGACGGTCTTGAACTCATCCGATCGGGCGCTGCCCAGCATCGTGCCACCGTACTGCATGATGCCGCTCACGTCGCGGGCACCCAGAGGAACGAGGCTACCCGCTATCAAACCGGCGAATCCGTGCCGGGCGCCGAAGGTCTCGAAGCCGTGATCGATGCCCGTGCGGACCACGGCTCGGATGGCGGCATTCATGCCCGGCGCGTCGCCGCCGCTGGTCAGCACCCCAATGCGTCGCATACTCCCAATTCCTCCCGCGAAGAACGGCCTAGCAATGTTCTCGTTCTGCAATGGCAGAGGCAAGGGCGAGCGGCATCGATCATCGAGCCGACTGCAGCACCACTCGCACCGCATCGAGGTCAGGATCGATGATTTGACGCTGCAGGGGTCTATCCGCAAGCCGGGCCAGTCGCTCCGGGACGGTGACACCTGTGCCGATCAGAGGATTCACGATGTCAGCGAACTTCGCCGGATGGGCCGTCGCGAGAAACATCCCCACCGTGTCGCGACGCTCTGCCAACTCGGCTTCGAGCCCGAGATATGCCACCGCGGAGTGCGGATCGAGCACGTACCTGGTCTGCTCCCAAACCCGCGTGATGCACGCCCGCGTGTCGGCGTCGTTCTGGGCCCGTCCCACCACGTCGCGGCGCAGCCGCTCGAGATCGTGGTCGTAGAGCGCCATGATCCGCGCGACGTTGCCTGGCGTACCCACGTCCATCGCGTTCGAGATCGTGCGCTGCGAGGGACGGGGCTGGTAGCGGCCGGTTCTGAGGTATGCGGGGACCACGTCGTTCGCGTTGGTGGCCGCCACGAACCTGGCAACGGGCAGGCCGAGTCGTTTCGCGATCAGGCCGGCGGCGAGGTTGCCAAAATTTCCCGAGGGTACCGAGACGATCGGCTCCGGTCCGGCCGGCAGCTGACCCCAGCCGTGGAAGTAGTAGAACGCCTGCGGTAGCAACCGCCCCACGTTGATCGAGTTGGCGGATGTGAGCCGCACGCGTTCTCGGAGGTGGCGATCGGCGAACGCCTCCTTCGCCAGGCGCTGGCAGTCATCGAACCTCCCGCGCACCGCCAGGGCCAGCACGTTGCCGCCGAGCGTGGCGAACTGCCGTTCCTGCACGGGACTCACCTGCTCCAGCGGATACAGGATCACCACCCGCGTCCCCTCGACACCGTGGAAGGCGTGCGCGACCGCGCCTCCCGTATCGCCGGAGGTGGCGACGAGTACCGTGAGCGGTTCGGATACCCGCACGGAGACCGCGGCGAGCAGCCGGGCCAGGAACCGCGCCCCGATGTCTTTGAACGCCAGTGTCGGCCCGTGAAACAGCTCGAGCGCGTAGATCCGGACGGACAGTTGGACTAGGGGGATCGGGAAGTCGAGCGCTTCCCGCACGGCGGCCTCGAGGTCGGCATCGTCGAGGTGTCCGCCCAGCAGGTGGGTCCCTACCCGTCGCCCCACCCCGACGAGCGACAAGTCACGGAGTCCGCTCACCCGTCCCGAAG
>JBDHEI010000091.1:0-8165 GCA_039591075.1 Gemmatimonadota bacterium
CACCTGGTCGGTCGCCGTCGCGCCGCCATCGTCGGTCACCGTCAGCGTGATGGTATGCACCCCCACCGTCAGATCCACCTGCGGCCCCACACCGGTGGCGATCGTAGTGCCCGCTTCCGCCCAGTCGTAACTCACGATCGTGCCGTCCCCATCACTCGAGCCCGCCCCGTCCAGCGTCACCAGCTCCGACCCACTCAGGTCCGCATCCGTCACCGTCTGATCCGGGCCCGCATCGGCCACCGGCGCCTGATTCGCCACCACGTGCAGCTCCGTATCCGAACTGCCCGCAAAGGACGCGTCCCCCGCGTAACTAGCCGTCAGCGTCCGCGAGCCCACCGTCGACAGCGCCAGCGTGCAGCTGCCACCGGCTACCGTCCCCGTACAGCTGTCCACCCCGTCCGTCACCGTCACGTCGCCCGTCGGGGTGCCGCCCGCCGACGTCACGGTGTACGTCACCAGCACATTCTCACCCACCGCCGACGGATCGGGATCGTCCGACGTGATCGTCGTCGACGTGCTCGCGAGGTCGATGGTGATCGTGAGGTCCGCCGTCGCTGTCTCCTCACCACTCGCCACCTGCACCGTGAACGTCTCGGTGCCCGCAGCGGTCGGTATGCCGGTGATCGCTCCGCTCGCCGACAACTGCAGCCCGTCTGGCAGCGTACCGCTGCTCAAGCTCCACTCGTACGCCGCCGTGCCTCCCTGTGCTGCGAGTTGTGCGATGTAGCTCGTACCCACGATCCCACTCGGCAGCGCCGTGGTCGTAATGGTCAGTTGTTCGGTTACCGAGATGTTGACTGCGGCCGTGCTCGTTGCATCCCGGCTGTCCGTGGCGAACAGAGTGATCAGGTGCGCACCGGCCGTCAGATCATTCCTGGTAAACGACGTGCCCGAACCGATCACACCATCCAGACTGCTCTCCCAGCGAAGTTGGCTTCCGGTGAGCGCACCATCCTCGGCATCGCTCGCCGAGCCGTCAAACACCACATCGCTACCTGCGACGAACACCGCACCCTCGGTCGGGCTCGCGATGCTCACGTTGTCCGGGGGCTGGTTGATAATCACAGTGACGGTGGCAGTATCCGTAATCAGCGCGGCACCCTCACGCACCCTTGGCAGCATGGCCATGACCCGTGCGCTGCCGGCCAGCGGCCCGGCGCGCACTAGTCCACTCGTGGGATCGTCGACAATCACGATGGGATCCAGCGCCATCCAGCCGATCGGGGCACCTGCGATCGCTTGGTCCAGAGCGTCGTAGGCAACGGCATCGAGCAGAACCGTCTCGCCCGAGTACACGAGTACCGCGTCTTCCGTGATCTGCAGACGCACCGCCGAAGCACCAGGTCCGACGTACTCGATCGGTACCGTGATGAGAGCGGGCGTGCCGGAGGTCGAGACGGTGATGGTCGTCGGATCGCCCTCGTCCCGATACACCTCGATCCCGAACGGATCCATCAGGACGAGACTGAGCAGGATCGTTTCTGACTCGCTGGTCATCGGGACAGTGAGCTGAACTTCAAACTCGGTCTGACCGGGGGACACTGTGATGGTTGTATCGATGAACGGGGTTGTACTGCCCACTCGAGTGAGCCTGATTCGCACCGCGGCGATGTCGACAATTGCTGTAGGCGTACTGGCAACGACGGGCGCGATTGCGAGTTGCCCCTCGCGCACCTTGTCAGGTCCGCCCGCGTCCCCGCAGGCAACGCAGATCGCTGCTACGGCTAGGGCAGTACGACGACTCACAACCCGCCCTCCGGCAGAGACACCTCCCCGGGAACTCGATCGTTGGAGGAAGATCGATCCGACGCTCGACGTGGGGGAAGGTCGAACTTGCAGGCCGTAACCAGGCGTGTCCGCAGTGTAGCCTGCTCCGGCGAGGCTACTCAACCCGAGGTCAGCGCAGGTCCGAATTCCCCTCGAATACCCCCCTCTCCCATAGCGGGACGGGACTGCACCTGGCCTTATCGGCGACGGCCGCTACGAAATAGGTTGCGCTTCGGGCGCTGCGTTGACAAGAGTGGCGGAACCGCGACAACCCGAGCGGAGTGGTCGGGTTTGCGGTTAGGCGGTTAGGGGAGCGATCTAGCGACGCCGCGATCCGACGATCCACCGATCGTTCCAACCGCCTAGCCGCTCAACCGCTGCTTCGTCGCCGGCTGCCAGCGCCGGCCACACCGGTCGCACTGGGTGTAGACCGTCACACGGCCGGTGATGAGGTCCTGCGTGCGCGTGGCCACCGCACAGGGCTCACCGCACTCGGGACACCGCGTGGGCGGCAGCGCCTCCGTACACGTGGCCACGACACCGGATTTCGGTGACTCAGGATCCACGGGTGGCTCTTCGAACGCTGAGATCATCCTGTGAGGACTGAGACTCCTGACTGGCGGCAACGCGCAGACGCAGCGTGGAGTCGGCTGCGACTCCCAAGGTAGGGACTACCGGCTGCCCCTCGCCAGTTTGCCACGCCACATGCGGGCAACTACAGTGCAACAGCACGAGCCCCATTCTTACGAAAGGCAACGCAGTTCATGCCGGCGAGGCAACCCAGGTCGATGACACAGTGGCTGGCAGGGGTGCTCGCCCGCCTAGGCATCCGCCCCGACAGCGTCATCGTGCGCTGCTCGGGGAAGCGGCACAAGGTGCGGCTCGCTCCTGGCAAGTTCTGGAGACGCGCTCGGTGCCGTGCCTGCGGCGCGGCGGTCGATCCCTGGCGCGTCCGGCGCATGGGGCGCTGGATCGCGCACCTCGCACAACCGGCGTCGGCCGCGACGCCCGAGCGGGTCGCGTGGCTCGGTTCGGCCGGCTATCTCCTCTTTGCGGTCGTTTCGGCTGGGTGCCTCTGGTGGCTCAGCGATCGGTGGTGGCTCGCCACGACACTGTTGTTCGGTCCGCGCTGGCTATTGCTCCTGCCGCTTGCCGTCTTGGTGCCGGCGAGCTGGCGCTGGGACCGCGCGCTCTTCGCGCCACTCGCCCTCTCGGCCATCATCGTGCTCGGCTCGGTCATGGGCCTCCGGACCGGCTGGCGTAGTTGGCTGGCCTCTCCAGATCCGACACGCGACGTCACCGTGATGACGCTCAACGCTAAGGGGGGCGGCACGTTGTCCGTCGCGCTGACCGATCTATTGTTCGGGTTCGACTTGGACGTGCTGGCGATTCAGGAATGCGGAGGGGAGCTCGGTAAGCGGATTGAGGCGCTCCAGGATTGGCACACCGATGGTCGCGACGGGCTCTGCCTCGTGAGCCGGTATCCGATCACCACCGTACGCGGAATGGAGCGGGAGGCCTTCCGCGGTGCAGCCTTGGTCGTCACTTATCGGCTCGAAGCCGATCCGATTCCGCTCCACGTCACCAACCTGCATCTCGAGACGCCCCGCGCCGGCCTGGAGCAGATACGCGCGGGCGATCTGAAGGAGGGCATTCCCAAGCTCGAGCAGAAGTCCTCGCTTCGCGAAATCGAACTGCGGCGTGCGGCCCGTTGGGCAGACGAGTTCCCGCGACCGCAGATCGTCCTGGGCGACTTCAACACGCCACCGGAGAGTCCCATCTACCGCGGCGAGTGGAGCGGGTGGACCAACGCGTTCTCCGTGGCGGGACGCGGGTTCGGGTTCACGCGGATGAACGGCTGGATCCGGGCGCGGATCGACCACATCCTCGTGGACGGCAGCCTCGACGTGATCCGCGCATGGGTTGGGCCCGACGTGGGATCGGACCACCGGCCCATGATCGCGACCATCCGATTGCGGCGACGGGGCCCGTGATCCTCAGACGATACCCCTGAGCCATCTGGGCGACCGAGAGATTACTTTGCACGCTGCACGCTGTACGCTGCCCATTGCACGCTGCACGTACCAGGACCCCGATGACGACACCTGACGTCCGCGTTCGATTCGCTCCCTCCCCCACCGGCTACCTGCACGTGGGTGGCGCGCGCACCGCGCTGTTCAACTGGCTCTACGCGCGCAAGCTGGGCGGGACGTTCCTGCTGCGCATCGAGGACACCGACCGCACGCGTTCATCCGTGGAGCACGTGCAGGTGATCCTCGACGGACTCGCGTGGCTCGGCCTCGACGTGGATGAGGAGATCGTCTTTCAGGGAGCCGGCATCGCGCGCCACCAGGCGCTCGCCGACCGCCTGCTCGCCAACGGCAAGGCGTACGAGGAAGACGGCGCCATCCGGTTCCGCATGCCCCAGGACGAGATCGCCTGGGATGACGCGGTGTACGAGCGCATCAGCTTTCAGGGCAGCGACATCAAAGACTGGGTGATTCTGCGATCCGATCGGACGCCGACCTACAACTTCACCGTGGTGGCCGACGACATCGAGATGCGGATCAGCCACGTCATGCGCGGTGACGATCACATCTCGAACACGCCCAAACAGATCGCCGTCTATCGCGCGCTGGGGCACGAGCCGCCCGTGTTCGCACACGTGCCCATGATCCACGGACCGGACGGCAAGAAGCTTTCCAAGCGGCACGGCGCAACCGCCGTGGGCGATTACCGCACCAAGGGCATCCTACCCGGTGCCATGCGCAACTTCCTGGCGCTGCTTGGCTGGAACCCGGGCGACGAGCAGGAATTGTTCGTCGAGGCGCGCGACCTCATCGAGGCCTTCTCGCTGGAACGGGTGCAGAAGAAGAGCGCCATTTTCGATCTCACCAAGCTCGAGTGGCTGAATGGGCAGTACATCAGTCGCACGCCACCTGAGGAGCTGTATGCCCTGGTGAACAAGGACCTGGACGCCCGCGGGCTCAACTCCGAATCCATTGGACGCGAGCGGCTGCTCCGGGCCGTCGCGGTGCAGAGCGAGCGGGCGCGCACCACGCTCGAGCTGGCCGACCGGGTGGCAGTCCGGTTCGACGCTCACCTCATCCGGCGCGACGCGAAAGCCGACAAGCTCATGGCAAAGGACCTGGAGGGATTCCGGTCGGCGCTCCGGGCGGTGGCAGAACGGCTGAGCGCCGTTGCCGAACCGGACTGGACCCCGGATGCCCTCGAGACGGAGCTGCGTGGCCTCGCCGAGGCACGGAGCCTGTCGCTGGGCGCGGTGTTTCAGCCGATACGGGTGGCGCTCACGGGGCAGACGGTGTCCGAGCCCGCGAACGTGCTGCTGGAGTTGGTGGGGAAGGACGAGAGCCTACGGCGTATTCGCTCGGCGCTCGCGTGGGAGCCCAACGGGTCCGGAATACGCGGGGAGCCTACGGAATGACCGTGTCCCGCCTGGCCTTCTCCCGCTCCCGTTCGGCATCGCGCCGCTTCCGTACCTCACCGACGTAGCGCCGGAAATCGGATGCCGTCTCCGCGCGGCGCGCCGCCTCGATGATCTCCTCACGCATCTGCTGCAAGGATGCCGCATCCCGCGCCCGCTCGTAGTTCCCCTGCGGCAGCGGCAAGAGTGCCAGGAGCGCGGTCGGGATCTTGAAATCGCCGAGATAGATCCACGAGCCGTCCATGCCCCAGGTGTTTCCGTCGATTTCGGTGGTCCAGCGTGGCGGCGCCGGGAGCGCGAAGCTGTCCCGAGGCATGGTGTCGATGTACGCCTTGACTCGCTCGCGGATCGCGCTGTCGATGCGGGCTACATGGGTCCGCGCGTCTGGAGACGGGCCCACGACTCCGAGCTCCGCCTCGGTGGAGCGAACCCAGACCCGGCCGTCCCCGTACCGCGGCCCGACTAGGCGGTAACCCAACGGACCGGGAATGAACCGGGACGTGTCGATGGGGCCCGGCTGTGGCGGACCGAACTCGCCGCTCACCAGGAACGTGGGCCCGCGTGGCGGCAACGTCGAGTCGATCCGCGGTGAGGGAATGATGCCGATGCCGGGACCGGTACGGCCGCCGCCCGAGCCACCCTCCGGCACGCCGCCGTAGACCGGCATAGCAAACTCCCGCGGTCCTTCAGTGCCCGCGGGAATCAACGAGATCAGGCGCGCCCCCTCCGCGTCATCCCGCAGGAACGTCGGGCCTGCCACACTCACCAACACGACCACAATGATCACGTGCACGACGAGGCTCGCGACGGTCCACCACGCATTGTCGCGCTCCGGCGCCGGGTATTCGAATAGCCGGCCTCTCACGCTACCCCTGTCGCTCCAGGGCGGCGCCGATCCGCTCGACCGCCTGCCGGAGCCGATCGCTCGGCACGGTGAGCGCGATCCGGAAGAACCCCTCTCCACCCTCGCCGAATGCCGTTCCCGGCATGGTCACCACACCCTGGTGTTCCAGCACATCCTTCGCGAATCCGGTCGCCTCCACACCCTGAGGTAGACGCACCCACAAGTACATTGTTGCCTTGGGACGATCCACCGATAACCCGAGCGCCCCAAGCGTCTCGGCGGCCGCGTCGCGACGGACCGCCAGTTCCGTGACCAGCGGCGCAATCAGCGACTCTGCACAATCGAGCACCGCGGCACCCGCCTTCTGCACCGCCAGGAACACCCCAGTGTCCACCCAGGACTTGAGCTTGCGCAGCGGCCCGATCAGCCCCGCATTGCCTACCGCCCACCCAAGTCGCCAGCCGGTCATCGAGAAGCTCTTCGACACGGAGTGAAACTCGATTGCGCACTCGCGCGCCCCATCGATCTCGAAGATGCTCGGCGCCCGATACCCGTCGAACGTGACCTCGCAGTACGGATTATCGTACGCCAGCAAGATGCCGTGCCGGCGACAGGTCTCGATCGTGCGCTCGAGATAGTCGCGCGGCGCGACGGCCGCCGTCGGGTTGTTGGGATAGTTGAGATACACCAACCTCGCGGAGGAGAGCTGGGCCGGCGTCAGATAGTCCAGCTCCAGTAGGAACCCGTTCTCCGGCCGGAGCGGCACCCGAACGACCTCCGCATCGGCAACCACCGCGCCACCGAGGTAGGCCGGGTATCCGGGATCGGGCAGCACGCACCCCTGACCCGGATTGACGAACGCCAACGCGAGGTGCGCGAGGCCCTCTTTCGACCCGATGAGGGGAAGCACCTCATTGTCAGGATCGAAGCGGGCCTTGAATCGACGCTCCATGTACCGTGTCGCCGACTCGCGGAACTCACGCAATCCTACCTGGTAGGCGTATCGGCTCATCGCCGGATCGCGCACCGCCTCGGAGATGGCATCGACAGCCGGCGGCGGTGGCGGCATATCGGCGTCGCCGGCGCTCACGTCAATGACGTCCACGCCGCGGGCGATGAGCCGCTGTTTGATGACGGCCAACTCGGCAACGGCGTAGGGCGGGAGACGATCCAGGCGTCGACTGGCGTGAATCACGTCGGCGCTCCGATCCCGTGCAGGGCAAAGAACTCCTCAGCGGCCTGCCGTACCGTCTCCCATGAACCGATCACCCGATCCGCCGGCGGGAGAGAGCCGAGCAGGATCTCGCCGTAGTTTCGCTTCACAATGCGGTGATCCAGGAGAATCACGACACCGGCATCCGTCTTCGAGCGGATCAGGCGCCCAAAACCCTGTTTGAGCTTAAGGGCGGCCAGCGGGAGCAGGTAGTGGCGGAACCCGTCCAGCCCCCTGGCTTGAAGGGCCTCCAACCGTGCCGCCGTGAGCGGCTCGCTCGGAACCTTGAACGGGAGCTTGGCCAGGAGTAGCACCCTGAGCGATCTGCCGGGCACGTCCACCCCCTCCCAGAAGCTGTCGGTGCCGAGCAGGATGGCGGAGCCCAGGTCCCGGAAGCGACGCAGCAGATAGTCCCGCGGTCCCTCACCTTGCACCAGCAGGGGCCACCGCCCCGTCACCGACCCGCGGATCATGGCGGCCACCCGACGAAGCTGTGCGTGGCTGGTGAACAGCACGAACATCCCCCCGTCGGAGGCGGCAGCCAGCTCGCGGATGCCCTGCGCCACCGCCAGATCGTGCCCACCTTCGTCCGAGCGCGGATCCGGCAGGTCGGTGGGAACGCCGAACAGACATTGGCGCCCGAAATCGAACGGCGAGGGGAGGACCTCGGCGTACTTCACCGGATCGGGAGGCAGGGACAGCCCCACGCGGTCCCGCAGGAAATCGTACGTCCCGCCCACGGCGAGCGTGGCGCTGGTGACGATCACCGTCTCCACCCGATCGAACAGCGACTCTCTCAGAATGCCGGCCAAGTCGAGTGGAACTGCCGACAATGCCACCCCGAACGGGAGGCCGCCGGCGGGACGGTCGCCGCGCCGCTCGATCCAACGCACAAG
>JBDHEI010000092.1:0-8152 GCA_039591075.1 Gemmatimonadota bacterium
AGGCCCTTGCGGTCCCGCTGCTCGCACACCTCGATCGGCGTGGCGACGTGTACGAGGATGTGGCCGCCTCCCTGCTCGATGAGCGCCCGGTTTTCCTTACGGATGTTGTCGTACGGGGCGATGGGAGCGCAGATCGCGATACCGCCGTTCTTGGTGATCTCCGACGCTACAAATCCAATGCGGCGGATGTTGATGTCCCGGTGCTCCTTCGAGAAGCCTAACTCTGAGGAGAGGTTCTTCCGCACCAGGTCGCCGTCGAGCAGGGTCACCGGACGGCCGCCCATCTCGAGAAACTTGACGAGCAGCACGTTGGCGATCGTGGACTTCCCGGATCCCGACAGGCCGGTGAAGAAGACCGCGAAGCCCTGCCTGTGGCGGGGCGGGTGCGTCTTGCGCAGCTCCGTCACGACCTCAGGGAAAGTGAACCACGCCGGAATGTCCCGGCCGTCCTGCAGCCGCTCCCGCAGCTCCGTCCCGGAGATGTTGAGCGTCTTTGTGCCCTTTTGAACCTCGTCCATCGGCACGTAGCGGTCTTCGTCGGGCAGGTAGACCATCATCTTGAACGGCACCATCGCGACGCCCAGCTCCTGCTCATGCTGGTGCATCAGCTCCTGCGCGTCGTATGGCCCGTAGAACGGCGTGCCGCTCGAGTCGCTGCCGGGCCCCGCGTGATCGCGCCCCACGATCAGGTGCGTGCACCCGTAGTTCTTCCGGATGATGGCGTGCCAGATAGCCTCCCGCGGTCCGCCGAGCCGCATGGCGAGCGGCAACAGCGAGAGCATGGCCGTGTTACGCGGGTAGTGCGGCAAGAGCGCTTGGTAGCAGCGAACGCGGGTGTAGTGATCCACGTCCCCCGGCTTGGTCATGCCGACAACCGGGTGGATCAGGAGGTTGGCCTGCACCTCCTTGGCGGCGCGCAATGTCAGCTCCTGGTGCGCCCGGTGCATCGGGTTGCGGGTCTGGAACGCCACGACCTTGCGCCACCCGAGCTTCGCGAACTCCTCCCGCGTCTCGGCTGGGGTCCGACGCAGTCGGCGATAGTCGTAATGGACTGGGCGGTCTACGCCCTCGATTCGACCGCCCACATAGTGGGAGTGGGCCTGATTGAACAGATACCCGACCGCCGGGTGCTCCTTGTTCGACGAGCCGAACACCTGCTTGGCCTCATTCGCCTTGTCGGGCTGCCACACGTCCTCTACGTGGAGCGCGGCCAACATGACGCCCTCCGGATCGCGCAGCGCCAGATGCGAGCCGGGCTCAAGCGTCTCCGCGAGCTTCTCGGGGACGTCGAGCGTGATCGGGATCGGCCACAGTGTACCGTCGGCCAAGCGCATGCCCTCCACCACTGGCTCGTAGTCCGCCCTGGTCATGAAGCCCGAGAGCGGGGAGAAGCCGCCGTTCATCAGCAGCTCGAGATCGCAGATCTGTCGCTCGGTGAGGTCCCAAGAGGGCCAGTCCCGCGACGCCTCTTTGAGATCCGCCGCGCGGTCAGGGGTCACGATCAGGTCGACGAGTGTTCCGCCGTGAGGTTGGATCAAGTGATCTGTCATGGCCGTGATGTGAAAGGGTAAGGGTACGCTGTGAGCGCCCCGTCTCAAGCACCTACCGTGCCATCAGCTCCCGCATGCGATCGGAAGGCCCAAGCTCAGTGATCTGCTCTAGGGCCCGTTGGTAGGACGCCGGGGCGCCGGCGAGAATCCCCTTCACCTTGGGGAACCGCTGATTGAACCGGAACTGGCCGCCGAACACATCGGAGGCCACCCCCCCAGATTCGCGCACGATGAGTGCGCCCGCGCACACGTCCCATTCCCATTTGGGACCGCGCGACAGCGTGGTGCCCTCGCCGGCAGCGACCAGGCCGAGCTTGTACTCGATGCTCCCCACGTGCTTCACGTCCCACCCACTCACGAACGGCACGAACTCCCCACGCTTGATCTCCGAGCGGGAGGCCAAGAGGGTCTTTCCATCAGCCACGGAGATCGGGTTTCCATTACGATGGGCTCCCCCACCGCGCACGGCCGTGAAGACGTCACCCGTGGATGGATTGTGCACCACGCCAAGGATCGGGTCCCCTCCCTCCACCAACGCGATGGCCACGCTGTACTCGGGAATCCCTGCGATGAACTCCTTGGTGCCGTCGAGCGGATCAACTACCCACACGTGCGTTTCGTTGAGACGCTCGGGGGTGTCTGCCGTTTCCTCGGAAAGCCATCCGCAGTTGAGCAGCGAGAGAAGACCGGACTTGAGCTCCTCGTCGGCTGCTCGATCCGCTTCCGTAACCGGGCTCTTATCCGACTTCAGGGCGCTCGTGACAGCGCCGGTTCGGATCTCTTCGATGATACGTCCGGCTCGACGAACCACGGCCATGGCGTCCTGTGCGAGGGTGGGGAGGTCTTTCATCTAGAACACGACCCCTTGAGTGGTGGAAGGTGAAATGTGACGGGTGAAAGATGAAAGGTGAAAGGTGAGACGGAAGCTAAGGGAGAGCCTTCCGATCTCCAACCAGGTGATCGACGTCCCTCGTTCACCGCTCGTTCCTTCACTTTTCACCTTTCACGACCTCTTCTTGCTTCCCCCTTCCCGCTTCCCGTTTCACCCGTTCCCACCACGCCAACCGTTCGGCCACGGTCTTCTCATACCCCCGCCCGGTCGGCTCATACCACTTGGCACCGCGGAGCACGTCCGGCAGATACTCCTGCCCCGCCGCGATCGCTTCTTGCTCGGCGTGATCGTAGCGATAGCCCTTACCATAGCCGAGTCCCTTCATGAGCGACGTCGGAGCGTTGCGAATGTGAAGCGGCACCGGTTCGGCGGGATGCTCGCGGGCCGCGGCGAGCGCTTGGGACCAGGCCTCGTACACCCGATTCGACTTCGGCGCCATCGCCAGGTAGATCGCCGCCTCGGCGAGAGCCAGTTCTCCTTCCGGGGAACCGAGGAAGTGGTAGGCGTCCTTGGCCGCGAGCGCGACGGACAGCGCCCGAGGATCGGCGAGCCCGATATCCTCGGTGGCCATTCTAACCAGCCGACGGGCAATGTAGAGCGGGTCCTCACCCCCTTCGATCATCCGAGCGAGCCAGTAGAGCGCACCCTCGACATCACCTCCCCGTACAGCCTTGTGGAGCGCGGAGATGACGTTGTAGTGCTCCTCGCCGGACTTGTCGTATCTCGGCATCCGCTTGGCGAGCACCGCCTCAAGAATCTCCGTGGTGATCGCGGTGCGCGGTTCGCGGGCCGCGGGTTCGCTACCAGTCGCGGTCTGAGGTGCGCGGAGCGCGGAGCCCGGGGAGCGGGTGGCGGGCGCCTGGGAGGATTCGACCCCTGAGGGTCGGCCCATGTGTTCCAGGACTGCTTCCAGACCATTGAGTGCTACCCGCGCATCCCCGTCGGCCTGCCGTACCAAGAGGTCAAGCGCCTCGTCCGTGAATTCCACCGCGTTTCGCGCTCCCCGCACCGCGTCGAGCGCACGTCTGATAATGTACTTTATATGATCGTTCTTAAGTGCCTCCAAGACATATACTTGTAGTCGAGACAGCAAGGCGCTTGTGAGCTCGAAGCTGGGGTTCTCGGTGGTAGCCCCGATGAGGGTAATCACCCCTTGCTCCACCCACGGCAGAAACGCATCCTGCTGTGCCTTGTTAAAGCGGTGGATCTCGTCGCAGAAGAGGATGGTTCCCCGCCCCTCCAAGCGCTGCCGTTCCTTCGCCTCTTTGATGATCTCGCGCACCCTCGGCACACCCTCGGTCACCGCGCTGAACGGCTCGAAATGCCGATCGGTGTACTTGGCGATCAAGAAAGCCAGCGTGGTCTTGCCCGAGCCGGGGGGACCCCAGAACACCATGCTGGGCACGTCACCCCGGAGGATGGCCTCGCGGAGCGGCTTCCCTTCCCCCAGCAGATGGTCCTGCCCGAGGAACTCCTCGAGCGACTGGGGGCGCATGCGATCCGCCAGCGGACGATGGGGGTCGCGGGAGAAGAGAGTCTCCTGTGTCATTGGTGCGCGGGACGCAGGGCGCGAGGCACGGGACGCGAGGCGCGAGGCACGGGACGCGGGGCGCGAGGCACGGTCATGGGCATGGGGTACGCGGTGCGCGGTGCGCAGGGCGCGAGGCGCGGGACGCGGTCATGGGCATGGGGTACGCGGTGCGCGGTACGCGGAGCGTGGTATGCAAGAGAACGATCATTAGTCGAGACGTTCGGATTCGACTCAAGCACTCATCCTAGTACACGATCATAGCATGGACGGTTACAGGTCCCTCGTTGCGTGGCAATCGGCCCGCGATCTGTGCCTCAGAACGTTGGAGGTCACTGATCGCCGCTCTCATCCGAAGACCTGGGCTGTCGTTGACCAACTACGGCGAGCCGTCATCTCAGTGGACGTCAACATCGTGGAGGGATACGCTCTTGGCACCGCTCCCCTATTCCGGCGGCATCTTCGGATTGCCCTTGGATCGGCCGCAGAGAGCGAGCGACTACTCGAGATCGCAGCGCGGCTCGGGTATCTGGCACCTGATTCAACGGAGTCACTTCGAAAGTTAGCGGATCTCACCATCAGGCGGCTGTACGGTCTCCTCAAGGCGCCTCGTCTGCCAGTGCGCAGGTAATCCAAACCAGTAACCGCGCACCGCGTACCGCGCGCCTGACTCTCACCCCACCCCCACCATCCCCAACACCGCATCCACCCCCCACGCGCTCCCCGCTCCCAGAAAGAACGCGATCGGCAGTCCGTACCCTTTCTTCCCCTGAAACTCCGGCACTAGGTTCGATGCGGCGACGTAGATGGTGACGCCGGCCGAGAGCGCCAGGCCGTGGGTCGACAGGAAGCCGACGAAGTCCGTGGTGAGGACGCCGACCACGGTGGCCAGACCGAGGAGCGCGGCGCTACCGAGGGCCCGACTTGGCTTGGTGCCCCCCGCCAGCTGGAGGCTCGCAATCGTGAGGCCTTCAGGGAGCTTGTGCAGCAGGATTGCCAAGAAAACCAGCAGGCCTAGGCCGGTGCTCACAGCAAACCCGCTCGCGATCGCCACGCCATCGAAGAAGGTGTGGAGCAGGAGCCCCACCAATGCCGAAACGCCCGCCTGAGGACTCACGAGGTGCGTTTCCTCGCCAAAATGGAAATGCTCCGTGGCGGTGTGCTGGCTCAGGTGCACCACCAAGTATCCGAGCAGGACGTACCAGGCGGCGTGCGGCCCACCGATCTCGAAGGCCTCCGGGAGCATGCGGACCAGTGCCACCGAGATCATGAAGCCGGCCCCGAAGGCCACGAAACCCGAGATGATCTTTATGCCGAGCTTGGCCCCGCGGATCGCGGCGAAGCCGCCGAGGATGTTGCCAAGCGCAGCGATGAGGGCGAAGGAGAGGGCGGTCACGGTCCCTCCCCACCCCCCTGTTCCGCTGGGCGCGGGGCGCGGGGCGCGGTATGGCTCTCGTTGGCTGCGTCTGGGGCGCGGGGCGCGGGCCGCTCCTCGATCCAGCCTGCCACGGTGGTGAGCAGAGCCTGCTTGGTGTTCAGGGCTGGATCGACGAGAACCGCATCCAAGAGCCGCCGAAGCAACTGGCCAACCTCGGGGCCCTCAGGCACTCCTGCACGCATCAGATCAGTTCCTGTCACGGCGAGCTGGCCGATCTCGAGCGCCGCACCCGACTCGCGCTCGCGCCGAACGGCCTCGGCCAACGGTCGACCCCGAGCCTCAGAGAGCTTCACCAGATCATCGGCGATAGGTCCAACCGTGGAAAGCCAGTGGCGCACGCCCACGCCATTCTCCGGATCGGGCCACGCGTCGACATAGCGCCCGATGGTGGTCCCTCGCTCAATTTCCGCGTTGGAGCACCGGAGCCGCTCCAGGGTCTGGCCTGGCGCTGACGAGAGGTAGGCCGTGATGAGCACCGGATCGGCCGGCCGCATCCGATCAATGACCTCCATCTCGCCGCGCTCCGCGTCCCGCGCCCCGCGTTCAAGCTCCGGTAGCCAGATTCCCACCGCCCCAACCTCCCGCCACAACCTCGCCAACTCGCTGGGCCGCTGCGCGGTCTGAAGCCCGCGGAGCCATTCTTCGCGCACCCGTTCAGCCGATAACTGTGCGAGGCCTTGGGCATCGGCGATCGCTGCCTCCCAGGTGGGCGGGTCGATCTCGAATCCGAACCGTGCCGCGAAACGGAGTGCCCTCAGAATCCTGAGATAGTCCTCCCGAAAGCGCTGCGTGGGGTCACCGACGGCACGGATCAGCTTTCGCTCCAGGTCCCCTGCGCCACCAAACGGATCCCTCCACTCATGCGTCAGTGGGTGGTACGCAATCGCGTTGATGGTGAAGTCGCGGCGGGCCAGGTCCTCGTCCAACGAGACACCGAACTCGACCGTCGCGTGGCGGCCGTCGGTCGTGACGTCGCGGCGGAAGGTGGTTACTTCGTGCGGTTTCCGATGCCGATCGAGCACGGCAACCGTGCCGTGATCTACACCTATAGGGATTGTGCGCTTGAAGAGGCGCTGGACGTCTTCAGGCCGCGCGGCCGTTGTGAGGTCGAAGTCGTTGTTCTCGAGACCGAGGAGGGTGTCCCGAATGGCTCCGCCAACGCACCAGGTGTCAAAGCCCGCGGCTTGGAGCGTTTCCGCGATCGTCAGCACCTGGCTTGGGATGTCGAGAGAGTATGGGAACACCATGGCGAGAAGTTAAAGGGAACGAGCCAAGGGGAAAGGGTGACGGAGTCTATCAGAACGGCTCGCCTCTTGCGCCTCCCCTGACGTCAGCCCCGGGCGCCGTCGCGTGCACATCGCCCATCTGTGCTCCTCATGGGGGCACGTAATATATTGATCGGCAACGACTTCACCTTGTCAGATGAGGACACCGCGACTACCTCCGCCGTAGATCCGAGCCAGCCCGACCTGTCGTCCTCAGCGCGACTGCTCGATCGCCCGATCCTAGTCATCGGGTGCAACCGGTCGGGAACGACCCTCATCTTCAGGAACCTCTCCGAGCACCCGAAGACCTGGGGCCTCTACGAAGAGAGTCAGCACATCTTCTACCGGCACTACCCGATCGATCCGGAGATGGGTGACCGGCTCGTGGACCCGCCGTCATCGGAGATCGCAGCGTCGATTACCCGTGCGTTCTACAGAGAGGCGCACAACAAGGAAGTCTTCAAAGACCTCCGCGGCCTCAGGCTCATCCCACGGAAGCTGCTGCAGCGGCCGACGAACCGGTTCTACAAGCGCCCCCCGCTGCGTCTCGTTGAAAAGACGCCGGCGAACTCTCTGCGAATTCCGTTTCTCTTCCGGCTGTTCCCGGATGCACGCATCGTTTTTGTGGTGAGGCGAGCCGAGGACACGATCAGCTCGCTGATGGAGGGGTGGAAGAACTGGTCCAACACCGGCAGCGGATCATGGGTGTACGGCCAATGGCACTACCTGGTCCCCCCGGGCTGGCAGCAGTGGAAGGGCAGAGCACTCGCGGAGATCTGCGCGTTCCAGTGGGTGGAATCCAATCGAGTCGCCCTGGAGGACCTCGAAGCGCATTGTCCCGGACGTTACCTCTTCGTGCGCTACGAGGAAGCCGTGGCAGGGCCCGCAGCGATGTTCGAGAAGATCCGCACGTACTGCGAGCTGGACGGGTCCCGGCACTTCGATCACCTCGCGCTCGAGATCGAGAAGCGGGTGTTCACGCACGGCGGCTCCGCACCAAGAGTGGGGAAATGGCGGGACCTGCACGGCGACGAGATCGACCGTGCCCGCCCCATCTTTCAGGAACTCTCCGAGCAGCTGTACCCCGATCAGTCGTGAGTGGGACCGGTCCCCCCGAGCGCGCCGATCCCCGCACGGAGACGTCGGCCGGAGTCCGCCTGGAACGCGTCAGTCCCGGCATGTTCGACCAGATCTATGGCGAGCTTCTCCAGCGACTCAATCCTCGGCAGCCAGTAGAGGAGTTCCGTCGCATCTTCGAGTATCCGTGGCGCACCAGTGACGACTACGTCGGGTTCGCGTTGTACAGAGGGCGGGACGTGGCCGGCTTCATCGGGCTCATCTTCAGCGAGTTGACGGTCGAGGGACGACGGGAGCGCCTCTCCAACGTGACGAGCTTTATCGCGAAAGAAACGCATCGGGCGGAAGCTGCCCTCCAGCCGCTCCGGCTTCGGACGCTCAAGGAGTACACCGTCACAAACC
>JBDHEI010000093.1:0-8031 GCA_039591075.1 Gemmatimonadota bacterium
GGTGAAGCCAACAATGGCAGAAAACCGATCGCGATCACGATCGCGTTTCGTGCGATCGCACGTGCCGGCTCCGCGAACATCTGGCCCACCGTCAACCGCCAGCTACGGGTCTCCCGCTGAATCGCGCGTGCCCGTTGCAGAAAGTGGATCGCGAAATCCACAGAAAGCCCCAGCGTGAGCGCACTGAGCACCGCAACGGGCATGTCGTAGTCCTTGCCCACGAGACCAATGAGCCCGTAGATGAATCCGATCGTGACCGACAACGGGAGCATCGCGAGCAGGGCGAACCAGACCGACCGGAACAACACGAGCATCATGAGGAACACGATCACGAAGCTGCCCAACAACGCCCGCAGCATCCCGCTCACCATATCGTTCTGCCACACGACGTTGAGGTAGGTGAGGCCGGCCCAGCCCACCGTGATCCCCTCGGGCGGCGGCTGTGCTTCCAAGTAGCGGTCCACCCGCTCGGTCACCCTGCGCATGTCCTGGTTGTCCCCGCTCTTGAGCTGCAGCCAAATGTTGGCCGCGCGATAGTCAGGGGTCACGAAGTGCCAGAGGTCTTGCGGTCGGTGAGACGACTGGTAGCTCAGCAGCGTTTGGGCCACGCCGCCCGAGGTGGGCGGGATCGTGAAGAACTCGGGATCGCCCTCACGAAGCTCCCGATGCACCGTCTTCACGACATCCGTGAGCGCATTGGACTTGCCGACCAGCTCGGAGCGCTGCAATTCCGTCTGCAGCCCGCCGATGAACTCGAGCGCTGCCGGCGTCAGGAAGAACTTGCCCGCAGCTTCGGCATCCTCCAACCGCACCACCACCTCGTCCCACAACTCCGCCTCCTCATCTCCTGCCGCGTCGAGTTCGTCCAATACGGCGTCGATGAGGGCCGTGATGTGGCCGCCTGTCTCTACCGTCGCGACCGATTCATGCAGTTCGCGCCACCGGGCGCTCACATCGACCTGCCCGCGAGCCGCCGCATCGGTCAAGAATTCCTCGATCGCGCCCGCAAGCATATGTGAGTCGCCTGTGTCCGCGACCTGTTCGAGCACGAGAAACGCGTTGTAGGTGCCGCCGAAGTGTGCGTTCAGGACGCGATCCGCCACTCGGATGCGGTGGTCGGGACGAAACCAACGGACCGGATTGTCGTTGATCTGAATCCGCGTGATGCCAAAGGCGCTGATCGCCACAACGATGAGCGTGATGCTCACGATGATCTTGGCGCCGGACAGCGTGCCGGGACCAAGACGCCCAAGCAGTCGTGCGAGAAATCCGCCGTCATCCCCGCTCCGGTCCCCCCGGCCGAGCTTGGCGATGCGCGCATCGCTCAACAGCGCGATGTACGCTGGAATGAACGTGATGGTGAGCACGAACGCCAGCAGGATTCCGATGGCGACGAACACGCCAAACACGCGGACCGGCGGGATCGGCGCGAACGCGAGCGACGCGAACCCTGCGGCGGAGGTCAGCGACGTATAGAGCATCGGCGTGAATAGGCTTTCCATCACACGGCCAACGGTCTTCAAGCGATCGCCGATGCGCGGGTACAGGTCCGCGAACTCGCTGAGAATGTGGACGGAGTCGACGACGGCTATGGGCATCAGGAAGATCGGAATCATCGAGCTCATGATGTGTACGGTGAATCCCATGCCGATCAGCAGACCCATCGTCGCAATCACTGTCACCATCGCAACGATCATCGGCGCGACGACCAGAAGAACGCTGCGGAAGAAGAACCACATGAGGAGAAAGACCAACAGGCCGGCCAGCGGGGCGACAAGCCCCATCTGCTTGAACATCTCGACACCAAACGTATCCTCGGCGACGGGCAGCCCCGTTATGAAATACTCCTCGGCGCCGTCGAACCCAGCGACAATTTCCTCGATCTCAGTCGCAACACGATGACTCGCTCGCTTCTCCTCAATGGGGACGTAGATCCCCACCGCCTTACCGTCCTCACTGAGGAGCGTACCGTCGATCATGGGAAGCCGCGCGGCCGCAGCACGAATGGCGCGCGCCCCTTCCCGCGTGGCCGGCGGACGGTCCATCAACCAGTCAAAGCGCACCACCCCAAGGCCGCCCTGAGATATGTTGTCGACCGTCGAGATCGAAAGGAGGTCTTGCCGGATGACGCCATCGATCTGGGCGATTGCGCGTGTGAGTTCGTGAATCCGTCCGAGCGACGCTGGATTGAACACGCCGTCGGGGTCCTGTTCATTGACGACGCCAACTATGATCATGTCATACAGCGTGAAACTCTGTTTGACCTGATCGTGAAAGACGCGCGCAGCCTGGTCGGCTGGGAGCATGTTTTCCGGATCGGTGTCGATCACGATCCGCGGAATCTGGCTCCCGAGCGCAAGAACGAGCCCGGCCACGGCGAGCATGATGGTCCGAGGGTGCTGGATAGACCAAGCGACCAAGTTCTGGTGAAGGTTCATTGGGCTAGCCTGTTAGCGTCGGCGTAGGCCGGTTGGGAATCGCGCCGCGGTTCTGGCGACAGGTCGGGCGTACTCGTCATGTTTGAGGTTGGGCCAGAGCACTGAGCCCCGGCTTCATGGGCCGGTCAAATCCAGCCGAAACGTATGAGCGACGTATTCACCCGCCAGGCGAACAGTCCCACCAGTGCGATGAGGACAACCGTCAGGCCCGCACTAAACCTTCCGTAAACTTGCATCCCAAGGATGATAGTCACGATCACGAGGAACAGACAGACCGTGGCAAGTCGTTTCCGGAGCGCCCTGAGAGGCCTCACCCGCCCCGGCAGATCCTCCGGTGGCGGTGCATCCGGCTGTGCCTCTGCCAGGATGGCGTCGATACTCGGCTGTAGCCGAAGATGCACAAACGAGAGCAGTCCCATCAGACCGAAGAGCAATAGCGTCTTGACCAGCAGCACCCAGTTGCTCCACAGCGCCGTGAGACCCAGCGGACCTACGATGAGTAACAACACACCTGTGACCAGCACCGTTCCCTGAAACGCGAAGCAGCGAGTCGCCCCACGCCGAATGATATTCTCCATGTACCGGTCGGCGTCGTAGCTGAACGATGAACCGAGCTGCGCACGCTCGTTGACAACGATGAGGTTGAACAACGGTACCGACATGAAAACGAACGCCATCACGTGCAGGAATCTCAGAACTGGATAGAGGCTCTCCATTTTAGGCTCCGTTGCTCGTGGTTGACCGCAAGAACGGGATAACCCTACCAGCCAAAGTCATCGACGGATCATGCGTCGGACAGCTTCGCGAAGCACTCCGGGCAGATCCCAGGGACGGCGAAGTGGTGTTCCGAGGGATGGTCCTAGCCACAGGTTCACATTTCGCGTTGACACGACCTTTCATCTGTTTCCAGCGGTCGCGCGGCGGGGCCGAAAAGGCCACCGGTGCCCACCTCTCCCTTACTTGGCGGTCTCAACGGCCACTACTGGCCACCATGGCGCCGGCCCCCAGTTGCTGCTCCACCAGGCCAAGAGGTCACGGGCAGCGAAGCACTTGTCGGACCAGTCGTTCTCCACGAGTCCACCACCTGGAGGTACCAGCTGGCCGAACCCTCTTGCTATGCCCTCCCCCCTCGCCGAACCACATACGGCTAGCGAAACAAGGCCGGGAAAAAGCAGCGTCAGAGGGAGCAACATGCGTCGCATGATGCCCTCCTTGGATGGCAATGGCGGAAGCTACGGGCCGTGTCCCGTGAGAAACAGCGAGGGAGCTGTCGGAAATACTCGCAACCCCAATCAGCGTGCGGTGAACGTCTCGCCCTCAGGCGCAAGATCTGGGACATCCGTGGGAGTTTCGGCCAAAAGGCCCTGTGGTTCTCCGTAGCCGTCCTACGACCCCTCACCACCAACGTCCTCCCCTCGTCATCCCTCGGCAACGCCACGGGCGTCACCTGCCCTCTCGGCCAGATGGTCTTGATCAGATTTCCCACGGCGACCACACCCGCCATGAGCAAACCCACCTGCTCGGCGCTCCAGCCGTGGGGCGGACCGTGGCCTTGGCCTGCGGGCACGTGGGCTCGACGTCTGCCGAGGCACCGAGCACCTCGGGGATGAACAGCGCATCCCAGGCGCACCAGGTGTAGAGCGCTCGTGCCATCGACGACAAAGCGGTGGGACATCGGGACCACCGCCAGACCGCCAAAGCCGACTACCCGGCCGGCATCGTCGCAGAACACCAGGCCCTTGAGGCCGCCCTCGTCGAGGAGCGCTGCCACCTCGGGCCTGGCAAGACCCAGCATTTCACCGAGCTTCTCGGCTCCCCGCGCGCCAGCTGGCGGTAGAGCGCGACTGCGAGGCGCTGCTCGGCCTCGGTGAGGTCGGGGAGCGCACCTGAGAGTGGCGCGAACAGCTTCTCGAAGTCTGGGAGGTGCCGGGTGATTCTCTCGATTCCTCCCCGGCGCGTTTCGTCGCCCGCTACTTGGCCGCCCTGGCCGCCGACTTGACCATCTCGCTGAGCGTGGGATGCACGTGGATCGACTTGCTGATCCGCTCGATGCTCCCCCGCGCGTACATTGCCGCCACGGCCTCGTGCAGCAGGTCGTCGCCGTGCGGCGCCAGAATGTGAAAGCCCAGGATCTCCCCGTCCTTGGCGTTCACCACCGCCTTGAGCCGCCCGCGGCGGTTGCCGATCGCCAAGGCCCGTGCGCCGTCCGCGGGCACCGACCCGACGGCCACGTCGTAGCCGCGACTGCGGGCCTGGTGCTCGGTGAGGCCTACCGCCGCCAGAGTGGGGTCACTGAAGATGGCCCGCGGTACCACTCGGTAGTCGACGCTGCGGTCTGCGCCCTTCACAGCGTTGAGCGCCGCCATCGGGCCATCGTATGTGGCCACGTGCGTGAACATCCAGCCACCCTTGACGTCGCCGATCGCCCATATGTGCGGCTGGCTGGTTTTCAGTTCCTCATCCACGCGGATGAAGCCTTTCCCCTCGGTCTCCACTCCCGCCGCCGGCAGATCCAGCCCATCGGTGTTCCCGATGCGGCCCGTCGCCACGAGCAGCGCGTCGGCACGGAACTCGCGCTCGGCACCCTCAATGAGCGCCACGACCACCGTGGCGTTACCCTCGGGTCGTACTGAGCTCACCGCGGCGCCCGTGTGCACCTCGACAGCCTCCTCGCGCAGATAGTCCTGCAGCAGATCGCTCAGCTCTGAATCCTCGCCCGGAGCGAGGTGGGGGTTGCGGCCCAGTAATGTCACCCGAGAGCCGAAGCGGGCGTACATCTGGGCGAACTCGATGCCGACGTAACCCCCGCCGATCACGATGAGGCTCGACGGGAGGCGGTCGAGCTCGAGGGCCGACCGATTGGTCAGGTAGTCCACCGTCTCCAGCCCCGGGATCGCAGGCTCGGCACGGCGTGCGCCGGTGGCGATGATCGCCTTCCCAAAGCTCAATCGGCGGTCACCGGTGTCGACCTCGTGCGCGCTCACGAACCGCGCCTCCGCGGGCACGAAGTCGATCGCGTCCTGCCGCTGGCGCAGCGCACCGTGGATGGATTCCACGATCCCCTGCACGATTCCGTCCTTGCGCGCGACCGCCCGGTCGAGGTGGAAGCGGACGGGGCCCTCGACCTCGACGCCGAACTCGGCTGCCCGCCGGGCAACCAGGTGCATCACCTCCGCCGACCGCAACAGGGTCTTGGTGGGGACGCATCCTTCGTTCACTCAGGTGCCGCCAACCGCGGCCTGCTCGACGAGTGCCACGCGGGCCCCGAGGTTGGCCGCCATATGGGCGGCCGGTAGGCCTCCCTGGCCGGCGCCGATCACGATCACATCGTAGTCGTATCTGGGCATGTGGTATCCTTCCCGTCAGACTCGAGATTCTGGGGTCAGATTCCCCCGCGTGCAGCTATTAGCCCTAACCCGTCCCACCACCTGCCCCCACCTCGGGAGAGACAGCGTATGGTGAAGCTGGTCATCGACACACTCCTCTCGAGTTCGTTCAGTCAGTTGTGCTGGGGTCTGACCCCGGCTTCGGTCCTCTCGCCGGTCTCCTCCCCATCCACCGCTGTCGCCTCGACCTGTGCCGCAAACCCCGTCATCCGCTCCAGCTCGGCGATGAATGCCTCGGGTGTGGTGAGCTGGGGGTCGTAGGTCACGACCGCCTTCCCCGTCTCGTACGAGACGTCGGCCTGCCGCACCCCGGAAACACGCTGCAAGACCACACGGGCCGTTGTGGCGCAGTTCACTCACGTCATCCCACTCACGGCGAGCGTGACCGTGCTCATCCCCGGGATCGCCGCGTGTGTGGCGGCCATGGCGTGGCCGTGCCCGGGCATGCTCTCGTGGTCGTGCCGCGGGAGCTGGGTCAGCACGACGACGCCCACGACGCCCGTGAGCGCCGCCCACTCGAGTTTCTTCATGGCTGCTGCCTCCGGCTCACAGGATCCAGCCCGACCAGGTGGGATACGTGGCGAACACTACCGCGACCGCGGTCGCAATCCACAGCATGGTCTTCATCCGTTTTCGCACCCTCGGTTCGGCGCATGGCTTGCCCGGCTCGCAGGCCTTCCCCTCCTCGCGGTGGACCAGGTAGAAGCCGAGCCCCAGGAAGACGAACGTCGCACCCAGGAAGTAGGGCCTGAGGGGCTCGAACGTGCTCGACAGGCCCGCGCCCGACACCCCGGCCGCGACGGCCAGGAGTGGCCCGGCACAGCAAAGCGCCGAGGCGAACGCCGCCGCGACGCCGGCGCCGGCCACGGCGAGAGTCTTGCGGATCACGCTCCCTCCTTCAGCGCCGCGAGGATCGTCTCGGTCGAGCACGCTCCGTCCGCCCGACAGGCCGAGGCGGCGACGCCGGCGCCGACCCCCGTCACGTCGCGGTCGTTCACCAGGACCGTCGGCGAGCCGTACTGCTTCACGTGCTCCGGCGCACCGGCATCCCCCTGCTCCCACTCATGCCACGTGGGCGGGAGGGCGGCTTCCTCCAGGGCGCGGCGCAGGTTGTCACGCGCGGGCTGCGCGTTGGGGCAGCCGTCGAAGTAGATGAGCTCGATCTTCTGTGTCATGATTCGGTCTCCTTATGACTCCAACGTTTCGAGGATCGGGCAGTCACCAGTGGGCTCTCTGGTCTCACAAGCCGCCACGAGCTGCCTCAGCACACGCTTCATGCGCTGCAGATCCGCAATCTTCTCCTCGACGACGGCAATCTTGCTCCGCGCCCTCTTCTCGACCGCGGCGCACACCGTCGCCGACCGGACCCTCAGCTTCAGGAGGTCCGAGATCTCGTTGAGTGAAAACCCCAGCTCCTGCGCCCGCTTGATGAACCCGACGCGCCGCACCACGTCATCGGCATAGCGCCGGTAGCCAGACGGCGTGCGCTCAGGCTCGGAAATGAGCCCGCGCCGCTCGTAGTAGCGGATCGTCTGGACGTTGACGCCCGCATGCGATGCCGCCTGGCCGATCGTCATCGACATGGCCTACTCCTTGGGTCCGTGTTGACTATAAACCCTATACTTAGGTATAGGGTCAAGAGGTTCCCGGAGGCGAAACCCTCGGTACCCGCTCCTCGTTGGAGGAAGGTGCCCACCTCACGCGACCACCGGGACCAACTTCGGGGGGACTCATGACCGCTCGACCAGACAACCCAATCGAGACGCGCTTCGAGGAGCGGGGATCTCTCCCGCGCCCTGGCCCCATCGGTCGCATCGTCCGTTTCCTGCTCGGGCTCCTGCTACTCCAGTTGCTCTACTCCCTCCTGACTCAGGGACCGCGCGGGATGTTCGACACGTCCGCGCCCAGCCATCCAACGTTCTGGCTCAGCGTTGCCATCGCCTTCTACAGCATTCCGTACGTGGTGAACATCGGCCTCACGCGGAACTGGAGGCGGCGGCCCCAGTTCGTGATCGCTGCGGTCGCCGGGGTGCTCATCGTGCTGGATCTCGCCCTGTACGGGACCTGGTGGGGACCACCCCTGGGGATCTTCATGCTCGCCTGGCTGGCGTACTGGTCAGCGCACTTCGGTCTCTCGTTCCTCCTCTCCGGTCTGATCGCGACCCCCGGCTGTGAGATGCGCGCTCTTCCGCACCTCTGGAGCGTGC
>JBDHEI010000094.1:0-13724 GCA_039591075.1 Gemmatimonadota bacterium
ACAGCCATCGGCCGACAGCTGTCTGCATTGCCGGGTGGTCATTGCGCTGGCAACTGCGAGCGGCTGAGAGCTGAAGGCTATTGGCTGACGGCCGATCAACCTGGCCCAATCCCGAGAAAGCCCCTATCCTTATCTTGTCCGTCAACCTCGGGACCCTCCCGCATGCCCGATCAGTTCGACCGCCTGAAAACCGCCCTCGCCGACCGCTACCGCATCGAGCGGGAGCTGGGCCACGGCGGGATGGCCACCGTCTATCTGGCCGAGGATCTCAAGCACAAGCGCAAGGTCGCGCTCAAGGTGCTGAAGTCCGAACTCGCGGCCGTGCTCGGGGCCGAACGATTCATCCAAGAGATCACGACGACCGCAAGCCTCCAGCACCCGCACATCCTGCCCCTGTTCGATTCGGGTGAGGCAGACGGGTTCCTGTATTACGTGATGCCGTTCATCGAGGGGGAGACCCTGCGGGACAAACTGGACCGTGAGAAACAGCTCGGCCTCGAGGAGGCGGTGCGCATCACGACCGAGGTGGCCGACGCACTCGACTACGCGCATCGGAACAACGTGATCCACCGCGACATCAAGCCCGAGAACATCCTCCTCCACGACGGCCGCCCAATGGTCGCGGACTTTGGCATTGCGCTGGCGGTGAGTGCGGCGGCAGGTGGAAGAATGACGGAAACCGGCACGTCGCTCGGCACACCGCACTATATGTCGCCCGAACAGGCAACCGCCGAGAAGGACCTCACGAATCGGTCGGACATCTATTCGTTGGGGTGTGTGTTGTATGAAACGTTGACGGGGAGCCCGCCGCACGTCGGCTCCACCGCACAGCAGATCATCATGAAGATCGTGACGGAAGACGCGCAGCCCGTGACGGAGTTGCGGAAGGCGGTGCCGCCTCACATTGCCGCCGCGGTGGCCAACTCGCTGGAGAAGCTCCCCGCAGATCGGTTTGAGAGTGCGAAGGCGTTTGCCGACGCGCTGGGTGACGTGACCTTCACCGGCAGGCACACTGCGGCGGGTCTTGGTCACGGTGACTTCGTGACCGGGACTCGCCGGCCGTGGAAGCTGGTGTCGGCGGCCGTCGGCCTGGCTCTGGTGGCAGCAAGCGCCGGGTGGATCCTGCGTCCGATGCCCGAGATTCCCCTCAGAGTGGTGCGATTCTCCATTGAATCCGACTCTGCGCACACGATCACACCTGGTTCTGCTGCGCTCTCACCAGACGGATCGGTGCTCGTGTACGGCGCCGGGACCGGCTCAGGATCAATGCTCTACCGACGACGCATCGACGAACTCGAGGCCCACCCGATTCCCGGCACTGACGGCGGAATCCGTCCGTTCTTCTCACCGGATGGGACGCAGCTTGGTTTCGGTGTGGAGGGTGGCCTCCGTAGGGTTCGTCTCGATGGAGGGGCACCCCGCACCATCACAACCGAGTTCCAGGGCGGCCTGACGGGGGCTGCGTGGGGGGAGGATGACACGATTGTCTTCGCAACGTGGTTCCCCTGGCACGTCTACACGGTGAGCGCCGACGGGGGTACGCCGGAAGTCCTCGAGGCACTGGACCGACTAACCGACACACTCGGGATCGTTAACCCGCTTTTTATTCCAGATGCGCGCTCTCTCTTGTTCACAGCTACCTCAGGGCAAGGGCGCGTCGGAGTGGTGTCGCTTGAATCGGGCGACGTCCAGCTGCTCATGCCGGGGGCCGCGCTGGGGTACGTGCGGTCGGGACACCTGGTCTATGTCGAGGCCGATGGATCGCTCATCGCGCAGCCGTTCAATGCGGTGAGACTCGATACCGCTGGACCCGCCCAGCGAGTAGCGGAAGGCGTCGGCTACACTTTCGGACTCCCGATGCTTGCCGTCTCATCATCCGGCACACTCGCCTACAATCCGGCTGTGAGTGGGGGTCGCGACCTCGTCCTGATCGACCGGGCCGGCAACGCCCAAGCGCTCCTTGAGAAACGCGGGTTCTGGGTTCCCCGATTCTCGCCCGATGGCAACCGCATTGTCTTTGGCCAGATGGACGGGTCTCAGGAAGACATCTGGATTCACGACGTGTCGGCGGGAACCACTTCCCGGCTCACCTTCGACGGGCAGCTGAACAACGACCCGGTCTGGAGTCCCGACGGGAGCAGCTTCGCGTTTTCCAGTAACATTGACAAAGACCTCTACGTTCTCTCGGCCGAGGGTGGAGACCACGCTCCCGTGGTGGCCCGGGACGGGACACAGTGGACCACCGACTGGTCACCGGATGGCCGCCACCTGGTGTTCACCGACATTGCCGAGAACCAGGATATCTGGGTCGCCCCGATCAGTGGGGAAGGCCAACCGCAACCCTTTCTCACCACCCCTTTTTCGGAAGGCGCCGGCCGGATTTCGCCGAACGGGCGGTGGTTGGCTTATCACTCGAACGAGTCTGGTCGATTCGAGGTCTACGTTCAGACGTTCCCGCAACCAGGGAAGAAGCGGCTGATTTCCACGGGAGGCGCGCGCGAGCCAATCTGGGGACCCGATGGGCAAGAGCTCTTCTACTGGAACACCCTAGGGCAACTGATCGCTCATCAGATGACGGCAGGAGACGATGTCACGGTCGGGCGCCACGACGTGCTGCTTCACTTTCCGAGTTACCTGGTCGGGGAGAACGCGAATTACGACGTCCACCCGGATGGACGGCGATTCGTCATCGTGACGAATGAGATACAGAGCCGTCTGATCGTGGCCCTCGACCTGATCGACCAAGAGCAGTAGCACCGGGTCACTGCAGAAGCCAACTCGCCACTAGCCGGCGCAGAATCCACGGTAGAATGCCAGGTCATCTCGATCGCCTCAGGGCCACCCTCTCCGACCGCTACGCCATCGAGCGCGAACTCGGCGCCGGTGGCATGGCCACCGTCTATCTCGCCGAGGATCTCAAGCACAAGCGCAAGGTGGCGGTGAAGGTGCTGCGCCCCGAGTTGGCGGCCGCGGTGGGCCACGACCGGTTCCTCAGGGAAATCACCACCACTGCCAACTTGCGGCATCCCCACATCCTCCCGCTGTACGATTCGGGTGAGGCGGATGGATTCCTCTACTACGTCATGCCCTACGTCGAGGGCGAGTCGTTGCAGACCCGGCTGGCACGGGAGAAACAACTCCCGCTGGAAGACGCGCTCCAGATCGCCCGTGAGGTGGCTGACGCGCTGAGCTACGCCCACGCACACGACGTCGTCCACCGTGACATCAAACCCGACAACATCATGCTCGAGAGCGGGCACGCGGTGGTGGCCGACTTCGGCATCGCCCGCGCGGTGGATGCCGCCGGTGGTGAAGCCCTGACGCAGACGGGCATCGCGGTCGGCACTCCGGTGTACATGAGTCCCGAACAGGCAGCCGGGCAATCTGAAGTGGATGGCCGAAGCGATCTGTATTCTCTCGGATGCGTGTTGTACGAGATGTTGGGCGGTCAGCCGCCATTCACCGGAGCCACTGCGGAGAGTCTAGTCCATCAGCACGTGATGGTCGATCCGGCTCCGATCACCAACCTGCGACCTGCCGTCCCCCCTCCCGTCGTGGCCGCCCTGGCACGGTCACTCGCCAAGACTCCCGCCGACCGGTTCAACCCGGTAGGGATGTTCGCCTCGGCCTTGGCTCCAGAGGTCGTGACGGCCACGCATTCGGCGACGCCGCTGCCCGCGAGCTCAGCACCCCCCAGCCGCGCCCCGTGGATCGTAGGGGGGACCATCGTCGTGGCGGCGGCGCTCGCGGCCGGATTTCTTCTTCGGGGCAACGGCGGCGGCGGAATCCCGGCAAGCCCGGACGTCCGCTCTGTCGCGGTACTCCCGTTCGAGAACATCGGCGGTGATCCCGAGAGCGACTATTTCAGTGCCGGCATCACCGAGGACATCCTGGCGCACCTTTCCAAGCACGGCGACTTCAAGGTTGTCCGCGCGACCCAGTACGCCGGGGATGCGACCTCCATGCGCGATGTCGGGCAGGTGTTGGGCGTGAACACCGTGCTCAGTGGCAGCGTGCGTCAGGCGGGGGATGACGTGCGGGTCGTGGCCCAACTCATCGACACGGAGACCGACCAGGCGTTGTGGGCCGAGACGTATGATCGGAAGCTGGAGTCCATCTTCGCCATTCAGACGGAAATCGCCAGCCATATCTCCGAGGCCATGGGGACCGTGCTGGTCGCCGACGTCGCCGGCGCGTCGGTTCCCACGACCGACCTGGAGGCGTACCGGCTGTTCCTGCGAGGCCGATTCCTCAGGAGTCAGCGGTCGGCGGAGTCCATGCCCGAGGCGGTCTCGTACTTCGAACAGGCCATCGCGCGTGATTCCACCTTTGCCGAAGCGTGGGCCGCGCTGGCCGAAACGTGGGTCCTGATGCCGGTCTACGCGGACGCGACGGCGGAGGAAGCGCTTCCCTGGGTGCTCGAGGCGGCCGACCGGGCCGTGGCGCTCGATCCGGGGCTCGCAGCCGCCCACACGGCGCGTGGCATGGCCCAGGTGATGATGGCCTACGACTTCGATGGTGGTATCGCCGAGGTCCGTCGTGCCCTCGCGCTCGACCACGGTTATCCCAAGGCGCACCACTGGCTGGGCGTGGCGCTGGCCTTCCGAGGGGACCTTGCGGAGGCGCTCCCCGCACTGGAGCGGGCGGCGGAGCTGGAGCCGTTGTCGTTGATCATCCACAACGACCTGGCGCGGTATGCCTTCTTTGCCGGCAAGCAAGAACAGGGAATCGCCGAGTTCGAGAAAACGTTGGAACTCGATCCCCGGTTCGCCGTGGCCTACATTCGGAGCGCGGAGATCTACCGGTTGATGGGCCGGCACGAGGAGGAGTCAGAGCGACTCGAGCGGTGGAACGCGCTCCTGGAAATGCCGGCCTTCCCTCCCGGGTCGATCAAGGAGGCGTTTCGTAGCGGGGGGGCCGAAGGGATGCACCGGTTCCTGTCGCAACGGACGGATACCCGGACTTCGGAAGAGGCCTATCATCGTGCCGGCTGGTTGGTCGCGCTGGGGGAGATGGACGAAGCGGTTGCCGTGTTGGAGGAGGAGGTCGCGACCAGGGGCCAGGCCGCCATGATGCTTGCGGTGTCGACCTCGTTCTATCCCCTGAGAGACGATCCACGCTTCCAGGCGTTGGTGGAGGAAGTGTACGGGCGGTAGCACCTTCCCGCTGGCCCACCGCCCGCCATCCGGTGCGATCTACAAACTGAACATATGGCTGAGCCCCCCGCCGTTGAGCTGGTTGGAGTTGGCCGGGATTGTGCCGCTCACCGGATATCCGGGCCGGTCCACACCATTGACTTGAACCGTCACGGTGTAGTCGATCGGGCTGGCAGAGAAGTTGTCGACTACGATGGTATACGATCCTCCCGCCGCTCGGGCTCTCGCCGCGTGGCGACATCGACTTCGAGTCCCTCCGCGACTACCCACCGTTTCAAGAGTTGATGAGGCCGAAGGGGTAGAGGCAGACTATCTGCGACAGAGCCCAGCCCCGAGCGTCACGCGGCGTTCGGGGCTTTCGCCATTTTGGGAAGCTTCTTGGGAAGGTTTCGCTGCCAACAGATGCAAAGGAATGCAAAAGAATGAAAAAGGGAGGCCGTTTAACCGCTCATAACGGCAACGATTTGCAAAGGAAAGCAACGAAAAGCAAAAACTCGCCGAGACCTTGAAAACCGCCGGGAGCAATCCCTTGGGGGTTGACCTTCGCATCAGCGGCGGCCGATGCTCGGTCCGCTCGCGTGCGCGTCGCGTCGAGTCCCTCGCCCTCCGTTGCAGCCGTCAACAACAGCCATCGGCCGACAGCTGTCTGCATTGCCGGGTGGTCATTGCGCTGGCAACTGCGAGCGGCTGAGAGCTGAAGGCTATTGGCTGACGTCAACCTGGCCCAATCCCGGGAAAGTCCCTATCCTCCTTAGTCCGTCATCCTCGGGATTCTCCCGCATGCCCGATCAGCTCGACCGGCTCAAAACCGCCCTCGCCGACCGCTACACCATCGAGCGCGAACTCGGCGCCGGCGGGATGGCGACGGTCTACCTCGCGCACGACGTCAAGCACGACCGTAGGGTCGCCGTCAAAGTCCTCCGCCCCGAGCTGGCCGCCGTCATCGGTGGTGAGCGATTCCTGAACGAGATCAAGGTCACCGCCAACCTGCAGCATCCCCACATCCTCCCGCTCCACGATTCGGGTGAAGCGGACTCATTCCTTTACTACGTGATGCCGTTTGTGGAGGGCGATTCGCTGCGCGAGAAACTCGACCGCGAGACGCAGCTCTCTATAGATGAAAGCATCGAGATCACGAGAGCGGTCGCGAGTGCCTTGGATTACGCGCACCGGCACCATGTGATCCACCGGGACATCAAACCCGAAAACGTTCTCCTGCACGATGGCCAAGCGCTGGTCGCCGACTTCGGCATTGCGCTGGCGGTCAGTCAGGCAGGCGGGCACCGGCTCACCGAGACCGGGCTCTCGATCGGCACACCGCACTACATGAGTCCCGAACAGGCCATGGGCGACCGCGAGCTAGACGCGCGGAGTGACGTGTATTCACTGGGTGCGATGCTGTACGAGATGCTCGTGGGCGAGCCGCCGTTCACGGGCCCGACCGCTCAGGCGATCGTTGCAAAGGTCCTGACCGAGAAGCCGCCGCTGGTGACTGCTGCCCGGGACACGGTTCCGCCCCACATGGCGTCGGCCGTAAGCGGCGCGCTTGCCAAGCTGCCTGCAGATCGGTTCCCGTCTGCGGCTGCTTTCGCGAATGCGCTGACGGGTCCGGGCCTCGCTCCGTCGCTGCCCGGTGTAGCCGGTGTTCTGGCACCGGAGCGGGCATCACCAGAACGGTTTGCGCGGTGGCGGGAAGTTGCTGCTTGGTGCGTGGCAGTGGTGTCGGTCGCCGCACTGCTCTTGGGCCGCAGCTGGACGAGCAGCGACAGGGTAGCGGCACCTGTCGTCCGCGCAACGGTTCAGCTTCCCGACGAAGCCTACCTGTCTTACCTCAGTGCCGAATTATTGCTATCGAGGGACGGCACGGGGCTCTTCACCTCGGCCAACTACCGGGGCCGCCAGACGCTGCTCTCGCACGAGATGAGCAGCGACCGGTTCGAGCCGGTGAGCGGCACGGAGTCCGGCCAAGACTTCTTCATTTCGCCGGATGGACAGTGGGCTGCATTCACGGCGGGTGGAGAGTTGAAGAAGGTCTCGCTCGGCGGCGGGACACCGGTCACGCTCGATGGAGAGTCGCGCTGGGGCTTTGGCACCTGGGAGCCGGATGGAACGATCATCTATTCCCGGAGCTACCGGAGTGGGCTCTGGCGCTTGACGGAGAACGACGGTGAGCCCACCGCGCTCACCGTGCTGGACAGCGCACGTGGGGAGCTCGCGCACTGGTATCCGCAGGTCCTGCCGGACGGAGAGCACGTCCTGTTTACCGCTTTCAACACGCCCATCGACCGGTCCACGATCGAGATCGCCTCTATCAGTAGCGGCGAACGTCGAATCTTGATTCACGGCGCCGTGGACGGCCGCTATGTGAGGACCGGGCACATCCTCTATGCGCGAGATGAGGTTGTATTCGCCGCACCGTTCGACGAGCGCAGTCTCGAGGTCACGGGTTCTGCTGTTCCCGTCATCGACGACGTTGCTATGGACCATGTTGAAGGGCGCGCCGTGTTTTCCGTGTCCACGGACGGCACGCTCGCTTACGTCCCGGCCTCAATCTACGACAGCCCCGTCGAGCTGTTCTGGGTCAGCCGCCGGGGAGAAGAGACGCTCGTGATTCCCGAACCAGGCCGTTACCACGAGCCGGCATTATCGCCAGATGGAAGCCGGCTGGCGCTCACCATCACGGGGCGCACGGGCAACCCGGACGTGTGGATCCTGGATCCGCAGCGCGGTACGAGGACGCGGCTTACGTCCGGTGGCGGCGCCGACTTCGGTGCCATCTGGACACCCGACGGAAACCGGGTGATCTACTCGTCCGAGCAGCCGGTCTTCGATTTGTTTTGGCGCAGCGCCGATGGCAGTGCTCCGGCCGAACCCCTCGTGCAAGGGCCTTTTGACAAGAGACTGAATTCCGTTACGCTGGCGGGAGATCGCCTAATGTTCGATCATGCGGTGCTCCCGTACTCGGCGATCTGGACTGTTCGGCTGGATGGAAGCGGCGATCCGGAACCGCTTCTGACGTCGGACGCAGCCTCAGTCTTTGCCGCCGACCTCGCGCCCAGCAGGCGCTGGCTCAGTTACGGCTCCGATGAGTCCGGGCAGTCTGAGGTGTACCTGGTGCCATATCCGGAAGTGAGCGGGAGTCGGCAGCAGGTGTCAGTCGGCGGAGGCATGGAGGCACGATGGACGCGCGGAGGTAGAGAACTTGTCTACCGTGCCGGCGATCGTATGATGGCAGTGTCGGTGGATCCGCGGACAGGCACGCTGGGAACTCCAGATGTTCTGTTCACAGGCCCATATTTGTATTCCGTGCGCCAGTCCCGCAGCTACGACGTGACGCCGGACGGTGAGCGATTCCTCATGGTCAAGCGGTCCGAAGAAGCCAGGCCTCGGACGATTGTGGTGGTGACGAATTGGTTTGAGGAGTTGAACACGAAGGTGGGGCAGTAGGCTCGACAGCTCGTTGAGTTTCTACCCCCGAGCGTCACGCGGCGTTCGGGGCTTTCGGTCTTTTGGGAAGGTTTTTGGGAAGGTTTCGCTGCAAACAGATGCAAAGAGATGCAAAGGAATGAAAAAGGGACGGCGTCCAACCGCCCGCCACTGCAACGATTTGCAAAGGAATGCAACGAAAAGCAAAAACCCGCCAAGAACTTGAAAACCGCCGGGAGCAATCCCTTGGGGGTTCGAGTCCCCCGCCCGCCGCCTGCCGGCGGCAACCCTCGCTGACTGCGTCGAGTCCCCCGCCCTCCGCTGAGGCAAAACCTCGTGCCAACGGTCGTGCTGATCTTCGGCATCGTGTTGCTGGCCAGCGCCGTGGTGGCCACGGTGCTCGGCGGCGTGTGTCCGTGGCTCGTGAGGGTGCTGACCGAGAGGCGACCCGACTGACCGATCGCCCTGGATGGTCCCCCCACACGGAGAGATTGAATGTCCCCCGACTACGCCGGGCTCGCCCGGCATGAGTGACGCCGCAGTCGAAGCCAAGACCGGCCGGACCTGGGCGATGTGGGTCAAGGCCCTCGACGGAGCCAAGGCCCACACGTGGACGCACCGGGAAATCGCCGACCATGTACACGAGACGTACGACGTAAGCGGTTGGTGGGCCCAGACCGTGACCGTGGGGTACGAGCGCATCAAGGGTCTGCGAGAGATCGGCCAGCGCCGGACCGGCACCTACGAGGCCAACAAGAGTCGGACCGTCGCAGTGCCGGTGGCCAAGCTCTACCGCGCGTTCAGTGATGCGCGAACGCGAGCCAAGTGGCTTACGGGCGTCGAACTCACCGTCCGCACGGCGACCGCCAACAGGTCCATCCGCATGACCTGGGAAGACAGCAGCTCGGTCGAGGTCTACTTCACCTCGAAAGGCAAGGACAAGTCGCAAGTCCAGGTCCAGCACCGTAAGCTGCCCAGCCGGAAGGCTGCCGACGCGATGAAGCGGTACCGGGGCCAGCGGCTCGACGACCTGGTGACGCTCCTGACGAAATAGAGGGTGCTTTTCGGCACGACCCCGAGATCAGTGCACCCGTGCCGCCGGAGCCCGCCCCCGCACCAGGCCCCGAACGAGCCCCGCAGTCAACACCACCACCGCCACCATCTGCACCAGGTGGAACACGCCGTTGTGGTCGAACGGAACTCCTAGCGTGAACTGCACCGACTCGGTGGCCTGGATCGCGGCCGCCACGATGTTGAGCACTATCGCCGCAGCCACGACACCGGCACCGGCCAGCCGCCGCCCAGCCGCAAGCCGCAGGTACACCGCTAGCGCGAACAGCATGGCAACCGCCTCGTAGAGCACGAATACGAGGAACGAGCCGCTCACCGCCTGCGTCACCAGAAAGAACAACACGCCGAGCGACACCAGCAGTGGCAGCATGCGCCGCGCCATGTGCTGGCCCTTCCAGTCGTGGATGGCGGCGGCGGCAAACAGGGCCACCACCAGGCCGAGCGCGAGGAACAGCGGACGCCACAATAGGTCACGCGTCGACTCGCTCATCTCGATCCCGTGCGCCACCGTGCCGAGCCCAGCCGCAAACGCGAGGATGCCCAGCACCCACGACCAGAGCCTCACCCTGCGCGGATCGGAATGGCGGTGCCGCCTGAGCAGCGCGATTGAGCCGAGCGCAATGAGTGCCAGGACGGCGTCGGTGACGGCCGTGGTCTGCTCGGTGGGAATGTCCGTGAATGTCATGCGCTCAACGGTGTGGCGTCTCCCCGCTTGCCGCAAGCCGGAGCGTCACCCTGCCCTGTTACGCCTTCTCTGCCAGCCGCTCGCGCGCGTATCCCGTTACCATGCCGACCATACCCATGAGGCCCATGTTCTTCCCCATGGAGAGTTCCTTCCCGAACAATTCGTACACGATCTCCGTGGGCACGGCGGCGACCTGTTCCAGCGGGACACCGGACACCGTGTCCCCGAGGACCGCCGCCATCGCCATGGCGGAAATCCCCTGGGGGTTGTCGACGGCGAAGTGGAACGCGAGCGAGCCGTCGTCGTTGGGTACCGGGAACACGTAGGCCTGCGACTCGCACGCCGGGACCTTGTGCTCGTCACCGTAGGGTGGCCGGGCGATCTCTTCGGATACCCTCCGGTACCGCTTCGACAGGTCGATGAGCAGTTGGATGCGCTCTTGCCGGTCGGCGATCGCGCCGATCCGATTGAGCAGTCTGCGCAGCCTCGGTGGGTATTCGGCCATCGGCAGGCCCCGAGTCACTTCTCGATGGGAACGTTCACCAGATTGCCCCACTCCGTCCAGCTCCCGTCGTAGTTCCGCACGTTGGGGAAGCCGAGGAGATGGGTGAGGACGAACCAGGTGTGGCTGCTCCGCTCGCCGATGCGGCAGTAGGCGATGACCGCGCGCTTGGGATCGAGCTTCTGCTCTTTCTGGTAGATCGCCCGGAGCTCGGCGGCCGTCTTGAACGTCCCGTCGGAGGGATTCACCGCGCGGGCCCACGGCACGTTCGCCGCGCCCGGGATGTGACCGCCTCGGAGCGCGCCTTCGTTGGGGTAGGCTGGCATGTGCAGCCGCTCACCCGAGTACTCCTCGGGACTCCGCACATCGACGAGCTGTCCCTTGGCCTCGAGGTGGGCCATGACGCGGTCGCGGAACGCCCGGACCTTCGAGTCATCCCGGTCAGGCGCCCGGTAGGTGGTCGGGCCGTAGCGCGGCACGTCGGTCGTCATCGGACGGTCCTCTTGTTCCCACTTGAGTCGACCGCCGTCCATGACCTTAGCGCGGGCGTGGCCGAACAGCTGGAAGATCCAGAACGCGTACGTCGCCCACCAGTTGTTCTTGTCGCCGTAGAACACGACCGTCGTCTCCGGCGCGACCCCGATGCGGCGCATCAGGCTCTCGAACCCTTCGCGCTCGAGATAGTCCCGCCGGAGCTGGTCGTTCAGATCCCGGGTCCAGTCGACCTCCACGGCTCCCGGAATGTGCTTCGACGAATACAACAACGGATCCTCGTTGGACTCGATGACCCGAACGGCAGGGTCGTACAGATGGTCGGCTACCCATTCGGTGGAAACCAACACCTCGGGTCGGGCATAACCGCGGTCGTCGATGGCCGTCATGACCTGACTTCCTCCGCCGGCGTGCGCGGGGATGGGGTGGCACATAGATGGAAGGGTTTCTCCCATCCATACCCGACTATCTAACTCCCTGTTCCGTCCGCGGTCCAGCGGGGCGTCAGGACGGCCGATCGATCCGAAACGCGATGGGCAGCCGCACGATCACCCGGACCGCGCGTCCTCGCACCCTGCCTGGCCGGTACAGCGATCCCAGCACGACCTCCCGCGCAGGCCCCTCGAACGCTCGGTGCGTGGCCGCAACGACCGTGAACGTCGCCGCTTCGGCCCGGCCCAACGTGTCGAGCACCACCTCTACCAAGACCGTTCCCTCGACACCGGCCTCCCGCAGCAGCGTCGGGTACGGTACGCGTGGGGCCGACAGGAGCATGGGCGGATCGTCCACCACGTTCGACTCGTACAGGGCGTTCGTGCCGCCGGTTCCAATCGCACCCGGCATGCCCCAGCGCACGGCGCGCGAGTCGCTACCCGGGCGTGGCAGGAGGGACATGGTGGGATCGCTGAGATCGACGGGCGGGATGCCATCCGGCACCTCGAAGCTGGGCAGCGCGACACCCGGTGCCGGTCCGAGGGTCGCAATGTCGGGTGGTTGCGGAGCGGGACGGTCCGGCACAGCGGGACCGAACGTGGGGTAACCGGCGACCAGCACCGGAATCGGCGCCGGAGCGGGCGGCGGCCCCAAGGTGATCACCACGAGCGTGCCGATTGCACCGGCGTGCACTGCCAGTGATGCAAACGTACCCGGCAAGGAGCTGCGCACAGGACCACGGCGGCGGCCGGATTCGGTGAGCACTGAAAACATCGGTTCCTCCTTGGCAAAGGCCCTCATGCCAAGGTGGTAAACGGCCGGTGGGCGCGCCTGTCGCGATGCTGGACGGAGCATGACAACACGCTGACAGCCTCATGACGATCGGCTGTCCGGCCCCTTGTGACGCGGAGGGCGGGGTGCCAGAATGAGGGATCCACCCCGACCACCATGGAGATACGTATGCGCCGTTTGCTGCCCCTCTTCGCACTCGCGGCCCTGAGCGTCCCGGCCGCGGCACAGCAGGCAACGATGGACACCGTGTACGAGCGGAACAGCGCGGTGCCATTCCCAACGACGATCACGGTCCCGGGCACTGCAGCGACGCAAATGCTGACCGGCACGGGAATCCGCACCAAGACGTTCCTCAAGGTCAAGGTCTACGCCTTCGGGCTGTACGTCGACCCGGCGGGCGCGCGGACCAGTCTGGCCCCGTTCAAGGGCAAGACGGCGAAGGATCTCGAGAAGGATGACGCGTTTTACGGCCGGATCTTGGACCAGGATTTCGCGATGTCGCTCCGACTGGTCATGACGCGAGACGTGGGCGGCGAGGACATGGCCGACGCGTTCGACGGCGCACTCCGACCACGGGTGCAGACCGCGGCTGCCCAGATGAACATGCCGGGCGGTGAGGCCGCGCTGGACACGTTCCGCGGCTACTTCAGCGTGGACGAGATGACGAGGGAATCCGAGATCGTCTTCTCATGCGATCCCGCGGGTGTGCTCAGGACGTCCGTGAAGGGCGCCGTACAGGCGAACATCAGCTCGCCGGCGCTGTGCTGGGCACTGTTCGACGTGTACCTGGGCGACGACCCGATCTCCAAGGACGGCAAGAAGAAGATGGCCGACCGGTTCCCGGCCATCCTGGGAGGCATGTAGCGGACCGCACTTGTCTTTGCCCTGAGGTCCAGTGAAATTGCCCGGGCGGTGAGCCGGTCGGCGGCGGGACGTACCATCCTACCGCCCTACCGTCCTACCGTCTTTGGAGAGGTGGCCGAGAGGCTGAAGGCGGCGGTTTGCTAAACCGTTATAGGGTTAAAAGCCCTATCGGGGGTTCGAATCCCCCCCTCTCCGTACGCGGCCGGTGCCGCAAATACCTGCCAACGGCGACCCGCGTGACGTGCGATGGATCGTCGGATTGCGGCGTCGCTAGATCCCTCCCTAACCGCCTAACCGCCGCGTC
>JBDHEI010000095.1:0-7849 GCA_039591075.1 Gemmatimonadota bacterium
AACACTAGGTGCCCATGTCCGGCCTGCGCGGTCGCGTCCGCCGCCACCTGCGGGTCGCCGCGGGGATCGCGGTCCTCGTCGAGCGGCTGGACGACGAGGAGCTTGACCCCCTCGAGCCCTTCGTACTTGCTCGTGGCCACCACGGTCCCGATAACCCGGGCGAACTTCACAGCCGCTCCAGCACACGCGCGCTGAATCGCGTTGCATCGGAGACGTTGTCCCACATGTCACGGTGCAGCTGTGGGATCACCACCTTGCGAACCAAGAGTCCCGGGCGCGCGAGCACGCCGGTGCCGATCTCCACGGCGGCCTCCACGTCCGCCACCAGCCCCGAGTACAGGACAATACCCTTCCCGCCGAGACCGTCGGCCAGCCGCACCTCCACCAGGTGAACGTCGGCCCCCTTGATGCCCGCGTCGGCGGCATGGATCGCCGCGGCCACCGTCGATGTCTCCACGACCCCGAGCGCGTCGGTGGCCTCCGGAACGCGCCCACCACCAATGGCGTCGACCACCTCGGGGTGAACGTGCGGCAGGAAGACGTGGTCGATGACCGCCTCGCCGCCCACTTCCCGTCCCGTGGCCAGCGATTCCTGCACTTCGGCAACGGTACCGCCGATCAGCACCAGATAGCGCCCCGGTTGAACCGTCCCGGCCTTGAGAATGTCGATTTCGGCCCGCTTGGCCATCGCATCGGCCGCCTCGATGCCCACGGCGACGCTGCTGAAGTCGACCAGTGCCAGGGCGGGCTCGATACTGCTGCGTGGCGTCCGCTTAGTCGTCATCACACGATCCGGAAGGAGTCCTTCAGCACACAGCGCCGGATGCGACTGAAACTGACGGGGTTGGTGATCCCCTCCCCCGTGGGACTCGCAATGGTGAAGGAGCAAAACCCCTCACCTCCGTAGCCCAGCCCGTCGAATGAGGCTCCATTCTTGACGAAGATGCTGCAGTCCATCTCCCGGGCCATGCGGCTCAGGTGATCGAGGTGCTTCGAGTGCATGACCGCTGTATGGCGAAACCCGTGCTCGGCCGCTTTCGCGAGATCGATGCCCTCGTCCGCGTCGCGCACCCGCACCACGGGGAGAACTGGCATCATCTGCTCGGAGAACACGAGCGGGTCGTCCCGGTCGACCTCGACCAGCACCAGCCGTACCTCGTCGCCTGCCTCGACACCGATTTGCCGCAGCAGCACGCCAGCGTTCTTGCCCACAAACTCGGTGTTCATCCTTCCCGGTTTGCCTGCCCCCGGCGGCGTCGTGAAGATCACCCGACGCAACCGGTCCACCTCTGCGGCGCCAATCTCCACCGCACCGTGCCGCGCCATCGCCTGCTTCAACTCGTCGGCGATCGACGCCACCGCGAACACTTCCTTTTCGTCGGTGCACACGATGTTGTTATCGAACGAAGCGCCGGCCACGATGTCCCGTCCGGCCTGCTCGAGATCGGCCGTCTCGTCCACGACCACTGGTGGGTTGCCGGGCCCGGCACAGATGGCCCGTTTCCCACTCTTCATGGCGGCCCGGACGACGCCGATGCCACCGGTGACGGTGAGCAGGTTCACCTGCCGGTGTCCCATGACCTGCTGCGCCGTCTCGATGGTCGGCTCGGCGATCGCGCTCACGAGGTTGGCCGGCCCACCCGCCTCGACGATCCCGTCGTTGATCAGCTGGACCGCATGGTTGGAGCACTTCTTGGCACCCGGGTGTGCGTTGAACACAACGGCATTCCCCGCTGCCACCATGCTCAGGCTGTTGCAGACCACTGTGGAGATGGGGTTGGTGCTGGGGGTGATTGATCCGATCACTCCGTAGGGCGCGAACTCGACCACCGTCAAGCCGCCGTCCCCGCTCCACGCGCTGGTATCCAGAAACTCCGTGCCGGGAGCCTTGTTCGCGTTGAGCAGCACCTTCTCGATCTTGTCCTCGTACCGCCCCATCCCCGTTTCCTGCCACGCTTCGTACGCCAGTGGCTGCGCGTTCTCCCGGATCTTGCGTCGGATATGGGCGATGATGTGCTCGCGCACGGAGAGCGGAAGATCGTGCAACGCGCGGAACGCACGAGCCGCTGCATCCACGGCACCGTCCACGTCGGCAAAGAGGTTGTCCCCGTGGCGGACCGCCGCGGCCTCCGGGATCGGCTTGCTGGGACCGCCGGGGCGCGTCGAACGCGGTTCCGGTGGGGTGCGCTCTGCATGGCGGAGCTCCGAGTTCACTCGCTCGATGACCGCCTGAATCTGTCGCTCGTCCATCGTCACCCGTCCCTCGCCTTGTCGTACGTCACATGGCCATCGACTTCGACGGCATCGACGATGGCCATGATGACCCCATCCACGGGACGCCGGTCCGTCATCTTTGTCTGGCGAGCGGAACTCCCCGTCGCGTACAGGACGACGTCGCCCAGGCCCGCTCCGACGGCATCGGCCGCGACCACGTATCCGCCTTTGGCCTTCCCGTGGACATCCAGTTGGTTGAGCACGAGCAGCTTGACGCCGTCCAGGGAGGACTCTTTGCGCGTCGCCACCAGTGTCCCGACCACTCTTCCTAGCAGCATAGACGACTCCGTGTCCGCCGCGAACAACCCGGACCCCTCCGTCGGACGGGTGCGGTGCGGCGCCGGCTGGTGATCGGACCAGCCATCAGAGGTTTCTCAGCGCTTGCCACCACCTCACTTCTTGGCGGCCTTCGCTCCCTCGCTCTGGCGACCCAGAGGCAGCGCACGGTCCACGTTTGCGTGGGGACGCGGGATGACGTGGATGGCAACGAGCTCGCCGACTTTCTTTGCGCCGGCCGCTCCGGCCTCGACCGCTGCCTTGACGGCAGCCACGTCACCGCGCACCACGGCAGTCACGTGCCCTCCGCCGGTCTTCTCGTACGCGACCAGCTCCACCTTGGCCGCCTTCACCATGGCATCGGCTGCCTCGACCATCGCTGGGTAGCTGCGCGTTTCGATCATGCCCAGCGCTTCGATCGCTAGATAATCCTCGGCCATTCCTGCCTCCACGACATCGGTTGAAGTGTCACGCTCCCACGATTAATCACGGCGCTTCGTGTCTACCGTGCGGCCGCTGATCCCTTCGATGGCCGCGACCGCCGAGCCATACCCTGCCATGATGTCCTGCTCCTCGCCGCCCAAGTACACGCGCCCGAAGCTCCCGAACGCGCGCACGTCAAGGATGCTGATGTTGGCTTCCTTTTCCGCTTCGTTCGCGGCGAGCGCCGCATACCCGGCGGGCTCCACCTCGAGCACATACAGTGTCTGCCCCGCGAGGAGCATGTGCCCGTATCGCATGCGATTGACCAGCTGCACCTGGTGAGCGTCCACGTGCCGGATGATCTGACTGGAAACCACGCGAGGCTTGATCCGGTCCGATTCGCTCAGGCCCAACGCTCCCAGAATGGCGGCACCGGCCGCCCGGACCTCCGCCTGCACTTCGTGATGGACTTCGAGCAGGCCGAACAGGCGTTCCACCACCTGCATCCCGGGCCGAACCCTCGTGGACTTGAGCGCGACGTCGGTGATGCGGTTGACCTCGATCCCGGGAGAGATCTCCACCCACAAGGAGGTGTCTCCAGGGAGCGGCAGGAAGCCACGAGCCACGGTTCCGAGGTAGGCCGCATGCTGCGGCTGCAGGCTGTCGAGGAACGCGTAGGTGCGGAGATCAACGGTCATGCGCAAACCCTCACGATTCGGCCTCCTGAATGATTCTCACGCTCGCGCTGGCACCGATCCGAGTGGCGCCGGCGGCGATCATCTTCTGAGCGTCGGCATAGGTGCGGATCCCCCCGGCGGCCTTGACGCCCATCTTCGGCCCGACCACACGGCGCATCAGGGCAACGTCTTCGGCGGTCGCGCCCCCCGGCCCGAAACCCGTGGACGTCTTCACGAAGTCCGCGCCGGTGATCTTGGTGAGGTAGCTGGCTGCCACCTTTTCCTCGTCGGTCAGCAGCGCCGCCTCGATGATCACCTTGAGGATCGCGCCGCCGGCGTGGCAGGCTCTCGCCACGGCCGCAATGTCCCGTTCCACGAGTTCATAGTCGTGTGACTTGAGCGCACCCACGTTGATCACCATGTCGACTTCCGTCCCGCCATCACGGATCGCCTTCTGGGTCTCAAAAACCTTGGCCTCTGTCGACGTGGCTCCCAACGGGAACCCGACCACGGTACATACCAAAACGTCACTGCCTTTCAAGAGATCCGAGCAGAGCTTGACATAGGAAGGATTGACGCACACCGAGGCGAAGGCGTACTTGCGTGCCTCGTAACACAACTGCGCAATCTCTTCCTGGGTCGCGTCCGGTCTGAGCAGCGTGTGGTCGATCATGGGACTCAGGCTGCCGTCGGTCGGTGCAACGCCAAGCGTGGCCGCGATCCGGTCCGCTCCGGCTTCGATGACCGGCTGCACGCGATCCACGTAGTCGCGCGGGGACATGGCCAGCGCGTCGCTCCCGTTCCCCGATCCCGTGCTCGACGCCGCGCGCTCCCGCACCTGGACAAGCACCTGGTGGGTAACCTGCTCAATGATCCGTTCGAGCGTGTCGTCGTCAAACTGCATGGCGCATTGCCCCTGGCGCGCGCTCCACGGCTGGGGACTTCGTCGTTCCACCGCGAGAGCGCCGCTCGATGTCCATGATCTTCCCGACCCGGCGCGCGTGTCGTCCGTGCTCGGCCGGGGTCTCCAGCCATACGCCAACGATGGCCAACGCCGCATCCTGGCTGATGATCCCGCTTCCGAGCGTCAAGACGTTGGCGTCGTTGTGTGCGCGGCTGTTGATCGCGGTCGCCTGGTCGTAGCAGGCCGCCGCCCGTACACCCGGCACCTTGTTCGCGGCCATACAAGAGCCCACTCCGGCCCCGTCGACAATGATGCCGCGCCACGCTTCCCCACCCGCGACCTGTCTGGCGACGGCCTCGGCAACGTCCGGGTAATCGACCGGAGTCGAGCTGTTGGTCCCCAGATCGGTCACCGCGTACCCCAGGGCGCCGAGGTGTCTCTTGATGGTGTCCTTCAGCTCAAATCCGCCGTGGTCGGCCCCCACCGTGATCGTGCAATAGTCCCTGTTCTCGGGCACCGGATGGGGGTGCACCTGTGGCTCCGCCGTTGTGCGCTCCACGAGGGAGACCCGTCGCTCCATCGCCGCTTGGCGAGCGAGGGGCGTGATCAGCGCCCCCATCGGAATCACGAGCTCTCCGCCGAGTGCCGCCGCCTCGACATCCTGGCCCGTCACCAGTGCCCGTCCGCCCACCGTGCCCGCCGTGAGTGGCCGGCCTATCGCTCGGTACACAATCTGGCGCACCAGGGCGCGGACCCTCTCTTCATCAGCCATCGTGCGTATCCCGGCAACACGGTGCCATCACAAGTGGCCACCCGGTCATGGTCCCAGAGTGCGGAGCGGGAGCGGTGGCCGCTACCATGTGCGCCAGGCCGAGCCGTTGATGCCGCGCCTCGTGGGATCGGGGTGCCGCCCCTCACCGCTCGCGGACTGGCCAGATTCCCCGCGCTCGCGCCGAGCACGAGCCTCGAGCGATTCCAGATAGGACCGGAACTGCCCCACCGCTGCGGCGAATGGCCCGAGCTCCCTGTGGGCTCGGGCCTGCATCACGCCGCCTTCCATCACCGCGAGAGCCATCCGAGCGAGGGCCGGCCGATCCAAGCCGAGCGGCAGCCGGCCGCCGGCCGCCTCGAGCCACCGTTGAACCTCGCTGCTCCACGTGTCGAAATACCGATCGATGGGGACGCGTGCCGTCGGGATCGTGTCGGCCACCTCGAGAGCCAGGGTCCCGACCGGGCACCCTAGGGTGAATCCGCTGCTCTCGAGATTCCTCATGTAAAGCTGAAGGAGGGCGAATACCCGTTCCAGCGGATCGTCAGTCGCTCTCTCCACCGGCTCAAACACCCTGGTCCGCAGCAGAGCCAGATGACGTTCCAAGACGCCGAGCAGCAGGGCCTCCTTGCCGCGGAAGAAGTGGTACAGACTGCCGCTCCTGACGCCGGCAGCCCGCAACACCGTTGCGACCCCCGTGGCGCCGTAGCCCCGCTCGTGGAAGAGCTGCTCAGCGATCTCGAGAATCCGCTCTCGGGTAACGCTCCCAGACCCTCGATTTGAGTGATCGATCAAGCCACATCCTGATTAGTGACCGCGGCTAACATGGCCGTTTAGTTGATCAATCATTCAACATTTTCTCCAGATGTCAATACCCCCCCAAGTCCCGGGCACCGGGATCGACCCCGCACCCCGGGATTGTTCTTAGGGTTCAGCCGCTCAGCCAGAGGCCGGGTTGCGGGTGCGCTCCGAGGGCCTCTATACTCCGCCGGTGCCAACCAACACCACCATCGTGGTCTCCGATGCGCACTTGGGACACGCCCCAAGTGAGATCACCGAGGCCTTTCACCGATTTCTGAAGGCTGTCCCCTCTCTCGGGGACCATCTCGTCATCAACGGCGACCTGTTCGAGTTCTGGTTCGAGTACCGATCGGTGATCCCGCGCGAAGCCTTCCCGACCCTGGAAGCCCTAGGAGCACTGCGTCGAGCCGGCGTCCGGCTCACGCTGACCGGCGGCAACCACGATCGTTGGGGCGGGCCGTTCTGGATCGAGCAACTGGGCGCTGCATTTCACCCAGACGGGATCGAGCTGGACCTGGTGGGTCTCCGGGCTCTGGTCGCCCATGGGGACGCGATTGGCGGCGAGCGCCGCGGTGCCCGGGTACTCCATCGGCTGACGCGCAACCGCGCTGCCGTCGGCGTGTTCCGTACGCTGCATCCCGACCTCGCCTTCGCGCTGGTCCGGCGGATGTCACCCCATCTGGCCGCCGGGGCCCGCGACGAGGCGACACGACGTCGGGCATCGGAGCGGCAGCTTGGTCGAGCCCGTGGCATTCTCGACGAGCGCGATGATCTCAATCTCGTCGTCTACGGACACACACATCTTCCCGCCCTGGTCCCGGTGCGTGATCGGCAGTGGTATCTGAACCCGGGCGCTTGGGCCGAAGGCTGTCGGTTCGCCACGGTCACGGTGCAGGGCCCTGCGCTGCAGCAATTCGAGGGATGAGGGTGGGTTCGAAAGTCACCAGTAAAACCTGACGCCAAGAGCCGGATCGCCGCTCGGCAGCCGATCCACCTTGAGATCGACCGGGAAATCCCAGAGGTTCGCCGCAACGTAGGCTTCGGCGGCCGCCAGTAGGTGATTGAACGCCAGCAGGACGGCCCAATCCTGCACCTCGGAGCGCTTTCCTTCCAGATCTTCCACGCCGGTGTCTTCCTGATAGTGCAGCTGATGCACCGACTTGATCGTCATGGTGAGCGTGAGCCCCTCCCAAAAGATGAAGATCGCTCCGGTCACGTGCCGATGCACGGCGGCCTGGCCCCACCCTGGCAACAGGAGGGACCGCATGGCCGCGCCCAGCGGAGACACCGGAGGCTGGACCCGGAATGGCGGGACCTTGACCGTGTCCTCCGGTTGCGGCTGCTGCTGCCGTGGAGGGGTCACGGGGACGATCTGGGCATCGGCCACCCCGATCGCCGCGGTGACCAGCATTGCCAGCGTTGCTAGGGTGCGCACAGGACCTGGAGGTGACGGGGAAACATGGTGACGTCGATCGTGTCCGTCTCGGGATACCGCAACTCCCCGTCCAGTTGGACCGCGAGTGGACCGGAGAGGCCGGTGATGCGGATCCGCGTGGTGCGAAAGATCCGAACCTCGCGAAGATGGCCGTGACGCCCCGCGACCACGAACGGCATGTAGCGCAGGAACCTGATGAGCCCTACGCGCCGGATGAGACACACGTCGAACAACCCGTCATCAGGTGTGGCTCCCGGCGCGAGGCGAAACCCGCCACCCTGGGTCGGGCC
>JBDHEI010000096.1:0-7308 GCA_039591075.1 Gemmatimonadota bacterium
ATCCGCTCACACGATCGTCCGAATCTGTTCCTGGCGGCACGCCGGTTCCGCCGTGAGCGGGAACGGGTGCGGGAGGCGGCGTCGCTGCTCGTCCGCGTGAACGGCACGGCCATCGTGTACGTCCCCACCCGCGACCGGACCGACGGCGTAGCGACCGTACTCCGGCATTGGGGACTCCGCGCGCTCCCGTATCACGCTGGGCTCCCGGGCCGAGCCCGACGCGAGCTGCTCGCGCAGTTCCTGGATGGACGCTGCCGGGTCATGGTGGCGACGAGCGCGTTCGGCATGGGGATCGACAAGCCGGACGTGCGCCTGGTCCTCCACCTCGGCGTGCCGCCTCGGCCCGAGGCGTACTTTCAGGAGGCGGGCCGCGCCGGTCGAGACGGGCTGCCGGCCCGGTGTGAGGTGCTGTGGACCAACGGCGACCTCACCCTTGCATCGAAGCTGGCGGGTCTCGACGTCGGCGAGTCCGTGGCGAAGCGCCTGGGCGAGGCGAGGCGGCTGGGCTTTGGCGCCATGCGCCGGTATCTCACCACCCGCGGGTGTCGCCGCCGCGCGCTCCTCAGCTACCTGGGCGAGACGGTGCGCACCTGTACCGGGTGTGATCACTGCGCTGGCGGTTCGGCTCTTCACCGCCTGAGGCCCCGCTCGGACGATGGTGTCTGTTGATTTGTCCTCTTTGGGAGACTCGACACACCAGACTCAGGGCAAAATGCGGCGCACAGGGGAAGGCCAGATCGGCTTAAGTCATTGGAAAATAACAACTTAGACTTACTGGAAACGGTGGCACGCAACTTCCATTTCGAGGGGTAGCAAGCACTGCGGTCTGCTGAGCGTCTTGTCGCCAGACAAGGGATCTCGTCGGGAGGGGACGAGCGGGACCACGCAAGCCCGGGCTCAGCAGCCGCAGCGTCTGTTCCACCCTTCAATACTGCGCTCTTCCGTCCGGCGTCACACAATCAGCTCACTCGGTCCGCCGTCTCCATCACCCCGAGCTACCGCAAGCCTGCGCTGCCTCCTAACTTGCAGAGTGGACCCACCCTGGGGGACATCGTGAACCGCAGGTCTATCGCAATGCTCGCGTGGCTCGTGGCCGCTCCGGCGGTGGCCGGTGCGCAGGGCGTTGTGTACCGAATACCCGTGACGGGCGTGATCGAGTTGGGGTTGGCCCCGTACGTGGCCCGCGGCATTGCGGAGGCGGCCGAAGCAGGCGCGGTGGCGGTCATCCTCGACATCGATACGCCCGGCGGCCGGATCGACGCGGCGCAGCAGATCGTCAAGTCCGCAACGGAGAGCAAGGTTCCCATCTATACGTTGGTGAACACGCACGCGTGGAGCGCGGGGGCGATCATCGCGCTGGCGACCGATTCCATCTACATGATCCCGGCGTCGTCCATTGGTGCGGCCACGCCCGTCACTGGGGCGGGCGAGAAGGCGCCCGAGAAGATCGTGAGTGCGATGCGGAGTGAGATGCGGGCGCTGGCGGAGCGCCGCGGACTCGATCCCCGGATCGCCGAAGCGATGGTGGACGAAGAGGTGGCCATCCCGGGCGTGATCGCCGAAGGGAAACTGCTTACCCTCACGGCACTGGAAGCGGTGGACCTGGCTGTAGCGGCAGCCGAAGTGGAGAGCCTCGACGGACTGCTCGATCGGCTGGGGCTCGCTGGGGCCGAGGTGGTCACCGTTGGGATCAACTGGGCCGAGCAGCTGGTGCGCTTCCTCTCCAATCCGTTCGTGGCTCCACTCCTGCTCTCCATAGGCACGTTGGGCATCCTGATCGAGATCAAGACGCCGTCGTTCGGCATCGCCGGCGCGGTGGGCGTAGCCTCCTTGGCCGCGTTCTTCGGCAGCCATCTGATCGTCGGGCTCGCCGGCTGGGAGGAGTTGATCCTCCTCGGCGCCGGACTGATCGCCCTGGGCATCGAGGTGTTCGTCGTGCCGGGATTCGGGATCGCCGGCGTGATCGCGATGCTCTGCATCGGGTCGTCGGTGTTCCTCGCCCTGATAGGGAATCTGCCGACCTGGGCCGACGTGACGCGGGCCAGCGGGGTGCTCTTCGCCGCTGCGCTCATCATCGTGGCCGCCGTGTACTTGCTCGTCCGGCAACTACCAGCCCGTCGCGGGACCCGGGGGATCTTCCTTCAGGCGGCGACATCGAAGTCGGCCGGCTACATTGCCGGTGACGCCCGTGAGGACCTCATCGGAATGCAGGGTGTTGCCATCACCGATCTCCGACCGGCCGGCACCATCAGGGTGGGGACCGAGCGGCTCGACGTGGTCTCGGACGTCGGCTTCGTGTCCAAGGGAACACCCGTTCGCATCATTCGAACCGAGAGCTATCGCCACGTCGTCGAGCCGCTCGATAGCGGCGCCGGCGCGTAACCGAATAGGGATCGACCATGCCAGAGATTGCACAGCTCGGCTCCTGGATCGTGATCATCAGCGTCATCGTTGGCGCGATGCTGCTCCTGGCCCTTTTCAACTTCATCCCCGTTCGGCTGTGGATCGAGGCGGCCGCGGCCAGCGTCCGGATCGGCCTGGGCACGCTGGTGGGTATGCGCCTCCGAAAGGTGAACCCCGCGGCGATCGTCCGGCCCCTCATCAACGCCACGAAGGCCGGTCTGGTGCTCAAGGTGGACGAGCTCGAGGCGCACTATCTGGCCGGTGGCAACGTTGATCGGGTCGTGAAGGCGCTCATCTCGGCCGACAAGGCCGGGATCGACCTGGCGTTCCCGAGCGCGGCCGCGATCGATCTCGCGGGACGGGACGTGTTCGAAGCGGTCCAGGTGTCGGTGACGCCGAAGGTGATTCAGACCCCGCGGGTCGCCGCGATGGCCAAAGACGGCATTCAGCTCATCGCGTTGGCACGGGTCACCGTGCGGGCCAACATCGACCGGCTCGTCGGTGGCGCAGGGGAGGAGACCATCCTCGCGCGTGTCGGTGAGGGTATCGTCTCGACCATCGGCTCGTCAGCCTCGCACAAGGCGGTGCTGGAGAACCCTGACAACATCTCGAAGACCGTGTTGGCGAAGGGACTCGACAGCGGCACGGCATTCGAGATCCTATCCATCGACATCGCGGACGTGGACGTGGGCAAGAACATCGGCGCCGAGCTGCAGACCGATCAGGCCGAGGCCGACAAGCGGATCGCCCAAGCCAAGGCAGAGGAGCGCCGCGCGATGGCAGTGGCGCTCGAGCAGGAGATGACGGCCAAGGTGCAGGAGATGCGGTCCCGCGTTGTCGAGGCCGAAGCCCAAGTGCCGCTTGCCATCGCCGAGGCGTTTCGCAACGGGCAACTCGGCGTGATGGACTTCGTGCGGTACAAGAATATCGAGAGCGACACCGGGATGCGGAACAGCATCGCCAAGGGTGAGGAGCCGGCGGGGGAATAGTCCGTGGAAGATCTCGTCCAGTTCGCCCTCTTTGTCGGCTTCATCCTGATTTGGCTGCTTGGGACCGGGAAGAAGAAGAAGACGCAGCGCCCGCAGCAAGGCCCGCAGCAACGCCCGCAGCAGAAGCGGCCTCAGGTCCGGGCGCAACCCCGCCCGACTGCGTCTGCCGGCGCGCCGACTACTCGAGCCCGTGTGCCGGCGCAACAGCCGCCACCGGCCGCGCGGCGGCAGCCCGAGACGCTCACCGACCTCCTCCGAGACGTCTTGCAGGGGGAACTGCCCGATGTCACGCGAGTCCCGGAACCGGAACCCGAGCCGTACGAGTTCGGGGCTCCGGAAGCGGAGGTGTTCACCGAAGAGGCAGCATCACTCGAGACGCTGGAACCGACGGGTGAGACGAGCCATCGAACATTCCACGAGCGGTACATCGACGTGCCGGTCGCGGACACGTCCGCAAGGCGGGCACGACACCGGTATCGACTCACACCCAAGACGGCGCGCGATGCCGTGATCTGGACCGCGATCTTCTCACAGCCGAAGGGAATGGAGTAGGCCGGTCCCGGTCGGCCGACATCGCATGACGGACATCCCCTATCTGACCGACCAACAACACCAGGTCCGAGAGATCGCCCGCGAGTTTGCGGAGCGTGAGATTCGACCCGTGGCGCGTGACCTCGATCGCGAAGCGCGGTTCCCTTGGGCGACCGTGAAGCAGATGGGCGAGTTGGGGTTCATGGGAGCGCCGTGGCCGGTCGAGTTGGAGGGGGCGGGCATGGACTACTTGTCGTACGTCATCGTGGTCGAAGAGCTCGCTCGGGTCGACGCCAGCCACTCCATCACCGTGTCGGCCCACACCACGCTGGGAACGTCGCCGATCGTGAACTTCGGCACGGAGGAGCAGAAACGGCGGTTCGTGCCGCTGCTGGCCAGCGGCCGCGTCTTGGGCGGGTTTGGGTTGACGGAGCCCGGTGCCGGGTCGGACGCCGGCGGGACGCAGACGGTGGCCGTCGAGAAGGGGGACCACTACGTGCTCACCGGCTCGAAGATCTTCATCACGCATGCCGGCGTGGGAGAGATCTTTGTGGTCACGGCCCGCACGGATCCCACATCGGCGCGGACCGGCAGGGGCATCACATCGTTCATTGTCACCAAGGACACGGTGGACGTGGATACGTGCACCGCGGTGGGTATCGGTCACGCCCCGGACCTGCCCAAGACGCCAGGGGTGAAAGCCGCAAAGAAGGAGGACAAGCTCGGATGGAGAGCCTCGGACACCCGCGAGTTGATCCTCCAAGAGGCGATCGTTCCGAAGGAGAACGTTCTCGGGAAACCGGGGATGGGATTCGTGAACTTCCTCAAGACGCTGGACGACGGACGCATCGGGGTGGGCGCACTCTCGCTCGGGCTAGCCGAAGGGGCGCTGGACGAGTGCCTCAAATACACGGCGGAACGGCAGCAGTTCGGTCGACCGATCGCGTCGTTTCAGGCGGTGCACTTCGCACTCGCGGATATGGCCACCGAGATCGAGGCCGCGCGGCACCTCGTCTATTACGCTGGATGGCTCCGGCAGAACGGCAAGCCGTACAAGAAGGCGGCGGCCATGGCCAAGCTGTTCGCGTCGGAGCTGGCCACGCGAGCCACCATCAAGGCGGTGCAGCTCCACGGGGGCTACGGATACACGACTGAATACCCGGTGGAGCGGATGATGCGCGACGCCAAGGTGGGGGAGATCGGTGAGGGGACCAGCGAGATCCAGCGGATCGTAATTGCGCGCCAGTTGCTGGGCGATCTGGTCGCGGTAACGGGGTAGGGGCGGGGCGATGACACCGAGCACCGATTTCAACAGCCTGGTGGCGAGCCTCGCCGCCGGCGCCGCCACGGCCCTGGCTCAAGTGCAGTCGGGTGAGACTCCCGATCCGTCTGGCGGGGCGGAACACGCGCCGGTCTCCGCTGAGGAGTTGGCGGAGCGCCGCCGGGTAGGGCTCGAGACCGCGCGCCACCTGATCGACACCCTGGGCATGCTAGAGCGGAAGACCAAGGGCAACCTCTCAAAGGAGGAACAGGACCTGCTCGAGTCGTTGCTCACGCAGCTCAGAGTCCAGTACGTGAATGCAGCCCCGAAGCCCGGCACCTAGTGGCTCTGGCTGGCCAAACCTCCGGCGAGCCCCCTCCGCGACCTGTTGACGTAACTCTCTATATTGCTTAAAGTTCCAGACCATGCTTCGCAACGTGCTTCACCTCTGTCAGGTGAATGACGCGCCCAATGGGGCGGCGGGTGCCACTGGAGGGTCGAGCCTCCCAGTGGTTCGTGCGCGCAACTGGACGCGTCCCTTTCCGAGTACAGCCACAGTCCGACGTGGCACGAAACGGTGTCACGGCCGGCTTCACACTGTTGATTGGCCCGGGGTGACGGCGGCCGCCGCGCGAGTGACGCGCGACGGCATCGTCACGCGGGTCGAGGTAGGACCATTTGAAACGCGAGATACTCATCAATGCCGGCCCGCGCGAAACGCGTGTGGCCATTCTGGAGGACGATCGGCTCGTCGAAGTCCTTCATGACCGTCCGGACATCCGGCGCACGGTCGGAAACATCTATCTAGGGAAGGTCGAGGCCGTTCTGCCGGGAATGCAGGCGGCGTTCGTGGACATCGGGACGGGCAAATCCGCGTTCCTCCACGCGTCCGACCTGATCGAACCCGACGAGGACGACGAGGACGACAACGGCCGCCCACGCCGCAACGGGCGCCGGCTCCCCAACATCCAGGATCATGTGAAGCGGGGCGAGTCCCTGCTGGTGCAGGTGACCAAGGAGCCCATTGGCACCAAGGGCCCACGTGTCACCCGGCAGATCTCACTGGCCGGCCGGTTCCTGGTCTACATGCCGTACGCCTCCAGGATCGGCGTCAGCCGCAAGATCGGTGCACGGGAGGAGCGGCAGCGCCTGCGCGAGATGGTCGGTGGGTTGCTCCCCAAGGACTCCGGCGGCGTCATCGTGCGCACCGTCGCCGAAGACCTCACGGACAAGAAGGTCAAGGTCGAGCTGAAGTCCCTGTTGGATCAGTGGAAGAAGATCAAGCGGAAAGCGCACTTCGTACGGCTGAAGGCTCCCGCGCCCGTCTACCGGGAAACGTCGCTCACCAGCGGCATTATTCGTGACGTCTTCAGTGACAAAGTCGATCGGGTGATCGTGGATTCCAAGGAGCTCCTGAAAGAAATCAAGGGGTATCTGCGGAACGTGGAGCCGGAGCTGATCGATCGCCTGAGCTTGGCCAAGGGGTCCGAGCCGCTGTTCGACGAGTTCGACATCGAGACCGAGATCCAGAGCCTGTTCGACCGGCGCGTGGACCTGCCGACCGGCGGGTACGTGATCATCGAGCCAACTGAGGCCCTGGTCTCGATCGACGTGAACACCGGGCGGTACACAGGGCAGAAGGACCCGGAAAAGACGATTCTCCGCACCAACATGGAGGCGACCCGAGAGATCGCGCGGCAGGTCCGGCTCCGCGACCTCGGCGGCATCATTGTCATCGACTTCATCGACATGGACGTGGCGGGGAACCGCGACAAGGTGATGCACGAGCTGCGATCGCACCTCGCTCGCGACCGGGCGCGGACCAGGGCTTTTCATCTGTCGGAGCTAGGCCTGGTGGAGATGACGCGGCAGCGGGTTCGGCCCTCGCTGTTTGACACGATGGCGGGTCCGTGCCCGGCGTGTGACGGTGTGGGGCGGGTGTTCCGCCCCGGCGTGGTCGTGCGGCGGCTGGAACGGGCGCTGCGGCGGGTCGCCGCCGAACGGAAGGAAACGCGGCTCACGGTGCGGGTCCATCCGGAGGTGGCGTTGTACCTGATGGAGGTGGAGCCGTCGTTCTTGAAGCATCGGATCAAGGAAACCGGCATGGATCTCGAGCTGCGGGAC
>JBDHEI010000097.1:0-7167 GCA_039591075.1 Gemmatimonadota bacterium
GACGGAGGATTCTGCGTGATCTTTCTGGCCATGAGGGCCTGCACAGTGGGGCCGGCGAACGGCGGCTCCCCCGACAGCATTTCGTACATGACGCACCCAAGATTGTACACGTCGCTCCGACCATCGACCTTCTCGCCTGTTACCTGCTCCGGACTCATGTAGCTCGGCGTCCCCAAGATCATGCCAGAGGCCGTCAGGCGATCACTCTCGGCCTCGCGCACGACCTGCGCAAGCGAGAACTCGGACAGCAGGGCCCGATCCCCGTGCAGGAAGATGGTGTCCGGCGTTATGTCGCGATGGATGATGCCCTGGCTATGCGCGTAGCTCAGGGCCGCCGCAACGTCCCGAGCGATTCGCAGGGCGATCTCCAGGGGCATGGGTCGCTCACGGCTGAGCCGCTCGGCGAGCGACTCCCCTTCGAGAGCGGGGATGACGTAGTACAGCAACCCGCCCGTCTCGCCTGAGTCGATCATGGGAACGATCAGCGGGTGTGTCAGCAACCTATAGGTATCGATTTGACGGAGGAGGCGCTCCGGTGCCGCCGCAGCCGCGTACTCGGGCCGGACCAGGTTCAGCCACACACGCTTCTCGAGCTTGGTGTCGTGCGCGTCAAACGTGATGGTGACCCCGGTGCGTCGATTCTCCCGCTCAACGACGTAGCGATCCTGGAGAGCGGCCTTCACCGTGTCGAGCAGTGCGGTTCTGGTCATGCTGTGAGCCCAGCGCGCCGGGTCAGGTTGGACGACTTCCGCAACCTACGCCTCGCACTTGCAGGGTGCCAGCCCGGTCATTAGGCCGCGCGTCCCACGCGGAGGACTCATGCTGGATGGCCGCGTCGAGTCCTGTGGGCGGTTAGGCGGTTAGGCGGTTGAGCTAGGCGGTTAGGCGGTTGAGCGGTTAGGCGGTTGAGCGGTTGAGGGTCACAAGAGCCACCTACCGCCTGTCCGCCTCATCGCCTAACCGCCTCGTCAGATTGGTTCAATGCCGTGGACGCAACCTATCGGGCGGATCTGCGCGAGTTCAACGAGCTGAACTTCCAGCGGTTCGACGCCAAAGTCGAGCAGCGATTCGCAGAGTTCGACGCTCGGCTCGAACGGCGATTCGCGGAGATGGATGGCAAGTGGGAGCAACGCCTCGCGGCAAGCGACGCGACGTGGGAGCAGCGTCTGGGTCGGCTCGAGGTGACCGTCGAGCGGCGCCTAGGAGCGACCAGCAGCAACCTGATCAAGTGGATGTTTGGCTTCTGGATCGGTACCCTGGTGCCGCTCGCGGGACTGATCCTGGCGCTCAGCGCGGGCTGAGAGCTGAAAGCTGATGGCTGACGGCTGACAACTGAAGACTGTCGTACTACCCGCCTACCATCCTACCCGCATACCGCGATAGGGAAAGCCCCAAACGCCGCGTGGCGCTCGGGGCTGAGGTGCTACGGGCGGCCCGGAGAAACGGCCGATTTCTCACTCCTACTGGTCTGGTAAGGAACAGGGAGAAGCTATGTCACAGCGCCCGTAACCTACATTGGCGGGCCCGGTCCAAATGCGAGCTACCGAGGCTGCGATGGCGCGGAAGGTCCTCGAGATCTACGGCCATGAGATCGGCCATTATGTAAAGCTGGGTCTGTTGCCCTGTGACGGGGATCACAGCGTTGGGAGCAGCATTGTGTAAGCATGTCCGGCCCTGTGCCACGGCACGAACGGGTGCCGCAGCTACGAATGCCTAACAATGGATTTGATGCGAATGAAATCGGATGTCGTGATGCGGCGCCGGTGTACCGTTTGTGATGCGCCGATGATAGCAGTGTACCGGGGACATTGTCGGGTCGTTTGTGTGGACTGCGGTGCGAACGAGGATTGTAGCGACGGCTGACATTTATGCTGTCGCCAGCATGGGACGGGGCACGACCATTCGCGAACTCTCCGAAAGGCTCCTCCACTTATCACCTTGCTCGCTCGAGGATCCAGATCTCATCCCCAATATGAACGCCGTCCGTCGTCGCGAGCAGCCGGCCGTCGGGTGAGACATCGAACGGCGCATTGACCGTCTGGTACGCGATGCCGGCGAACTGCACCGGGGCACCGCCGTCCAACGGGACGGCATAGAGTTGTTGTTTGCCGTCGGGACCGACCACGACATACCCGACGCGCCTGCTGTCCGGGAGCCAGGCGGGCCAGCCCCCGGTCTCGGTGAGACGACGCTCATCGGTGCCATCGGATCGAATCACAAGAACACCGCTTTCGTAGCTGCGATTCGAGGTGAAGGCGATCCACTGCCCGTCCGGAGACCACCGCGGCAGGGTTCCCGGAGCGTCGGTCAAGCGTCGTGCGTCTCCGCCCGCCAGGGGCACCACATAGATGTGAGTGGTACCGCTCTCCGTGCGAGCGTACGCGAGCCATTGTCCGTCTGGTGAGACGTCGCCGTATCCGGCATCCTCATGTTCGGGCGTGAGGGCGGTTGGTGAGCCGCCATCCCGTGCGACACGCCATATTCGGCCGGGGGTAGTCCAACTCAAGTACACCACCGAGGTGCCATCGGGGGCGAATCGTGGATAGATCTGCGGAGTCGTGCCGGTCGTCAGGCGGTGCGCACTCAGATCGTCCAGAGACATCAGCCAGATATGCCACGAGCCGTCGACCTCCGCGCGGCTGAACGCGAGCTCACGACCATCGCGCGAGAACGTTGGCGCCCAGAGGAAGCTTGCGTGGGTGACGAGCGTACGGTGCTCGGACGTCCTCAGATCGTGGACGAACAGCACCCAGCGCCAGCGGGAATTCGCATAGGCAATCGACCCGTCACGGGCCACGCTGGGGGCCTCGTCGGGTCCGGCGCCAGTGGTGAGCCGCACCGGCTGTTCTCCATCCAGGGGCGTGAGCCACAGGTTTCTGGTCCCCGCGCGGTTCGACGAATGGATGATGGCCTTCCCGTCGGGGGCATACACCGGGCCATAGGCTACCACACCAGCGGGATCGTCGGAGAGACGGCGTGGCATTCCGCCATGCACCGGTACGAGCCAGATCTCGCCGGAGCTTCCTCCTATGCTGCGCACCACGGCCAGCTGCGAACCGTCCGGGGACCACGCCGGATCCCGGAGCTGCAGATACGGCGCCTCGTTCTCAAACACCACTTCGCGATCTCCACCGTCGTCCGTCGTGCTCACGATGGCATCGTTCTCGCCCGGGCGAAAGTCCACGAACGCCAGGCGGCTCCCATCAGGCGACCACGCCGGCTGCCGCGCGTTGGCAGCCACGGGAACACGCTCCCCGCCCAGTGTGGGCACCACCCAGATCCCAGGCGCACCCCCGAGTGAGTCGCGACGGGTGAAGGCGATCCGTTCGCCGTCGGGCGAGAAGGCGGGAGAGTGCTCCAATGCGGCGTCGTCGGTGAGTTGCACGGGCTCTCCACCCCGCACTCTGCGGACGAACAGGTCGACGCGGCTCGAATCTCCGGAGACGTAGACCACCATGCTCCCGTCGGGAGACAACGCGGGGTCGAACGCCCGGGCCGCCGATGACACCACCAGCGAGAGCCGCCCGGCGTCTCCACCGGCGCCCCGTGGAGCACCGGGCCGCAGCAGCGCCCACGACGCGCCGGCCAGAACCGCGGCCACCACCGTGGCAGCCACGGCAATCCGCCGCCGCCGAAACGTCTGCCAGGTGAGGACAGGCATGGCGAGCGCCCGCGATGGTCTGAGCGCGGTCGCCAGCGCGGTGGCGGTGGCGAAGCGGTCGCTCGGCACCTTCTGGAGTACTTTGGCAACGGCTGCCGACACGTGCGCGGGCACGGTAGCGCGGACGGATCGGAGGTCGGTGGCTTCCTCCGTCAGGATCCGCGTGAGCACGGCCTGGACCGAGGGTCCGGTGTGGGGCGGCTCGCCGGCCAGCATCTCATAGAGGACGCAGCCGAGGGAGTAGACATCGCTGCGGCCATCCACTTCGCGATCCCCCGCGATCTGCTCGGGGCTCATGTACATCGGTGTCCCTACCGACGTGCCGCTCGTGGTCAGACTGGAGGAACCCGTCTTCGCGACCGCCCTGGCGATGCCGAAGTCCGCGATCGCGGCGTGGCCCCGCGACAGCAGGATGTTCTCCGGCTTGATGTCCCGGTGGATCACCCCCTGCTCGTGCGCGTAGTCGAGTCCGTCCGCGATCTCCTGCGTGAGCCGCAGCGCCTCGTCGATGGCGAGCTGCCGCTCGCGTTTCAGCTTCTGCCGGAGCGACTCCCCGTCCACGTACGGCATCACGTAGTAGAGGAGGCCGTCGGCTTCTCCAGAATCATAGAGTGCCAGGATGTTGTGATGGGTGAGTCTGGCAGCGAGCTTGATCTCCCGCAGGAACCGCTCCGCGCCGACCGACGCCGCCAGGTCCGGGCGCAGCACCTTCACGGCCACCTGACGCTCGTGGCGGAGATCGTGGGCGAGATACACCACCGCCATCCCGCCTCGTCCCAGCTCCCGCTCGATGCGGTAGCGGTCTGCGAGGGCGGTGGTCAGGCGCCGCTGGAAGTCGTGAGGGATCGCAGCGGTGCGGTGCGTGGGGGTGGCCGCACCACAGGTCGGACAGAACGCCGCGTCCATCGGCACCGGCGTGTCACAGGACGTACAGACTCGGCTGACAGCCCCCATCCTACCTCCGGGAGACGCCTTCGGCGAATGTGCGCTTGGGTGGAACGGGCGTCAACAGGCAGGAAGGAGGGGTGCAGGAAGCGGCTCCGAGACCGCCCTGTCCACTTGAGGCGAGACCCGCTAGCCGTCGCGGGATCTCCGCCTGGTTCGAGAACCGCGATCACTCCTGAATCACCATGCCGAGCAGGGTCCCCGCCCCCGCCGCACCCAGGCACAACTCAAGCGTAGAGCCGAGTGAGAACCGGGGCTTCTTGAGCTCGGCCACGTTGCGCGCGGTGAGGTTCTGATGACTGGAGAACGCATTCTGAATCGGACGAACTGCGCGGGCGGACCGGGCCAGCGTCAATCCTCACTAATTCACAGCCTTACCCTACTCCAACGCAATGCCCTTCTCGGGACACGATATGCAAGAATTGGGACATTCGGAATCGTGGGATTGGGGAGGGAGGGGGTCGGATTGGGCGGTTTCACGGTTAGGCGGTTGAGCGGTTGGGCGGTTCAGCTAGGCGGTTAGGCGGTTGAGCGGTTAGGCGGTTGGGATCGATAGAGCATCCCTTGAGCTCTTTTCCCGCTAAGCCGCGTGCAGACTCATTGAGCCTCGCGTCCCGTACCACCTGTGATATGACAATGCGCTTCACTTGGGGCGATAGCCTTTCGCACTCCGCGCCGAGGAAACCAGGAGCCCGATCTCGTCGTAGGGGTGCAGGGTCTGGACGGTGACGTGGGCCGGCCGGGCCACCTCGCTCACCGTGAGCTGCATCGCGTCCGTCACGGCGCCGAGAGTACTGATCGCCAATCGTCGTGTGACACGGAGGTCTTCATGAGCCGCTTCCGTCGCGTTCTATCTGTTCTCGCCCTCCTCAGTGTCGCCGCGTCGGCGGCGCTGGCGCAATCCGCCTCCTACTTCCCGGAGCGCCACGACTGGGAGCACCGCACGCCGGAGCAGGCGGGCATGGATCCCGCGCTCCTCGCGGTGGCGGTGGCGTTCGCGCAGGAGAGCGAGACGTCCAATCCACGGGACCTCGAGCGCCTGCACTTCCAGACCTTCGGGCGCGAGCCGCACGGCGACCCGATCGGGCCGTTTCAGGAGCGGGGGCCGCAGACGGGCATCATTCTCCGGCACGGGTACATCGTGGCCGAGTGGGGTGACCCCGCCCGCGTGGACATGACCTTCAGCGTCACCAAGAGCTTCCTCTCCACCACGGTCGGCCTCGCCTGGGACCGCGGGCTCATCCGCGACGTGCAGGACCCGGTCCACCCGTACGTCCCCACGTGGCATTTCACGTCGGATCACAACCGGACGATCACCTGGGACCATCTGCTGCGGCAGACGAGCGACTGGGAGGGGACGCTCTGGGACAAGCCCGACTGGGCCGACCGGCCGCCTCGAGCCGTTCCCCTGGTCGAGTACATGGACCGTGCGCGGAATCCGGCGGGCACCGTCTACAAGTACAACGACGTGCGGGTCAACGTGCTGGCGCTGGCGGCGCTGCACGTCTGGCGCCGACCACTGCCCCAGGTGCTGCGCGAGTACGTCATGGATCCCATCGGCGCGTCAAACACCTGGCGCTGGCACGGCTACGACAACTCGTGGGCGCTGCTGGACGCGCAGATGATGCAGTCGGTGAGCGGGGGCGGGCACTGGGGTGGCGGGATGTTCATCAATGCGTACGACCAGGCCCGCTTCGGTCTCTTCACCCTCCACCGCGGGCGCTGGAACGGCGAGCAGCTCCTCTCAGATGCTTGGTTCGACATGGCGCTCACGCCGGGCGAGGCGAACCCCGGCTACGGCTTCATGAACTTCTACCTCAATACGGGGCAGCGTGCCTCGCCCAGCGCGCCGGAATCCGCCTTCTCCCACCTGGGCTCCGGCGCGAACATGATCTACGTGGACCCCGAGCACGACGTGGTGATCGTGGCGCGCTGGATCGAGGGGCGCGCGATGGACGGGATCGTGGGCCGGGTCCTCGCATCGATCGGGCAGTAGGGAGAGGGTCGAGGTCGTGAAACGTGAGACACGTGCGAGGTGCGAGACGGCCCACGAGTTCGCTCACCCCGGCGTCATCATTCGCGACCTGCCATGTCTCTCCGCTCGGCCGCACCGCCACATCCAACACCGCCTTCGACACGTCGATCCCCACATACTGCGTCGCACTCATCGTACCTCCCCGCGATCGCTCGTCCCGACTCGACCTTGCGTCATGCGGGCTCTTCGGCCCCGATCAACTGTTCGAGTTCTTGAACGAGAATGACAGGCGATGTCCTGGCTAACGGACGGTCTCGAGGACCCTAGGCTGCACGGACTATCGCCCACCGTAATCTGGTCACAAGTTAGAGGCGAATCGATATACAAGGCGGCATTGTTGTCGAGCACGCAGCCGGATGACGCGTATTGCGTAACAGAGAGGAAACACAGTGAGCACGCTCGATAAAGACTCCGCAGCGGGGCTCTTGGACAATTGTGATCCCCCTTGCCTTTCGCTCTATCAGCCGACGCATCGGCACCATCCGGACAATCAGCAAGATCCGGTACGGTTCGGGAATCTTGTGAA
>JBDHEI010000098.1:0-7500 GCA_039591075.1 Gemmatimonadota bacterium
TACGCCGACACGTGGTGCGGCCGCGCCCGGATCCCCTCACGTGGCCGAGCTGCAATGCCAACGACATCCTGAGCCATACGCGGAGGTTCCGTCCGATGACGACCCTGGCACGTTCGACCACGTCCGTCCTGATTGCGGTCCTGCTGCCGTTGTTCAGCGCCGAGAGCGCCGCGGCGCAGGTCAACTTCGAGCGACTCGAGGGCATGACGGCACGCAGCATTGGCCCGGCGGGCATGAGCGGACGGATCGGCGCCATCGACGCAGTGGACGCCAATCCCAACGTGATCTACGCGGGCACGGCCACCGGCGGGCTGTGGAAGTCCACCACCGGCGGCGTGACCTGGACGCCCATCATGGACGATCTCCCCGCCTCGTCCATCGGCGCCGTGACCATTCACCAGCCGGCGCCGGATCTCGTGTGGGTCGGGACCGGTGAGCGGAACCCGGATCTCGTGTGGGTCGGGACCGGTGAGCGGAACCGCCGCAACTCGGCGGGAGTGGGGACCGGCGTCTACAAGACGCTCGACGGCGGGAAGACGTGGAGCAAGATGGGACTCGACAACACCGGCGCCATCGACGCGATCCTCATCCATCCGACCAACCCCGACGTGGTATACGTCGGCGCCCTCGGGACCACGTGGGCCGACAGCGAAGATCGCGGCGTCTACAAGACCACCGACGGCGGCACCACCTGGCGCAAGATCCTGTACGTGAACCCGCGCACGGGTGTCGGCGATCTCGTGATGGACCCGTCGAACCCGAACCACCTGATCGCCTCCATGTGGGAGCATCGGCGCTGGCCGTGGTTCTTCACCTCCGGCGGTCCGGGCAGCGGGCTCCACGTGACGTACGACGGCGGCGAAACCTGGAAGAAGTTGGGACCGGGCGACGGGCTCCCCCAAGGAGAGCTCGGACGGGTCGGGCTCGACTTTGCGCGCGGCAATCCCGACGTGGTCTATGCGGTGACCGAAGCGAAGCGGAGCGTCATGATGCGTTCCGACAACGGCGGCGACACGTGGACCATAGTGAACCGCGAGAGCGGAATCGCCGAGCGGCCGTTCTACTACGCACAGGTGCGCGTCGATCCGACCAACGAGAACCGCGTCTACAACGTGCACGGCACGATCGACCTGAGCGAGGACGGCGGCAAGACGTTCCGCACACTGCTGCCGTTCGCGCGCGTCCACGTGGACCACCACGCGTTCTGGGTCGGTCCGACGGGCCAGATCCTGATCGACGGCAACGACGGCGGCGTGTACATCTCGCGCGATCGCGGGCAGGGCTGGCTGTTCGTCGAGACGCTGCCGCTGGCACAGTTCTACCACATCAACGTCGATATGGCCGTCCCGTTCAACATCTACGGCGGACTCCAGGACAACGGGTCCTGGAAGGGACCGAGCCAGGTGTGGCATAACGGGGGGATCCGCTACTACGACTGGAGCGAGGTGGCCTTCGGTGACGGGTTTGCGACGGTCATCGATCCCAAGAACGGCCGCTACGGGTACGCGATGTCGCAGGGCGGGTTCATCGTGCGGTTCGACACGCTGACGGGCGAGCGGAAGTCCATCCGGCCCGCGCACCCCAACGGCGTCGAGCTGCGGTTTCATTGGAATGCCGGCATCGGGATCGACCCGTTTGACGGGTGCGTCTACTACGGCAGCCAGTTCGTGCACCGGTCGTGCGACATGGGGAATTCATGGACCATCGTGAGCCCCGACCTGACGACCAACGATCCCGAGAAGCAGCGGCAGCTCGAGAGCGGCGGCCTCACGTACGATGTGACGGCGGCCGAGAATCACACCACGATCCTCACGATCGCGTCGAGTCCAGTGGAGCAAGGAGTCATCTGGGTGGGCACCGACGACGGGAACGTGCAGCTGACGCGCGACGGTGGCGCCACCTGGACCAACATGGTCGGCCGCATTCGCGGTGTGCCGGCGGCTACGTGGGTGCCGCACATCGAGCCGTCCAAGTTCGAGGGTGGCACGGCGTTCGTGGTGTTCGACGACCATCGACGGGGGAACAACCGCCCGTATTTGTTCCGCACGACCGATTACGGCCGCTCCTGGACCAGTCTCGCGACGGCCGACATCGAGCCGTACACCTTCCTGCACACCGTGGAGCAGGATCCCGTGAGCCCACGCGTGCTCTACTTGGGAAGCGAGTACGGGATGTACGTGTCGCTGGACGGTGGTGCCAAGTGGACGTTGTGGCGCCACGGTCTGCCGCGCGCTCCGGTCCGGGCGCTACTCGTGCACCCGAGGGACCACGACCTCGTGATCGGGACGCACGGCCGGGCGGCCTATGTTGTCGACGACGTGCAACCGCTGCGCGCACTCGCGTCGGATCCGGACATTGCGGGTCGGTCGCTTCACATGTTCGAGATCCCGCCGGCCATTCAATACGAGGTGGCCCAGGTGGATGGCATCCGGTTCCTGGCGGATGGGAAGTTCGTGGGCGAGAACCGGCCGTACGGGGCGCTGCTCAGTTACTGGATTGGCGGGGCACCCACAGCCGATACCGCATCGCCGGCGAGGGACTCCGCGCGGACCACCATCGAGGTGCTCGATGGCCCGGGCGACTTCGTGCGGCGGTTCCGCGGGCCCGCCAAGGCGGGACTCAACCGCACGTCCTGGAACCTGCGGATGGATGGACCGCGGCGGCTGGGTGATGACGACACGCCGGCCGAGTTCCTGCCGCCGGGGCCGAGCGTCCTGCCGGGGAGTTACACGATCCGGGTGATCGCCGGTGCCGACACGGCAACCGGCGCGGTAGTCGTCGAGGACGACGGCCGCCTATCGTACACGGTGGCCGAGCGGCGCGAGAAGCTGGAGGTGCTGAAGCACGCGATGCAGCGGCAGAACGTGGCGGTCGAGGCGGTGACCCGCCTCCGTGCGGCGCGGAAAGGCATCGACGAGGTGCTCGAGCGGACCAAGGGTAAGGACGACCTGAACGCTCTGCACTCGGCTGGTGACTCGCTTGGCAAACGGCTCGAGGAGGTGGAGGAGACGTTCACCGGCCCGCAGGATCTCCAGGGGATCGTCAGGCGACCGGATGCGGTGACCGCGATGATCGGGCTCGCCTACGGGCAGCTCGCGTCCTCGCGCGACGCGCCCACGCAGGGCGGCACGCTGTATCTCCGGCAGGCGGAAGCTCGACTTCAGGAAGCCCTCGAGGCCGTGAACGCGGTGCTCGGTGCCGTCCGAGGCTACAAGGACCGCGTGCGCGAGGCCGGGGTGGAGCTGTTCGAGGCGCCCGAAGGGATCGCGATGGACTGGAGACCGGACGAGCCGTAGACGAGAGCGGGGGCTAGCGTTCGCCGCGGTGCCTGAGCAGGAGCACGGCGAACCACTTCCGGTCGTCGGTGAATGCGTGCCGGACCTCGAATCCGAAGACGTCGAGGTAGGCCTTGAGGTGGTCGAGCACGAACTTGCGGCTGATCTCGGTCATGACCAGCTCGCCGGCCCCGACGTCTACGGTCAGGCCCAGTGGCCCGAGCGCGATCCGCTGGGCCGTGCGGAACCTTGCGAATATCTCGATGCGCTGCCACGCCTCGTGATAGCGGGCCGTGTGCTCGATCTGCGTCACGTCGATACCGGCTGCCAGTTCCCGGTTCATGCGGACGAAGAGGTTCCGGGTGAACCTGGCCGTCACCCCGGCCGCGTCGTCGTAGGCCGCCTCGAGCACCTTGCGCTCTTTGACCAGGTCCACACCGAGGAGGAAATGGTCGCCGGCCGCGAGGTGGCGCGACATACTGCGCCAGAAGCGGAGCGACTCGGCGTGGTTGAAGTTCCCGATCGTCGACCCCAAGAACATCACCATGGCTGGTGAATGCTCGCGGAACAGCGGATACGCCTCTTCGTACCGTCCCACGAGCCCCGCGAACTCGACATCGGGATGGTCCGCCGCCACGCGCTGCCGGGAGGCGGCGATTGCGGCGTCGCTTACGTCGACCGGGACGTACCGCACCTCGCCTGGCGCGTCGCCAAACGCCGAGAGCAGGAGACTCGTCTTCTCGGAGCTCCCGGACCCCAGCTCGATCAAGGTGACGGGCCCTGTCAGCTCGCGGATCTCCGCAGCCACTGTCTGGAGGATCGCGGCCTCGGTCCGAGTCGGGTAGTACTCCGGCTGCCGGGTGATCTCTTCGAACAGGGCGCTGCCCTGCGCGTCGTACAGGTACTGACTCGGAAGCCATCGCGGGGTATCGGTGAGCCCAATCGCGGCAGCCGTGGCGAACTCCGCCGCCTCCGCGGACCACGACCTGGAGCCGACGCTGGATCGTAACCTGCTACCGGACAATGACTTACTGGAGTGGACCTGGCCGGATGGGATGGGCACCTCGTGGCGTGATTGGCAGGCCGAGCGACGTTCGACAAGCTACGGCCGGTCTCCTGCGACCGCAACACGAAAACGCCCAGATCGGCAGCGCGGTTCCACTGTAGGAAAAACCCTACTGGCGGCCCCCGGAGCACGGCCCCGCCTTTTGCCGATACGGCGGGTCCGACGCTTGACGGAACGTGCTCGCAACTGAATAGTTGATAAGGGAATTGCTGTCTAGCCAAAGGCATCCCTGCAGTCCTCAGAAGGTCGAATTGCCAAGTCCGCTGGTCTTATTGGGGAACGCAGATGACCGGCGTGCTCCAGGTTCCCCCTCTCGGAACCCGGAGGTTGTGAATGCGTCGATTGCGCACGTCTCGAGATCGCTCCGACCTCGCACCGGTATTTGCCGGCGCGTGGCTGACCCTGGCGGCGCTGGTCGTCACGGGCGTGCTGCCGGCGGTCGCAGCCGCGCAGCAGGAACGGGCCGAGCACCCCTCCCGCACGGCCGTCTCGTGCGACGTGATCGACGGTGAGGACGTAGCCCGCGCCCGGACCGTGACGAGTGCGCTCCGGTCACACGTGACGGGGTTGCACCTCACGTCCACGAGCGGTCAGGCGGGCGGCGGCACCCAGATGAACATGCGTGGCATCACCAGCATGCGACGCAGCCCGCCCATGGTGTTCCTCGACGGGCTCAAGATCGGCGATACGTTCGGAGAGGGTCCGGACATCGGCATGCTAGATCAGCTCAATCCGGAAGACGTTTTGCTGATCGAGGTGTTCCGAGGCCCGGCCGCCACGACCCTGTACGGGACCGATGCGTCGGGAGGCGTGATTCGAGTCTACACCAAGCGAGGAAACGTTCGCGCCGAGTTGTTGAGTGACCCTCGCGCTCGGTGCATTCCGTAGGATCCGGTGACGGACCGGAGGGTCGGCCGACACCGGGAAGTGCAACCCATCCTGTAGGGAGGTAGCCAATGAGGTTCAAGAGCCTTGTCAGAGACGGTCTGGGACGATCCGGACCGCTGCTCGACACGGCGGCGCTCCTCAGGGCCGCTCTGGCCGTCTGTGCGGTGCTGTTGCTTGCGCTGCCAGCCCAAGCGCAGACCGGCGAGCTCTCGGGACGCGTCGTCGACCAAGCGACCGGGCAGCCGATGGAAGGCGCCCAGGTCGTGGTGGTCGGAACCAATCTCAGTGTCCGCACCCGAGCGGACGGACTCTACAACCTGCTGGGCATCCCGGCGGGCTCGCAGCAGATCCGGGCGCTCATCATCGGGTATGCCACCCAGACGGCCACGTTGACGATCCAGTCGGGCGTCACCACGACCCTGGATTTCCAGCTGAGCCGAGCCGTGGTCTCACTCGATGCCATGGTCGTCACCGGTCAGGCCGGTGAGATCAGCCGCAAACAGGTCGGCAACACCATCAGCCAGATCTCGGGGCGGGACATCGAGGCGCTCCCGATCTCCACCGCGAGCGACGTGCTCCAGGGCATGGCCGCCGGCGTGACGGTCATGGACAACGTGGGCCAGGCCGGAGCGGGGAAACAGATCCGTCTCCGCGGCCACAACTCGGTGTCGCAGGGCAACACGCCCCTCATCTACGTGGACGGCATCCGCATCTCCGAGCAGTTCTACGCCGCCGCGGACGAGGCCGGATCGCAGGCACCGAGCCCGCTGGATGACATCAACCCGGCGGACATCGACCGCGTGGAGGTCATCAAGGGCGCGGCCGCGACCACCCTGTACGGCACCCAGGCGTCTGCCGGTGTGATCCAGATCTTCACGAAGCGCGGATCGCAATCGGCGCCCCGCTGGTCGGTGGCCATCGACCAGGGGTTCAACACGCTGGGACACGTCGGGCCCTCGAAGGACGTCAACCCCACGGGGCTCGGGATGAACAACTGCAACTTCACGGGCCTCTCCGGAGACGCCACGTTCGCGACCGGCGACGCGATGTTCCCGGCGGACTCGAGCTGTCCGGCCAGCGGCAGCTGGCTGAGCTCGGGCCACGTGCAGCGATACAACGTGTCGGTGCGGGGTGGCGGCGAGCAACTCAACTACTTCGTGTCCGGACGGTTCGGCGACCAGAAGGGTGTACTGGGTGATCAGGGAAGCGAAGAGTACAGCGTCCGGGGCAACTTCGGCTTCTCGCCCGGGCGGACCTTCACGATCCTGCTGAACAACGCCTACACGCGTCGCAACGTGACGTGGGTCCCGGACGGCAACAACCGCGAAGGATTTGCGCTCAACGTGATGCGTGGCACCCAGGACTATACGCCTGGCCACATGGACGGCCAGATCCTCGACATGGGGCTGTTGCAGACCATCAACCACTTCACCACCGGCCTCACGGTGAACTGGAACCCGTTGCCCGGTATGACCCACCGGTTGAACGCCGGCCTCGACTTCGCGGCATCGGACTACCAGGAAGACCATCCGTGGGGCTACTGGGGCGACCCGCCCGGCAGCCGCGAGGACGATCAGTATCAGACCCGCACGATGACGCTGGACTACGCGGGCAGTTGGAGCACGCGCCTGAGCGGCTCGTTCTCCTCGCGGTTCTCCACCGGGGCGCAGATCTACGAGGACAACCGCTACCGTCTGAACGGATTTGGCGAGCAGTTTGCCGGGCCGGGCGACAAGATCCTCGACAACGGGGCTATCACCAGCGTCAACGAGTTCCGGTACCGGCAGACCAACGGGGGCTTCTTCTTCCAGGAAGAGGTCGGGTTCGCCGATCGCCTGTTCCTCACGGGCGGTCTCCGGTTCGACGGCTTCAGCACCTTCGGCGAGGACTACGGGATGGCGATGTATCCCAAGATCTCCGTCGCGTACAACGTCTCTGAAGAGAGTTTCTGGCCCGACTGGTGGGATGGCATGAAGCTCCGGGGCGCGTGGGGCGAGTCGGGCAGAGCGCCTGGCGCGTTTGACGCTCTCAAGACCTGGGACCCGGTCTCCGGTGACGAGGGGCGGCCGGGAGTGACCCCTGCAACGCTCGGCAACCCCGACCTGGGTCCCGAGCGCAGCCGTGAGCTGGAGTTCGGGTTCGAGGCGGCGATGTTCAACGGCCGGGTGGGCTTCGAGTTCACGCGGTACCAGCAGACGACCATCGACGCCCTGATCCCGGTGCAACAGATCCCGTCACTGGGCTTCATCGGTAGTCAGCTCCAGAATGTAG
>JBDHEI010000099.1:0-13431 GCA_039591075.1 Gemmatimonadota bacterium
GCACCTCTGGAGCGTGCTGACCGGACGCGCAACGAGGGAGCACTACTGCCCCGGGCCGATCGATCGGATTGATGCGTGGGAGAGGAGGCGTGGCTCGACGGACTGATCCCCTGCTGAGGACGACCAGCGCCCGCTGAAGCGAGGTCAGCTGATGACGGAGCGAGGTCCCGCGGACACCGAATGCCCGCTCCGGCCTCGTTACGGTCTACCGCGCTCCGGCAGAAAACGCACCAGCCGCCCGTGGCCGAAGTCCACGACGTAAAGCGCACCGGAGGGTCCGATCGCCACATCGGTGGGCAGGCTGAGTGAGTCCACGATCTGGCCTAGGTAGCGACCCCGATCGGTGAAGATCTGGACGCGGTCGTTGTAGAAATCCGCCACGTACACGCGTCCGCCAGCCACTGCCACGCCCGTGGCGACCCGAAACCAGCCCCTGAACGGTCCCCGACCACCCAGGCCGAACGGTCCGCCCCAGCGGCGTACATATTCCCCCGTCGGGCCAAAGACCTGAATCCGGTGGTTGTAGGCGTCCGCGACGTACAGCATTGACCCGTCGGTTGCCACATCGGTGGGATAGTGCAGTCGCCCCTTGAAGAGCCGCCCCGGCCGGCCGATGACCCGCGAGGCACCGTCCGCGAACGCCTGCACACGGTGATTGTAGAAGTCCGCTACGAACACCATACCGTGCAGGGTCACGACACCGCCCGGCGCATCCAGCTCGCCGGCTCCCGACCCGGTCACTCCTCCGACCACCCCGACGCGGCGTCCCGTAGTATCGAGCACGGCCACCCGATCGGCGAGGTACTCGGCCACGCGAACGAGCCCGTGGGTGCCGACGGACAGGTGCATCGGTCGGTGTAGCTGCAGCGCCGAGTCCCCCCAAGTAGCCGCAACCGATCCCGAGGTGTCGAACACCACGATTCGGTTCTGCGCGGCGTCGGTGACGAGTAGATGCCCGTTGGCGTATGCGACGCCAATGGGCTCGGCGAGGATGGTGTCGCCCACCGTCCCGGCCCAGTGGTAGCGCACGACATCACGTCTGAGGAAGGCCGGCCCAACGGTGATGCCCACGGCGACCAACAGCAGGGCAATCGCTCCAGCAGCGACCCGGCGCAGCGTCACGCGAGTCGGATCGCTCTAGAAGAACAGGAAGCGGGCGCCCAGGGCACCACGGAGCCCGAAATCCGGCTGCATCCCGTTGTGATCCTGGATCACGGGGAGCTGTACACTGCCCTCGAACAGCAGCTGCGGCAGCACGACCCACTGCAGTCCAGGGCTCAGGAACGCCACGTGTCCGCCGCTGTTCGGCAGCACGACCCCGTCTGCACGATCGTTCCCCGACACCGATCCGTTCCACTCTAGGTAGACCTGCAGCGTCTTGGTGCGGATGGTCTCGATGTAATCTGGGAAGCGAACGCCGATCGCGAGGTCGTAGCGCGTGACCGGACCGAACTGGTAGCCATCTCCCGTGGCCGACCAGGTGTGTCCAAGGTCGGCCGAGATACCCCAGCGTCCACGAACCACTGTGCCCACGAGGATCACGCCGGCCGCGAACGCCCCCGAGCCGACCTGGAGCGGTCGCGGCGCGACGCCGCCGGCTCGGAGCGAGGCGCCCGTCGAACCCGTCGGGAGCCGGCCCGTCACCATCAGGGCGAGTCGTGTCGTACCCGCAAAGCGATCCCGTGCCAGGAACGCCCATTTCACCGCCAGCGTGATGTCCCCCAGGCCCGTCTCGGAATAGAGCGTCTCCCCACCACCCGGATCGGCGGTCATCCGCTTGTGGACCAGCGGTAGCACGACCATCGTCGTCACGCGCTGGTGGGGAGCGAACGGCAGGACCACCAGCGACGTCACAGCCACCGTGACGTTCTCACGGGTGCCCGCCATCACGATGCCCCGGAGTGCCCGCTCCTCGAATGCGGTGGTCAGCGCCGACTGGGTGTGAAACGGCAACGCCTGCGCCCCCAGGAGCCGCGGGGCGCAGGCGAACGCGAGGAGCGCCGCGCCGCGGCGGATCACGGACGCTCGATGCGGTGGATCTCGCGCAGGGTGAACCCGGCCCGCTCAACAGCCTCGCGTAGTTGCCTGTCCGTGAGCTCCTGCCCGTCCTTCGCACGGATCTGTACCACCCCGTCGCTCACCCGAATCACGAGCATATCCACCGCCGGGAGCTCCCGCAGGCGCTTCTCGAGGCCATAGGCGCAGAACGGGCAGGACATCCCATCGACCTCGAGCGTGACCGTCGCCCCGCCGAGCAGTGAGTCCGGAACGGCTGCGCTCTGCGTGACGTCCTGCGCAGTCTGAGCGTTTACCGGGCCGGCGAGCAGGGCCGTACCGGCAAGTGCCACAAGCGCGGCAATCCAGTCCTTGGTGGGTGCCATGGTACTCCTCCTTCCCCTGACAGCTACCAACGGAAACCCACCGACGACCGGCAGACGTTCCCGAGCGTTGCAGGGACTCATGCCAAGCTACACCTTGGAGTATGGTCCAAGGTCAAGTGGCTCCCAGGTGCGGAGCCGGAGGGAACGACCATGCGTATCGGGGAGCTCACAGAGCAGGTTGGGGTCACGCCGGACACGATCCGCTACTACGAACGCGTGGGGCTGCTTCCAGCCCCGCGGCGTACACGGGGCGGTTACCGGGACTACGGGCCTGACGCGCTCGAAGACATTCGCTTCATCAAGAAAGCGCAGGCGCTGGGACTCAAGCTGAACGACATCGGCGGGATCCTCGAGATCTCGTCCGGCGGGAAGCCGCCATGCGAGCACGTGCGGGCGACCGTCACCGCTCGCCTGGCTGAGGTGGAGGCCCGCCTCCGGGAGCTCCGGGCGCTGCGGACCACCCTGAGGAACACCTTGGTTCTGCTGGATCGCGCGCCATCGCCTAGAAAGGGATGCCGGTGCGCAGCGATCGAGTCGGCGTAGGCAAGGACGGCCTGTCCGCGCGCGCGGTCGGGCCTGCCACCAGAACTGGTACAAGATCCTCTCAGCGCCTAGCTGTCTAGTGCTTCCCGCACCGCTAGCGCGAGATCCGCCGTCGCCCACGGCTTCCCGAGGATCCCGAAATTGCGTTCGAAGCCCAGTTCGCGGCGGATCGGCTCTGCATGGGCGCTCATGAACACCACCGGCACCCGAAATCCCCGCTCCCGCACACGCCGATAGAGTGTCACGCCGTTCATCCCGGGCATCAGCACGTCGGTGAGGACCAACGCGATGGCGTCCCCCTCAATCTCGAGCACCGCCAACGCCTCGGCGCCGTCGGCAGCGGTCAGGACCGTGTAGCCGAGGCCCTCGAGCGCGCGCTGGGTAATGCGGCGCACCGCCAGCTCATTGTCGACGACCAGGATGGTCTCCTGGCCATGAGGGAGGTTCTGTGGGGTCATCTATCCGTCCAGCGCCTGCCGAACGCGCCGGGCCAGCTCTGTGAGCGTCCACGGCTTCCCGAGGAGGACGACCTCCGGGCCGAGCTCGACATCCTCACGGAGCGCCTCCGGTGCGTACCCGCTCATGAGGATGAACGGAAGCGCTGGACGCGTCGCGCGGAGCCGCTGGTAGAGCCCGGGCCCGCCCAGCCGGGGCATCACCACATCGGAGAGAACAACTGCCACCTGGTCCTCCTTTTGCGCGAGCACCGCCAAGGCTTCCTCCCCATGCGCTGCCTCCAGGACGGTGTAACCGAGGCTCTCGAGGGCCCGGCGGCCCGCCCGCCGTAGGGAGGCGTCGTCCTCGACGAGCAACACCGTCTCCGCGCGGCCCAGTGCCGGCACGCTCACCGGACCGGATGCCCGGGTCACGGCAGGGATCTCGGATTGCGGGAAGTAGAGTCGGACGGTGGTTCCCTGTCCGGGTTCACTGTACAGGTTCACGTGCCCCTGCATCTGCTTCATCAAGCCCAGCACCATGGGCATGCCAAGGCCCGTTCCCTTGCCCGGCGGCTTGGTGGTGAAGAGCGGCTCGAACACGCGGGCCTGTGTGTCCGCGTCCATCCCGACCCCGGTGTCGTGGACGCTGAGACAGACGTACGTCCCGGGCACCACCCACGGGTGCGTGTCACAGTAGCTCTCGTCCAGCTCCGTGGTGGAGAACCCGAGTACCAGTCTCCCCCCCAGCGGCATCGCATCCCGGGCATTGGCGGCAAGGTTGAGCACGATCTGCTGCACCCCTGCGGGGTCCGCTCGCATCGCCGGCCGCGCGTCAGGCTCGCCTTCCGCCCGGATCTCGATCGATTCGGGAAGGAGGCGGCGGAGCATCGTGACCGTCTTCTCCAGACAGCTGACGACATCCACGCTCTCCACCATCAGGGCAGAACTGCGGGCGAACCCCAGCAGATTGCGGACGAGGGTAACGCCCGATGTGGCCGCCTGGTGAATCGCGTTGAGATCCTCCGCGAGCACCGCTGACTGCCCGGGCAGCTCCTGCCGTGCCAGCTCCACGTTGACCAGAATCACCGCGAGCAGATTGTTGAAGTCGTGGGCCACCCCGCCGGCGAGCGCCCCCATGGACTCGAGCTGCTGTACGCGACGCCATTGGTCCTCGATCTGCCGCTGCTCCGTGACGTCGAGAATCACTCCTTCGAGCCGGTCCTCCCCCTCGATCTGCACGCGTCGCCCCTGTTCCCACACCCACTTGATCACGCTGTCGGCCGTCACAATGCGATACGTGAGCTGGAACGGGGCATCGGCGGCCACCGCCGCCGTGACCCGATCCCGGACCTCGTCCCGATCGTCGGGATGGATCAGGTCCGCGTAGGCCGCCCTCTTGTTGTGCACGAGGTCCTCTTGGCCGTAGCCGGTCAACTCCCGACAGCCCGCGCTCACGAGCTCCATCGTCCAGTCCGCATCGTCCCGGCAGCGGTAGACGATCCCGCTCGGCAGGTTAGCGAGGAGCGTGGCCTGCGTGCGCTCCAGCTCGTAGCGGCGCGCCTCCGAGCGGCGTAGCCACTTGCCGGTCCCGCGGAGTACCCAGTAGAGCACCGCCGCCGACAGGATGACGAACGCCCAGCCCTTCGCGGTCTCGATCTGCGCCTGCCGTACCGGATCGCTCACCATCGTGTGCACGAGCCGATCGGAGACGAAAATCCACGCCAACCCCAGCGCCAGGTAGACCCCCGCGACCCAGAAGGCCACGCGCCCATGCGGGGATGGCTGACGCCATCTCCCGCCACGCTCCGTATTCATCCGTGAGCGACGCCTGCAGCGTCACGTAGCGGTCCGATCCCCCCGAAGGTGCCGACGGTGGATTGGAGCACGACCTGTAGCCGGGTCACCATGACCTTCCCGTGTCGACCGTCCTCCAGCGTAAGGGAATATTCGCCCGGCGCTGCCATCTCCGCGTCGATCGGCAGCTCGAAACTGCCATACCAGTCCGCGACGGGATCGCTGAGATCGAGGATGAGTTGGATCTCCGCGTTGCGGGCGACACGGGTGCCGCCGTGCCAGAAGGTGCCGCGAACGTGCTCCATGGATCGCGCCTCGTCTCCACCGGTGATGGCGAACCGTCACCGATGGCCCTCCTCCGTTAGTCTGTGCGGTTTAGGCTCGACAAACCGCGCCCCCACGTTACGACAACCGCCGCCGCCGGAGTAGGGCGATCTTGGGGCAGGAGGGGCTGGATTCGGGACATCGGTGCCGAGGGTCGTGCCCACAAGGGTGCCGCTTCTGGGGCATTCGTCAAGCTGAGTCTTTCAGTCGTGATGACGCAACCAATGTGCCCTAGGGCAGGCGTGAATCGGTGCTGCGTGCCCCCACGGTGCGTCAATCGGGCGTGCCGGAGCTAGTGGACGCGGTCGAGGCATGGCAAGGTATGGCGAGTGCTGGTACAGAGGCGTGCTACTCTTGCCTGGAGACGCGCCTCTCGTCTTCCATGGGTCTAACGGAATCACGCCGGCCGCTGCATCTTTGGCCGATTCATCTCTCCCGGACCTCCCTGTGGGGTGTTGGACAATGCAGCAGGCAAAGCTACAGGTGCGCGAGTTCATCGCGCACAGCGAGCAGTGGCAGGCCGTGCGGCACCCAAGCCGCAAGAGCCAGCCATCGCTTCTCGTCGAGGGGCTCCTGGGCTACGCGCCGCGCGTCGGCCTCCTCTTCATCTCCGCGACCGGTGAGCGGCGATTCCTGCCGACGACGCTCGACGACTTCCCGACGAAGGCGGAGTTTGAACGCCTGACGCGGATCGAGCTCGTCGAGTTGCTCGAGCGGGCGGTCTCCGAAGGGTCCGAGTAAGGCAGGCGCCGCCCTGGTGAGGTTCTGGCCACGTAGTTGTTGGAGGAAGCCCGCATCCTGTCGCTGCTGGGCGGAACTGCCGATGACTCTCCACCAGCGTCCGCACCGTCTCAGGGGTCGGCCCAGCCATGCCTGATCACGATACTCCGAATTGATGCGCCATCTCTCCTCCCTCAAGGAGGGACAACGCTCGGCGGTCAGCCCGTGCAGTGTGACCGCCGGCGCTCCGGACAGACTTCAGCGGCGCGCGTAGACCGTCATTTCCCCCGAGCGGTCGAACGCCACCAGCGGTCGCGGTGAGCCCCTATTTCCACTCCGAGGGACTCGAGTGGCGTGCCCGGCGGTGCCCGCCCGCACGGGTGCTCAGAAAACCGCCTTCACCCGAACGTAGATCTGGTCCACGTCGCTCCACCGGCCGAACAGCGTGGCGCCGCCCCCTCCGGCCAACAAGCCGCCCACCGAGACATCTACATTGTCCACCGGCGAATAGACGACTGCGGGAAAAACGGCGTACCCGAGATGGTCCGACCAGTCCCCCCATTGGGCGAGCTCCGCGGCACCCTCGACCGAGATCGTCATCGTCCCCCGGAAGAGGCGCCGCTCGAGGCTGCCGACCAGATAGTCATGCAGCTGGCCGGCACCCCGTTCCAGGAAGAGCCCGTGTGCCCATTGAAGATTGAGATACCATCCGCCGCCGAACGTGTAGTCCCCTCCCACGGTCCACGTGGTATAGGGCTGCCCTTCGAGACCGATCACCCGCTCGCGGACGCTGTGATCCGGCGTCAGGACGTCGGTGACAACCTCGATCTCACTGGGGAAAACGACCGCGAGCGTGCTCCACGTGTGACCCACGAACGGTGACGCTGGGCTCGAGTCGGTCGTGACGAATGCGAAGCGCTCGACCAGGGGAATGCCATCGAAGCCGTCGAAGTAGCTCACGGCGAGATCGAGGCCAGCTGCACGCCCAGCGACCTTGAGCCCGTACTGGCTGTTACCGAACCGCGGCGATGGCGGCTCGAAATGCGGTTCCCACGACGCCACCGGTGCGGAGAGCACCGGCGCTCCGGCACTGGCGAACATCCCGCCCATCCCCGGAGGCAGGACCGGTCCGTGCGCGGTCGGCGTCCAGACTGCCTCCACCCTCCAATCAGCCGTTGGGTAGTATTCCCCGCGTACGGCCCAGACGGGTATGCGTGCGGTGAAGTCGGTAAGATCCGACACGTCGTACGCATTGAACCGATCCGTCGGGTTGAGGCCGTCGGCTGTCCCCCACTGGATTCGCTGTTTACCGATGGTGAGGTCGAGCGGGTCGAACAAGAACTCCGACACGCGGGCAAATGCCTCCCACACGGTCAACGTGTTGGGGAAGTGCTGATCCGCTTCCTCCAGCTCGTTCGTCGACTCCACCCCGGTGAAATCGTAGAACCGCAGGTCAAGGCTCACCACCACATCCACTCGCCCCTCGAAGCTCGCACTCAGTTCGGGACGGAACACGTTGTAGAAGTCCGCCAGCCGTAACGAGTCGGCCAGCGTAACGCGGCGGTCGAGCTGCACGAATCCACCGAAGCGCACATCATTCTGCGCGTGCGCCCCTCTCCACAACGCCACCACGAACACGAGTCCCAGCAGGACGACGCGACACACGAGGCCGCCCCGCCTCCTAGCCCCGTCGTTTGAGCTGGCGCTGGCTGAAGAACTCATCGTCGAGCCCGGTGTCGAACTGCAGTTCCTCGAGATCGAGGACCGTCCGATGGCCATCCTTGACCGTCTCCACCTCGAGGCGGCGCGCGATCCAGTACCCGTCCACGCGTTCGATGTTGGACGCGGTGATCATCTTCACGGGCCGCATGTCCCGTCCAAACAGCTGCAAGTCCGTGATGACCCAGCTGTCGTGCTGGACCTGCATCACTATCCGACCGTAACTCACGTCAGCGTCCGGCTGCGGCTCCAACGTGAGCGTGTGTCCCTGTTCGGTACGTGTCGCCTCAGACACGCGGTAGTCGTCGCCGAACCGCGTCCGGGAGAGATCCTCGTAGGACAAATCGGTCCCCATGAAGGCTTCGTTCTTGATCGATGACGCGATTCGCCGCACCCGCCGGAAGGCAGGGAGGTAGAGGTACATCTGATTCTCGCTGAGCCGGAGAAACCCGACGTCGCGCACGTCGGCTGGCGACATGAACTTCACGAGACGTCGCTCGGGACCCTTCTGGTACATCCGAAGGACACGCACCTTCTCGCCCCCGTCCGGGTCGATAAGCGTCATCCGCTCAACGGCTGCCATGTCCCGCGGGGCGTTGAGCGTCGAGTCGACTCGCTCTAGGATCAGTGCTCCCTCCTGTGCCGCCGCCGGTGCCACGCTCAGCAGCCCGAGCAAGACAGTCGTAGTTGAGATAGCTTGCATTCGCATCGTGGAGCCCCCTTGGAGAAGAGCCGCCGATCAGCTGGACTGACTCACCCGTGATACCGGCGCCAAGATCGACGCAGCCGACGGTCGCTGCCGAGTCCCAGTGCGGGCCTGCAAGAACCGCGGCCGCACTTTGAGATAGAGCGCCGGCAGCAACAGCAACGTGAAGAGCCCGGCGGTGAGCATCGCCAGTGAGGTCAAGCCGCCGAAGCGGCGGATATGCTGTCCGCCGGCTGCGAGCAGCACGAGGAAACTCAAGCCCACGGACAATGCGTTCACGAGGATCGCGACCCCACTTGTTCTCATGGTGCTGGTGAGCGCATGGAGGGTCCCTCCGCCCGCGGACGCTAACTCTCGGCGGAATCGGTGCGTGAAGTGAATCGCGTAGTCCACGCCGAGGCCGATCGCGATGGAAGCCACCATCGCCGTGAAGGAATCCAGACCGATCGACAAGTAACCCATCACCCCGAAATTCACGGCGATGGTGGCCGCGAGCGGGATGACCATCAGCACGCCCGCCACTGGTGAACGAAACATGAATGAAAGCAGTGCGAGGACGACAACCAGCGTGAGTAGTACGCTCTGGATCTGGGTCGGCAGCAACTCCTCTTCCATCTGTTTCATCACCGATGCTAGCCCCGACCGGTTAATGGTCGCCCGAACCACCCGCACCGCCGCGCCATCGTCCACTCCCCAGCGATCCGCGACCGCCCCGTCCAGAACCATGAGTGGGCCGTGCGCTTCCCAAAGCGCTCCACGCACGTTGCGTGGTAACACGCTGTCGCCGGCAAGTCCGGGCACAGTGGCTGCGAGCGAGGTCATCGTTTCCTCGACACGCTGCCGACCCACGGCCTCGAAGGTCACGCTCTCCAGTGACAACCCCAGCGCCTCGTCATCCCACTCGCCAGCTTCAGGAGCCGCCGCTCGCACCGTCGCCTCCGCCGTCGCCGCGCCGACACCCCACTGGCCGGCCGCCGTGGCGAGAACGTCCGCGAGTCGGGCTGCGGCCTGCGGGTCAAACACTACCTCGGCCTCGGGACTTGCGAGGTACCCTCGCACGGCGTCGCTCAGCCGAGCGCGCGCCGCGGCGTTCAGTTTCCACTCCACAAACGCGGTCGCTTGCTCTGTGAGCGTCGCCGGAGCCTCGACCCCACGACCCGCGTATTCCCACTGGAGCTGAGTTACGAGATCGGCCACCTGCTGTTCCCGCACGACGGTCGCGGGCACCCCGGCCATGGTGCGGTGATCCACCACCACCATCCTGTCGGTCCGCGTTCGGAGCCATCCGTCCACGCCCGCTACCGCCTGGATAATGGCATCCGTCTCCCAGTCAGCCACACGGGCGTGCACTAGGCCCTCGACGGTGCCGCCCTTCGCCACGAGCTGCTCGATCTCGTCTTCCTCTTCGATCAGGAACCAGAGATTGGCTACGCCCTCGCGCGTGTTCGGAATCGCGTAGCGACCGTTCATTGCGGCGTTCATTTCGGCGATGACGCCGGCGATCGACTGACTCTTGCCGAGCAACGGTAGCGCCTCTAGCCGACGCTCGAGCCTCCGCATCGCCGTCAGGGTGGCGGGATCGAGCAGATCCCCGCGCACCAGCAGCTGCATCGGCAAGGAGCCGCTTAGTTTCTCGCGGATCAGCATTTCCGCGTGATGTGGCGAACTCCCCCGCTTGAGGCAGAGCGTCCAGTCCACCGACTTGACGATGAACAACATGCCGGAACCCGCGACCACGACCACGGCCAAGCCCGTTGCCAGCACGGCTCCCGGAGCCCGAGACAACCTGCTCGCGAGTCCAGTCATGACAGCGACGCCTCTCCGTGTGGCCTTGAGCCGCGGTGCACCGGCCCCGAACGCCGCGAGTGCTGGCAGGAGGGTGAGGGTGACCACGAGCGCGAAGAAGAGCCCGATTGCGGTCAGCACGCCGAACTGGCGGATGACCGCGAAGTCTGAGATTGCCAGACTGCCGAAACCCACCATGGTCGTCACCGTGGTCAGGACGAGCGGGATCCTTATGTCCCGGTAGCTCCCGACAGCGGCTGCCGGAGCGGATTCGCCGTCGCCCCGCCGCTCATAGTACCGCTTCATGTAGTGGATCCCGTCCGCGCTCCCTAGCGCAATCAGGACGATGGGGACGAGCCCAGAGAGCAGATCCATCCGCAACCCAAAGAGGCCCATGACGCCAAGGACGAGCACGGAGCTCACGAGCACCACGGTCAACGGGTAGACGACACCGGTCCAATGGCGGAGACCGAGATACAACACCAGCACCAGGAAGCCGACCATGAGCGGGATGAGGATGGCCAGGTTCCCGGCGATGAGCATCGTCATGTTGTACATGAGGAACGGGAGGCCTCCAAAGTAGACCGCTACCGTGTTGGGTGACGCGCGCGCCGCCAGGAGCGTCTCCGTAGCCCGGGCCACCCGTTGCGCCGTCGCGAAATTGGTGGCTTGGCGTTCCGTACCGGCCGTCGCAAAACGCAGTTGGATCGCCACTACCGTCCCGTCATCGCTCACGAGGTTCCCCACAAGGCGCGGGTTCGCCTCCACCCGTTGGCGGAGCGCCGCCACCTCCGCAGCGGTGGCGGGCAACGCGTCACCGCGAACGAGCCGCCCCACCTGCACCCCCCACTCCGTCGCCGTGAACTCGAGGGTGTTCGTGAGGCCGGTGGCGTAATCGATCCCGTCGGTCCGCTGATACAACTCCGTGAGATCGTCGATCAGTGACAGAACTTTCGGCTGGTAGACGTCCGGCGCCGTCACCAGCACCATGCCCATCTCGTTCCCGCCGAAACGTATCGGTAGGCGCGGACGAGGGGGTTCCCGGCATTGAGATACGTGACGAAATCCGCGTTCAGGCGGACACGCATCGCTCCGACCGCCGCGACGGCTGCGAGCAGCAGGGTGATGACAACGACAGCGCGACGCCGCTTGACGATCATCTCAGCAAATCGGGCGTGCCCTTCCCGATGGCTCTTCATGCTGGTTTCGTGACCGTATCGCATGGGCGGGCCTCACATTGTCTGGCGTCTCAGCATCGGTGCAGCCAGCCCTCCATGCGTGGCCGGCTCACCCAGGCAGACGGACGAGGTCCCAGGCCATTACACCCCGCGGCCGGGGCGCCGCACCATCATGGTGGGTGGCGAGGGGAGGCCCGGCACGTGCAGTCGAGGCAGGCCGTGTTCCGTGCAGCTCCCGCAGCTGCGCACGAGTTGCCTGCGGAGGGCGATGCGCGCCCGGTGGAGTTTCACGCGCACATTGTTCGGCGTCATGCCCGTCTCGGCTGCCAGCTCTGTGACGCTGGCATCTCCGAGGTCAATGCGTCTCAGCAGCGTTGCATAATCCTCTCTGAGCGTGGGGAGTAGGTGGTGCATGCATTGACAGATGGCGCGTTCCACCTCCGGCTCAGATTCGGCGAGCTCTTGGGAGAATCCCGCAGCGCGGATCAGCGCCTTGTCCTCGGCCCCACGGTGGCGGTAGTAGTCAATGAGGGCGTTCCGGAGCAGGCGGTAAAACCACGCCACGGCGCTCTCCTCATCGCGGATCGCGTCGCCCCGCTCGACGGTCTTGAGGAATGCCGTTTGGAGGATTTCTTCGGCATCAGCTGGATTGTCAACCCGCTGCTCGAGAAAGGCACGGAACTGCCGATGGTTCTCCACCAGCGTCCGAACCGTCTCAGGGGTCGGCCCAGACATGTTTGATCACGATGCTCCGAATTGATGCGCCATCTCTCCTCCTTCAGGGAGGGAGCACGCTCGGCGGTCGGCCCGTGCAGCGCGACCGCCGGCGCTACGGACAGACCTCAGCGGCGCGCGTAGACCGTCATTTCCCCCGAGCGGTCGAACGCCACCACGTTGTATCGGTCGCGCTGAGCGCCCTGCTCCATTCCCGGCGAGCCGATCGGCATGCCCGGCACGGCGATCCCCGTCACATTGGGCCGCTCCGTCAGCAACTGCCTGATCACATCCACAGGCACATGACCCTCCACGACATAGCCGTCCACGACCGCCGTGTGACACGTCTGGAGCAACGTCCCCACACCGTACTCCGCTTTGACCGGAGTGAGGTTCTCGCGGAACTCGACATCGACGTCGAATCCGTTGTGTTCCAGATAGGCGGCCCACTTGGTGCAGCAGCCACAGGTGGGTGTCGTGTATACGGTGACCTCGGTGGCATCTGCACCTCGCGGGGTCATCACCTGCCATCCGGCAACCAGCGCGAGCACGGCGGCCGCCGTACCCCCTATCCGCAGGATCCACACTCGTCGCATCCAATCCCCCTTATTGACTAGACTCGCGCGCCGCGCAGGCGGAGCGCGTTTCCAACAACTGAAACGGAGCTGAAGCTCATCGCGGCCGCGGCGATGATCGGGCTCAGGAGGAGTCCGAAGAACGGGTAGAGCACCCCCGCGGCGATCGGCACACCAAGGCTGTTGTAGATGAACGCGAAGAAGAGGTTCTGCCGGATGTTGCGCATCGTGGCGCGGCTCAGCTTCCGCGCGCGGACGATGCCCCGGAGATCACCCTTGACGAGTGTCACCCCGGCGCTCTCCATTGCCACGTCGGTGCCCGTCCCCATCGCGATGCCGACCTGCGCCTGTGCCAACGCCGGCGCATCGTTGATGCCATCGCCAGCCATCGCGACGATGCGGCCCTCGGCCTGGAGTCGCTTCACGGCGTCGGCCTTCTGATCGGGCAACACCTCGGCCATCACCTCGTCGAGCCCCAACTTGCGAGCGACCGCCTCGGCGGTCGTCCGGCTGTCCCCGGTCAGCATGACGATCCGCACCCCTTCGCCATGGAGC
>JBDHEI010000100.1:0-7031 GCA_039591075.1 Gemmatimonadota bacterium
TGCGCACGAGCACCTGCGGGAGATCGTGGACGCCATCCAGTTGGGCGGGCCGCCGTTCGACATGACCCAGGTGACCTGGCGCGAGGCACCGCTCGACGGCCAGCCGATCCGGCCGGTCAAGCCAGGCGTCAAGGGCGTCGTTGGGTGAGGCCGCACCCGGGTGGATTGACTCGCCAGCCGCTCATTCGCCACGTACTGCAGAGCGTCCACCCGTGAAGTCGGGACGGCCCGGAGATCGCAGAGAATCGACGCTCTCGCTCCACCATGGGAGTCCTGAAGCGTCGAGGACGAGCCCTGGTCCAGGGGCACCTCCGCGTATTGCCACCCGGCCATGCCGTCCGTAGGCTAGGGGACGGGACTGGGGCACGCATGCAACGAAGCAGCCGCATCATCATCGTCTCCCTTGCCCTGGCGGCAGGTGTTCCGGGCTGTGGATTCGACCCGGTAAGCCCGGATCCGAACGGGGAGTCAGTGCTGTCCTCCATCTCGATCATGGGCCCCGACGTGGTGACGCTGTCACCCGGTCAGACGAGCGTGCTGGAGCTCGTCGCGTTCGACGCGCCCGGTCGCCAGCTCGATACCGCGTTGCAGGCGAGTTGGAAGGTAGAGACTCCAGCCCGTGCGTCGGTGCGGGACGGGCCGCATCGCGGCCGGGGAACAGCTCGGGCACACCTGGGTGTTCGCGGCGGTGGCAGACCTGCGGGACAGCGTCGCCGTGTGGATTCAGAAGCCGGACCACGAACCGTCCACGTTTCACATCACGCTGCTGTGGGACGAGGAGGTTCCCGCCTGGTGGCGGGAGGCCCTCACAACCGCCGCCCGTCGCTGGGAGCAGGTCATACGCGATACCCTACCGCCTGCCGATGTCGCGACACTTACCGACTACTGCGGGAGGTACGACAGTCCGAGCCTCGCCCACATCGTGGCAGGGGTGGAGCGCGGCGTGCGGATCCACGTTACCGTTTCAAATTCCTTCCCACCCGCGACGTACGTCGAAGCAACCGGAGGCGTGTGCATCCACCGCGGCCTGCCGCTGCCGACTACCGTCCTCGGCAACATCGCGCTCAACCAATCCTGGATCGATATCGGCATGCGTCCGGAACGACTGTCCTACGTGGCGCACCACGAGATGGGGCACACGCTCGGGCTCGTCGGGCTCGTGCAGGGCTTCCAACCCCCGTGGCTCCAGGCTGACGTCGGTGAATACCGCGGCCACCTGGCGCTGTACGGCTACCTCGTGGATGAGGGACACGCGGTAGGCGTGCTGAGCTACGCCAATGGGGGTCACTGGCCGTTGCGAGAACTCATGGGGACGACACCGTCCTACCGCATCGGCAACGTGACGGTGGGCTCCTTGATGGATTTCGGCTACCCGGCGGCGTGGTACGGCGCGGGTGAGGTCAGCACGAACCCGAGCCCCTGACGTAGAGCACACTCGAGAGTGTGTGCGGTTGCGGGTGGAGCGTTGTTGCTGAGAACGGGGGTCAGGCGGTGTGGCGAGACGGTGACTCCGCGTGCGTGCCCCGGCCATACCGCCCGACCGTTGCCGCCTCCATGCGCCGACTGGCGGCCGCGCAATTAGTCGACCACGTGATCTCCACGTAGAGGTCGACTCCCTGCAGTGCCTCCTGCATTCGCCGGATCAGGATCGTGCGGTATCTGCTGGCCTGCAACAGCTCGACCGCGGGAACGAATCGGTGAACGCGATGGTGGTTGGGCCAGCGTGAGTCGGGAACGAGATCGTCCAGGCCGCTGCGCGTGAAGCTGTCGGCGGCCGCCGCCGCTTCCGTCATCATGGGCAGTCCCTCGCCGGCGCTCTCGAACTGAAAGTCCAGCGGTATGGGCGTAACCCCAATGCTCCGGAAGTAGTCGAGCACCCTGCGGCTCTCACGGCGGATGGCGCGCTGATGGGCGATGTCTCGCTCGGCGGTCGGGTTGCCCATGAGCTCGCGATCGAAGAATCGGGCGTAGTAGCCCAGCCGGAGGCCCGCGACGTCGGCGTCGGCGTCCCAGTTGAACGGGGCGGCCACCACGCTCGGGTCCTTCCCATCGGGCCCGCAGATCGCGTCGAACACGACGGCGCAGTCCTCTACCGTGCGACAGATCGGCGTGACCTTGTCGAAGCTCCAACTCACGGTCATGACGCCATGCCGACTCACACGACCGAATGTGGGTCGGAAGCCGGTTACGCCACACTCGTGGCATGGCGATACCATCGAGCCGTTCGATTCGGTTCCGAGGGCGAACGCGACGCAGCCGGCCGCGGTCGCCGCCCCCGGTCCGGCGGACGACCCGCCGGCGCCGCGCCTCGGGTCCCAGGGATTCCGCGTGGAGCCGCCAAACCACTCGTGGCCCGACGCCAACCTTCCCGTGGCCAACTTGGCCACCAGCACTGCACCGGCTTCATCGAGTCGAGTGACCACGGACGCGTCCTTGTCGATCACGCGGTCACGGAAGGGTTCCGCCCCCCACGTCGTCGGGTAGCCACGCACCGCGAAGAGATCCTTGATGCCGTACGGGATGCCGTGGAGATGACCTCTGTAGTGACCGGCCTCGATCTCCTCGTCGGCACGGCGTGCACTCCGAAGCGCGCGCTCCTCGGTGAGCGTGACCACGAAGTGCAGCGTCGAATCGTGACGCTTGAGCCGCGAGAGGTACATCCGGGTGAGGTCGGTGGAGGTCACCCGGCGCGACCGCAGCAGGGCCGCTAGCTCCAGCACCGAGTGGAAGGCAGCGTCCTCGAGTCGGTCGGGCGTGGTGACCGATACGTCGCTGAAGACAGGGTCGCGCTGCTCGGTCGGAATCTCAAGCCCCGGGGGCGCCGGGTTGAACACGAACGACGGGAAGACGTCATCGTCGATCTCCTGCCCCCGCAGCGACCGGTACATCGCGAGGTTCCGCTCCAGGCCCTCGCGGATCGCTTCTCGCTCCTCGTCGGTGAGCTCGATGCCGATCATTCTCTCCGCGGCGCGTACCATGTCCGCGGTGATGCCCGCATCCTGGCTCCCGGGGGCACCCTCGCTCCCCGGTATCGCCACCGCTACGACCCCGAGAGCGGCAAAATACTCGAGGAACCTGCGGCGATTGAGACCATCGGCGGCGGACCGTTCGGGTGTGGTGTGCATGGCGGCGTCTCGCGGGTTGGCGTGACCGTCGTCCCGGCAACGGAACAGGCGCTCGCCTCGCCAGTGTCTCCATGGAACATACCCCTATTCAACGGGCGGGGAGCATGCACGCAATGCCGTGGGGCAGGTTGGACCGCAGGATCGATCCGCTGGAGATCGGCTCCGGGATCCTCTGACCGTGCGTCTTCACGATCGCTGACGGGCATGGCCACGATGACGTGGAGGACGTGATCTGGTTCATCAGCCAGGCATACGAGGTGTACTTGCCGCAGAAGGAAAGGGGGCGGTTTCGAGCACGGAGGCAATCCGTGCCCTGGAAGAACCACGCGCCTGAGCCCACCGCAGAACTGCGGCCGAGCAATCGCTACTCGATTCGTCGACGCCCGCCAAACCAGGTATACGTGACGCCGAGCAGCGCTGCGACGCCAGGCACGGCCAATGCGAACAGCACCGCCTCGGCGCCGCGGGAGAGCTGGCCGTGTGGTGACATCGTTGATGCCACAACCACGATGACCAGCCAGGCAAAGGCAAACGCGATCCAGAGCACCGTCAGCTGCCCCCAATGGAGGTCCCGAATACGACCGCTCCGCGGCATGAGCACCTACTTGCACACGTTCCAAGAATTGCACGGTGAGGCGTGTCGGCTCACCTGGAGGTCACTACGCCGCGGACACCCTGACGGTTTCGACGCTGCGAAGGCTGGTCCGCAGGAGGGCGGTACGGTGCCTCCGCATACGTTCTTCATCCACACGGCCTGACCATTGCCACCACGCGCCGACGGGCGGCCACGGTTCCGGCACGCGTTGCCGTTCCCCCGTTTCGCACGTCGCAGTCTGCCGCGACTGACCGCAGGCGCTGAACGACGGCAACGTGCTGAGAGTCGGAGCACTCCCAAGAGCGGCGAAGCACCGACCACGATCGAACCGCTCCCTGGAAAACGTCATGACATTGCTGTAAGGTGGTGTGGTGGAATGACACTCCACGTGCGCCGAATCAACGGCGTTCACGGGTTCGGTACCCCTGCAGAAAGAGGAGTAGGAGCAGAGCATGCGGCTGAAAGACTACGATACAACCCGTCAAATGCGTGCTTCCGTCGTGAGCTCGACGCGGATTACGCCTGATAGCAGCGAAACGGAAATACGGCACATTGACCTCGCCGTGGACAGCATTGATTTCGACTATCAGGTAGGGCAAAGCATTGGGGTCTTGGTACCGGGTCCCCATGAATTCGGCCTGAAGGAATACCTGCGTCTCTATTCCATTGCCGGCGGCAGGACGGCAGATGACTTCAAGCCGGTGATTTCGCTGTGTGTGAAGCGCTGCTTCTACATTGACGATTTCAATGGCGAACGCTACGAGGGGAAGGCGTCCAACTACCTCTGCGATCTGAAGAAGGGCGACACCGTCACGTTGGTGGGCCCCTACATGCTTGCTTTCACCCTGCCCAAGGAAAAGGACGCCAATCTGCTGATGATCGGGCTGGGTACGGGGATTGCCCCCTTCCGGGCCTTCATCAAGCACATCTACGGTGAACTGGGTGGTTGGGAGGGTGACGTGCGCCTGTACCACGGCGCTATGACAGGTATTGAACTGGCCTATATGAACGACCAGAACGCCGACCTGAAATACTACTACGACGAAGACACCTTCAAGGCTTTCCAGGCGCTCAGTCCGCGTGCCCATTTCGACGTGCCGGTCGACTTAGAAGGGGCCATGGCCCAGAACGCCGATGAAGTCTGGACCCTGCTGCAGGACCCCAAGACCTACGTCTACGTGGCCGGTCTGAAGCAGATTAGCCAACTGCTGGACGAGGCGCTGGTGAAGATTGTCGGTTCGCCTGAAACGTACGAGCAGCAGAAGGCAAAGATGGTCGACGAAGGCCGTTGGGCTGAGTTGATCTACTAAGCGCGGTAGATGCGAAGAGGCTGCCTTCCGCGTTGAGGCAGCCTTTTTTTTACTCTGGTGCTGACGCGCCACGTGAAGTCATGAGTGAGCCGCGCAAACTCAGGGGTGCCGAGGCGAAGGGGCGAGGACGAAAGCACGGCGGCCCGAGGGCGGGATTTGACCATAAGCTCCGAGCCATCGGCGAGTAGCGTTGGCGAAAGCCCGGCGGTTAACGCGCGCCCTATTGGCTCTGCTCCGAAGTTCCTCGAACCAGTTCACGACGACCAACAACCGTGGCCTTCGTGCATGGGCCGGGGACCGATGATCCGTTGATGGGGAACTACCGGTCGGGGAGCACGAACTACCGGTGGTACTGGGTGACGGACGGGCAGGGGCGGCAGTTTGCCGTGGGAGACAGCGTGGGGTATGATCGCTCTACCGAGTTGCAGTATGAGGACACCGGGATCTATGCGGGCGGCACGACGAAGGCGAATACCTACGACGCCGAGCGGAACCCGACGCCGCGGCTGGCGGAGCTGAGCTTCTTCCGGAATCGGTTCTACGATCAGGAAACCGGCCAGTGGACGCAGGAGGACCCGATCGGGATTGCGGGCGGGATCAATCTGTATCAGTATGCGGGGAACAATCCGGTTTCTTTTAGCGATCCCTTTGGTCTGAGGGTGTGTTTCGCTGGCTCACGCTCTCAGGTTCGCACGTTGAAGGGGGAAACCGAGGAAGCGATCGGTGCCACCATCAGCTTGGATCGAGACAACTGCGTGAAGGACGTGGGACAGAACGAGAAGGGAGATCCACGGTGGCGGCTTCGTCGCTTCTTTCTCAATCTGCACGAGTCCGAGGCCACGTTCGCCGTTCGGTTCAGCCGCCAGGCTGGGTCGGAACAGATCGACCCGTACGCCATCGACGTATTCGAGCGGGCTCCGGCTACTGCTTACTGGACCTGGCACAACCAGCAGTGCAACGCCCAGGCGCCGTTCACCTATGCGCAGGTCGTTGCCCACGAGCTTTCGCACCATAACCCGGTTGCTTTTGGCAGGCCGATGGATCTGGATGAACAGCGGGCGGTCGGGTACGAGAATCTCTATCTCCGAGCGGTGGGGAGGCCGGAGCGATGCAGATATTGAGTATCACGCGTCAGCCGCTCTGTCGCCCAAGCGTGGCGGTGCGGGGCATGGTGATTCTGGGCATGCTGGTCAGTTCCTCGGGCTGTGGCGATAGGCGCGCCTCGGACAGCGCATCATCGTTGCCTGCGATGCGCCAAGAATCCCATTGCGATGCCCGGAGCGTTGAGATTCGTGATTGGCCGGAGGTACGGGGCAGTCAGGTACCGATCACGCTGCGCTTGCCACCCGACGCGACTCGCCTGCCTCTCCAGTCCCGCGTTGTGAGGGGCGAACTCTGGGCGACGTCATCAGGATATGTGAGCTACGTGGTTGAGAACTGGGGACCGCAGTGGCTCGACAGCGTCGCGGTGGACTTCGCACCGTCCAGACCGGTGTGCATGGACAGCGTGGCAGAAGCCGGGGTGAGGGTCCGGGCCTTCTTCGGACGCCCGCATCCGTTTGACGAGGGTCAGTACGTCATCGCGTATCGCGAGCTATCGCCAGGACGAGTACTTGTCCTACAAACCTTCGCCCGAAATCCCGGGGCTCGTGACACCCTGTTCGCGGTGGTTCGCAGCGTCAGGCATTGAGCCGCGTAATCCCGTGGCTTTGCGATCGAAGATCGCTGCGACGGCCGACTGCCCCGAGCTCTCTTGTGGCTCTACTCCATGGCAGCTACGGGACGGGACGGAGCTGCGCTTCGGCGGGGCCGCCCGTGACTCTCTGCGCAAGAGGGAGTTATTGGGAAATCCTGAGCACCGTTCAGTTCCAGGGTCGTCGCTGACGTGCACGGGGCCGCTCTAACCGGTGGGGCCCTTCGATGAGCCCGGCTTCGGCCGGTCTGGTTCGGGCCCCGCGACCGCCGCTCCGAAGCCGGGCTGTGTGCTACGGCGGCGGCACG
>JBDHEI010000101.1:0-6701 GCA_039591075.1 Gemmatimonadota bacterium
CGCAACTGGGGTCCAGCGGGAAACCCGGGGCTTCTCGTCTCGGATTACTCGTACAGCTATGATCAGATCGGCTATCGCATTGGGAGCGACCGGCTCGCGGTCACCGGGTTTGTCGCGCAGCTCGACGAGTTCCCTAACTTCACGAAGCGCTGGTTCGCGGCGCACCGCCTGGATTGGCGCGTGAGCGACCGGCTGGCACTCGGGTTCGGCAAGTCGGTGATCTGGGGCGGAGAGAACCGGAGCTTCGATTTCCGGATGGCGATGCCCATTGCCACATGGTTCGTGGGGGGATACGGCAAGGACTGGCAGGAGGGACCCAATCGCAACAACAGCTTCATCGACCTGTCGGTCTGGTGGAAGCCGACCGCCAAGATCGTTACCACCGCAGCCGTCATGTTCGATGACTTCCCGGGCGGCGGTTCTCCCCTGGCGCATGGGGTCGATATCGGGCTGGCGTTCCCCTCGCTCTCCTCCCGGCTCGGGCTTCGGCTCGGCTACGCACAGGTCGGGGCGCTCACGTACCGGACCGTGACCGAATACGAGCGGTACGCGTTTCGAGGGATCGGACTGGGTAGGGATCTCGCGGACTTCGATCGCTTTTCGGTCGAGCTTGATTGGCTCCCCACATCCTCGCTGTTCGTGACCCCCAGTGTGCAGCTGCTGCGGCGCGGGGAAGGGGACTTCAGAGATCCGTGGCCCGCCGGGGTCACGAATGACGGCCCGGTGCTGTTCATCGGCGAGCAGGAGACGACGCTCAGGCTTGCGCTTCGCGGGCAGTGGATTCCCCGCCGATTGGTGTTGATCGAGTGGGATCTTGGTGAGAACTTCGTGTGGTCGGTAGGTCATGTGCCGGGGCAACGTGCCAACGAATTCGTGGGGCGGCTTCGCGTGAGCCTCGTGGCGAACGCATGGGGCAAGCTGTAGGTTCTCCCACGACCGATCGGTATGGACGGCCGCGAGCTCGGACTTCATCAAGGTGACCGTGTGACTCAGACGGCAAGGCTCCGCGCCGGTGCGGCGCTCATCGGGCTCGTTCTCAGTGCCGGCATGGCAGCAGATCTCGCTGCGCAAGTAACTGGTACGGCGTCGGCCGAGTCCGGCGAGCTAGGGCTCAACGGCTCTCCATACCTCTCACTCGGCCACTGGGCGTACGACTACGTGAACGTGCTCATCGCCCGGGGGCGGCTCCCCGATCTCCAGCCGCTCGTCCAACCGTACCGGCGGCTCGATATTGCGCGCGCCCTGCTACAGGCCGAGCGGGAAGAAGGCCTCAAACCCGCGGAGAAGAAGTGGGTCGTGGAACTGCGCGAGGAGTTGGGCTATGAGGTGAGGCTCCTCGACGGTGAGGGAAGGCAAGGACTGCGATTCACCGGGGAGTTGGCCGCCGGCGGCAAGGCGATCAGCCAGAAGCACCGTGATCCGTTGCGGCCCGAGGGTGACGCCGCCGTGTACGCGCTAGTCGATCTCTTCCTCGTAGGTGACGCACCGCTCGTGGCGGGAGCCTTCCGCTTCCGATGGGACGGTCACCTGCTGAACGATCCGCAGTTCCCAAGCGGAGACGTTGTCGAGTTCCGGCAATGTGAGTTTGTGGAACGCTGCGCTCATCGCGTCGACGAGGGTTACTTGGAGCTCCAGGTCCCCTACGTCCGGCTCTTCTTTGGACGGATGGCGCGCAACTGGGGGCTCCCGGGAGTCTCGGGCCTGATGGTCTCGGACTACTCGTACAGCTACGATCAGATCGGCTACCGGTTCGGCAGTTCGAAGATCTCGCTGGCCGGCTTCCTCGCGCTCCCGAACGACTTTCTCGGTGACACGGTGCGCTATTTCACGGTGCACCGGCTCGACTGGCAGATCCGCGACGACCTGACGCTGGCGCTGAGCGAATCATCGCTGTGGGGGGGACCTGGTGCGCGATTCGACCTGGCACTCATCAATCCCGTGGGGTTCTGGGAAGTGAGTGGGAGCGACGCACAGCGGGAGCGAAACACCAACGGACTCGTCGAGCTGTGGTGGCGACCGCGCAGTGGCCTGGCCCTCTATGGTGGCCTCCTGGTCGACAACACTCGGTTTCAAGACCCGGGATTCAAGACCGGGCTCACACAGTGGGGATCGGTGATCGGGGTGCAGTTTCCGGCGCTCACGCCGACACTGTCAGTGCGGGCGGATTTCTCCGTCATCAACAGCCTTGCCTATCGAAGTCGCCTCGGCGCATTCGAGTCCTACACGCTGAATGGCCTCAGCTACGGACACGACAAGACCGGAGCCATCGTGCTGTCGGTCGCGGGCGACTGGTTTGCTCGAAGGGGACTGGTGCTGAAGCCCCGCCTCGACGTCATGTGGAAAGGCGACGCGGACGTGACGGACCCCTGGCCCGCCGGCGCGTTCACGACCTACCCCGGCATCCTGCCGGGCTTGGCGGAGACCACTGTGCGCCCCGCGATCCTCGGTCGCGCCCGCTGGTGGTGGGCCGACATCGAGTGGGATCTCGGTCTGAATGTGGTGAAGAACAAGGACAATCTATCTGCGGGATGGGACCTCGAAGGCGTGGGGCGGCTACAGGTCGTGTTCAGAAAGAGCCTGCTCCGCTAGCCGGGCTCGACCGGCAACGGTCCCGTTTCTAGCATTCCCTCTATCTGCGACCCGCCCGGCACGGTCACATCGGTGAGGTAACGGTCGATGATCCCGGAGCGCGCGCAGCCACGTGCCACTCCGAGCCCTGGTAGGCGTCGAGCCATTGGAGCTTGTTGCTGGCCAAGCAGCAGCGGAGGCAGGGGAAAGGATCTGTGCCTCCCGGGGCATCGGACCTCGGGCGCTGCGCGGCGCGAAGCTCCTCCAGGCGAGCGCGGTACAGCGGGTAGGCGTCGGCCAGCGGCGTGGTGTTCAGGTCGGCCACGACCTCGGTCTCGTTGAACCCGTAGTTGGAGAGCTGGCAGCAGGTGCAGAGGCGACCGCGGGTGTCCACGTAGAGGCGACGACCCGCAAATGTCTCGCAGGGCTGTTCGATGCCGCCGAACGGATGCCCGTAATCGAGCGTGATCGCCGTCCTGCGGCTGGATTCCCCCGCCATAGCTTGGATCTCTCGCGTGACCGTCCACCATGCGTCAGGTGCGAGATCGCTGTCGCGGGCGGCGGAGCCCGGCGTTGGCTGTGGTAGGATGAACCCGAGGCCCAGACACCCAAGGGATTCGGCAAGATCCGCAGCAGTGCCTAGCTCGTGTCGATTCCGGCGATCGACCACCATCGACAGATAGCATGGGATCCGTTCACGAGTGAGCATTGCCACACCCATGAGCACCCGGTGGAAGCTCCCTGATCCACGGTCGCCATCGTGGGTGGCTACCGTCGCGCCGGAGAGGCTCAGGCGCACCGACTCCGGCGGGCACCGCCGCAGCAGCGGGAGGATGCGCTTCAGATGCCACGCGTTGGAGACGAAGCGATACGGCACCTCTCGAACGACGCAGTCCCGGACGATTGACTCGAAGTCAGGGTGGAGGAGCGGTTCACCGCCGGTGAAGCTCGTGGCTACGGGGCCAAACATCGCTCGCGCCTGATCCAGAATCGATGCGATCAACTCAGGCTCCAACGAACGCACCGTGGTCACGTCATCGCGGATGCAGTGTGGGCAGCGGAGATTGCAGTGCTCCGTGATCGCAAATCCCAGCACCGGCCGGGAATCCCACATTGTATGAGGCGTGACGGCACGCAGGATGGGTTTCACAGACGAGCAACTCCAGAGAGGATGCTTCTACCCTGTGCACGGTGATGCGGTGGTGCCAATATTGGACGCGGTGCCCGATCTTGCAAGCTGAAGGAGTCGACTCGTGAAGCCACCCGCATTCGGTTTCCGGGAATAGAGATGCCCGCTTTGGTCGCGGAGTGCTTGGCATTGCGGGCGTGGACACTGCAAGTGCTTGCCGGTGGCCCCCGTGCGGAAATCCCCGCGAGCTCTCCCTCCGCCTGGGCGCATTTCCTAGCCGTCGAGCGCTGTGCACTTCCGCTGAGCACGCAACTCGCCGCACTCGGCCACCATACTCTTCCGGCGGAGGCCAGGGCCGTGCTCGACCGGGCCACTCACAGCGAGTTGCAGCGGGTACTGGCCGCGCGGGGCCAACTCGCTCGTATCGACCTGATTGCGTCCGAGAGGGAATGGGATGTTGTCTTGCTCAAGGGGGCGGTGGCGGTCCTTGGCGACCCTCGCCGTGCTGTGGATCTCGCGGATCTCGACCTCCTGGCCGCGCACGACGATGCCCCGGCGCTGGTGGCCGCTCTCGACGCCGACGGGTACCGCAAAGCGGGATCCAGCAGCCCTCTCCACCTCGCGACACGAGCTACCGAGGGCGCGCTTCCCATCGAAGTTCACACGCGCCTGGAAATCCTGGATATCGGGTCTATCGAGAGCCTTCGTGCCCGCTCCGTTCCGATGGCGGAAACGAAGCGGCTTCGGCGGCTGGCTTCAAGCGAGCATCTCATGCACCTGCTGACACATGTGGGCGTGGCACATCCCTATCGGCGTGCCGCGATCCGCGACTTGCTGCTCTTGGAACATGCCGTGCATGAGTGCTGCACCAAGGAGCTCGAGGGGGCCCGGGCGGTGGTCGAGCGACATCGGCATGCGAGCGAGATGCTGCGCCTGCTGGACATGGCCCGCGATCTGGCAGCCAAGCAAGGAACGGTCGTAGACGAGTTCCGGTACCCGTCAGGCACCGTCTATGCCGTCACACTGCACGGTGAACGGCTCCCACTGCCGCGGACTCTCAAGGCGCATATCGGCCTGTGGGCAATTGCCTTTCTCGGTGGGAGGAGAGATCTGGAGACCGAATGGGCAAAGGTGACGATGCAGACGATCGGGCCGTCGGTCGCCCCCCCCATTGCACGGGTGGAGCGAACCATGCCACGCGTCGGGCGAGTGGTTCGCGTGGCCACCCGGTTGATACGGGTGGCGGCCGCGATGCTGTTCGCGGTCCCCCTCGCTCTGCTGGCTCGGTACGAGGCACGCCGTGCCATCCGGGCGCTCGGTTAGGACATCAGATGGTGGAGCACCTCCCGTAGCCGATCCGGGCTGCCGAAGGTGTCGAGTCCGAGCTGCAGGGAGTAGCAGGGAAGTGCGGCTACGGAGGAGAGTGTCTCCATGACGGATGGCGCCGCTCGTCGATCAGCCAGCAGCCACGGAGACTGGCGCACGATGTGAAGGAACGCGTCGGCGGCGGACATCGCCGACACGGATGTTGGCTGATCAGATTTCACCGAAGTGAAGACGGCTGCACCGAGTTCGGCGGCTCGACGAGGGGGTGTGCATCCCAGCTCCGATGGATGAACGGCCCGACGTTGCCCGCATGGAACTCCTCGCGACCATCCCTCGTCGAGATGGAGAGGCCGAAGCCAACCCTCCACGCTGACCCGACCCGCACGGTGAGAAAGCACGACCTGGTCGTCCGACAGTAGCTCACACCCGGTCATGGCAAGACTGGCGCAGGTGGTGGACTTGCCTGACTGGGCATCGCCCACGACGAGCCACCCCGGGTTCCCGGGCGGGACGATTGCCCCGGCATGTATCAGGGCGCGCCGCGACCTGCCCAGGAGGAATGCCGACCCGATGGTGAGCATCGTGTAGATGTTGGCCGACGCCTCTTCATGGTCTTCGGGATCGGCCCAGAGCGTCCCTTCCAGCGCCTCGAGATCGATTCGGCCCCAGGAGTTGGCGGCGCCCGTCATCGCAACGATTCCCGCTTCATCGTCGACGTACGCGTCGACCGAGCCCAGGCGTAGCGTGGCCTTCCTGGTGGGATCGGGTCGAGTCGGCGAGCGCCAGACTTTGACGTTCAAGGTCGCTCGGGGCAGCGTTGTGGGAGTTGCCTTGTCGGAGTTCAAGGGCAGCCACGGACGGACCAGCGGCCAGCACTCGGGCTGCGACTGGACAACCAGCGATTGGTCCTGGAGGAGCGCATGCGCCGGCAGGCCACCGGTGCGGTTGGGGCTCACCGGTCGAAGTGGAGCGGCACGTAGTCCTGGTCGGTGCCATCGCCGATTGGTCTCTCGACCCAAGCGTGGGCAGTGATGGCCCCCTCTGACTCGGACCCGTGCGCCACACCCAGCCGGAGCCGAGCGGCGACCCCGCAGTGGCGAAGGGCGATGCACTCGGCAACGCTGCGATAGAGACACGTATTGCGCCAAGGCGTGAACGGAAGGCGGGCCAGGAGCCGAAGGGCCACGGCTGAGGCCTTCATCGCCAGCGCCGGATCTCGAGAAACCAGTAGCGGACGCTCCTGATCCCGTACCAGCTGGTCAAGATGCGAGCCCCCGATCCACCGCGGACTGCGAACGGCGGCGCTGATCCCGATTCCGAGTTCGAACAGCGACATCGGTCAGGGCTCTACGAGACGCCGCTCGCGCAGCTCACCCAGCACTCTCTGAACCTCGGCCTCCGCGGTCGCGAGCGCCACATCGAACTCCGCTACGAGCCGACTGGCGATGTCGGCCAGGTCCACGCCTCCCTCGAGACATCTCCAAATCGCCGCCCCGGTCTCGTTCAAGCGGTAGTACTGCTTGGTATCGAGGTGGAGCAGTACCGCTTCGCCTTGGAGATGAGCGGTCAGCACGTCCTTCGAAATGGCCACGCGGTCGGATCCGTTCCCTGAACCGTCCATCGTGCCTCAGTTCCCCCCTGACGGATGCCCGGGCAAGCCCGGACCGACGTCAATGCT
>JBDHEI010000102.1:0-9802 GCA_039591075.1 Gemmatimonadota bacterium
ATCGAGGAGGCCATCATGGACGCTCCCACCGCTCCCACTCCTGGACCGAGCGCTGCCTCGGTGCCAACCGGGAAGAAGCACTGGACGTCGCCCCAGATCACCGATCTCCCCCGTCTGACTGACCTCACCCTGCAGACCGGGAGCCCCATAGGCGGGGGAGGCGGCACGGGCGGTGGCGGCAGCACCGTGTTCTAGGCGTTCCTCGCAACACTGACAACGGAGACAACGATGTCGCGCACATCGCCCGTTCCGAGGCGCACGCTGGCGCTGACGCTCGCGCTGCTGGGAGTGGGGGCGTGTACCGACGAGCCGCTCCCGACCGACCCGACGCTCCCACCGGACGCCCCGGCACCGCTGCCCCAGGTGATCGCGTGCCGGGCCGAGGTGGCCGGCGGCGTGGTATCCTGCCAGAGCCCGAAGGAGGACCCCACGCCGGGCCTCTCGCTCGCGGTCACGCTCGGGGGCCAGGGGATTTTCGTGCTGCTGGCCTCGGACAACGTGAGCTACGATGGCAGTCAAGTGTTCCAGGCGGACGTCACCGTGCAGAACCTGATTGGGCAGGCGCTGGCCACCACCGACGGCACGACCGTCGATCCCGACGGGGTCCGTGTGTTCTTCCATGACGGCCCGCATGTGGCTGAGGGGATCGGCACCGTCACGGTCGCGAACGCGGATGGCACCGGCACCTTCACGGGCACCAATCAGCCGTACTTCCAGTACGACGAACTCCTCGCCACTGGGGCGACCTCTGCGGCCAAGACGTGGCAGTGGGCCGTGCCGCCGACCGTCACCACGTTCGACTTCGAAGTCTACGTGACGGGCGAGGTGCAACACCCGAATGGGTGGGTGGAGACGACGCCGGGTGCGGTGGTGATCGGGGGAGGCGCGACCCAGCAGCTCACGTCCGTGGTCAAGGACGCGATCGGCCGGGAGCAGGCGGGTGAGACGGTGACGTATGGGAGCTCCAATGAGACGATCGCCGAAGTGGACGCGAGCGGGCTGCTCTCGGCGATGTCGGATGGAAGTGCGACGATCACGGCCTCGAGCGGTACGCGTGCCCCGGCCGCGGTGGCGGTCACGGTGACCTCGGCGGGGGTGACCCGCGTCTGGGTGGGCGGCGATGCCGCCGGTGCCAGCGATTGGGCGAACCCCACCAACTGGCTGCCTGGCGGTACACCGGCTCCGTTGGACACGGTGCAGATCCCATCGGTCGCGTCAACGATGCCGGCCTTGACCGCAAATGCCACGGTCGGACGCGTGGAGGTGGCAAGCGGCGCGACGGTGGACCTGGTGGGCTACACCCTGACGGTGACTCGGGATGTCGTCGCTGACGGGGAGGTGACGGGTCCGGGGCTGGTGGTGATGACGGGCGCGGGCTGCACGCTCGAGGGACTGGTGCCGAGCGTGCGGGTGACGGGGAGTGTCGAGCTGGTCGGCCCGGTGACGGTGTTGGGCAGCTTCACAGTGCGGGGGGGCAGCCTGAATGAGAAGGGCTTCCACCTCCTGGTGCGCCAGCCCGCACCGTGAGCAAACCGAGCTAGCTGGCTGCGCCGGTCCCTCGGGCGGCGCAGCGCAACGGATATGTCGGACCCCAGCGTGAGAAGAACGGAGCGAACCATGCAAGCGATGAATCGCGCGTACTGCTGGCTAACCGTCGTGACCGGTGTGGCGGTATTGGGGCTCGCCTCACCCGCGGTGGCCCAGACCCCGCTACTTGAGCTCGAAAAGAGCGACGGCACCAAGGTGATGCAGGTCAATGAGGATGGTGACTTGGTAGCGCTCGGCCCCTTTAACGGCGGGCCGCTCCCTGCTACCGGAGCTGGCATCCGGCTCATGTGGTGGCCTGGGGGAGCCGCGTTCCGGGCGGGGCGGGTGAGCGGAGCCCACTGGGATGCCGCCAACATCGGCGACTACTCTACAGCGACGGGCACCAACACTGTCGCCAGCGGCGAGGCCTCCGCGGCGATGGGCCTGGGTACCACGGCTAGCGGCGACTACTCGGTGGCGACGGGTTACTCCACCACAGCCAGCGGCTACATATCCACGGCGATGGGGGGCTGGACCAACGCCAGCAGCGACTACTCCACGGCGCTAGGCGAACATACCACGGCCAGCGCCGACTTTTCCACCGCGATAGGCAGCGGCACCACGGCCAGCGGTCTCCGTGCCACGGCAATGGGGGCGAGCACCACGGCGAGCGGTCATGAAGCCACGGCGATGGGCCGCGGCACCACGGCCCAGGCCTACGCGTCGCTCGCCCTGGGTCAGTACAACGTGGTCGAGGGCTCCCAGACTAGTTGGGTAGTAACAGACCCGCTGCTCGTGGTCGGCAACGGGACCGATGAGGCCGATCGCTCGAACGCGCTCACGCTGCGCAAGAACGGGGACCTCGCCATCGCGGGCAGGCTGGCGACGGGCTTCAACAGCACGGCCAGCGGCGCCAGCTCCACTGCGGTCGGTTACTTCTCTACAGCCAGCGGCGGCAGCTCCACGGCGATGGGAAACAGCACCAATGCCAGCGGCGACATTTCCACCGCGATGGGCTACAACACCATCGCCAGCGGTGGCTTCTCCACGGCGACGGGCTACAACACCACGGCCAGTGGCGGCAGCTCCACGGCGATGGGCTACAACACCACGGCCAGCGGCGACTACTCCACGGCGATGGGCAGCAACACCAATGCCAGGGCCAATTACTCCACGGCGATGGGCTTCACCAACGGGATTGCGGAAACCGCCGATTACTCCACGGTGATGGGTACCTATGCAGTTGCCAGCGGGTCTGGTGCCTTCGTATACGGCGACGCATCGACCACGAGTACGGTCAATTCCCCCACTAATAACTCGTTCACCGTGCGAGCCGCGGGCGGGGTGTGGTTTTACAGCAACCCAGCAATGACCCAGGGTGCCCGGCTCGTGCCCGGCGCGGGTGCTTGGTCCAGCATCTCCGATCGGGCACTGAAGGAGAACTTCGCAGACGTTGACGGCGAAGCGCTCCTGGAAGGGATCGCCCGTCTGTCAATGCAGAGCTGGAACTACAAGGCCCAGGATCCTTCCATACGCCACCTCGGCCCCATGGCGCAGGATTTCCAGGCCGCATTCGGCCTCGGGGAAGACGAGCGGCTTATCAACGGAGTGGATATCGACGGAGTGACCCTCGCTGGGGTGCAGGCGTTGGAGCGCCGCACGCGTGACCTGCAGGCGGAGAACCAGACGCTGAAAGCCTGGATCGAGGCTCTGCAGCGCGCGATCGAGGCGCTCCGCGAGCAGCTTGCCGCGTTGGAGGACGGACGCACCGCGCAGCGATAGCCGATCCGGTCAGGCTCAGAAGCCCCGAGCGTGCCGGTGACGGGGAATGTCGAGCTGGTCGGCCCGGAGACGGTGCTGGGGCATGAACGAGAAGGGCTTCCACCTGCTGGTGCGCCAGCCCGCACCGTGAGCAACTCGAGGGACCTCGCTGCGGCCGTCGCTCGGGCACCGCAGCGCAACGGATACGTCGGACACTTGCGTGAGAAAGGGAGCGAACCATGCAAGGCATGAATCGCGCGTACTGTTGGCTCAGCGTTTTAACCGGCGTGGCAGTCTTGGGGCTCGCCTCACCCGCCGTGGCCCAGACCCAGTTACTCGAGCTCGAGAAGAGCGACGGTACAAACGTGATGCAGGTCGATGAGGATGGTGGTTTAGTGGCGCTTGGCTCTCTCAACGTCGGCGTGATTCCCGCCACCGGGGCTGGCGTCCGGCTGCTGTGGTGGCCGGCGCGCGCCGTCTTTCGAGCAGGCAGCGTGAGCGCAGATCAGTGGGATCAAGCCAACATCGGCAGTTACTCCACGGCGATCGGCTTGAACACCATCGCCAGCGCGTCCAGCTCCACGGCCATGGGCGTGGGGGCCACGGCTAGTGGTTACGCGTCAACGGCGATGGGCAGCAACACCGCGGCCAGCAGCAACCGATCCACGGCGATGGGCGCGGGTACCGTCGCCAGCGGGGAGTTCTCCACGGCGATGGGAAACGCTACCGACGCCACTGGATACTCCTCCACCGCGATGGGCGGCAACACCACGGCCAGCGGCAACACGTCCACGGCGATAGGCATGTGGACCGAGGCCAGCGGGAGCTACTCCACGGCGATGGGCTACAACACCACGGCCGCCGCAGACTACGCAACGGCGATGGGACACAACACCGTGGCCGATGGCCCCAGAACGACGGCGATGGGGCAGGGTACGACGGCCAGCGGCAGCGCCGCCACTGCGATGGGCTCGGGTGCCACGGCCAGCGGGGATGTGTCAACCGCGATGGGCAGCGGTACTGCCCAAGCCTACGCGTCAGTGACCCTCGGGAGGTACAACGCGATCGCTGGCTCCCCGACGAGTTGGGTCGCGACAGACCCCGTGCTCGTGGTCGGGAACGGGACGTCAGAGGCCGATCGATCCAACGCGCTCACGCTGCTGAAGAACGGTGACCTCACCGTCGCGGGCGGCCTGGCGGCGGGGGCGGTATATGGCAGCAGTGCCTCCGGCGACATCGCCACTGCGCTGGGGCAGAATGCCACCGCCAGCGGAGACGCCTCCACGGCGATGGGCGGGGGCACCACCGCCAGCGGCACGGCTTCCTTTGCGATGGGCAACACAACGACCGCCAGCGGCGAGTTCTCCACCGCCATGGGGAGTAGCACCACCGCCCAGTCCTACGCGTCGGTGGCTCTGGGTGCGTGGAATGTGGACCCCGGTTCTCCCACGAGCTGGGTTGCGACAGATCCCGTACTCACTGTGGGGAATGGAACACCTGGCGGTCAGGCGAACGCCCTGACCTTGTACAAGAACGGCAACCTGGCAATCGCCGGGACGTTGACGCAGAACTCCGACGCCCGCCTCAAGACCGACGTCCAGCCCCTCACGCGCGTCCTCGCCAGACTCACCGGGATAAGAGGGGTGACGTTCGAGTGGAAGGACAAGCAGATGCACCCTGCCGGACGGCAGATCGGACTGCTAGCGCAGGAAGTCCAGCAGGCGTTCCCAGAACTCGTCCATTCGGATAGCGCAGGCAACCTGTCGGTCGCCTACGGCAACTTCACGGCCGTGCTACTTGAAGCCATCAAGGAACAGCAACAGGAGAATCAGCAGTTGCGAGCCTTGCTGGCAGACCTTGAATCAACCGTGCAGCGGCTTCAGGCGAGAGTGGACGCCACTCGACAAAACTGAACAGTGGAGGCGCGGCGGATTCGATGCGCCCGGACTGTGGGAGCAGCCCCGAGGGTCACGTGTTCGGGGCTTGGTGTGGGCAATTGCCCGCCTCCGTAGGAGGCGAGTATTCTCTAGTGGAGCGGATGGGATTCGAACCCACGACCCCCGGCTTGCAAAGCACATTCTCACTCGGCACAACACGGCACCACTCGCGCTAACTCGGTACAGCTTGTACACCTGCCCGTACAAGCTCGCACAAGCTGTCACAAGCCGTTCTGAGCCGTTCCGTGCTCGGGTTCCACTGTCTGTCCCACTGTGGACCGGGGGGGCGGCCAGAAGGCACCGCCCGGCGCGGGGCCCGGCGGTGCACAGGCGGGATACAATCTGTCGGAGAGTGAAGTTCTTACCGCTCAGTTGTTGCCTAGACGTCCCCCATCGCTGCGACCTCAACGAGTCATGCGGTCACTTGCCCTTTTCGTCCTGCGATGCACGTCCGGCGGCGAGCATACGCTCTGCAAAGTCGAGGCGTTCCTGCATTTCGGCCAACTGCGCTCGTGTGTCATTGAGATCGGCGTGCAGCGCATCGAACTCCGGTCCCAACTCCGCATCGCTGCCTCGCAGCTCCAGCTCTTTCTTCTTGAGCTTATAACGGATAATCGAAACCGTGACCACGACGATGCTCCCGAAGACAACAGGAACGGCAACAAGAGGAACGGGATCGATCTGCGCCATGATACCTCCTCCTCAAACTCTCGGGAGGGTGAGTGGGAAAGGCCGGACGCATGGATACCTGAACGTACGGGCCGGGTGCCCCCACTGCAAACGGCCTCGGCGAACCGGATGGCGACCTCCGGAAACGGGATGTGGTATCCCTTGGGCCGTGCGGGTAACCCCTCACGAGTTAGTGAGTTGCGTACAGCGGGGTGCGCGTCCGCCACCACGGAAGCGATGGTGACCGTGGGGACCTTGGCGTGGGTAGCCGTTGGCCTAGGGTGCCAACGTGAGCGGTGTCACCGGGTTAGGAACGGCCAGCTTGGTGGCTGTGGGACCTACTGTGGAACGGGACGGCAAGCGGTGAAGGAACGACATAGATGGTAAGGAACACATAGGTGCTAAGAAAATACTCATGGCACCTTAGCACCTACGGTGAGTTCGGAAAGTATGGCACACCTTGAAAACGTGACGCACGGGGCAACCTGAACGGTTGGAAAGGGTGCAGCATGGCGAAGCTGACAACTGAACGGGCAAAGGAACTCGGACGGCGCTCTGGCGAGATGCGCCGGGCCAAGCGGGCGGCTCGGCAACGGGCCAAGCGGGAGGCTTCGAGAGCGGTGCAAACCGAAAGCCCCGAACGCCGCGTGACGCTCGGGGCGGGGGACCCACGCTCACTTCCGAGCCATGCAACAACGCCCTGTTTCCCTCTTCCAGTCAGCCCGTCGGATCCACGATCTTCCCCATGAACAAGATCGTCCCCGAGTAGTTCTCCCTGATAGCGAAGATGAATGGCTGATCGACCCGGATACTCGACGCTGCCGAGGTGAATCTCATCTCCACCGACGTGACGGCGGCCGCCTCGGTTCCCTCTTCGTTCACATCCACGAACGTCTTGTGCATCACCTTCTCGATGTAGGCTCCGCCGCTTGCGACCATGTTCGTGAAGTCCGCGCCGTCTGTGAACGCGACCTCCATGCCCAGCGCCTTGAGCACGTCGTTCAGCTCGATCTCATACTCGAGTGTGAACTTGGGCACGGACACTTGGGTGTCCGTCGAGTCCAGGTCCAGGATCCAGGAATTCCACTGTGCATCGGTCAAGTCACGCGCCACGTCGTTGATGGTCCCAGGGTCGTGCGGCACGACGATGGTCATGCTGTAGGCCTGCCCACCATACCAGAGGTCGAGCACCGTGTGTTCAGCATCCTGGTGGAGCCGAACTGGGATCTCCTCGCCATGTGACATCATGGGCACCGTCACGTGCGAGCCGTCCGCCAGCTCGAACGCCTCGTCGGTCGTCCGGTCCTTGTCGAACTGGTAGGTCCAATCGCCGTTGAAGTAGATCGCGTTGATCAGGAACATGAACGTCAAGGGATCGATTGGCGGATCCACGACGTCGTCAATCTTCCCGTTGGTCTTCGTGGTGACCCATCTATTGATGACGTCCACCGATGCGGGGTCGGAGAAGTCCAGGGCCGTGACCTCGGCGTCGAAGTAGCGCTTGTTGAGATCCAAGAATTCCGGGACGATCGCAACGCCGTCCCGATACCAGATCGAATTGGCGAGCAGGAAGTCGACCCTGGGGTCCAAGTCTCGGAGCAGCGCGATCAGGGTTTGATAGGCCTCGTTGACTTCCTGGAGCGTCATGCCGCCCAGCTCGAGTGTCTGCTGCATGGCGTCGCGCGTCGTTCCGGCCGCCCCGTTGTAGGTCATGCCCAGCGCCATGCCCACGCTCAGTGGGGAGATGAAGACGTTGTTCCCGTCTTCCTCCTGGGCGTTGACCTCGCGGAACAGCTTGAAGGCAAAGCGGTGGTCGGCGTCGACGAGCTTGCCTTCGGCGATGCTCAACTCACGCGGCAGGCTCTCGATCGGGGCAAAGGAGTCGCCGCAGCTCGCGAGTATGGCGGCGAGCGGGAGCAGTAACAGTGATCGAATTGGTCGGTGCATGGTACAACCTCGCGCGCTCTCGGGTGTTCACCGGGTGATACCTGTGGAGCCAGGGAGAAGTCACGGAGAACGGGGAGTGCTTCTCCTCCCATCATTGTGACCGCCATTGTGACCACGGCATCCGCAGGAGACATTCATATCGTGCCTGATGGACCGCATACACCTGTCGTCTTCTCCCGCGAAGAAGTTCGTGAGATCCGGGAGGCCCTCGGGACGGGCGCGAAGGCTCGGTGCCCGCACTGCAGTAGTGCCCTTGTGGTTCACGGCCCGGTTGCTGGCATCGGGTCGCTGGGACCGGTCTGGCAGGTCCGCTGTGAGGAATGCCGTCGGGTCGCGTCTGTTACGGAAGTACCCGGGAGCCGTCGAAGTGGTGCGTGACGCGCTGACGCTCTCTTTCCGCATGATGAATCATCACGCTCGCAGCTCAAGCGCTGACCGTTAGGTGCCATCCGCGAACTGGGAGGTCGAATGCGAAGTAGGGTGACCACGGCACTCGTGGTGGCCGCAACCGTGTTCCCACATCTCCTGGTGTCCCAAGGGCCATTGTCGACGCAGCACGAGTTCATCCTTCCCACACCGGGGCTGGGTGTAGGGAACGCGGTCATCGAGCTGCGCGGAGGCGGGTTCGCAGCCGTGGGATATGCCGACTTCGGCCAGCGCACCGGTACCGACGTCCTGCTCGTTCGGTTCGACGCCGCTGGGGACACACTCTGGACTCGCTCGTACGGCGGCGAACGCGAAGACTTTGGGTGGGACGTCGTGGAGTCTCCCGACGGCGGGTTCTTCATCGTCGGGTACACGGAAGCGCCCACGGCTGGCCGCGAAGACGTGCTGGTGCTGCGCGTCGATCCATCAGGGGCACCCCTGTGGGAGCGGACGTTCGGTGAGGCTGGACGCGACCGCGCCTGGTCGGCTACGCTCGCCGCGGACGGAGGCATTGTCATCGCCGCCGAGAGCGAGAGCATGGCGCGCGGAGGCCGTGATGCCTACCTCATTCACGTCGGGAGCGACGGAACGGCGCGGTGGATCCGCAGGGTCGACGTTCCCGGAGATCAGCGCGTCTACCACGTGGCGCGGACGGACGACGGAGCATTCGTCGTCACCGGTACCACAGCCGAGGATCCCGACACCACCCGTGATGTGTATGTCGTCCGCGTGGACGCGGAGGGAGATCTCGTCTGGACGCGGTCGTTCGGAGGAGCGCCGGACGACGTCGGTCACGGGGTCATGGCGCTGGACAGCGGCGAAGTGCTCGTGACCGGATACGGCGCAACCCGGTCCAACGGCGGCACCGACGTGTACTTCCTTCGCCTCGATGCAACCGGGAACCTCCGCTGGTGGCGGCACGATGGGGGAGTCGATGACGACCGCGCCATGATGAGTGCCCCGAGACCGGACGGTGGCTATGTCAGCGCAGGATTTACCATGGGATCGACGGGTTCCGATATGGTCGTTCTGGAGAGTGACGCTAACGGCAACGTGCAGACCCGGACAGTACTCGTGCGATCCGGCTTCAATCGTGGCGTGATGATTGTCGCTCCACGCGGTGGAGGGTATGTGCTCGCGGGGACGCTCGGCAGCGAGGACTCGTCGACCGGAAACTTCGCAGTTCTGTGGCTTGCCCCCAGAACGGGACACCACGATCCGTGATTGTCGCTGACCCTGCTCTGTCCACTCCAAGGGTCCACTCCGAGCGGGCTGCTGCGCGCTCGAGCGAATCAAGCACTTATACTGAATAGCGGAGGAGGGACTCGAACCCCCGACACGCGGATTATGATTATGCCGCGCCGGGCGGACTCATCGGGACTCATCGTGACAAGTCGGGAAGAGACAAGGCGTTATCCGATAACCGAAACGCACGCCTTTCCCGCTGAGTCACACTGAATCACGATCAGTTGGGCACACTGAAGGCACACTAACCGAACTGCTCGCGCGAACTGGAAGCCATAAGGGGAGGCTGG
>JBDHEI010000103.1:0-7457 GCA_039591075.1 Gemmatimonadota bacterium
CTGGCGGTGGCTCAGGTGGCCGCCGGTGCCATCATGGTTCTGGCGTACCTGCCGCCGTTCTGGCGGGGGCTTCACGCGGTGCTCGGAACGGCAGTGTGGGTCGCCCTGGTCTACGCCACCTGGGTGGCCCGCGGGCGGCTGCCCGCAACGTAAGAGCTCGGGACCAGCCAAGAGAAGCGAGGCCGGGCACCATGCCCGGCCTAGCAATTCTCTACCGTGTGGTCGACTCTTGGGTCCACTGCCCTACGGCTGAATAATACCCTTGACCGTGTACGTAGTCGGCCCCGTCCCATAGTGCAGGATCTCGAGGGTGTACACGCCCGCATTCCCGAGCGTGCACGAGTCCGACTCGGGATTGGCTAACGTCGAGAGATGGAACTCGCAAGCGTCAGTGGCGTAATCTCCCGGATCCTGGGCGCCCTTCGGATATATAAGGGCGTCCAGGTCGTTGCCGTCTCCCCACGACAGCTCAAGGTCGATGACGAGACCATCCTCCGAGACGGTAAACTCGAACAGATCACTGAAGTCCGTGGCTTCGTCGGCCGTGCCGGTGAATTCGAACCCGGCAGTGATCGGCGCCTCCTGGCCTTGGTTGTCGTTCGGCTCCGAGGACGCTTCAGCATAGTCAGAAGTCTGGGTCCACGCGTCGGCGTTGGACAGCACGCCTCCGACGCTGACTTCCAAGTCATACGTGCCGGCCATCAGGGTCGGCATCTGGGCAGTGATCTGGGTATTGGACAGCGCGGTAATATTGCCAACCGGGCTTCCGTCCACGAGGACCTGTGTGGTGAACCCGGCTGCCACAAAGCCAGTTCCATCAATGGTGATGGTGGCACCCGGAGCCCCCGACGGTGCGGCAGTGGTGACCACCGGCGCGAGCACGGTCGCCGGGGCCGCGGCGACAGACAACGGGCCCGCGGGGGTGGTGACTGTGCCGGAGAAGTCGGCGACTCCGCCGCTCACGCCCGTTGCCCACACGTAGAACCGCCGAAGTACCGCGCCCGATGCCACCGTCGTGTCAGAAGTCTCCGTACGGGCCGTGGCCACTGCGGGATTCGATGACGAGATCGAAATCCCCTGCAACTCGCCGACAAAGTTGTTCTCATTCCCCACGGCATCGTAGACCACGACCTGCAACCGGGCGGAGTCCCCCGCGGCGAGGGCAGGGAAGTTGGCCGCACTGAATGCAGCGCTCACCGGCGCGCTCGCCACAACGCTCGTGCGGATCGAGCCCGCCGACCCGCCTGGACCCAAAGCCGTGATGGTCCCGCCACCAGCCTCAACTGCGGTGACCAGCAGTGTCACGGGATCGAGCGTCAGAAGGTCCGTATCCCCGACCGTCAGNNNNAACCGGGTTGCCGCTGACATCCACCGGGGTCACGGTGAGTGTTGCCGTCTGCCCCGAAAGCATGGTGTCCGGGAGCCCCGCCAACGCGATCATTGCCGGCCAGGTCTGCACCGTGCTCGTGCCGGAGACGCTCCCGGCGGTCGCGGTAACGGTGGTGACGCCATATCCCATCGCGGTCACGTCGAAGTCGGTCTGCGGCTGCGGATCTCCGGATGTTGTCTCGTCGACGGTGACGGTGGCGACACTGCCATCGGCCACGCTGATCGTCGGCAAGGTGGAGAGGACGTTGCCCTGGGCGTCGAACGCCCTGGCGAAGAGCCTAATAGTCCCGCCGACGTCCAGCTCGATGTACGTGCGGGAGATCACCACCCTATCTACATCGCCGCGGAGCGACGCGGTGGGGTCCTCCACGCAGCCGGCCATCAGCAGGATGGCAGACACCGAAGCGACGGCGCCAAAGAGATGTCGTTTCATGCGATCCTCACTCCCAGAAGTACGGCTGAAAGAGGTCTAGAACCGTAACACGTCTTCGACTGCTTGCGGCCCCAACTGCTCCTGCCAATCCGCGCGGCTGGGTTCGAAGCGGTCATCCGTATAGATCAACTGATAGCTGCCCAGGCCGGTCACGTCCAAGAACACGTACTTGAGCAGTCGCGGCCTGCTGTACTTCCACACTTCATAAGGAAGCGTGTTGCCCGACACCGGCCGCCGGAGGAGGTCTTCCGGCTCCCCTCGCTTGAGGAAGATCCGGCCGCGGTCGGTGCGCCAACCGGGGATGTCCCCCGCCCCGCTCTCGCGAAACCGGCGGTTCGCCTCTGCGAACAACGCGTAATACGCGTCGCGGTACTCGTTGGCGTTCGTCCCAGGCGTCGGGTCGCGCCTCTCCCAAAATGTGCGTAGATAATTCTGCTTCCCGACCACGCTCAGGTCTTCGTACACCCCGCGCTCGCCCGATTCCTGCAGGTATACCGTCGGGCCATGGAGGGAATCAAGGCGAGCCTCGGTCAACTGAGCGAACATGTCGCTCGCCGGCCGCTCGACGACCCGCGCGATCTGTGCCTCCGTCTCGAATCCCTTCATCGTGAATTCAGCCTCCCGCGTCACTTCCTCTTCGGCAAACCGGACGGTGACCTGCATCCGGTACTCCCCCTCCGGCAGGCCGGTCAGACTGAGGCTGCGGGCCGCGACGCCACCGGCCGCTCCGACCGGAATCTCCTGTGGCGCGGCGGAGGTGACCGTCGAGCCGTCCGCGGCCACGACCGTCGCGCGCAGCTCGACCGTGGCATCCTCCCCGGGGTAGAGCTCGACGTAGTAAAACAACTCAGACCGGCGTGGCGTTAGCACCGGTCGCGTACCGGCCGTGATGAGGAGCGCGCCCTTCTGGATCTCGCCCGGCGCAAGAACGGCTCCTTCTGCTTCCGCCCGCCGGATGTCGGAACTCAGAATGAGATCCGATGCCCGGGTGTCCGACGGCAGCCCTTCGACCTTGGCCGTGGCACGCCGCGCCCGGCCCGAGACGGAATCCGTGATGCTCACCGCCAGGGTGTACCGTCCTTCCAGGACCGACAAGGCAAAATGCTCGACCGTGGAGGCGCCCGGAATGGTCATGGTCTCCCCGGACACCGACTGACTCCAGCCGGACTCGTGGAGCACCGTGCCCTCCGAATCCATGACCGAGATGGCCAGTCGATACGATCCCTGCTGCCCACCGGCGGTCCCGGCTGCCGTCAGGAACCCGAGGGGCACCCGACAGAATCCATCCACGAGGGTGGCCTCACCTCGGAGCGACCGCCGGGTGACAATTTCCACGGCGGATCCCTCTTGCTGGGGCTCCCAGTTGGGCGCCCCGGCGATCAACGCCGTCCCCGCGAGGAGGGCAGTCAGTAGCGTCACGTCGTGCTCGTTCACCAATCGAGGAGCCCCCGCTCGGGCGCCCGGAGGCGCCCAGGCGGAACTCTCACGACCGAATCGTCAAACGCGTCTACCAGTTGACGGTGGCACTGTACACATGCGTGCCACCCAGAACGCCCATGTGGCGGTACGCATAGTCCAACCCCAACCCGAAGGTCCCGCGGTTGTACATAAGGCCGCCGCCCAAGGCGAGCCCGTCCAAGTCCTCTGTCGCCCACAGGTCGGACCCGAAACCCGCGTCACCCGTGGGGGCGATATTGTTATCGCCCTGGTACGTGTAACTCCCACGAGCCATGACCGCGAAGCCGCTCTGGCCGATGTCGGTGAGCGCCCACTCCAGCCCGCCGCCTCCGGTCGCCCTCGAGTTGTTGGGCTGCGAGAACGCGCCCAACAAGGTGAGCCGTGTCGACACCGAGTTGATGAAGTCGTACGCCAGGGCCACCCGGAACACGACCGGCAGCCCGAAACTCTCCGCCGTGAAGCGCGCGGGCGCTGGATCCTGCGGCACCTGCTGTGAGTTCGGCGGGGATGGTCGACTGACCAGAATGTCGAGCCCGACACCGCTGTACCGGAGGCTCGAGCCCAGGTTGGCGATCACGAACGAGGCGCGGATCGGTCTTTCCGCGACCAGCGCGTGGAAGCTCGTGCCGAAATCGACCGCCACACCGGTGGCGCTCACCTTGGCGAGGCTCGAACTGACGACCTTGCCGGTGAGCCCCGCCGAGAACCGATCGGAGAAGTTCTGCGCGAGGGTCACCCCGTAGAACGACTCCGATACGCTGTACGTCGAGCCATCGCCGTCCGGCGCGCTCAGCGAGTAGATCGGCTGGTCCGAGAACCCGAACGTCCCGATCTGGAAGCCGATCGTGGTTTGCCCGTCGTTGAACGGGAAGGCCATGCCTCCCCAGGAGTATCGCGTGTCGGCGAGGTAGTCGTAGGTCGACAGCGAGACGCCGGGCCGCGATATCTCAGCGACGCCCGCCGGATTCCAGTACAGCGCCGTCGGGTCGGTCGCGATGGCCGAGTACATGTTGCCCAACGCGGCACCGCGGGCGCCCGCGCCGAGCAGCAGAAACTCGGCGCTGGTCGTGCCGAACGCCGTGTTGTCGATGCCCGGCAGCGGCACCTCTTGGGCACGGGCCGCTCCTGCGGCAGCGAGCCCGATCACGGCAGCCCCGACCATCGCGTTACGAAGTAGCCTTCTCATAGTCTGCCTCCGATGGGCGGGCGGGGCGTGACGCCCCACCCGCGCGTCTCCAATCACTGAGCTTGCTGCCCAATGGCCAGGTTGCCCGAATTGATTACGGTAAAGCGTCCGATCCTCTCTTCGCCGGTGGGCGTCTCGACGTGGTAGAAATACACGCCGCTCGCCACGAACTGGCTGTTGCGGTTTCGGAGGTTCCACGTCGCCTCACCCCCACCCAACGGATCGTTATGCTCGACGAGCGTGACCAACACACCGCTCGTCGAGTAGACCCGGATGATGGCCTGCGACGGCAGGTTGACGAACTTGAGCACCTTCTGCTGCGGGGTGATCTCCAATCCGCTCGTCACGTAGTACGGATCCGGCAGCGTGTGCACGTTGCTCAGATCGCCGGCGGTCGTTGCGTCGATCCCGGCCACCGTCTCGACAGTCACCGTGAAGCGCAGCCCTGGCACGACGGTGGCGCCAGCCGTGTTGGGTGCGAACGTGTAGCTCGAGCAGTCGGTGGCGACCGGACCCACGGCGGGCGTGCAGTCCGCCTCAATGTGCCCACTCACCGCGCGCAGGTGCCATTGCGTGCCGGCAGCCGGCAGCGCGGTCATCTCCATAAAGAAGATCTCGCCATTGACCCACATGACGATGCCGTTCCCATCGGCCGTCCCGTCGGTGTCGAAGTCCAGCGGAACCAGCTCGGCCGTGTTGCTCATATCAATGCAGAGATCGGGAATTGCCCACCAGGTGTTCGAGCACGTGGGCTGCGTCATGTACAGGTGGTTGTAGTTCAGAATGTTGTATGCCGGAGAGCCGACGCCATCGGCCACCTCCGCATCCCACTGCGCCTGGTCGACCCCCGTGGCGAGGATGTTCGTCAGCGTGATGAAGCCGACACCGGAACCTCCGGAGCCCGCCGGCGGCAGCGTGGTATTGTGGGTCACGTCGCTCGCGGTCACTGAGCCGTCCGCGTTCCACTCGATGACGAAGTCCGCAGGATACCACGCGGTTGACGCGCTCGCGCCCTGGCCGCGAAGCACGACGGCGACCTCGCCCGACGGCTGACGGTACCCCGACGGAGCCCAGATCCGGTCCACGCCGCTCAGGTCTCCTGCGTGCTGGGCCGCATCAGCCGATGCCGTGATGGTCGGATCGGGCGGCTCCGCCCCGCCCTCGTCGAACCACCGGGAGTGAGACAGGAATCGCGTCGCTTCGGAGAAGCCACTGGCTCCGTACCGGCCGACGGCCGTGGCGACCGCCGGCGAGGTGAAGGCCATGGGCACCGTCGTGCCCGAGAACCGCACGGGCATCCGGACGTCCTCTGTAAACGAAATCCCGTACCGTCGAGCCGCCACCGAGTCGTACGGAATGATCGCTTCGGCGATGACGTACGAGCTGGTAGCGCTGGAGTTGAACCGCGGCTGCGTCAGGTCGGTGATCACGGCGGCAAAGTTCTGACCACCGGCCATCATCGTGACGTAGATGCTGGCACTCGGCCCGAAGCCGCCAGCCCAGCCGACACCGACCGAGTCGATCCTCACGGTAATGTCACCCGGGGGCAGGGCCTCCACGACCGCCGCCGTCAGCTCCAGCAACCCAGTGCTGATCGGCGGAATATTCCCGTTGAACGTACCATCGTTGGGATCGATGGCCGGCCACGGGGCCGTGGCGTCGAGCGCTACCCCGTCGTCGCCAGTCACCTTTGACACCAGCACCGCGGCGACGGCGTTGGCCGCCGGCGCGCGCGGTACGACTGCCTTGGCCGTCAGCGGCGACTCGAGCGAGCCCTGGATGATCGAGGCCACTGAGTTCAAGTCGAACGCCGTCACGGCGTAGAAGTACGTCACCGAGTTCAGAACGGCGTTGTCGACAAACGCGAAGGGTACACCGGAGTTAGTGAGGGCCGGGAAACCAGCCTCCTCCACCGCATTCACTTGGGAAGTGATGAGGATGGAACCATCGGCCAGCTCCACCCGGCCACCGGGTGGAACCTGGGGGATTGTGCCCACCAACTCGTGCGACACCGGATTGGTCAGGAAGTCGGTCGATGGACAATCGTCCGAAATCCCCAACTCGGGAGCACACCGGCCGAGATAGGCCCAGCCACCCGTGTAGTCCACGAACGTCGTGCCCGCATAGTCGAACTGGGCCAGCAGTTCCAGCTGCGCCCGCGTCCGCCCGCGGTAGACCCGATATCCCTCGACGTCGAACTCGCGGTAGTTCGGATCGTACAGCGGGGACGTGACGTCGGCGGCGATTTCGAAGTACGGATCGCCCAGGTTTTCCGACGCCGACGGCTGCCATACGACGGTGACCTGCCTGTTGCCCGGCACCAGGAAGAACTCTGGCGACTCGGGCGCGAAGGGCAGCAGGAACTTTCCATCGAACAGGCTTTGTGCGACCAGCGACTTCCGGAGGAGCGACCGCTCCAGGGTCACGACCTCATCCTGGTCGATTTCGCCGTCGTTGTCGTCATCGTTCTGCCCCAGCCAACCCGCGGCCCGCTCGATGGTCCGCAGCGTGGTGGGGTCGTTCAGAATCTCCGCGCCCGACGGCGGGATACCCGGAGCCAAGTTGCCGCCGAAGAACGGCGCCACCTCGGCGGCCACGGGCGCCGCGTGCACGTAGGCCACCACGATCGTCCCCGACTCGCCTGCATTCAGCGAGAACGGGCCGGACGACTGGAAGAACCGCGTGTCCGTCGGCGCCTGCACCAGCGCGCACAACCGGCGCACCCTGGGTGGGTTGATCTGACAGGGCGTGTCGCCCTCCGCCGGCTCAATGCCTCCCGACAGGTAGCGCCACAGTTGAGATACACCGTCGGGATCCGGGAATAGCGAGTTGGCGGCCGAGGGGTTGGTGGTGTTCGAGAACAGTGTGAGCCCCACCGGCTGGCCCGTCGCGGGATCCAGCGGGCTCTTCAGGTACTTCACCCCGATGAAGCCCGGATACGGTCCGAACGGCGGCCCGTTGATGTCCGGCGGGAAGAGCCACGTGGGCTCG
>JBDHEI010000104.1:0-6493 GCA_039591075.1 Gemmatimonadota bacterium
CCGAGGGCCGGCGATCCGCTGCAGTGGGCGCACCGACGTTTCGGCCCAGTAGTCGTTGTCATTGGTGGCGTTGATCATGAACAGCGGCCGCGGCTGAATGCGGCCGATGTAGTTTGCGGGGCACGCGGCGGCTCGGTGCCCGGTCTCGTTGGCGTCGAAGTGTCCGCCGTGAAGAAGCACCACACCCGCAAATCGGCGATCCGCGCCCGCGGCGATCATGGCGACTTGCGCCCCGCGGCTGAATCCCACCAGCACGACGCGCTCGGGGTTCACGTTTCGCTCGCGCACGAGATAGTCCAGCGCGCGTCCGGCGTGGAACCAGCCAGGCCATGGGGTTGACCTGCGGCTGCTACGCAGCCTCGGTCGGCTTCGCAACAGGGGGTCGCGGGTTGATCTGCGCATCTGCTAATGCAGATGCTTGATCCCCTCTCCCCGTCCGCGGCTCCGCGGCCTCGGGGTCGCACCGCGTCAAATCCCGCCGTCCCGACTTGGTAAGCCAAAAAGATCAACTACTTAGAAATGAGCGGCTGGTGAGTGGCCTCATTATTTGTGCTTGTGTGCCAATAGTGAGCCAAATTCAGGTGACTGTCTCGCTGCTTGACGCTCCGAGTCCTATCTTTGCCAACCATGACCGATCGAATCCTCCAGCGCGCCTTGAGTCCGTCGTCCCCGAGCACGCGGGCAACACGTGCAGCACTGCCGCCGGACCTCCTCGAGAAGTCCCGCGACCGCGTGAAACTCATTGCCCTTGTGTTCCTCGTTGCAGAGTCGTTCCTGATGGCATCGGATCTCCCGGCGGAGGGCCTCGGCGTGCTCGTGGGAGGAGCCGACGCGGTGGCGCGTTGGGCAGTGGTCCTGATGTCGGCGGTCCTCTTTGGATTCGCCCGGAACCCACGGGTACGGCCACAGCTCGTGTTGCAGCTTGGGCTTTCGTACGAGATCGCCCTCTGTCTGCTGCTCTCGATCTTGATGCCACACGATGCCTACGTGCTTGCACTAAAGCTCGACGCGTTGGGGCAGCTTACGGACCTACTCCAGCACGTTACCTGGACCACGCCGATCATCATCATGTTCCCGTTGATCATTCCGAGTCCGCCGCGGACGACGCTCTGGATTGCGCTGGCTGCGGCGGCAACAGCGCCGCTCGGCCTGGCCCTCCTCGAGATGACCGTCGAGGCAAACCTGGAACCCCGCGCATACCCACACAGCCTGGTGAGTCCCGCGATCGCCGTTGCGGTCGCGTACTTCGGGTCACGCATCGTGTACAGCCTGGGAATCGACGTCAGCAGAGCGCGGGAGATGGGAAGCTACCGTCTTACCGAGCTCATCGGTCGCGGTGGCATGGGTGAGGTCTGGAAGGCCAAGCACCGCATGTTGGCGCGGCCCGCGGCGGTCAAACTCGTACGTCCGGACGTGTTCGGCGCATCCAGCAGCGAGCAGTCCCGCCTCATGCTTGCGCGGTTCGAGCGGGAGGCCCAGGCCACGGCGTCGCTGCGCTCGCCGCACACCATCGAGCTCTACGATTTCGGTGCTACGGCTGACGGGACGTTCTACTATGTGGCGGAGTTGCTGGATGGCTTCGACTGCAACGCGCTGGTCAGGCAATTCGGTCCCGTGCCGGCCGAGCGCGTGATCCACCTGCTCCATCAAGTGTGCGACTCGCTCGGGGAAGCGCACGAGCACGAGTTGATCCACCGCGACATCAAACCGGGCAATGTCCTTGTGTGCCGGTACGGGCGCAAGGTGGATTTCGTGAAGGTGCTGGACTTTGGGCTGGTGAAAGCCCGAGGACAGCCCGGTGATGACGAGATCGCGCTCACGGCGGATGGTGTGGTAAGCGGGACGCCGGCGTTCATGTCACCGGAGCAGGTTCTGGGCAATCGCTCGATTGATGCGCGCTCGGACATCTATGCTGTCGGGTGCCTCGCGTATTGGCTCCTGACGGGCGAGTTGGTCTTCCAGGGCACGACGGCGATGGAGGTCATGATCCATCACACGCACACACAGCCGCATCCCCCGTCGGGTCGAACCGAGTTGGGGATACCAGCGTCGCTGGACGAGGTGATCCTGTCTTGCCTTGCCAAGGACCCTGACCAGCGGCCACAGAGCGCGGACGAGTTGTCGCAGCGGTTGGATACGTGCGCTCAGGATGTCATTGCGTGGACTACGGCGCGCGCCGCCGGTTGGTGGGACGTGAACGCACCAGCCACTGGCCCGCTACGTCAGCGTCCGTGAGGTCGCCCAAATCAGGACTCCGCTGCACTCACTCGCCGTCGGGTCTTGATTTGCCAGGTGCCTGGCGCGATTCGTCTCGCAGCGAACGCAAGAGCTTCGGGGCAGCGACGCCACGCTGCCAGGCGGGTTAGCTGGATCCTTCGCAGGCCATTTACTGATCCGTTGGACGATATGAGAACGATGAAGAAAGTACTACCACCAGTCTATTTCTTGGCCGCAATCATCGTTGAGGTGCTACTTCACTTCTTCCTTCCCTTGCACCAGTTCCTAGTATTTCCCTGGCGTCTGTTCGGTCTTGTCTTTGTGGCTATCGGAATCGTGCTGAATGCACTGGCTGATCATACGTTCAAGAAGCACGAAACGACGGTCAAGCCGGTTCAGGAATCCAAAGCGCTCGTCACTGGCGGAGCGTTCACCATCAGCCGGAACCCCATGTATCTCGGCATGACCCTTATCCTTCTTGGCATGGCTACCCTGCTCGGCTCCGCCACCTCCTTTGCTGTCGTCCCGGTCTTTGGCGTGTTGCTCGACCGGATCTTCATCGTTCAGGAGGAACAGATGCTGGAAGACACCTTCGGTGATCAGTTCCGACAGTACCGAAACCGGGTCCGGAGATGGATTTAAACAAGGCATCGTCCAACAAAGGGACGAACAAATATCATCTCAAAGCGTGGTTTCAGATGAATTGTCATCCTAGACGTTGGACGAAGAGGGCATAGGCCTGTGGCAACACTGATTGAGAGTCCTACAGCAATTCAAGCTGCTGGTACGCCACCGAAGCAAATTGAAGAGTTTGTCGGTCTGGTCAACAGCAAGACTGAAGCCGTAAGCATCGCACGCATGCGAAGCCCGAGCCGATGGCAGACCTCGTCAGATAGCGGAGTGCGGTGAGTACACGGTGGTCGCGGCCTACGACCGTCGTCAGTCAGCCCCAGCCGAGCTGGCGACACTCACGTGCGGAGCTCTCCGGAAAACCCGGAGCGGTTCACCCTCTCTAGGTCAAAGGTGTTTGGGGAACCGCCTCGTGCGGAGTTGCGAAGGTGAGGTCGGGAACCTCCGACGCACTACCCGCCAGCCTGTGCCGGGCGGAAGCTCCAATTCCGCTAGTTCCGCTTTAGCTGATCAAGCCACCGTTCCAGAATGATGCGTACCAGCGGACCCGGGGAATCCGACCCAATGCAACCTTTCGTGCGTCCAGCGCATCGAACCAGGAGTAGACGCGCCACCAAACCGTTACTCACGATCCGGGGTCACACGATGCTTGCTGGTGTTGGCCGCAGTGTAGCCCGTCTCGTTCCGTCACTCATCGTTTTCTTCACGGTGGCCGGGCCCGTGGTCGCCACGGTGCAGGGCCAGTCGAAGCCCAACGCACCAGCGGATTCGGTCGTTGGAGATTCTCTGGTCACCCCGACCGCCGGCACGCCCGAGCACGACCGGCTCGCACCGCGAACACGAGTCATGCCCCTCCAGGACGAGATCCGGCTCGACGGCCGGCTCGACGAGTCGATCTGGCAAACCGTGCCGGCAGTGACCTCCTTCACCCAGCGCGAGCCGAACGAAGGGGAGCCCGCGACACAACGCACCGAGATCCGATTCGTGTACAACGACACAAAGTTGTACGTCGGTGCACGGATGTACGACGAGCTTGGGGCCGAGGGGGTCGTGTCTCGCCTGGTGCGGCGCGACGCCCATACGCAGAGCGACCAGCTCACGGTCACGTTCGACACGTTCCATGACCACACCGGCCAGACCACGTTCTCGATCAATCCGGCCGGCGTCAGGGGCGATGCGTTCGGCCACGATGACTCCTGGGATCCGGTTTGGCGCGCCCGAGCACAGGTCGACTCGCTGGGGTGGACGGCGGAACTCGAGATTCCCTTCTCGCAGCTCAGATTCCCAAGGAACTCGGATCAGGAGTGGGGGCTTCAGATCCAGCGGTTCGTGCAACGCCTGAACGAAGTCGCTGTCTGGTCGTTCTGGCGTCTCAACGAGTCAGGGGGTCCTTCGCGCTTCGGCCACCTCGATGGGCTGAACCAGATCCAGGCGCGCACCAACCGGTTGGAGGTCCTCCCCTACGCGGTGAGTCAGCTCGATGTGAACGGCGGTGCGGTGGATGCGGCGAACCCGTTCGCGGGCAAGACGCAGTCTGACTACCGGATCGGTGCGGACCTCAAGTACCTGCTGACCTCGAACCTGACACTCAGTGCGACGATCAACCCGGACTTCGGGCAAGCTGAGGTTGATCCCGCGGTGGTCAATCTCAGCGCGTTCGAGACCTTCTTCCCCGAGAAGCGCGAGTTCTTCATCGAGGGCCGGGGGAACTTCGGCTTTGGCGACTTCTGGTGCCAATTCTGCAGCAATGTGTCGTCTCTGAGCATGTCGTTCACCCGCCGTATCGGGCGTCGGCCGCAGGGCGGATTCCTCGCGGGCGACGCGGGGGAGTTCTCCGACGTGCCCACCGCCAGCACCATCCTGGGCGCCGCGAAGATCACCGGCAAAACCGGCTCCGGCACGTCGGTCGGAATCCTCGGCGCCCTCACACAGCGTGAGAAGGCTCGGGTGGTCGGGACGACCGGCGAGCGGTTTGAGCAGGAGGTCGAGCCGTTGACCAGCTACGTCATGGGCCGGGTGAAGCAAGACCTGCTCGACGGAAACCTGCAAATCGGGGCGATCGGGACCTCGGTGTACCGGAACTTCGACGATCCGGCACTCGAGGCGTTCTTGAACGCGCACGCGGAGGGCTTCGGGCTGGATGGGGAGTACTGGTGGGGCGACCGCACGTACCACGTGTTGTTCAGCTCGGCCTTCACGAACATCTCGGGCTCGACCGACGCGATTCTCCGGGCGCAGCAGGCGAGCTCGCGGTACTTCCAGCGACCTGATCGGCAACCCGGTGGCAACGGTCTGTTCAGCGACCGCCTCGACTCCACACTCACCTCGATGCGCGGTTGGGGGCTCTACTCTCGGATCGCGAAGGACGCGGGAGACTGGGGGTGGGAGACATCGCTCAACGTCCGAAGCCCCGGGTTTGAGAACAACGACATCGCTTTTCTCACCCGCACCGATTTCATGTGGATGAACGCCAACCTCACGCGCTCGTGGACGGTCCCGGGGGCGTGGTACCGGCAGATCTTCACGACGGTGGGTGCGCAGCAACAGTACAACTTCGATGGTGACCTGACCGACAGGCAGTTCCACGGGGCCTTCTTCGTCCAGACCCCGTTCTATTGGGACTTCAACATCTTCGGGATCTACCGCCCCTCCACGCTCGACGACCGCCTCACGCGCGGAGGGCCCGTCGTGAAGCGGCCAGGGTTCAGCTTTGTGGCGGCCTTTTTGGAAACGGACAGCAGGAAGCCCGTGATCGTCGGGTTCAACCCGTCACTTGGCTGGGACGCAGACGGAGGGAGGGTCTACGACCTTGGGTTCGACATGACCTTCAAGCCAGCCTCGAACGTCAGCCTCACGCTGAGCCCTTCCTTCGGCCAATCCAAGAACCCCGACCAGTACGTGACCGCGGTGGACGACTCGACCGCCAACGCGTTCTTCGGCCGGCGGTATGTCTTCGCAGAGCTGAATCAGAAGTCGCTCTCGATGACCACACGACTCAACGTGACGTTCACGCCGACGATGACGCTCGAGTTGTTCGTGCAGCCGCTGATTTCGGCCAATGACTTCTCGAACTTTAAGGAGTTCGACGAGCCGCGTCAGCTCTCGAAGAGCATCTACGGGGTGGACCTGGGGACCATTAGAGAGGAAGGTGAGGGCGCTAACCGCAACCTCTTCATTGATCCAGACGGAAGCGGTCCTGCGGAGGAGTTCTCGGTTGAAAACCAGAACTTCAACTTCCGTTCCCTGCGAGCGAATCTCGTGTTCCGCTGGGAGTACACCCCCGGCTCCACGCTCTTTGTTGTGTGGACCCATGACCGGGACGCGACGGACCCGTTCGGCAACTTCGACTTGAGCCGCGACCTTGACGCTTTAAAGAGCGCCGTCTCCGACAACATCTTCCTCGTGAAACTGACCTATTGGCTGGGGATTTGACCCATAGCGCCGGTGGCGGCCGCCGCTCCCTTCCGCTTTGCTCGCGTCGGCCGTTCAGGCGGCCTCAGGGTCGCACCGCGTCAATTCCCACCCTGTGGCTGCTATGCAGGTGGGCCATCAGCCCAGTCGCCGACATCTGCTGGTCCGGTGTTGACCGGTAGCGAGTCCCACTCTTGCCAGCCGGTTTGCCGAGCGTGTACATCGCGAGCGGCCG
>JBDHEI010000105.1:0-6029 GCA_039591075.1 Gemmatimonadota bacterium
AGCACCCTGTTGCACCTGCTCGGCGCTCTGGACGCCCCCACGGGCGGGGACATCCTGCTCGAGGGCGTGTCCTTCGCGACGCTGACGGGCGACGAACGTGACGAGCTGCGCAATCGCAGGGTTGGGTTCGTGTTTCAGTTCCACCACTTGCTGCGGGAGTTTACGGCGCTGGAAAACGTGATGATGCCGCTCTTGATTGCCGGATGTCCGGAGAGCAGTGCTCGGGACCGCGCGGAACGGCTGCTGGGCGCCGTCGACCTCGGAGCACGAGCGACGCATCGTCCTCCCCAGCTCTCAGGCGGTGAGCAACAGCGGTGTGCGGTCGCCCGGGCCATGGTGCACAACCCGTCAGTCCTCCTTGCCGACGAGCCGAGCGGCAATCTCGACGCCTTTCACTCCGACCAGCTGCACGACCTCTTGTTCGCCCTGGTGCGAGAGCTCGAGACGTCATTGGTCCTGGTCACGCACAACCGGCCGCTGGCGGAGCGAGCCGACCGCGTACTCCAGCTGGATAAGGGGGCGCTGCTCGAGATCGGTCGGGAGGCGGTGCGCTGATGCAGTGCGACAACTGCCACGAGCGGCCTGCCGCCATTCACCTCACGCAGATCGTGGACAACTCGGTCACGACCGCCCACCTCTGCGAGGAGTGTGCCTCCGAAAAGGGCATCAATACGAGCGCGAGCGTGGCGAAGCTTCCGCTTGCCGGGTTCCTGGGTGTCACGGGGAAGGGGGTCGCCGCCGCCCTTCCAGCGGGGGCGGAGGCCGGAGCGTGCGATTTCTGCGGGTCGACGTTGCAGGATTTTCGCGACACCGGCCGGCTCGGGTGCGCCCACTGCTATGCGCAATTTGAGCCGCAACTGCGCGAGTTGCTCCGCCGCATCCATGGCTCCTTCCACCATGTCGGGAAGTTGTACCTCCATGGTGAGTCGGCGGCAGCCGACGAGGTTCCGAAACTCCTCGTGGAGCTGCGCGATCGGCTCAAACGCTCCATCGAAGCCGAGAACTTCGAGTTGGCGGCCGAATTGCGTGACCGGATCAGGGCCCTGGAATGACACTCGATCTGAGCCTGCTTCCGGACGGCGGGATGTCCTGGCTCGACGCGAGCGGGCCCGACAGCGACATCGTGCTCTCGAGCCGGATTCGGCTCGCTCGGAACCTCCGGGGACGCGCCTTCCCGGTCCGCGCCGGTCCAGAGGACCTCGTGGTCGCGCGTGACGAGGTGCTCGCCGTGACCAACGAGAGCACCGTCCTGCATCCGGTCACGATGTTCCGGCTGGACGAGCTCGACTTGCTCGAGCGGCAGGTGCTCCACGAGCGTCACATGATTTCTCGCGAGCTGGCGGGCCTGGAGCGAGCGCGGCCGGTCCGTCAGGGCGCCGCGCTGCTCACCAACGGCGAGCTTGCCGTCATGATCAACGAGGAAGATCATCTCCGGTTGCAGAGCCTCCGGTCCGGGTTCGATCTGGAGCGTGCCTACGGGCAGCTCGAGCGTCTGGACAGCGAGATGGGGAGTCAGATTCCCTTCGCCTTCCACCCCGAGTTTGGCTACCTTACCGCGTGTCCGACCAACGCTGGAACGGGATTGCGGGCCTCGGTGCTGATCCATCTGCCGGGCCTCGTACTCACCAAAGAGATCGCGAAGGTGCTCCAGGGACTGTCCCAGGTCGGCCTCACGTTCCGCGGGCTGTACGGCGAAGGCAGCGAAGTGGTGGGCAACTTCTTCCAGCTGTCCAACCAGACGACGCTGGGAAAGTCGGAGGAAGACCTGCTGGATCACCTGGCCACGATGGTGCGCCAGGTAGTCGAGTACGAGCAACGGGCTCGCGTGGTGTTGCAGCGGGAAGCACCGACGGTCATTGCCGACAAGGTGTGGCGGGCCTATGGGTTGTTGCGGTACGCCCGGAGCCTCTCGTTCGAGGAGGCGATGAACCTGCTGAGCGGTGTGCGGCTGGGGGTGGGGTTGAACCTGATCCGTGACGTGAGTGTATACACGATGAACAAGTTGTTGATCTTCACGCAACCGGCGCACATCGCCGAGCGTGAGGGGCGGGCGTTATCCGATCCGGAACTGCCGATCAGCCGCGCGACGTACGTTCGGCACCTCTTAGAGGAGGATGCCGAACGACGTGGGGCGGGCGGGGGTGCGGAGTGAGGCTCGTGGCGACCCTGACACCGAAAGTGTGATCGTCGATGAACGGCTACAATTTCACCGATCGTGTCCGCAAGGTCCTTCAGATGGCCCGAGAGGAGGCTGCCCGTCTCCACCACGAGTACGTGGGGACGGAGCACATTCTCCTGGGGCTGATCCGCGAAGGCGAGGGGGTGGCCGCGGCCGTACTCACCAACCTGAGCGTCGACCTCGACGAGATTCAGCAGAAGATCGAGGAGACGGTCAAGAAGGGGAAAGCGCCGGCCCCGGAGGGCCCCGACCTGCCCTATACGTCCCGGGCGAAGAAGGTCCTCGAGCTGGCCATGAGCGAGGCACGGGAGCTGAACCACTCGTACGTGGGGACAGAGCACCTGCTCCTGGGCCTGCTGCGGGAAGAGAAGGGGATCGCGGCCCAGGTGTTGGGCGATGCGGGCATCAGTCTGGAGCAGGCGCGGGCGGAGACGCTCCGGTTGCTCGGATCCGAGATGCCGGCGGGCGCCAAGGGCCCGCCGGCGGCCGGTGCCGCTCGCCCCGAGAAGAAGTCCAAGACCCCGGCGCTGGACCACTTCTGCCGCGACCTGACCGTCTTGGCAGGCGAGGGGCAGCTCGACCCGACCATCGGCCGGCAGCAGGAGATCGAGCGGGTCATCGAGGTGCTGTCCCGGCGGAAGAAAAACAACCCGGTGCTCATTGGCGAGGCAGGCGTCGGCAAGACGGCCATCGTCGAGGGGCTCGCACAGCTCATCGCCGCAGGCAATTGCCCCGAGTCCCTCAAGCAACACCGGGTCCTGGCGCTCGACATGGCGGCCGTCATCGCCGGCACCAAGTACCGGGGGCAGTTCGAAGAGCGGCTCAAGGCCGTGATGAACGAGATCGCCCAGAACAAGAACGTGGTCCTGTTCATCGACGAGCTGCACACGTTGGTCGGCGCAGGCGCGGCCGAAGGGGCCATCGACGCGTCGAACATGCTCAAGCCGGCCCTGGCCCGTGGCGAGCTGCAGTGCGTCGGGGCCTCGACGCTGAACGAGTATCGGAAGTACATCGAAAAGGACGGCGCCCTCGAGCGGCGGTTCCAGACGGTGATCGTCGATCCACCGTCGGTCGACGAGACGATCGACATCCTCAAAGGACTCCGCCAGCGTTACGAGGACCACCACAAGGTGGTGATCCCCGACGAGGCGCTCGACAACGCGGCCCGGTTGTCGGACCGCTACATCACCGACCGCTTCCTGCCCGACAAGGCCATCGACGTCATTGACGAGGCCGCCGCACGTGCGCGGCTGGCGGCCCAAGTGCCGCCGCCGGAGGTGGCCGAGCTCAAGGAGAGGCTCGAGGACTTGAACCGGGACAAGGAAGAGGCCGTCCGCGACCAGAACTTCGAGCGGGCCGCCGCGCTGCGGGACCAGGAACGCGACCTCCAGGCCGACATCCGGAAGCGGCAGGAGGAATGGGAGCGGGAGCGGGAGGCGCACCGACCCACGATCGGCGAAGAGGAGATCTCCTTCATCGTCTCCCGCTGGACGGGTATTCCCGTCACCCGCCTGCAAGAAGCCGAAACGAACCGGCTCCTCCGCATGGAGGAAGAGCTGCATCGGTCGGTCGTGGGACAGAACCCAGCCATCGAGGCCATCTCGCGAGCGATCCGCCGCTCCCGTGCGGGGCTCAAGGATCCGCGACGCCCGATCGGGACCTTCGTGTTCTGTGGGCCAACGGGTGTCGGGAAGACCGAGTTGGCTCGGGCGCTGGCGCGGTTCCTGTTCGCCGACGACCAGGCACTGATCCGGGTCGACATGTCGGAGTACATGGAGAAATTCAGCGTGAGCCGCCTCATCGGCGCCCCGCCGGGATATGTCGGCTACGAGGATTCGGGGGCGCTCACCAAAGCGGTGCGGCGCAAGCCGTACTCGGTGGTGTTGCTCGACGAGATCGAGAAGGCGCATCCGGACGTGTTCAATATCCTGCTCCAGGTGCTCGATGAGGGCCACCTCACCGACAACTACGGGCGCAAGATCGACTTCAAGAATACCGTCGTCATCATGACGTCGAACCTCGGCGCCAGGGACATCAGCAAGACGACGACCCTGGGGTTCACGCAACCGGACAGCAAGAGCTCCTTCGAGCGCATCGAGCAGAAGGTCCGGGACGAGGTGGACAAGGTGTTCAACCCGGAGTTCCTGAACCGGCTGGACGAGGTGATCGTCTTTCACCCGCTCGATCGGACGCACATCGCAAAGATCGTCGACATCCTGTTCGGGCAGGTGCAGGAGCGGATCGCCCCGGAAGGCTACGGCCTGCGGCTGACCGAAGCGGCGACCGGCTTCCTCGTGGACCACGGGTACGAGGAGGCCTTCGGCGCACGCCCGCTCAAGCGGGCCATTCAACGGTACGTCGAGGATCCGCTCTCCGACAAGATCCTGCAGGGTGAGTTCTCCCCAGGCGACGAGATCGAGATCGACGTCGATCCCGACGGCGAGAAGCTGACATTCCGCGCGTTCTCGGGGTCCAAGGCGTAGCAACGGTGCGCGCGCTCCTGCTTACCGGTGCCCTGGGCGCGGTACTGGCGTCCGGCCTTCGCGCGCAGGAGGTGCAGCTCGAGCCGATCGTGTTCGACAGCATCAGCGTCGAGGGCACGAAGCGTCTGGCACGGGAAACGGTCCTTGCGACCGCGGGGATTCCCGTGGGTCAGTCGGTCAGTTTCCGGGATCTGCAACGTGCGCTGAGCGCGCTGTACGGCCTCAAGCAGTTTGACAACGTCCGGTTCGAACAGGGTAGGATCGACAACCGAGTGATCCTGAAGATCGCCGTCGAAGAGCGGCCGCTGTTGACCGGCTGGTCGGTGCAGGGCGTCGAAAGCCTCTCCGAGCGCAAGGTCCGCGGCAAGGTGCGGCTCCTCTCCGGCCGACCCTTCGACCGGGCCGAGGCGGCGCGGTCGCGGGCGTCCATCGATTCCCTCTACAAGGACGAAGGCTATTTCCTGACCAACGTGGTGGTGCGTGAGTTGCCCCAGCCCGACGGGACCGTCCGTGCCGTGTTCGAGATCGACGAGGGCCGGCGGGTCACGATCAGCGAGGTACGCATCGAGGGGAACGAGCGGTTCTCCGATGCGGAAGTCGTCGGCAAGATGTCCCTCAAGCCCGAGGGCTTCTGGTGGTTCCGCAGTGGCGAGTATAACGAAGACAAGCTCGAGCTCGATCTCCGCGACCGCATCCCGCGGTTCTACGCCTCCCGTGGCTACATCGATTTCCAGGTGCTGAGCGACACCCTCATCGTCGACGAGCGGACCGGCAAAGCGGCGCTGCAGCTCACGGTGCGGGAGGGCGACCCCTACGCGGTCGGGAGCTTCGAGATCGTGGGCAATCGCTATTTCCCATCGAGTCAACTGGAGCGCTACTACCCGTTCGGTCGCTCCGGAGGTTTCCTGAGCGTGGCCGCACCCACGGCACAGCCGGCCACCTTCGATCAGGAGAAGTGGGACGACGCCACCCAGCAGGTACGCACGCTGTACATGAACAACGGCTACATCTATGCGCAGATCGGTGGGACCCTCTCACGCCGCACCGCCGAGGACGGACGCAACCTGGTCGATCTGCGGTGGCAAATCGCGGAGCGGCAACCCGCGATCATCAACAAGGTCATCGTCCGCGGAAACACCGTGACCCATGAAGACGTCATCCGGCGGGCGGTCGTCATGGTGCCGGGCGACGTGATGCGACAGGACGCGCTCATTCGTTCGTATCAAAACATCTCCAACCTGAACTTCTTCGAGCAGCCGCTGCCAATCCCGACCACGGAGCCGGCCAACCAGCAAGGTGACGTGAACGTCGTGTTCAACGTCAAGGAACGGCACACCGGCAACATCAATTTCGGCGCCTCGGTGGGG
>JBDHEI010000106.1:0-5987 GCA_039591075.1 Gemmatimonadota bacterium
CGGGCGGGCAGATGCGCGTGGAGATCCACCCCAGCGGCCAGTTGGGGGAGGAGCGTGAGCTGATCGAAATGCTCCAGATCGGCAGTATCGCCATGAACAAGGTCTCGGCGAGCCCGCTCGAGTCGTTCGTGCCGGAAATGGCCGTGTTCAGCATCCCCTACGTGTTCAGGAACAATGCGCATCTGTGGCGGGTGCTGGACGGGGAGATCGGCCGCGCTCTCCTGCTGGCCGGCGAACGGTACTACCTGAGGGGACTCTGCTACTACGATGCGGGGCCTCGGAACTTCTACACCACTGGTACGGCGGTGCGCTCACCCGAGGATCTGAGCGGACTCAAGATCCGGGTGCAGCAGAGCATCACGTCCACCCGTATGGTTCGAGCGCTCGGCGGCTCTGCCACTCCGATCGATTGGGGGGAGCTGTACTCGGCGCTCCAGCAGGGGGTGGTGGACGGCGCAGAGAACAACCTGCCGAGTTTCTTCCTCTCGCGACACTATGAGGTGAGCCCGTACTACACGCTGGATGAGCACACCTGGGTCCCCGATGTGCTGCTGATCAGCACCCATGTGTGGGCACGTCTCTCGAGTGAAGAGCGACGCTGGCTGGAAGACGCCGTAGCGTCCTCGGTGATCGAGCAGCGCCGGCTGTGGCGTGAGGCGTCGGCGCATGCCTTGGCGCAGATCCGCGCGGCCGGCGTGGAGGTCATCGAACCCGACAAAGTGGCGTTCCGCCGTGCCGTACAGCCGTTGTTCGAGAGCTACCGCGGGACGCTCATGAACGATCTCTTGAGCGAGATCGCACGCATCCCGTGAAGGCAACAACGGGCCTTTCGCTTCTCCTGACACGGGTCGTCGACCACGTCGAGCGGACGTTGGCGTCGCTGCTCGTGCTGCTCATGGGCGTCATGGTCATTGACGTCACGTGGCAGGTGGTGTCCCGGTTTCTGCTTCGGGCGCCGAGCTCCTTTACCGAGGAGCTCGCCGGCTTCCTCCTGATCTGGGTTGGGATCCTGGGCGCCGCGTACGGTTTCCGGACACGAGCCCATCTTGGGATCGATCTGCTCGTGTCGCGACTCCGCGGTGGGGCACGGCGAACCGCGACCATCGTTGCGCATGCCCTCGTCGCGGCCTTTGCCCTCTCCACCATGGTGATCGGTGGCCTCCTGCTCGTGCGGCTCGCCTTTCAGCTGGACCAGATCTCGGCGGCCATGGGCATCCGCGTGGGATTCGTCTACTTGGCTGTGCCGCTTGCGGGGATACTCATCACCGTCTTCTCCGTCGAGTCCATCGTGAAGGGTGCGACCGCCAAGGGCACTCGCTGATGGACAGTGTGGTCGCCCTGCTCATCGTGACGTTCCTCGCCTGCTTGGCGCTCGGCGTGCCCATTGCCGTGAGTATCGGCATGGCCACGATGGTCACGATGCTCGTGACCATTCCGTTGAGGCCGGCCGTGACGACGGCGGCGCTCAGGATGGCGACGGGCATCGACAGCTTCGCGCTCTTGGCGATCCCGTTCTTCATCCTGTCGGGTCGACTCATCTCCGAAGGCGGGATGGCGCAGCGGCTCATCGATTTCGCGAAGGTGCTGGTCGGCGGCTTTGCCGGAGGGTTGGCCTACGTGAACGTACTGGCCAGCATGTTCTTCGGTACCATCTCGGGGTCGGCGGTCGCGGCCACGTCGGCGGTCGGCGGGTTCATGATTCCCTCGATGGAGGACGAGGGCTACGAGCGGGAGTACAGCGTTGCGGTCACCATGACGGGGTCTGCCACCGGCCTCCTTATCCCGCCGAGCAATGTCCTGATCGTGTATTCCCTGGCGAGTGGCGGCGTCTCGATCGCGGCACTGTTTGTCGCCGGATACGTGCCGGGCATCCTGTTAGGTCTCGCGCTCATGCTGGTGGGCGGGGTGATCGCCGTTCGCCGTCGGTACCCAGTGGCCGGTCGTCCCGGACTCTCCGAGGGTGTCCGGACCTTCTTCCGCGCGATTCCGAGTCTCTTGCTCATCGTGATCGTGATGGGGGGGATCGTGGCGGGGATCTTCACCGCCACGGAGGCGAGTGCCATCGCGGTGGTATACTCGTTGATTCTCGCCGTGCCGGTCTACCGTGAAGTACACGTGCGCGATCTGCCGGACATCCTTCTCAAGTCCGCCGAGACGACGGCGATCGTGATGTTTCTCATCGCCACCTCGACCGCCCTGTCATGGATCCTGAGCTACGAGAACCTGCCACAGGACCTCGCGGCATTCCTGCTCTCGCTCACTGAGAGCAAGGTGCTGATTCTCCTGTTCATCAACCTGCTACTCCTCGCCGTGGGCACCTTCATGGACATCACGCCGGCGGTACTGATCTTCACGCCGATCTTCCTCCCGGTGGCTCACGAGCTCGGAATCTCACCGCTTCATTTTGGCATCATGATGGTGCTCAACCTGTGTATCGGGCTGTGCACGCCGCCCGTGGGATCGATCCTGTTCGTGGGATGCGGGATCGGACGGACGACCCTGGCACGCACCACCAAGGCGCTCCTGCCGTTCTATGCCGTGATGGTGTTGGTGCTCCTCATGGTTGTCTACCTGCCGTGGCTCACCGAGGCTCTGCCGAGGCTTTTGGGGTACTAGGGCCCTGTTCCGTCTCCGGCCGCTTCTCAGAAGCTCCTGAAATGCCCCGACAAAGCTTCTGAACGCCGAGATCGAGCTTCTTCACGACGAGAAGAAGCTTCTGCACGCCGATCTTCGGGTGCTCGGCCAGGATGTGGCTGCGTTTCGGCTGATCCTCCCTGCTACCCTACGGCCGCGTCTTGCCGAACCGCCCTGCGCTCGTCCCTACGCCGTCCCTGACTCGGCGATCCCGAGGCGATGGTAGTACACGTGCCCGAGATGCCACCCGAGGTGCCATAGCAGGTGCATGAGGAAGCCCTGCGTCGAGATCCCCTCGAGACGAGGCGGGGTCTTGCCAGGATAGGTGGCGGTGAGCGTGGCGTCGTCCAACCCTTCGATGACCGGGACAATGACGTCGCGGCACTCCCGAATCCGGCGCACCACCTCCGCACGCGGCACGTCGCGCCCGCTGAACTCGCGCTCGCGGTCCCGCACGTACCCCGTTCCTCCCAACGCCGCGCCGATCATGGCCAACAGGCCACCCACCACGTGCAGCGCCAGTGCACCCGGCGGGTTCTTCTGCGCCCCCACCGTCGACCAGAGGTCGGCATCACTCCGATACTCGGCGACCTCGTTGGCCAATCGGTCCAACTCACGGTCGTAAATCCTCGCGAAATCCTGACCCAGACTCATCGTTCCTCACCCTCCGGTCAACCGCCTAACCGCCTAACCGCCTAACCGTGAAACCGCCTAACCGCCCGACCGCCTAACCGCCTGTCCCAACGGTACCGCGATCAACGTCACGGTTGCCGCCGTGAGCGTTCCGAGTATGACGGCCAACCCGAACCGCTGCGTGGGGGGAAAGGCCGACAGGCTGAAGATGCCGAAGCCCGCACAGATGATGAAGCTCGCGCCCAGGATGGGTCGCCACAGCTGCGCTCGCGCCTCGAGCCACGCGGTCTGTGAGCTGGACTCCGCCAGCCGCAGCCGTCGCGCGCGGACCGCGAGATGGATCATGGAGTCGACCCCCATCGCCAGCGACACGTTCACCGCGGGCGACGCGATCATGTCGAGCGGAACGCGGAAGTGCCCGAGGGTGCCGAGGATCACGAGTGGGATCGCCGTGAGGCACGCCACCATCACCGCCGAGGCGCGCGTTGAGCGGGACACGACGAACGCCACGGCGATGAACAGGAGCAGGAGCCCGCCGATCGCGTTGCGGAGGCTCCAGCCGATCAGTCGGCCGAGCTGCGCCTGCAGGTCGTACTGTCCCCCTACCATGACGAGGTCCAGGCCACTCACCCGCACGTACCGCTCCATGCGCTCGACGGTCTCGGACCTGGACGCGTCCCGCCCGGCTTCTCGCATCCTGAGGTAGAACAGTCCCTGGTCGTGTTCCGGGGTCACGAAGCTGAGCGCGACACGGCCCAGTCTCGGGCTCTCGAGGATTCTCAGGAGCTGGCTCCAATTGAGGAACCCGGCCAGTGGTGCGCGCTTGGCGTCCGCCAGCAGCACCGCTGGCGACAGCACGACGCCGACGGACGGGTCGGCCTCCAGCGTGTCCTGGAGCGCCCACATCTTGGCGTAGGCGGCATCGGTGTCGAGCAAGCCGTCGTCCGTCTCCCGCACCACCAGGTTGAGTGAGCTGCTGCCGCCATCGCGGTCGATCGCTTCCAGGCCGGCCCGGATGTCGCTTCCCTTGGCGAAGTAGGACAGCAGACTGGGATCGGTAGTGAGCCACCGCATCCCGATGCCTGCGATCACGACGACGGCGGCGATGCCAATGAGCCAGCGGGCCGCATGGGTGCTCGGCAGGAACGCGCCGATCCATCCATCACCCGCGCGCGCGGAACCGGCGGACGGCACGCTGCTCCCGCGCAGGAACGTGGGATACACGCCGTAAGCCACCACGAGCGCGGTGACGGTCCCGATGGCGCCGGCCATCCCCAGCTCGCGGAGCGGCTCCGCCGTGGCGATGAGCAGGCTCAGGAACCCGCACAGCGTGGTGAACATGCACCAGAACGACGGCACGATCGTGAGCCGCATGGCGCGGGCGACGGGATCCGGCGAACCCGGGTCACCATTCGGGCGCGGCGTCTGCCAGTTCGACGTCAGAAACACTACGTGCGACAGCGTGATCACGAAGACGATGGTCGTGATGTTCGCGGTCAGGAGCCCAATTGCGATGCCCGCCAGGTGGGCGAGCGACAGCGTGAGCGCGCAGGCCGTGAGGCACGCCGCCAGGGCGCCGACGACGATCCGGCCGCGGCGATACACCACGCCGATCACCAGCGCGAAGACGACGAGCGCGGCGGAGCTGAAGACGAGCAGGTCCCGGAACAGGCTGCGCCGAATCTGCTCGACGACGTACGGAACCCCCGACATCCTCAGATCTAGGTCGGGCGCCGCGTGGCGCTCGACCACCGCCTCGACCCTCGGCACGAGGACGGCGGGGTCGGTGCCATCCGTGCTGAGCACGACGTTGGTGGCCGTCCCATCCGGCGTGAGCAGCAGGCGGGACCACAGCGGGCTGGTGAACGCGTCCTGGTTCGCCGCACTGTACACGCCGATGATGCCGGGCACGTCCTCGAGGTCGGCGGTGAGGTCGCGGATGGCCGACGCGTACGAGGTGGCCTCCAGATCCGGGGCGTCGGCACGAACGATGATCTGTGGCGGGGAGGGGAACCGACGGTCGATCTCGATCGAGGCCTGGAGCTGCGGGTCTTCCTCCGAGAAGAAGAACTCGCTCTCCACGCGGGGCGAGAGATCGACGTACCGCACCACGACCAGGATGCTGAGGACGGCCAGGCCGACGTACAGCGCTTCGGGCGGGAACAGGCGCCGGAACGTGCCGCGCGGTGATACTGTCATGCGGCCTTCCCGCCGCGGGCGGCACCTGGCGACCGGCGAGCCAGCACGTCAGCTTTGCGGTATCGAGCAAGGGAGCAAGAGCCATGTCCGTGACACGTTGGATGGTCGTTCCGATCGTTCTTGTGAGCCTCGGCGTCGCGTCTGCGCCATGCGACGCGCAGAATGCCGACGTCCGCGCCGCCATGACCGAGACGCTGGCCGCGTGGAGTGCCGGCGACTTCGACCGGCTTGCGGAGTTCTACACCGCGGACACCCGAGGCTTCCTGTTCGGGGGTGCGTTGCTGGTCAGGGGGTTCAATCCTGCGGCGCTTCAGGCCGCCTACGAGGCCGGCTTCCGCGCCGGTTTCACACTCCGCAGCCCCGACGTCAAAGTGATCGGCGATGTCGCCATCGCCGTGGCCTACCTGGACGGCACGCTCACCCTTCCAGGCGGTGAGGCCGAAGCCGGATCCTGGCGGTACTCCGAGACGAGGGTCCGGGATGGCGGGCGCTGGAAGATCGCGCAGTATCACTTCTCCAAG
>JBDHEI010000107.1:0-9087 GCA_039591075.1 Gemmatimonadota bacterium
TGGTCCTCAGCAAAGGGAATACAAGAGTCGGGATTGATAGTTGTTGTGGTTAGGTGTTGGAGTCGATGCTCAATCGGTCTCGGGAGTGCGCACCCGAAAGCCCCGAACGCCGCGCTCACGGCTCCGTGTGAAGGAATCAGCACCAAGTTGACAATACCGGGGTAGGACAGTGCTCTGAGATGGGAGGAGCTACCGTCTCCCGTTTCTGTCGCGGCGCAAGCCAACCGGTATCTTGGGTGGTATGGCGGATCTGCTCGAGCAACTCCAGGCGCGTGTCGCCGATCGTTATCGTCTAGACCGCGAAATCGGTCGGGGCGGGGCGGCGACCGTCTACTCCGCCCGCGATCTCAAACACAGTCGTATCGTCGCCATCAAGGTGCTCCGCCCGGAGCTGGGCATCGGCACGGAACGTTTCCTCCGCGAGATCGCGCTCGTCGCCAACCTGCGCCACCCCCACATCCTCCCGCTCCACGATTCCGGCGAGGCCGGCGGCCTGCTCTACTACGTCATGCCGTTCGTGCAGGGAGAATCGCTGCGGGAGCGAATCGCCCACAACGGTCCGCTCCCCTTTCAGCTGGCCCTGGAGATCACCCAGGAGGTGGCCGGCGCACTCGACTACGCGCATCGGATGGGTGTCGTGCATCGCGACATCAAGCCGGCCAACATCATGCTCGAGGAGGGACACGCGGTCGTCACCGATTTCGGTATCGCGCGCACCGCCGAGTCAGAGGACACCGACAACCTGACGGCGCCCGGGCTCACGGTTGGCACGCCCACCTATATGAGTCCCGAGCAGGTGAACGGCGAGGCGACGCTCGACCGGCGCAGCGACATCTACAGCCTGGGGTGCGTGTTGTACGAGGCGTTAACCGGCTCCCCACCGTTCAAGGGGGCCACCCCGCTCGCCGTCATGGCGCAGCGCTTGGCCGGACCACCGGCCCCCATCGCGATCGCGCACCCCGACTTCCCCGCCGTGTTGGACGACCTGCTGTTCAAGGCGCTGGCGGTCGAACCTGGCGACCGGTTCGCTACCGCTGCGGAGTTCGGCCAGGCGCTCGCCGTGGTCGCCGCCGGCTCGGATCCCGAGCTGGCGTTGGTGTCGGCCGATCGTGCTGCGGTCCGACTCCGGTCGATCGCTGTCCTCCCGTTCGTCAACATGAGCGCCGATCCCGACAACGAGTATTTCACCGACGGGATCACCGAAGATGTGATCAATGCCCTGACGAAGATTGCGGGGCTGCGGGTTGCCGCGCGCACCTCGGCCTTCGCGTTCAAAGGGAAGGATGCTGACGTCCGGGAGATCGGCCGGCGTCTCAACGTGGGTACGGTGCTCAAGGGAAGCGTGCGCCGCGCGGCGAACCGGCTCCGGGTCACTGCTCAGCTCGTCGACGCTGCGGACGGCTACCACCTCTGGTCCGAGAAATACGACCGCGAGCTGAACGACGTGTTCGCCGTCCAGGACGAGATCTCGTGCGCCATCGTCGAGCGCCTCAAGGGCCGTCTAGGATCGACGGCTGGGGGAGCGCTGGTCAAGCCACAGACCAGGAACATGGAGGCGTACGACCTGTACGTACGCGGCCGCTACTTCTGGAATCAGCGTGGCGCCGGGCTGCTCCGGGCGCGGGAATATTTCACGCAGGCGCTTGCCCTCGACCCCGAGTACGCCCCGGCCCACGCGGCCCTCGGCGACACATACAACTTGCTCGGGTGGTACCGGGTGCTGGCGCCGCGCGACGCGTTCCCGGTGGCCAAGGCCGCTGCGGAGCGGGCCATCGCGTTGGACGATACATTGGCGGCAGCGCACACCTCCCTGGCCTTTTCACTCATGTGTCACAATTGGGACTGGAAAGCTGCCGAACGGGAGTTCGTCCGAGCTATCGAGCTGAATCCCGGCTACGCCACGACCCATCACTGGTACTCGGAGTTCCTCATGGCGATGGGCCGGCCCACCGAAGCGGTCGAATCCGCGGAGCGGGCGGTCCAGGCCGACCCACTCGGGCTCATTATCAAGATTGTGCTGGCGATGGCGCACTACTTCGCGCTCAACTACGACCGCACCATCGAGATCTGTTCCGCGACACTGGCAACGGATCGCTCGTTCACGCCGGCGCACATCTGGCTCGGGTTGGCGCACATGCAACTCGGCCACCACGATCGCGCCGTCGACGTGTTCCAGCGGGAACACGACCTCGCACCGGAACGGCCCACGACTCTCGCGTTGCTCGGCGTTGCATACGCGTCGGCTGGTAAGACGGATGAAGCAGAGGGCATCCTGCGGCAGCTCAAGGAAGCCGCGACCGAGAGCTACGTCTCCCATTTCGATCTCGCCCTGATCCATCTGTTCCTGAAGCGGAGGGAAACGGCGGTTGAGCAACTCGAGCGCGCGTACGAGGAGCGCGCCGCGTGGCTCACCTGGGCGAAGGTCGATCCCCTGCTCGATCCGTTGCGAAGCGAGCCGCGATTCCGCGCACTGCTCGGGAAGATGAATCTGGCCTGAGGTACCAGCCGAGGGGCCTTGAGGCGGTCCAGCAGGTCGGTCATGGAGTGACCTCGGCGGGGACACTCCCAAACTAGGATATCTGATGCCGCCCGGCTAGAACGAGAGGTGCAAATAGCCTCGCTGTGGAGGTTTCACGGTCGTTTGTTGATGCGGCGTTGACAATCTCGCCCTACCGTCGCGCATCCCTCACTGGAGGACGCGATGGACCGTATCTGCCGTTGTGTCGAGAGGTAACGACCGTTTCGTGTACACCTGTCCCGAACGCCGCGTGACGCTCGGGGCTTGACCACCTGGGGAACGGAGACTCGACCGGTTGATCGCAGCGCTGGACTCGTCCAGTTCCAAACCATATGATTTCTGGCGGACTGAACGCACAGCACCACGCGGAATCGTGGACGAGGTACCCAAGCTGCCCGGCAACCGTCGCCTTCTCAATCGCTCCATCCTACCGTTTGCACTATCCCTCTTGGTGATCACGTGTGCAGACGACTTGCCGGTCACACTGGAGCCGACAGTGATCGATGAGGATGGAAAGGAGCCTGCGAGCGGCCATAGCGTCATGAGCTCGGTCACTTGCACCGTTGACGTGGAAGACGAGGCGCTCTCGTGCCGCGACGTACCGGTGGTCGACAACGATAGCGGGCTGCAGCGTGTGACGCTCGGCGGCCAAATGCTCTACGTCTGGCTCCTGTCGTTCGATCCGAGTTATGATCCTGTGGCCGAGATCTTCCAGGCCGACGTGCAGGTGGCCAATCTCATTCCACAGGGGCTCGGAAGCCCAGACGGCATCACCACCACGGGCATCCGGGTGTTCCACCACACCGGACCGACCGTGACAAATGGCACTGGTACGGTAACGGTAGCCAACGCCGACGGCATCGGCACGTTTACCGGGTCCAATCAGCCGTACTTCGAGTACATGAGGTACCTGCCGCCACCCACACCGAATGTATGGGGGACAGCACGCAAGACGTGGCAGTGGAGCGTTCCGGCAACGGTCACCACGTTCGAGTTCACGGCGTACGTGGAAGCCGATGTGCGGGGGGAGAACGGGTACGTCGAGATGAGCCCAACGTCGCAGCTACTCGCGCCCGGTGGGTCATTCACGGTTACGGGCACGCCCAGGGATGTCGTGGGTCGGCCCATAGACGGCTCCGTCGTGTACACCAGTTCCGATCCGTCGATCGCCACGGTCGATCCGAGCACGGGTGAGGTCACGGCGGTCGGGATCGGCGTCGTGGACATCATTGCTTCAACGGGTGGTGTAGAGATCGAGGGGATCACACGCGTCACAATTCCATCCCCCAGCGGATTCGATATACGACTGGAGTACTTGACGGCAGTCACCGCAGAGCAGCAGTTGACCTTCGCGCGCGCTGCTGCACGCTGGGAAGCGCTCATCGCTGCAGATCTGCCGACGGAACATGTCGTGCACCCCTTCTTCAACTGTGGGGGGACCGTCGACGAATATGTGGACGATCTCGCCATCCGCGTGATTCTGGGTCCGATCGACGGCCCAGGAGGCTACCTCGGCGGGGCATCCCCGTGCTGGACGCGCATGACCAACGGCCTACCAGCATATGGCCTCATGTTCATCGACACCGACGACCTTGCGGCGATGGAGTTGAACGGGTTGCTGGAAGACGTAGTGCTCCACGAAATCGGGCATGTGCTAGGTTTCGGCACCATCTGGCGCACGTCAGGTCTCCTTGCCGACGACACAGGCGTGCTTAGCATCTGTCCAGAACCTTGGACACTGCAGGACCCGTATTTCTCTGGCCCGCTCGCACAAGCGGTATTTGCCGGTCTCGGCAGCGGCAACTACGTTGGCAACACCGTGCCGGTGGAAGATCAGGGAAGCGGTGGCACGAGATGCCGCCACTGGCGCGAGTCGGTGCTCTTCACCGAGCTTATGACCGGCTTCCTTGGAGCCTCCGGCAACCCGCTGAGCGAACTGACCGTCAAGTCGCTTGCCGATCTGGGGTATACCGTGGTGGACTCCGGCTGGGATGCGTTCTCATGCCCAGCCTGCACTCCCCCGGCGCAGGGCATTGCTCCGGTCGACCCGTATGCTGGCGGTCTCGAACTGGTCAACGATGTCCTGCAGCTCTCGATCTACACACGGGACCAGAACGGACGACTGATCAGGGTGCAGGCTGGCAGCGTGGAGGCAGTGCCGATCCCGCGCTGACCGGATTCACGGCTGCGTTTTGGTGCCCAAGTGCGCGGGGGGCGTCAAGAGTAACGGACGGCTTACACCGCCACAATACGAGTAGTGCTGTCAGGTTTGAGTTGAGACTTCGAGGTCGCTCGTTGAGGCTACGTTCCTTCGCCCTACCGTCGCGCATCCCTCGTTGGAGACCGTGTGGACCGCTGTTGCCCGTTCTGTGGCGATCAGATGACGTGTTGGGCACGAGGCCGCTACGCGCTCCGACTGCGCTTCGGTGCGGTGGTGTCGGATGACAGATGGGAAGTGTGGCGCTGCGCGACGTGTGGGTTCGTGGCGGTGTTCAGGACGCAAACAGGCTTCAATGCGTGTATTAACCGGCTCTCATGAACACTGGAAGTCGCCTTTCCGGACGACGTCCGGGTTAGGGACTTTGTTGCGACCAAGTACCACGTTCATGTCCTCCATAGCTTCGACGAAGCGTCGGAAGTAGCTGATTATCGCGCCCCTGTCCTGTAGCCTGGGCTTCATTGCAGCGTAGTTGACGTGAAGAAAATCGTTTCGCAGTGTGCATAACTGAACTACAGCCTGATGCGGACCCGTGGCGGAGTCGAGTGTGACGGACTTACCAGCGAGGGTCGGCAGCAGAAACCACTTGTGCTTGGTCGGAAGCCAGCGAGCTGCAGTGGCCACGTCCTCAGATATCGTTCCATTCTCAACAAGCTCATCGAGTAGGTGGTTCGCGCGTGCCTCTATGGCAAGGTTGCATGCGACGACGGCGGCCAGGACGTGGAACTCGTCTTCCGGAAGTGTCGGAGTAGACCCGGCGCTGAATTGCTCATCTACTGAGCAGCCATGCACGGACTCGAAGACCGCTTTGGCCTCAGACCAAGCAAGGCGGAAGAAGGCGTTCCATATCGCCACACGATCAGTAGGAGGTACTTTGCTCATTAGTCAAAGCCGTCCAGGGGTTCGCGGCTAAGTTGTGCCCTCCGCACTCGCCGCGCAAACGCCCAGCCCTACAGCGTAATGAGCGCTTCACAATGCTAAAAAATGCCCTGCGCGTTGACACCCCGGGCACAATCGGTTTGTTCGTTCCGTCCCCAGCTTGCGAACGTGTGGGAGGCCTCGAAGACGGCAGCGCCGGTCCCTTCTTCCGCGTCGGCGCCACGGGTGTGTCCAGATCATCACCAGATCATCACTTGCCGTCGCCCATCCTCCTGACCCCCAACCGAAAGCCCCGAACGCCGCGTCACGCTCGGGGCTGGAAACGCAACCGCCCGGCACGGGGCCGGGCGGTGCAAAGTGGGTTCTTGCCCGCGTGTACCGCGGTTCAACGCAGGGTCACCTTCGCAGTCGTGTGGATGGGCATTCCAGTCTGGGGATCCCAGACGTCGCGGAAAACCCCCTTGTAGTCCAGCACCTCACCACCGACGGTAGTCAGCTCTCCATGGGCCGTCCAGCCGTAGGCGTTGTTGTTCATGCGGGTATTGCCTTCGTACCATGCGAAGACATCGTTATCCGTGCCGTGGATCCGGGTCGTTCCCTGGCCGATGAGCAGGGCGCCGAAGCAGTCCCCGGCCTGCGTCACATCGCGGATGATGAGCCAGAGGTCTTCGCCGTCGTAGACCGAGCGAAGCCAGCTAGCCAAGAAGTCGTCCTCGTAGATACCGACATCCTGTATAGCCACAAGGTCGTCGAGCAGCTGCTGTGGACCGCAGTCGGTTTCGGGTGGGTCCCCGAGGGGGAACGTCGTGTGTGTGGCTCGCAGTCCGTTCTTGGGGTCGGTCCAACTGATGGCGAAGTGGTCCATGAACCGGTTGATGTGGAGATTCCCGTTATCCGGGTTGTTCATCCAGTTGAACGCCGGTCCATCCTCGATGGGCGCGACGGGTTGCGTGTCTGTGCACGCGATGAGCAACAGCGGGAGCAGTAGGAATCCTGGCCAGCGCATACGACACCTCCTGAGGAAGAAGTGATGTTGACTTCCCCCGTCGGCGGTCCAACGGTCTCGTCGTCGGTGGGCATCCAAGGGCGGGATGTCGCGCTAGCGGCGGGGCCACGACGGGCCGTCGGCAGTGGTTTGTCGGTAGCGTATCGGTTTCGTCGTCGGGCGGGCGTCAAGCTGTGGCGTCTGTCGGGCGGCGGAGCCAGGAGGGCTGCCGACAACTGCCTTAATACGGCACGGGACCATTGCTGACAAGAGTGGTAGCAACGCCACAATTGAAGTGAAATTGTCCTGTATGCCCTCCACGATCTAAGAGTTGTTGTGTCGTTGTCGTGCCTGCGTTGATCCCCTCACTCTACCGTCGCGCATCCCTCACAGGAGCGCGCAACGCCAGCACAAAGAACAGCCCCGAACGCCGTGACGCTCGGGGCTGTGATCGCAACCGCCCGGTGCGGTTAGAACTTTGTGCTCGCCCCAATCCCAAGCTGCAGCGCCTAGGAGCGCTCCTCCTCCAGCAGAGTGCTCTGTACCCCAATTCGTGAGACACTTAGGGGTTTAGAATCTGTGCCTCTCTCGGCGTCCGTTCGCGCTGGTACTGCCGCGGCGAGCGGTACCCCAGCGCCGAGTGCGGTGCCACTTCGTTGTAATCCTCCAGCCACTCGTCGAGCTGACTGAGCACGGCCGCTCCCGTCGAGCAGTCCGCTCCGTCGACGTAATCCCGCTTCAACGTGTTCACGAACGCTTCGCTCATCCCATTCGACTCGGGGCTCGAGGCCGGCGTGGTGATCGGCTGGAGGTGGAGCTGCTCGGCCACCCACTCGGTGGCGAGCGCCGTGTAGATGCTGCCATTATCGCTCAGCCACTGAATCGGCACGGGCGGCCGCAGATCCCCCAAACGGTGGGTCACCGCCCGCCGCATTAGCTCCTGGATGTCCGTGGCCAACAGCGGCCGCGCGGCCGCGACGTGCGCCAAGGCCTCCCGATCGTGACAGTCCAGCACGAACGCCACATGCACCACCTCGCCGTTCCAGCACGGGATCAAGAGCTCGTCACTACACCACCGCTCGTTGGAACTGTCCCGCATGATCCGCCCCGTGTGGGCCCGGCCCCGCCGACGGTTCACTTTGGGGAGCGTCAGTCCGTAAAGCTGCATCACCCGGCGAATCCGCTTGCGATTGTAGCGTGTCCCAAACAGCCGGTTGACCCGCGCCGTCACCCGACGGTGGCCATACGTGGCGCGGCTCTTTACCACAACCCGAATCTGGCCCGCCACTCGCTCGTCGTCCTTGCGGTGGTAGCGCGGCCCCCGGGGCGCATTCGTCCGATAGGCCGAGCTTCGACTCACCCCCAGCACACGACAGATCACCGCCACCGGATGTGAGCTCACCGCTTGGACCCGCCGTAGTAGCCGGGTCTTTTTTTTATCTCCTCCTGCGCCGCCCGCAGAATCTCGTTCTCCATGGTCTTGCGCCCCAACGCCCGCTCCAGCTCCCGAATGCGCTGCTCCGCCTCTTTGAGCTTGTACGCGGGGACGACCTCGCCCCCAGCCGCCACCGCCGCCTGCCCACCGTCCTCCATCAACTGCTTCCACCGCCGCACTAGCGACGGCGACACCTCCAGCTCGCGGCTTAACTCCGCGATCGTCACCTCCCCGCGAAGAACACGGCCCGCCTGCTCCCGCTTGAACTCCGCCGTGAACAACCGCTTCCCGTTAACTGCCCTCCGGAACCGCTCCATCGTGCTCCCTCCCTTCGAGTGACAAACTTAGGTGTCCACTCGAATTGGGGAACAGAGCAAGAGCGAACAAGGCGAAGAGAGCATGAGCCTGCGCCGTATCCCAAAGGCCATCCTCATCGCGTTCCGTGGAGTACCATCCCGTATTGGCCAACCGCACGAACATCAGTGGAGGAACTGCCCCAAACACCCACGAGCCAACCGGTCGTTCGTAGCCAAGGATCGCGACTGGCCCCGGTGGTCTGCTCAGTCCAGCTCGTGCCGTTCCAGTGCAGGACTGTGGCATCGTAGTGCATGAGCGCACCGTCGAACCAGATCGTACAGCCCACCCCAAACACGTCCGTCGAAGAGGTGCCCCAGACACCGGTGAGTTCTAGATCCACCGTTCCGCTTTGCTGCGGGCTCCAGCCCACCCCGTTGTAGTGCAGGATCGTGTTCCCATAGCCCACCGCGAAGACGTCCGTGGAGGAGCTGCCCCAGATGGCGCGGAGGTGGTTGGATCCTGGGGTGCTCGCCTGCTGCTCGCTCCAGCTCGTGCCGTCGTAGTGCAGGATCCAGCCAGAGACCCCTACCGCGAAGACGTCCGTCGCGGAGCTCCCCCCGACACCGTACAGCGTCCCCCCCCCGCTTGTCTGCGTGCTCCAGCTCGTGCCGTCGTAGTGCAGGATCGTGCCACCACCACCCACTGCGAAGACATCCGTCGAGGAGCTGCCCCAGACACCCTCGAGGACCTCCGTC
>JBDHEI010000108.1:0-5753 GCA_039591075.1 Gemmatimonadota bacterium
TCAGCCGGAACCGCACCGGCACGGATCGCCCCGGTGCTCCGAGCCTGCAACGGGGCCGGAGTCCACGCCGACAGAACGGCTGCGCCTGCTACGACCAGCGTGATTCGAACGTTCACTTGCCTGTACTGCATCAGAGTACTCCTTGACGTGTCAATCCGGTCGGCATGGCGCCCATCACCGTGCGCAATCGGAAGAGAACGCTTCGATGTTCGATACTCTCGTCGATCAGGTCGAGCTCGACGCCGGGCGCCTGATCGCCGTAGTGGGCAATTTGTGCCAACACGAGTTCGATGTCCTCCAGCAGCGCGCGAAGCTGGACGTCTTCCGTCGACGGCGAGTCAAGGAACACGCGAGTCATCGAGAGCAGCTCGTACGCCGAGGTGCCGGCACCGCTCACGGGCCGGCCGCTCCGAGCATCGACCTGAAAGCCAGTCAGAAAGGTCTCGACCCGTCCGAGGTGCTCCGCAGCCACCCATTGGTACGCCACCCGGATGTCACCGGCCGCCGCGACCGGAGCCTCCACCGTCGCCGGCCGCTCGCCGGGGCCGACGGAGAACCGTCCAATCGCGACACCCATGATCAGGGCGGCCGCAACGCCAGCGGCCCACCACACCCATCCGGCGCGCCCAAATCGACGTCCCGGACGCCTCTGGCGCCGGGCGTCCTGAATCGCAGCCCACATGGCTTCCCGGGGTGTTTCAGGCGGCCGGTGATGCTCCGCCGCATGCTTGTGCACAAAGCGCTCGAACTGCTCTTCCGTCATGACGCCCACTCCCCTGCGAATTCGGCGAGCGATTCCCGCAGCCGAGCGCGAGCTCGGAAGAGCTGCGCCTTGGAAGTTCCCGCCGGCATTCCCATCGCCGATCCGATTTCTTCGTGCGTGTAACCCTCGACATCGTGCATCACGACCACCATCCGGTACTTGTGAGGCAGGTCCTCGATCGCCTGCCAGAGTCTCTCCTTGACATCCACCTCGGTCGATCGCGGTGCTGAACCAGGCAGCTCACCTGCCTCGAGACCCACGTCCCGCCGCCGAAACCGCTTGACCTTCCGCAATCCGTTGAGCACCACCGTGCTGGCCACCGCTCGGATCCACGTGCTCAGGGCTGCCTCGCCGCGAAACTGTTCGATTCGGTCGAACACCCGAACGAACGTGTCCTGAGTGAACTCCTTCGCGAGCTCATCATCGCCCGTCATCCGAAACGCCAAGCGGAACACCGGATCGACGTGCCGCTCGTACAGCGCTCGCTCAGCGCGAGCATCACCCGCTCGGACTCCTGCGATCAGTTGTTGTTCGTCCACCCAACCCCCGAGCTCGTCGGTCGCCGCTGTTTGAGAGACACGACGTATTGGAGAATGGTTGCGCCGCCATGCCCGGAAGTAGAAGGGGACCTGGCCAACGCTCCACCATCGGTCTCACCACGGCACCGCTGGTCGCGCGTTGGCGTGCTCATCACCGCCAGTTGGCCCTTCCTGAACGCTGCGGCCATGCCAGCGGCACCTGCCCCTCCGCCTCCACGACCCTGGCCCGCGTCTCCTGCGTTCTCGCGGCCATCTCCTGTTCTTCCGCAACCGGTCCACCCCAGCCAGCTGGATCCTGAGACCTCCGTATTGCGAAATACGTAATGTGTAATTATGATACAGTCCGACGGCGCGAGAGTCACCGTACGCCTCCTGTGGAGGATCGCATGGCTGAGTTCAACTTCTCCCAGATCTGGGAGCGCATCCGCCAGGAGTTGAAGGACAAGGGGATCGACCTCGACACTCGGTGCTGCGATACCGAATCCGGTTCCCCGCTCAGGGTCGTGTGCATGGCAGGGGGGTTGTCTGACTCCCTGAGGGAAATGGGGAAGACGCCCCGGGACCAGGTCGCGATGGTCCGGATCGACGAAGACACCTCGAGGAAACTTGACCACTGGGTCGAGACGGGTGCGTTCAAGAGCCGCTCTGAGGCAGCGGCGCTGTTCATGCGCGAGGGGCTCGCGGTCCATGCCCGAGAGCTCGACGAGCTGGACGAGGCGCTCGATGGAATGAAGCAGGCGAGGGACAACCTGCGGCAGAAGGCCCGCGAGATCTTCGAGCCGGAGGCCGAGGAAACTGACGAGGGTTGAATGGCGCGACCTCGTGCGCGTTTGCCGGGAGGATACCGATATGATTGGGAACTGCTGCAACGATTCGGCCAACCGGTGCAAGGTCGTCGTGGTCGTCGGCGTCTTGCCCGTTCTGTTCGCTGCCGGTGCGGTCTATGTCCTGGTGAAGCTGGTCTGGGGGATCGGCCGGAACCTGGCGATGCCGTCCGCGGGATGGATACCGCTCCTGATGCTGGCTGCCGCGGGAACACTTTGGGGGCTCTGGCTCGGCTTCACGGTGCATGGGCGCAGCGAGCCGCTCTCCGTCGGCCTGTTCGGCCTGTTGGTGATGACCTTCGGGTCCTTCTTCTTCACCCCTTTCGTTCTGCTCGGTGTGCTCATCGTTCTGGTGGCGGCGGTGTGGAGTGCCACCGCCTACGTCGCGTGCGGCGGTTCGACTGGAGCCGGGACTGTGGAAGCGGCGTGCGAATGCGATTCATGCAGCTAGCGCGCTTGGACCCCGGTGGAGATTGCCGCGCCAAGTGCGGCTCTCGCTGAGTCGGACCGGCGATAGATGATGTCGACGGTCGAGATCACAGTACGGTCCGCCGTCACGCCTACGACCGGCACGCTCACGCTGGCGAACCGCTGGGACCACTTCTTGGCGCGCGTCGGCTGGAGGCGCAATAGCCACAGGGTCGAGCCGGGACTATACGCCCTGGGCCACCCCACCTCCGACTCGCCGGTCTTCGTGACCGCCAACTACACGCTCTCGTTCGACGCCCTGCGCTCGGCACTCGACGGGATCGACGGATACATCTTGGCCGTGGATACGAAGGGCATCAACGTCTGGTGCGCTGCCGGCAAAGGCACGTTCGGCACCGATGAGCTGGTTCGTCGGATCGAGTCGACGCAGCTGCGTGACGTAGTCGGCCACCGAGTGCTGATCCTGCCCCAGCTGGGTGCTCCCGGAGTTGCCGCGCACGAGGTCAAGAAACGCTCGACGTTCAAGGTAGAGTACGGCCCAGTGCTGGCGGCCGATCTTCCCGAGTACCTGAAGACGCGCAAGGCCACGCCGGACATGCGACGGGTGCGGTTCCCGCTCCGGGACCGCGCGGTCCTGATCCCGGTTGAGTTCAGCAGCCTCCTGGTACTGTTCTGGCTGCTCGTGTTCGTGCTGCGGCTCACCAAGACCGACACCCCCACGGTGCCGAACGCGGCGATCCTCGCGGCGATCCTCGGTGGGGTCGTGGTGTTCCCGCTGTTGCTGCCGTGGATCCCGACCCGTGACTTCAGCAGCAAGGGGTTCGTCCTGGGTGGGCTGGTGGCACTGCCCTTCGTCCTGTGGAGCCTGTTGGAGGGTGGGGGCCCCGAGCGGTGGAGTCAGGTTGTTGGGGCGCTGTCATTGCTGCTGATCGGAACGTCGATCACAGCGTTCCTGGCGTTGAACTTCACGGGCGCGACGACGTTCACGTCGAGGAGTGGGGTCCGACGCGAGATCTTTACCTACATCCCCATCATGGCCGGGCTTGGTGGCATCGGAATCGTCTCGAGAATCGTCTTGTCTCTCGTGTGAGAGCCGGGAGTCGTCATGATCAGCGCGTCTTCGGTGAACACACTCAGATACGAGCCCGATCTCTGCATCGGCTGCGAGATGTGCGCCTTCGTCTGTCCGCACGGAGTGTTCACGATGAACCACCGTGTGGCGCAGCTCACCCGACCCGACGTGTGTATGGAGTGCGGGGCCTGTCAGCTGAATTGCCCCACGGCAGCCATCACAGTAGACAGCGGTGTGGGATGCGCGACTGCGATGATCTTCGCGGCTCTGACCGGCAAGAGGGAGAGCGCAGCCAGCTGCGGGTGTTTGGCGTCAATCGACGTCCGTGGGCGTCAGTGGGCGTTGTGACAATGACGCCGGCACATCGATCGTCCGGCGGTCGATGTGGTAGTCCTGGTCGTCGAGGCTCGTTTCCTCGAGGTGGTCAACGAGGATTCGCAACTGCGACTCGGTGATCGAGCCAAGGGATGCGCCCGACGTCTTGTCTGATACGGCGATCATGTCACGTCCTCGGGGGGCGGAGGTTACTGTACCGGCGCCGTGAGGTAGGCGGCACGCGCAAGACAACCATAGTGGGAGCCACTAGCTCAAGCCAGAATGCTTAACCGCGGTATGCATTGCCTTGTGGTAGATGGGTCACAGCGACAGCCCCGAACGCCGCGAGACGCTCGGGGCTGAGTTCTACACAGCTCGTCGGACACTACTCCTTCGGCACCTTGAGCGCTCGTTACTCGACGGACTTGGGAACGATGTCAGTCTGAAGATCCGGATTCACTGCCGGGATGTCTCGCGTCTCCAGCCCCAGTTCCCCGCGGACGATGTTGCATCCTTGGGCGATCGCGACGGCCTTGTAGAATGCGATCTCGCGGTTGCATCCCTGTCTGCCGAAACCACAGTCGCTCGAGACGATGAGATCCTCCAGATCGATGTACTCCAGTGCGGTCCGGATGCGCCCCGCCACATCTGCGGGACTGTCCGCCTGAAGCGTTCGATGGCTTACGGCACCGATGCAGATCTTCTTGGGGAGGTTCCCTTTCAGCGTGCCGAACAGTTCAATCTCGCGCATGTTGCGATCGGCCATCTCCACCGTCCAGACATCGCCGCGGCATTCGTTCAGGTACAATTCCAGCGATTCGGCGTAGCTGTCGTCTTCGATGACGCGCTGCATGTTGGGATTTCCCCAGCAGGTGTGAATCCAGAGTTCCACATCGTCGAGCCCCTGGACTTCGCGGTTGAATGCCTCGAGCATGAACTTGACGTTTTCGTGGTCGCTGCCGTAGGTGTTCGCCCAGAAGTGAAGGGTCGGCTCCTCGATCTGGATGCAGCGGCATCCGGCGTCGCGCAGGGCGAGCAGTTCCTTGTTCATCGCCTCGGCCATGTCCCAGACGATCTGGCGATTGTCCTTGTACCTGTCTGTGTGAATGTCCAGAAACAGCCCCATCACCTGCGAACAGCAGGTGCCGAACCGGACGGGCCGATCGGCGCGGACCTGGGCCATCCGCCAGATCTTCGCATAGTCGAGCGGCCGGTGTTCGATCTTGTCCACGACCCACGGCCAGCGCCAGCCCGTGTAGATCTCATTGAGGAGCGTTCCGGGCGGGTAGCGCAGCCAGGGGGAGCGGGTTTCCTCCGACTGGAGCCGGTCCCCTTCGAACCCGGCCCATCGCTGCAACGGGTAATGGTGCCAGGATCGGCCTGCGTAGTCCTCGTCGATGTGGAAATCACCGTGCGTCAAAATGTCCAGCCCGGCCCGCTCCTGCTCGCTGAGGACGACTGCCAGGGCGTCTTGAAACTTCTCGCGAAAGCGAACGTCCATCATGCATGTGTCGAGCGGACGCCCCCACATGCTGGTGTCAAACCACCGCGGCCGGGGCCACGACCCGGTAACGGTTGCGGGCAGAGTCAAATCAGCAGTCACGGTGAACATACCGGTTCTCCTTTCGCCGAAGATCGCATCGCTTCGAGGCGATCTGACTACCCCACCTCCGTGCATCATACGCACCGGGCACGATGGCACAATCGGTTTGTTCGTTCCGTCCCCAGCTTGCGAACGTGTGGGAGGCCTCGAAGACGGCAGCGCCGGTCCCTTCTTCCGCGTCGGCGCCACGGGTGTGTCCAGATCATCA
>JBDHEI010000109.1:0-5644 GCA_039591075.1 Gemmatimonadota bacterium
GGCCACAACGGGCCGTCGGCGTCATCTATGGACGGCAACACTGCCGGTGGGCTAGGGAGGGGTCTCGTCGTCGGGCGGGCGTCACACTGCGGCGTCTGTCAGGCGGCGGGGCCGCTAGGGCCACCGACGGGAATTATCGTATCGCTGTTCGCGCAGACTGCAACGCGGTCACCGCGATCGCAAGAGTCGCAATAGCGCCACAATCGGACCCTAACGGTCGCGTATGCCCTTCAACCGCCTCGTGCGGGGGGCGTTAGGATGTTTACTGATACGGAACGTGCGTCGTCTGGATTAGGGCACTTTGTGGTGGAGTGCTGCGTCGTTTGTCCCGTGCTCGGATGGCTTACCCGTCGAAACGACACCGCAACCGAAGCCCCGAACGCCGCGTGACGCTCGGGGCCGGGATCTACAATCGTCAGTGACTGCCGCATCACCCGGCGCCGACGACCTCCTCGGAGAGCAATAGCAGAAGCTGGGCGCGGTGTCCCGTGAGAGACACCGAGAGGCTTGTCGGGATACTCGCAACCGCGTCGTCGACAGCTGGCCGCCCCGCTCGCCAAGCACTATGATGGTGAGGTGGGCGGACGGTCACCCACGGCGGCTGGGCCGAACGACGGGATGGTGACCACAGTGACGGGATACCGGGTCGGTTCCGGGGCGCGCGAGGGCACCGCGCCAGCGCGGCATGCGGATCCGACCGTGGCTATCGCGCTTGAGGGCCTCGCCAAATCCTACGGCGACGTCCGCGCGCTCGACTCTCTCTCCCTCGACATTCACGAAGGGGAAATCCTGGGGCTCCTTGGCCCCAACGGTGCGGGCAAGACTACGACCGTCAACATCGTGTGCGGTCTGCTCCGCGCCGACGCGGGGGAGGTCACGTTCGCCCCCCGCCCTGCGACCAACGACCGGCCGGCGCACCCTCCCGTGCTGGGGCTGTGCCCGCAGGACCTGGTGATCTGGGAAGCCCTCACGTGCCTGGAACAACTGGAGTTCGTGGGCCGCATGTATGACGTCGCGCGGCCCGAGGCGCGCGGACGCGCGCTGGTGCTGCTCGAGGTACTGGGCCTCCATGACCGTCGCCACCGGCTCGCCAAGACCCTGTCGGGCGGGATGAAGCGCCGGCTCAACCTCGCCCTCGCGCTCGTGCATCGGCCCGACACGCTCGTGCTGGACGAGCCGCAGGCGGGACTCGATCCGCAGAGTCGCGTGCTGGTGCGGGAGTACATCCGCTCGCTGGCACCGCCCACCACGGTCATCCTCACCACCCACGACATGGACGAAGCCGACCGGCTCGCCGACCGGGTCGCGATCATCGATCACGGCACGCTGCTGGTGGTCGATACGCCGGAGCGGCTCAAGAACTCCGTGGGCGAGGGGGACGTGCTGGAGGTCGCCGTGCCGGAGGACGCCGCTATCAAGGTCCCGCTGCTCGAATCGCGTCTGCCCGAGGGGGTGCGATCCCTGGCGTGTCGGGGGGGAACGCTGCGGCTCGTGGGGCCCGATGTCCTCAACCTGCTGCCGCGGGTGCTGGAACGCTGCCGCGAGATCGGTCTGCCGAGCGGTGAGATGGTGATCAGGCGCCGGTCGCTCGAGGACGTGTTCATCACGCTCACGGGGCGGGAGCTGCGGGAATGAGAGTGCTCGCCCTGCTCAGAAAGACCCTGCTCGAGAACATGCGGGACTGGAAGATCCTCGTGCTGGTGATCACGTTCGCGCCGTTCTTCGTGGCCCTCATGCACTTCTACTACGGTGAGGGGACGACGACGTACCGCGTGGCCGTCGTGGATCACGACCGTGGGAGCCTCGGCCGGCAGCTGTTCGAGCACGTGCAGGCGGTGGGGTCGCTCGACGACCAAACCGCGTTACGTGTGGAGCCGGCCGACGCGCTCGATCCCGCGCTGGAGCGGCTGCGCGCGCGCGGCGTGGACCTGGTGGTGGAGCTGCCCGAAGAGCTGTCGGAGGCGGTGCTCGGATACCGCGACGGCCGGCGAGCCGCCCCGGCGGTGGTCCGGACCTGGGGCGACCCCTCGAACGTGAAGTCACCGATGGCGGCTGCCTTCATCGACTACCTCGTGTTCGCGTACGCCGGGACGGTCACGGGGGAGATCGGCCCGATCCACCTCGAGGCCCGGACGCTCGGCGGGGAGGGCAGCGGCAGCGAGTTCGATCAATACGTGCCCGCACTCCTGGTGCTGGCGGTCATGATGCTGATGTTCACGGCCGCCGCCTCGCTCATCCGCGAAAAGGACGCGGGAACCATCGTGCGGCTGCGCCTGTCCCCCATGCGGACGGTGGAGTGGCTCGGCGCGATCAGCGTGGTGCAGGTGCTGATCGGCCTGGCGGCGCTGGGCGTGACCTACGGCACCGCGGTCGTCCTCGGGTATCGGGCGGAAGGAGCCATGCTCCCGATGCTCGTCGTCGGTGCGCTGAGCAGCCTGTCGGTCGTCGCCATCAGCATCGGGGTCGCCGCCTACCTGCGGACCATCTTCGACCTCGTCACGATCGGGTGCTTCCCGTTCTTCGTCCTCATGTTCTTCTCGGGCGGGATGTTCCCGCTGCCCGACGTGCCGCTCTTCTCGGTGGGGGCGCGGGTGATCGAGCTGAATGGGGTGCTGCCCACCACGCACGCCGTCTCGGCGCTGAGCAGGATCATGTCGGCCGGCGGTGGTCTCACTGACGTAGTGTTCGAGCTCGTCGCCATGGCGGCACTCACGCTCGTGTTCTTTGTAGTTGGAGCGTGGTTGTTTGCCCGCCGCCATCTGCGGGCAGGGTGACGTAGGCGGTTAGGCGGTAAGGCGGTTCCATATCGGAAGCCCCGAACGCCGCGTGACGCTCGGGGCTAGTGAAGTCTCACAACTGTTTGTTGACCCGAGGTCTTCAGTTGCGCTTCGCGTCAGTTCCCATAGGGGTTCTGCGGTGCGGCGTGTTGGTGAACGGCCACGACCTTCCAGGCACCGTTCTCTCGCACGAGGAAGTCCGTGCGACCCGTGCCCCACCAAATGGGCGCGCCGTCTTTGACGACATCTGCCCCCAGAAGTTGGTAGGTCAGGACCGCCGCATCACCGAAGACATTGACGGAGTGTGCTTGAAAGTCGAGGATCGGAGTGCTGCCCCCGCCACGGCCAAAGAAGAACTGAGCATTCTGGCGAATCCAGGACATGCCTACCGGCATCAGCCAGCCGGACCACCAAAACGTGATGTCCTCGTGCCAGCATTGCGAGAAGTATTGCTCCCGCTCTGCCTGCTGCCACATATCCCAGCAGTTGGCGGTGAAGTCGACGATTTCCTGCTCAGCCGGACTCCACTCCTGGGCTTGCACGGGGGGCGGCACAAACAACAGCACGGTCGCGAGTAAGAGGGTCGAACGCATTGGGGCCTCCGGGAGAAGGTTGCGTGTGATCATTGGACGCCGAGCACCAGCCTACCCGCCTCCGAAAGCCCCGAGCGTCACGCGACGCTCGGGGCTGTTTGAGTCACGCAAGTCGGTCAGGATCAATCGCGTACCAGCTCAACGTAGTCGGCCCAGCGCGTTCTCTCAGCCATGCTGGCGAATCTCTCGTCGACGTCACTGCACGCCTCCCCACAGTTCTCCCAGATCGCCTCGGACGCTTCTGTCTGCTCGTCGCTGCTTGGCCAGTACCAGTCCCGCACGTATACCGACTGTATGTCATAGACCATGAGATACTCGCCGTCTCTCGCGTTCCTTTCCCCCTTCACGAGCATCAGGTGGATTCCTGGAAAGCGGTCGCTCATAACGGGGTTCCACTTCTCGACAATGAATCGCTCGAAGTCCTCGGGCTTGACTCCGTCCTTGAGCGAAAAGTGGTGGATGCCCAAGAGTCGCTGATTGCTTGGCCGATCCGCTTCGGTCGTCGCGCCTGAGCCATCGAACAAAGCGACGCCGGTTGTGGCATTCACCGCTACCGCCGTGACCGCAATGACAATGGCAAGCGTAAGAACGCGCATGGCAGCACCTCGGGGATGTGGTGACAAGGAAGGCTTGGGCGACTGAGGCCGAATATGCGCCCACGGATGGCAACCGCAAGAGTGTTGTATGACGGCTACCCTACGCGACCGTGCTGCAACCGACAGCCCCGAACGCCGTGTGACGCTCGGGGCTCAGCTCCTTCGCACCTCGTCGGCGGAGCGATTCGACCCTACTGCGAACGTCCGGCCATCTCAGCAGTCGTGTTCAAACGAGAGGAGAATGCACTACGGCTGCTTGGCGTTGAGGATCAGGTCGAGCTTCTGAAAGAACTTCTTTTGATTGGCGCTGTTCTTACCCCAATCGATGGCTTGGTCAGTGCCGGAGGTGAAGCCAACACGGGTCAGCGTGTCGGCGCGCAACGAGTCGGGACGAAAGACCTTGACTGTAACCTTGTCACCCCAAGTGAGGAGGTTCCTCGGCGTCTTGGCAACGATGACACCGGCATCCATTTCCGCCACCGTAATCTCCCATGAGAGCATTGCAATGGCATCGACCGAGGCAGTGAACACACGCTCGTAACCGTCGGCGTATCCAGGGAGCGCGGATGGCGACGTCGCGGTGTCCAGGTTTGAGGTGGTCGTCGTGCAGGCCGTCAGAAGCGATACAATCAGCAGAGACCGGTGCATGGTAGCCTCCTCTGGAAGCAGGTCGCGGCTCTCCGCTCAACATGGTATTGGACGGATGTCGGGGACCCATTGCTCGCCGGTGTCGTCGGGGTCACGCCGTTGGGCGGGCATCCAAGCCGCAACCGCGACGGGCTGTCCTGCCTATCTAGTCGGTCAAGGGTCAGAATCGTGACGCGGGTATGTGAAATGGAATGGTCGGGAATACCTCTCCCGATGTGAGAGTTCTTCAGTTGCTCCTGACCTGTTGTTGGGAGATCCGCCCTACCGTCGCGGAGGCATTGGGCCCGGCTCGCCGGCACGGCCAGGCAGCAGAAAGAGCGCTGACCCCCCTGATGAGAGGCAACGCAACCGGCAACTGCCTGATGTCCAGGCACAGGTTCGAGATCTTCTCGGCTGTCGTCGGTGGAAAGCAAAGCCCCGAGCGCCGTGTGGCGCCCAGGGTTGGGCGAGGATGCGCACGACGGAATCTCATCCCCCTCGAACTAGCGGTCGGCGTCGACGGCGCCAATACTACATCATCCCTCACAGCTGCCGTGGGCTCTCGACCGGGGGTACGGACATGCACCCTGACGATGCGACCGATGGCACACCGGTGAATCCGGGCACCTCACCCGGCTCTGCTTCCTCCGCATCGAGCGGGGATCCTCCACGCACGATCGGTCCGTACCGAATACTCCGCGTGCTCGGCGAGGGCGGAATGGGTGTGGTGTACGAGGCCGAGCAGCGGGTTGCGTTGAAGCGTCGGGTTGCGCTCAAAGTGATGAAGCCGGGGTTGGACTCGAAGGACGTGCTGGCCCGTTTCGAAGCCGAGCGGCAGGCACTGGCCGTGATGCAGCATCCCGGTATCGCCAAGGTCCTGGACGCTGGAGCCACGGAGGAAGGTCGGCCTTACTTCGTGATGGAGCTGGTCGACGGGGAGTCGCTCAAGGAGTACGCGGACGGCAGGAAGCTCTCCGTCGAGAATCGGGTGAGACTGTTCATCGAAGTGTGCCAGGCGGTCCAGCACGCGCACTTGAAGGGCGTGATTCAT
>JBDHEI010000110.1:0-5347 GCA_039591075.1 Gemmatimonadota bacterium
GTTTCTCGGGATTGACCGAAACCGTTACCGCTCTTGCGTACATGATTGGTCCCTCCGAATAAGGGCAGATAGCCTGGCGGTCCGGCGGTCTCGTCGTCGGGCGGGCGTCGTACTACGGCGTCAGTCAGGCGGCTGGGGCCGGGAGGCCACCGACGGGAATGATTCCGTTTATGTCTTAGCTAATACGACACGGGACCATTGCTGACAAGAGTCGTAGCAATGCCACAACTGACGTGAAATGCTCGGGCTTTGTCTGGACGCACAAGGCAGAGCCCCGAACGCCGCGTGACGCTCGTCGCCACCGCGCAGGAGGAGTACAGCCCGATCATCTCCCCAATGGCCGGTGGATCGCGTACAGCTCGAACGAGTCCGGCCAGGAGGAGGTGTACGTGCGTCCCTTCGAGAATCCGGGCCGCGCACGTTGGGCGGTCTCGGTGGGCGGAAGGACGGAACCCCTATGGGCTCGCAGCGGCCGCGAGCTGTTCTACCGCCAGACGGCTGGAGACCTGGTGCGTCGCACCGTGACCGAGACTCCGAGCTTCGGCCTCGGGCCAGTGGAGAAGCTCTTCGATGCGCGCGGGTTCCGGGCGGATCACTACCACCGCGCCTACGACATCACCCCGCGCGGCGACCGCTTCATCATGGTGCGGCGGCAGGGACTCGTCTCCGAGCTGGTGCTCGTGGCCAATTGGTTCGAGGAGCTGAACGCCAAAGTGCCGCGTCAAGCTCTCCAAGACCGGACCGCCGACGCGTCTACCCGAACCTCGCGATCGAAGCGGCGCTGACGATCCGCATGGTCTTGCACCTTCCACTCCGACAAACCAGGCTTCCTGCGTTCGTTGGCAGACTTGCTTGAGGTGGAACTCCCCCTTCCCGACCACACAACGCTGTCCCGGCGGTTCAAGACGCTCGGTGAGCTCTCGTTTCGCGCAGTCGGCCTTGTCGTGCGAACTCCGCGTCAGGTTTGCCGCAAGTACTGGTGCACGTGCATCACTGCCATCGATCCTTCTCCAACCGCAGACGCGACGCGCTTGACCGACCCGGCCCGTACATCACCCGCCACAAAAACCCCGGGAACACTCGCCTCCAGCATGCTGGGGACCCGCAGCGCCACGGTCCCTCTCGAGATCCTCACGCTCACCCGCCCCGATGGGCGCCGCGCAGCGACCGTCGCACGGCGCTGCGACGTGGATCCATCGACCGTGGCGGGACTTGGGGCAATCGCGTCCGCGCCGGACAGCACGAACCCGTGCTCGTCCCGAGCGACGACCTCACCGAGCCAATCGGTGCGTGGCTGCGCGCCGATGAAGATGAAGAGCGCGGCGGCGTCGACCGTCTCCGAGTGTTGTCCCCCCTCACGCGCCACCGCGAGGTGCGTGAGACGGTCCGTCCCGATCGCTTCCTGAACCTCGCTCTTCGTCCAGACGCGAATGTTCGCGGTTCCCTCTATCTGGTCGATGAGGTACTGCGACATGCTCTTGGCCAGCGACGGACCGCGTACCAGCATCGTGACGGTCTTCGCAAACTGCGAGAAATACACTGCCGCCTGACCGGCCGAGTTGGCTCCACCCACGACGTAGACGTCCTGGTTTCGTACGGACTCGCCTTCGCCCAGGGCGGCCCCGTAATAGACGCCCGCACCGGCCAAGGCCGAGATGCCGTCGGCCTGCAGGTCCCGGTAGGACACCCCGGTGGCGATGAGCACGGCTCGGCCGTTCAAGGTCGTGCCGTCTTCCAGGGTGATCAGGCTCGTCGGTCCGTCGACATCCAGTCCTACGGCGCGCTGAGTGGTCAGGATCTCCACGCCGAAGCGCCGCGCCTGCGTGACCGCGCGGCGCGCCAACTCCCCGCCGGATATCCCGGTGGGGAATCCGAGGTAGTTCTCGATCCGCGAACTCGTCCCGGCCTGCCCACCGGGCGCCTTCTCCTCAACGACGAGCGTGCGGAGCCCTTCGGACGCTCCGTAGACGGCGGCCGCGAGACCGGCCGGTCCCGCGCCGACGACGAGCAGATCGTAGAGTGGCTGATCCGCGACGGTCTGGAGACCGATCCGGTCGGCGATGGCTCGGTTTGACGGGTTGGCCAGGGTCGTTCCGTCGGTGAAGAACAGCAGCGGAAGCGTCGGCTCGGGGTCCTTCGTCATGTTCAGCAGTTCCCGCGCCTCGGCGCTCGACGCGAGGTCCATCCACACATACGGGACTTGGTTGCTCGCCAGGAAATCTTTGACACGATGCGAGTCCGGTGTCCACTGGTGGCCGACCACCCTGATGCCGTCGAACGCCGGCTGGTGCACGAGCTGCCAGTCGTCGAGCAGGTCCGAGAGCACCGGATGGAGCTTGTCCTCGGGCGGGTCCCACGGTTTCAGGAGGTAGTGGTCCAGTTGCACTTGGTTGATGGCCGCGATCGCCGCGTCGGTGTCGGCGTACGCCGTGAGCAGCACGCGCCGGGCGTCGGGGTAGAGGGCAGTCGCTTTCTCCAGGAACTCCAGCCCCGTCATGTTCGGCATGCGCTGATCGACCAGGAACAGCGCCGGCACCTCGCCGCGACGCTTCCATTCGGTGAGAAGCTCGAGGGCCGCCTGCCCCGAATCTGCCCCGATGATGCGATACTCCGTTCCGTACTTGGCGCGTAGATCCCGTTTGACGGCGCGCAGGACGTGGGGGTCGTCGTCGAGCGTCAGGATGATGGGCTTCGACATGGGCGGCCGGCTCACTCCCCGGTCGGGGCCGCGGGCAGAGCGGCGACCTCGGTGGGCGCAGGCTGCCCGACCAGGAGGCTCACGCGGAATTCGGTGCGGCCGGGGCTGGACTCGACGGCGATGTCACCCTGATACCCCCGCACGAGCCGGCGGGTGATCTCCAGACCAAGGCCCGTACCCTGCCCGGGCGGCTTGGTGGTGAAGAACGGATCGAAGATACGGGGCACGACGTCCGGAGGGATACCCGGTCCGTCATCGACCACGCGCACGACGACGCAATCCCGCTCCATGCGTGCACCGACGTCGACTCGGCCGGACTCGGGAATGGCATCGAGAGCGTTGTCGATCAGGTTCAACCATACCTGGTTGAGCTCACTGCCGGTCGCTTGCACGCGCGGGAGATCCGCCGTGACGTCCAGCGTGATGGCGGCACCCTTCGCCTTCGCCTTCGCAGCCAGAACCCTGATGGTGTCACGCAGTCCGGCCTCCACGTCCACCAACTCCAGTCCGGCCGGGTTGTCCATATAGGTGAATCGCTTGACGGCGGCCACGAGTTCGCTGATCCGGGTCGCGGCCTGCTCGATGTCGGAGGCGAGCGAGTGCGTCGCGCACCCGGCGGCGATCCAGCGGAGTGCGGCATCGAGTGTCTCGCCTGAGGTCGCGTCGGCCAGCCGGTCGAGTACCTCGATCGTGACGGCCGTGTCGGCGAGCGCCGCCGCGTGGGCCGGATCCACCTGGTGGCGCTCGAGCCAGTCGGCGATCTCGTCCTCCCGCTCCGCCTGCTGCACCGCTGACAGCACCGTCCCGGCGGGCTGCGCCAGACAGGCGGAGCGCACCTGCTCGATCGCCTCGAGCACATCGTCGCTCAGGCGGGCGGCGCCGAGCGCCCGCGACGCCGCGTCCGCCTGGGCCAGGCCCACCAGCAGCTGCTTGGCGCCGCGTACCGTGGCGGACGCGGGGTTATTGATCTCGTGGGCCAGTCCGGCCGCCAGCTTCCCAAGCGAGATCATCTTCTCGTCCTGCAGATCGCTAGCGTTGAAGCTGCGCGCGCGGTCGAGCATGCTGTGCACGGTGTATGCGGCAAACGCCGGGCACCGGTGGACCATCTCGGGAAAGTGGTCCTCGTGAATGGCGAGGAGCTCGGACTCTTCCTCGAGGTAGTTGTCGCCCGGTGGCCCCGTCATCCGGGAGTAGGGCAGCATGCCACTCACGTCGCCGGTGCGCCATTCCGTGACACGCCGAGGCCCTGCTCCCCGATCCACCTGGACGGCGACGTGCCCGGAAAGGATGACCCAGAGCTTCTCAACCCGTTTGCCCTTCGGAGCGAGGACCGTGCCGGCTTCGCGCACCTCGAGGTGCCCGTGTGCCACGAGCCACTCGAGCTCCTCGCGGGGGATGCCGTCCAGTCTGGACAGGGCCGCCAGGCGATCGACGAGAGAGGTGGCGTCAGTCATGGCTGGTTGATGACCTGCTGCTCCTCATCTGACTCCTGACCGGTATACCGCGCAAACGTCACCGGCCCCTTGCCATCGGGGAAGCCACGGTTGAGGAACTTCTCGAGTTCCCCCATCTGGCTGGCCGCCAGAGCGTTCATGAGGTAGACGACGATCGCCTTGATGCCGCTCTCGGCATCGGCACCGGACGTGCAATGTCGCAGCTAGTGTGCGTGAGCCATTGCGGCGACGGCCTCATCTGTAGTCCACGTGGTGTTCGCCATGAAACGAAAGTTCGTCATGGCTGACGCGTACCCATTACCATCGGGTACCTTGGCTGCCGCGGTCGCATCCGTGACGACTGCGACCTCGAACCCTTGCTCGAGAAGCTCCCGCATGTGCGCCTCGACACAGAGGTTCGCCGACATACCGGCAAGGATGACCTTGTCGATCCCTCGCTTGCGCAGCTGCAGCACGAGGTCATTGGTCTCAGGCCCGTACACTTTGTGCGGGCTCGTCACGATTGTTCTTCCGTCCTCAAGGTAGGTCTTGTACCGCACGAGCCAGTCGGCGCCAGACCCCTCGAACCCGTCGAGACTCAGTGGTGACGCTCGATCGAACATGCCGATGTTGTGCATGAGGACTTCCAGAGCCCCACCGAATTTCCACCCGTGGTCGGTGGGGTAGTAATAGTGCGGCGAGACGAACAGCTCATATCCGTACTCCTTGGCGGCTCGCATAAGCCGGTCCAGATTCTCGACCGTGTTGTTTTCGATAACGCTCTCACCCACGACGCCCCAAGTCACCCCGTCGGGACTGAGAAAATCGTTCTGAGGGTCGGTGATCACAACGGCGGTGCGCGCTGCGTCGATCTCCATTCCGGGGTTTGGAAGCTGCGCAGCCACGGTGCCAGCCGGTACGACGAGACTCAGCACCACGAGGAACGGCCACTTGCCTTGCCTGCGGTTGTGCATGGGAGGACCTCCTGTCCGGGACTGTTTCGGGACTGTTTGTGGAAACAACGCGTTCAGGCCCCGAACGCCGCGTGACGCTCGGGGGCCTTGCGAAAGCGATGGTGGGGGGATCGACGAGATTCGGTGGATGGCATCCTCCCGCACTCGGAGGTTGCCATTCGCGTCCCCGGTAAACCTGCAGAGAGCCAGCCTCGTCACTCCAGCGGCGTTCATTACCTTCCCGCTAGCTGTGGCGCTGGAAC
>JBDHEI010000111.1:0-6433 GCA_039591075.1 Gemmatimonadota bacterium
AACCGAGTGGTTCAGGAAACACTGTCTGCCCTTGGCAAGCTCGACGTCTTTGTCTCAAACGCCGGGATCTGGCCTCCCGACGAGGTGCCCGTGGCACGCATGGATGATATGCAGTGGCGCACGACGCTCGGCGTGAACCTCGACTCCGTGTTCTACGGCACCCGCGCCGCCCTCGAGGCGATGGGCCCGGGCGGTCGCATCGTGATCGTGGCATCGACCGCCGGACAGCGCGGGGAGGCTTACCATGCCGACTATGCAGCGACCAAGGGGGCCGTGATCTCGTTCGTGAAGTCGGTGTGTGTTGAAGCCATGGAGAACGGAATCCACGTGAACTGCGTGGCACCAGGATGGGTGGACACGGAGATGTGTGAGGTGCCGTTCGAGAGAGAAAAGGGAAGAGGGAAAAGGGAGATCGAGGGGACAATCCCGCTCGGGCGAGTAGCCACTCCCGAGGAAATCGCCGGGCCCATTGTGTTCCTCTGCTCCGATCTTGCGAACAGCGTAGTGGGGGAGATTCTGAACGTGAATGGGGGAAGCGTATTGTGTGGGTGACGTGTGAGCGGTGAGCCGTGCGCTGTGAAAGGGCATGTGGGAGGCGGCGACCCCGCACTCACCAGATATGCTCAGCGCACAGCTTACAGCTCACAGATCACCGCTTACACTCCTACCATGATGCGATCCTCACGATATCCAGCGTCCGTCTCGGCGCTCATCATGCTCCTCGTCGTCGGCCTGTCGTGCTCGGGCGAGGATCTGACCGGTCCGCCGCCTGAGGACGTGTCCTTCTTCGTGAGCCTCCTTGACACGACCGGAGCCACGGATTCAGTGCACGTGGTGGTTTCCGCTCCCGACCTCAGCCCACGATCCTTCGGGGCGCCGGTCCAGGCGGGCGCGGGACGAGTGGTTGCGGCGGTGCCGCCCGGTGCTGGTCGTGCACTAGCCGTGTCTGCGCTCGCAGCAGGCCTGGAAACCCATCGAGGTCAGGTGGCGATAGAAATCCGCGGGGACACGGTCGTGGCCACCAGCGTGTCACTCGCTCCTACTGGGTCGGGTGATCCCCTCACGGCGAGCGCTGCGAATGCGACCATCATCGTGGCCGGTATCCCCAGCCTCATGACGGCCGGAGACACGGTGACGATTTCGGCTCGGGTCGAAGCGGTGGATGGTAGTGCTCGAACGGCTGTGGTGACCTGGTCCAGCGACGATCCCGCCGTAGCAACGGTGGAAACCGCTGGCGGCGACGATGCTCTCCTCACGGCCCGCGGGCCAGGAACGACGTTTGTTGCGGCCTCGTCAGGTGGTCTCCAGGGCGGAGCGATGCTGGTCGTGGAGCCCGCCGCCACCGGGTCGCTCTCGCTCCAGCTGGTAGCCAGCGGGCTGACGAATCCCGTCTTCGTCACCCACGCGCCCGGTGATGGCTCTCGGCTGTTCATGATCGAGCGGGGCGGTCGTATCAAGATCCTACGAGGCGGCTCCGTGCTTCCCCGAGCCTTCCTCGACATCGCGGGACGTGTGCAGGAGGGCGGCGAGCAAGGCCTCCTCAGCGTCGCGTTCCATCCCGATTACGCGCAGAACGGTGAGATCTTCGTCTACTACACCAACCTTGCCGGCGACTCGCACTTGTCACGGATACGTGTCTCTCCCGACCCCGACAGTGCAAATCCCGCGACCGAGGAGGTGCTCCTGGTCGTGAACCAGCCGTATGCGAACCACAACGGCGGTCTCGTCACGTTCGGTCCCGACGGTATGCTCTACATCGGACTCGGCGACGGAGGATCCGGCGGGGACCCACTCGGGAACGGCCAGGACTCCACTACGCTGCTCGGGTCGATCCTGCGCATCGACGTGGACGGCGGGGCTCCCTACGCGATCCCGACTGACAATCCGTTCGTGAATGATGCAGCGGCCCGCAAGGAGATCTGGGCATACGGACTCCGCAATCCATGGCGCTTTTCGTTCGACAGGGCGACCGGCGACCTCTACATCGGTGACGTGGGACAGAACGCCTGGGAGGAGATCGACGTCGTTCCGGCGGGCACTGGTGGCGTCAACCTCGGCTGGAACGTGATGGAGGGCTTGCACTGCTACAACGCCGCGACGTGCAATGAGTCGGGCCTCACGCTTCCGGTTGTGGAGTACCCGCACGCCGGCGGATGCTCGGTTACGGGTGGCTACGTGTACCGTGGCGCCGCAGTCCCGTCGCTCCAGGGACGATATTTCTATGCCGACTACTGTCAGGGATGGATCCGGAGCTTCCGTTATGAGAGTGGGCGGGCGACGGATGTCAGAGATCACACGGCGGATATCGGGACGCGTTCGCTGATCTCTTCCTTTGGCGAGGATGCGGACGGCGAGATTTACGTGGTCACGCTGGACGGGGGGATCTACCTGATACGCCCCTGATGCGGAGCAAGGAACCTCCTCGAGCAACGCTGCGGGAATGGGCTGTGTTGGAAACGGCGATGCGGAAGTCGAGTTAGCCGGGCGCGTGCGCTTCCTCCGCCCAGAGGCCCATCCTGAGCACGTCGTGGTAGGTCCCGTCGATCAGGACCTCGTTGCGGAGCACGCCTTCTACCCGGAAGCCGAGGTCCTCATTCAGCCGGACGTTGCGCAGGTTGGTCTCGAGCGTGTTCAGATAAACCTTCCTGAGCCCCAGCTTCTTGAGTCCGTATCGTATCCAGAGGGCTGACGCCTCCTTCGCGAACCCTTTCCCTCTCTGACTGGCTTCACCGATGAGTTTCCGGAGTTCGGCCTTCCGTTGCACCCGATCATACTCCAGAAACGCGACCGATCCGATCGGGGTGGAATCCGGCAGGGTAATGATCCCCAGAACGCAGTCCGGCGTGTGGATGATGTCGCGAATATCGATCTGCTGGGACGTGGAACGGGAGAGGAGAAAATGCCGCCCGGCTTCGTCCGCCAGCCATCGGTCGAACAGCGGCAGGTCCCGATCCGGGTCGCAGGCCCGCACCATGACGCGTTCGCCCTTCAGCGGCAGATCTGCCGCGATCGCCTCCGGGCTCGGCCGGTCGTCGCCTGCCTGGGTGACGTCGGCCGATTGAGGTGGCGGTGCATCCGTGGGCGCCACGCTGGTGCCGTTCTGCATGGCGAGATCGAGCAGACAGTTCACGAACCTCACGTAGTCCAAGTGACCGAAGCCGTACCGAGCCGCTTCCTTGAAGAAGCTTCGAGACAGCGTGTCGATCGTGAGGTCCGGGATATCACGGCGGGTCGAGGTCACCAGCATGCTCCCAACCTGGAGGTTCCGGCGTTTCGTGCCGGGCGCGCATTCGTCAACAGCATCAAAATCGGGGCCACGTTCGGACGCCTTCGCCTGGCTCCGTCCCCAGGATGTCCGCGATGTCCGCGGGGTCGCGTGCAGGGCCGAGATCCAGGCACTTTCAGAAGGGCCAGGGGCAAGCCAGGCCCAAGGCAGGCGGGTAGGTCCGGGAAACGACCCTCCTGTTGCGCGAACGCAACACCCCCGCTCATGACGAGGGGATCGAGTTCGCCGCGCGCCCAACGGCGTTCGCTCCTGGCCTTGCTGCAGTCTTGCCCGAGGATGCCAGCCGATTCGGCACCAAGCGTGCATCACCGGAGGCCGCGTTGTCACCAGGGCTGTTGCGCGTCGTTACCACGTTCCGAGGACTTCCCGCTGAGATGACGGCACCGTGAAACTCTCTGTGCAACCGTTCGCCGGCGATCCTCGAGACTGGAACGCCTTCGTAACGGCCACCTCCGGTTGGACCCACTTCCATTTGTACGAATGGAAGGACCTGATCGAGGCGGTCTTTGGACACGACTGCGTCTACTTGGAGAGCCGCACAGCGAACGGTGATCTGTCCGGGGTGTTGCCGCTGGTGCGCGTGCGAAGCCGACTCTTCGGACACTTTCTCGTTTCGATGCCGTTCTTGAACTACGGTGGTCCGCTCGGCTCGGACGCCGCGGTGGCGGCGTTGACTTCCGAGGCGGTAGCGATGGCACGCCGCGACCGCGTGAAGCTCCTCGAGCTGCGCAGCCGAGTCGAACTTCCGATCGACCTTCCCGCGTCGCATCGCAAGGTGACCACTCTCGTTGACCTGCCGGATGCGGATCCGAAAGCGTTGTGGGCGAGCCTCAGTACGAAGATGCGGAACAAGGTGCGACGCCCCCAGAAGGCGGGAGTCGAAGTCCGCTTCGGAGCGGAGGAGATGACCCCGTTCTTCAAGGTTTTTGCTCGGCACATGCGTGATCTTGGGACGCCCACGCAGTCGGCGCGCTTCTTCCACACCATGCGCGAGTGCTTCCCGGATTCGGCCCTATTCGCGTGTGCCTATCTGGATGGCGTGCCAATCGCAGGGGGGTGCGGTTTCCGCTGGGCAGACGAGTTTGAGATTACCTGGTCCTCAGCGCTCAGGGACCACGCCAAAGTTCGGGCAAATTACCTCCTCCACTGGTCCTTCATGGAGCGGGCCGCTCAGGAGGGATGTACAACGTACAACTTCGGTCGCAGCACGCCGGGAGGAGGCACGCACGAGTTCAAGCAGCAATGGGGTGGGCGGGATGAGCCGTTGTGGTGGCACTACCTGGCGCGCGGGTCGGTTGCCGAGACGCCGTCGCCCGATAGAGGGGCCTACCGGTGGGGGCCGCGCCTGTGGTGCCGTCTGCCCGTGGGCCTGGCCACTCGGCTTGGGCCCACGATCGTGCGCTACATCCCCTGATGCTTCGGCGACAGCCACCCGCACACGCACCGGTTCCATGGACAGCGTTGCGCGCCGGCATGCAGGCGCTCGTTCGGCCGTCACGTGGATCTGTCGAAGGTGTGCGCCAGACGCTTGCCAGCTTCTTCGGATCTCGAGATGTCGTGCTGACCAGCTCAGGCACGGCGGCTCTCACCCTGGCGATGCGAGGGGCGCGCCGGATCGCGGGAGATGCTCCGGTCGCGCTTCCAGCGTACGGGTGCTACGATCTGGCTACCGCTGCGGCGGGCTCGGGCTCGCGCGTCGTGCTCTACGACCTCGACCCCGCCACGTTGGCTCCGGACACGGACTCTCTGCGGGCCGCAGTGTCCGCCGGGGTATCGGCAGCCGTGGTTGTGCATTTCTATGGGATTCCCGTCGATCTCGCGCCCCTTGACGATGTGCTGAGCGGGACGCTCGTCATCGAAGACGCGGCGCAGGGAGCCGGTGCCCGTCTCAGGGAACGCCCGCTCGGTTCGAGCGGGTCGCTCGGCATACTGAGCTTTGGGACGACGCCGGACAAGCGATACTGGGTGGCTTGGAGGAGCCGCCCCGAGCGCCAGCAGGGTGGAGGGACGTCGCGGTTGCGGCCACCCTGGCTTGGCTCGCCCATCCCTCGGTATACTGGGCGCCTGCGCTGCTGCCATTTCTCCATCTTGGCGAGACGGTCTACAAGGAGCCGTCTCCGCCAGGACCCGTTTCGCGGGCGGCCGGAGCGCTCCTCGCCCACACCTGGCAGTTGGTCGAGGCGGAGGCGACGGTGCGAAGGGAGAATGCCGATCGGCTCCAACGCGCGGTCCAGTTGGGCAACGCCTTTGCTATCGTTCCGGTCCCGGCAGAGGCACGCCCCGGATATGTGCGGTTGCCGGTGCTTGCCCGGCGCCGGGGCATTCGCACAGCGCGCCTGCGTGCCGGACGACCCATGGGTATCGCCCCGGGTTATCCGGGCCCGCTATCGGCGCTCGAGCAATTGGCGGAACGCTGTGAGAATACGAACCGCGAGTTCCGCGGGGCGCAGGAGCTCTGCGACCGTCTGGTGACGCTACCAGTACATAGACTGCTGGATGAGCGGGATCTAACGATGGTGGAGCGTTGGATCGCAATGGAGGAGTGACAATGGCTGAGGTGTGGCGCAAGCAAGGCCTCAAGGGGAAGATCAAGCTCGTGATCTTCGCTCTCATACCTGCTGCGGCGGTTTTCACGTGTGCGGAGGTTGTCGCTGGTTTCGAGATCCAGCGCCAGATCGAGGTCGTTCGTGATCCCGCAAACGGTCAGCGCGTGTATACCCTGCGCATCGGAAAGTTCCCGTGGAGCCGCAAGAGCGTCACACCTCTCAATGCTCTCGGCTTTCCGGACGATGAATTCTCGACCATTGAACCGAAGGGCGACTGCGTGCACTTGGTCTTCAGCGGTGACTCGTTCGTCTTCGGAGACGGAGTCGATCGCGACAGCAACTTCGTCGAGTTGGTGAAGCGCCGGACAGCTGCTGAGAATCCCGGACGGTGCGTGCGCGTATTCAACGTTGCAGAACGGGCAACCACCATCGAGCAGCAGGCACAGCGTGTGCGCGAAACACTTGAGATCCTTCAGCCGGACATCGTTATCCTCGGGCAGTATCAGAACGACTTGACGGACCTCACGAACCCCAGATTGGCCGCGGACAGCGCACATGCGAGGCGCGGCCGTACCGTCCGGCCTTGGAGGGCCGTACGGCT
>JBDHEI010000112.1:0-5086 GCA_039591075.1 Gemmatimonadota bacterium
CGAGCACCACGTCGCCATCCAAGACGTGAAGTACTTCCACGTTTCTCGCGCGGGGCAGGAGAAACTCGTCACCCATGACGTCCCGATAGACCTCGGCCTCGGTGGTGGCGGCGCCGTAGCGCACGAGCATGTCCACGGCTTCGGAATGGCCGTTCCTGGCCGCGAGCTGCACTGCCGTCATGCCGACCGGCCCAGTGGCATGCACATCAGCGCCGTTGTCCAAGAGCACCTCGATCGCTCGGGTGTTGCCCGGGAACGCGGCGAATATGAGGGCGGTCAGACCCTCCGACGTCGTCACTTCCGTGTCGGCTCCACGAGCCAGCAGCAACTCCACGAGCTCGACGTGGTCCCTGGCAGCTGCCCACATCAGCAGCGTCGTGCCGCTCGGGACTTCCCAGCCCCAGTCCGCGGGGACCTCCGCATCCGGTCCCGTCCCGCTCTCCAGCAACTGCTTGATCAGCTCCACTACTTGCGCGTTCGCGACGGCCGTGGCCGCAGCGTCCCGCGCGGCAACACTGTCCTGCTGAAGGGTCGCAGCGCTGAGGGGGCCGTTACCCGACACGGCGAGCGCCGACAGAACGCAGCAGACCATTCTCGTCTTGCTCATGGACACACCTCGCAACACTCTTGCCACTACGGGTCCGCCGGCGTGGCTTCGCTTCATCGACTCCCACCGATGTGAAAGCCGATCACCGTTTGCACCAGGGTGCGAACGGGCCGCCCAAGCACTTGGCCCGGGCGGAATTCACTGCCCTCTATGACGGCGCGTGCAGAGTTGCTGAAGGCCTCATGCGGGGACGATATGACTCTGACCGATCCCGGTTCGACACGACCATCCACCCCGATCACGAATTCCAGGGTGACGTCACCCTCAATGCCGGCGCCCTGCAGCATCCTCGGATACATGATGGGCGGACTCGAGACGCGCTCCGGTGGCTGCTTCAGCGCGCCCGCTGGGAACAGATCAGGGGTGTCTCCCACAGGGACCGGTGCATCTGGGACAGCCCCGAAACGCAGGCGGATCTCTTGGGCGCGATCGGGTTCGCCGGCCTCCTCGTACAGGTCCGCGAGTCGCAGCCACCGTGATTCCAGCAGGGAATCCCCCAGCACCGCAGTCTCCAAGGCCCACATGAGTGAGTCCGCCGGCGCGTTCGTCGCGAGGAAGACTCGGTAGGCACACAATGCGGCCGACGGATAGTCCGGGTACTCGGCATGGGCGCGTGCGGCGCGCTCCCGGGCCTTCGAGAACTCGCCCGCGGCCTCGTGCTCGTAGCACCTGCGAACGTGCTCGGCTGCCTTGGAGCGGTCCTGCAGCGCGTCAACCACCCTCTCGGCCAACCGCTTCGCATCGTCGTCAACGGAACCCACGACGGTTACCCAACCCGACCAACCGGAGGGGACCCTCTCCACGATACGCCACGTCACGCTCGGCGCGCCTTCCGTGCGTAGCGTACCAACCACGTAGGTCGCCCCCAGGGCTTGCGCGAGCTGGCCGGCGAGTTTCGGATCGAGGATCGTGTTCGACTCGAATCCGGCCGCGACAAGCATGTCGTTGAGACCGTCCGTCGAAATAGCCCGGTAGTCGCCTCCCAGCTTCGAGGCGAGCCTCTCGCGCACCGCCGATCCGAGCTCCCGGGCGAAGGCCGAGTCAACCGGCGCGGCAGGCTCGGGGTTCAGGACGAGGATCGGGTACCAGCGTTGCGCGTGCGCCTGGCGACCCACGAGCAAGAGAAACCCGTGCGCGAGGCCGATCGCCAACGGGCGGAGCCAACGGTTGTTCGGAGCTTCAGGTCGGGACATGGCACGATCCTGGGAGCTGACAGCACGAGGTCCGGTACGGGAACCCACCCATCCCTGTATGACGAGGCTACCGGCGATTCGACAGTTGTATGGCGTACATGGCAGGCGCTCGCTCGGAGGCAGGAGCACCATCACCCAGCGGATTCTGGAAACGGCAGATTCAAAAGAAGATGTGTCTCGTAGAAGAATGTGCAAGCTCAATTTCGATCCATATTGTCCCCTTTTGTCGGTGGGACCGCCTCGAGCCAAAGACAACCGCGGCCCATGGTACGATCGCACCCGGAGCCGCCTGTTAGACCGTCGACGTCAGTCACTCCAGGCAGCGGAAAGGTCCACGAAACCGCTCGCGGCCGGGCCCGTAGGGATGTGCAATCTTTGAACACGGAGGCATCAATGGGATACGGTCGTGGCGCTTGGGTGGCAGGCGCCCTCTTGATGTTTGTCTTCGGCTCAGTTGAGGCACAACAGGTCGAACAACGCACCGTTGCCGATCGAGTCGCCGAGCGGTTGGCTTTTGCTGAAGGCTCTCTAATCGAACTCCGACACGACATCCACCAACACCCGGAAGTCTCCGGCCAAGAGGAGCGGACCGCCGGCGTTATTGCCGAGCGGCTTCGCGCACTGGGCTTTGAAGTACGCTCCGGTGTCGGCGGGCACGGTGTCGTGGGAGTCCTGCGCGGTGCGGCCTCGGGGCCAACGATCGCTTTCCGTGCCGACATGGATGCCGTGCCATCCAATGCACCCGACCCGGTGGATTATCGGTCTCTCACGCCCGGGGTACGTCACATCTGTGGCCACGACGTCCATGTGGCCGTTGGCATCGGGATCGCCGAGGGCCTAGCCGTGGTTCGTGACGAGCTGGCGGGCACACTGATGCTCGTCTTTCAGCCCGCCGAAGAGCGGGCGACGGGGGCCAAGGCCATGTTAGCGGACGGGGTGTTCGGATCGATTCACCCCGACGCGATCTACGCCGTGCACACCGCACCCTACCCGGTGGGCATACTCGGAACCGCCCCCGGCGGGATGATGGCGGGCCGTGACGTGGTGCAGGTGACGCTCCGGGGGTCCGGGGACCTCGCCGCCGCGGCCGGGTCCGTGCGCCACGCCATCGAAGCCGTGGGCACGATCCCTCCCGCTCAGATAGCGCAGCCGGCCCCCCCCGGTTTCATCCTGACGCAGGTGTTTCCCAACCGGACAGGCGATGGCGGCAGCTTGGTGGTGCGGGCCCAGGTAACCACGGCGAGCACCGATGCCCGCGCACGGGGGAAGACGGCCATCCTCGAAGGGATCGGAGGTTTGACTTTCTCGGACGTGTCGGCGGAGACGGTGTATCAGGATCGCATGATGGCCGGCGTAACCAACGACGCCGACCTCGTCTCTCGCGCGAACCGGAACATCCGCGCCTGGCTCGGCGGGGATGCAGTGGTGGCGGTCCAGGGCGTCCCGCCGGCGTTCAGCGAGGACTTCGGCTCCTTTCAGGATGAGGTACCGGGCGTGATGTACTTCCTGGGGGTGAGCAATCCGGAGAAAGGCACGGTTGGGATGCCGCACAGCCCGAATTATGTCGCGGACGATGGGGCAATCCTCGTGGGCGCACAGGCAATGTCGGCGGTCATTCTGGACTGGCTTGTCGAGGAGGTTTCAGAGCCCGAGAAGAGCGAGCGATAGCGGAACAGGACCGTCGGCGACAAGAGAGGAAAGCCCCACAGTCACTTGTGCCTGCGGGGCTTGTGGTTCTCCGTGTCTCAGGCGGCACTCACCAACGGCATGCCTCGCGCATGGGCTTGACCGCGACATCCAATCCCTGTGTATCGAAGATCGCGGTAATCGTGTTCGCACCACGTGGGGTCACCTGTGCCACAAACCGCTCGGCGGTCATGAGCGCATTGATGAACGTGACGTCGTTCCCGGGATAGAACGACGCCTCCTGGTTACTCGACAGGCCCCACATCTTCCGTTCGACGGCGTCACCTCCGATGCGGGTCGCGATCTCAGCCTCGCTCCCAAGCCGGTTTCTCCAGTTGAGGTAGACCTCGGTCTCGCCGCTGAGGCAGCGGAGCACCAGAACGATCGGCTGCCCCGACGACGACGTGCCGCTCGTGGCGACCAGCGCGAGGCTGACGGCTCGCGAGCCGTTCGGGTTGGCTTGGTCCCGAATCTGCCAGGCGCCCACGCCCTCGGTCGGCACCGGTCGCTCCCGCGGTCGATCGAGACTCTGCGCTCGCGCCAGGGCGTCGTAGCACATGAGTCGCTCGAGATCGTTGGCGACGGCCACGCACCTCGCGAGCTCCTGCGAGAGACCGTTCTGCGCTTCGACGACCCCGGGCCACGCGAAGCCGAGCGCCAGGATCAGAGTCACACGGATCATGGTTCCCCCTTGGGCACGATACCGGCCCATACGCAGCAAATCTTCCACTGGAGCTGGCGCGGCGTATGTGAGGGGGGACACACACGGACCTTGAGGTGACCCGGACGCCGGCGTATTCTCGCGATTCGAAGCGAGAACCTGCCACCGTGGAGCCTTCGAGGACGAGGGGGATCCCGATCACCACCGCAGTGGCCGTCGCGTCGGCAATCGGGTTGTGGACCCCGCCCTTGGACGCCCAAGCCCCGGCCACGCACCCGTTCTGGCGTCCGGTCGTGCTGGGCACCCGCGGCATGGTCGCCGCCGAACACCCGCTGGAGGCCATCGCCGGCTTCGAGATCCTCAAGGCCGGAGGGAACGCGTTCGACGCGGCGGCCGCGGTCTTCTACATGACGACGGTCGTGGAGCAGCACCAGGCCGGAATGGGCGGCGACGCGTTCATCCTCGCGTACGTGGCCGACCGGGACCGCGTCACCTTCATCAACGGCACGGGGCCGGCGCCCGAGCGCGCGACGATCGCCTTCTACGCGGAGCAGGGCGGGATCCCGGACGCCGGTCCGCTGTCGACCGACGTACCTGGCGCCGTGGGCGGGTTCGACCTCATGCTGCGGCAATACGGCACGATGAGCTACTCCGACATCGTGGCGCTCGCCGTCAAGGTGGCTAGAGAGGGACATCCCCTCGATTTCTGGGCTGCGACGCATCACGCCCGGGCGGTGGAGAAGACCTCACCCTTCCCGTCATCCGTGGCCCTGCTCATGCCGGGGGGTCGCCCGCTGGGGGTCGGCGAAGTCTTCGTGCAGACGGATCTCGCCCAGTCACTAGAGGAGATCGGCCGCTCTGGCGGCGACGCGTTTTACCGCGGAACCCTGGCCCGCCAAGCGGCGGCGTTCTACGAGCGGCAGGATGGCCTGCTGCGAT
>JBDHEI010000113.1:0-5225 GCA_039591075.1 Gemmatimonadota bacterium
CGCAGGGATCCAGCGCGACCACCATGGACACGGCCAGCACGGCCGCGGTCGTGCGCTACAAACGAGATTTCGGCAGTCGCTACACGGCCGGCGTTCTCGCCACGGTTCGCGAGGGAGCAGGCTACCATAACAGAGTATTCGGTGCCGACGTGGATTTTCGATTCACGCCGACCAATCAGATCCAACTGCTCGTGCTGCGGTCGAGTACCCAGTATCCGACCGACATTCAGGATGATTTCGGCCAACCGGCGGGATCTCAGGATGATCACCTCATCTCGTTCGAGTACGATCACTACACGCGGACGTGGGGCTGGTGGGCGGACTACGAAGAGGCCGGGGAAAACTTCCGTGCCGACCTTGGCTACTATCCCAGGGTTGGCTATCGCAACATCGAGGGGGGCGTGCTGCGTACGTGGAACGGAAGACCGGGATCCTGGTGGTCCGCGATCCGAGCGGGAGCCGAGTACAGCTACTTTGGCGATCGGGATGGAGGGCTGTTGGATCGAACCGGCACGTTATGGCTCAACTATAACGGAACCATGCAGTCCTTCCTGGGACTCAGGGCGTGGCGATCGAGAGAGGCCTACGCGGACGAAGAGTATGACATCACCGGTGGGTTCGTTCAGGGTGGCTTTTGGCCGACGGGCGATCTCCAGATCGGCGCGTTTGCGATCATCGGCGACCAAATTGACTACGCGAACGCGCGGCGCGGAAGCCGATTCAGAATCAACCCGTGGCTCTCGTACAACCTCGGGCGACACATCCGGCTCGCGCTCAATCACACCCTCGAGCGCATGCGGGCGAACGATGCCCGTCTGTACACGGCCAACATCAGTCAGCTCACCGCGGTGTACCAGTTCAACGTCCGCACGTTCTTCCGCACGATCATGCAGTATGTGAATTACGACTACAATCCGGCCAACTACACCTTCGAGCAGGATTCCGAGGATCGGCGCCTGTTCACCCAGCTCCTGTTCTCCTACAAGTTCAATCCGAGAACCGTGCTGTTTCTGGGCTATGCCGACAATTACCGCGGCACCGAGGACTTCGGCATCACGCAGTCCGATAGAACGTTCTTCGTGAAGCTGGGCTACGCGTGGACGATCTAGTGAGCGGGGGAGCGCATGGGTTGCGCGCAATCGCTCGCCGGCTCGCACGCGGTTCCCACGTCGAAGAACCCGATGGTGAGCGTGGGCTCCTCAGCGCCAAAGAGCGCGAGCAGGAAGAGAACGAGATGCGCCTTTGACGGGAACGATGGGCAGGCAGGGGTGAGTGGGCAACCGCCTAACCACCTAACCGCTCACACAGACCGCAGCGCGAGGATCAGTCCCGCCAGTGGCACCAGGGTAGCGATCCAGAAGCCGAACATCCAGATGAGCAGTTCCCTGAACTTGCGCTCCAGGTTCGCGTCGGCCTCCGCGAAGCGCTGCTCGACCTTGGCGTCGAACCGCTGGAAGTTCAGCTCGTTGAGCTCGCGCAGATCCGCCCGATAGGTTGCGTCCACCGCGTTGAACCAGTCTGAAGAGGCGGTTAGGCGGTGAGGCGGATAGGCGGTAGGTGTTCCCAAGGAACCTCAACCGCCCAACCGCCTAACCGCCCAACCGCCTGAATCATACGCTCGGCCTGCCGAGTACCGAAAGAGCGCGAGAGATGCTCTATCGATCCCAACCGCCCAACCGCCTAACCGCCTAACCGCCTGTCTCAACCGCCTAACCGCTCAACCGCCTAGCCGTAAGAGCGCGGGGGAGGATCCAACGATGTGACGATCCGGCTTGTGGAGTCCGGCCACGGGCCCGACCCGTCCTCGCGTCGCCACAGAGCGGGGCAGAGACGAGCCATCGCGGCCTCCGGTGGGGGATGCGCGACGGTGGGGCGAGGGGGTCAGCGAAGGCTCAACATGTTGTTGGGCATAGAATTGACGGCCTTCTCCTTCGGCTGCACTATGTCAGCAGGTGGGGAGGCAACGCATGGGCACCGCCAGCCGGACCTGCACATCCTGTGACACGCCGCTGCCGCCGGAGGCGAAGTTCTGCTTTGCCTGCGGCACGGCGACGCCGACGGAGGCCGGAGCACCCCCGAGCACGACAACCCCGAGTGAAGAGCAGCTTGAGAGGCTGAGACAGGCCCTCGCCGACCGTTACAGGATTGAGCGCGTCCTCGGCCAGGGGGGTATGGCCACGGTGTACCTCGCCGACGACCTCCGGCACCAGCGGAAGGTCGCCATCAAGGTCCTCCGCCCCGAGCTGGCCGCTGCTGTCGGCGCAGATCGGTTCCTCCGCGAGATCGGGATCGCCGCACAGCTCCAGCACCCCCACATCCTCACACTCATCGATTCGGGCGACGCGGACGGGTTCCTGTACTACGTCATGCCGTTCGTGGAAGGCGAGTCGCTCAGGCAAAAGCTGGTGCGCGAGCGTGAACTGCCGATCAGCGAAGCAGTGAGTATCCTGCACGATGTCGTGGATGCCTTGGCCCACGCGCATAGCCACGGCGTCGTGCACCGCGACATCAAGCCCGACAACGTGCTGCTGTCGGGACGCCACGCCCTCGTGGTGGACTTCGGCGTGGCGAAGGCGGTGAGTCAGGCGACTGGAGACGCGACCACGGCGGGACTCTCGTTGGGAACGCCCCCGTACATGGCCCCGGAACAGGCGGCGGCTGATCCGAGGATCGACCATCGGGCTGACGTCTATGCCGTTGGGGTGATGGCCTACGAGCTGCTCACGGGGACACCTCCCATCACGGGTGACACGCCGCAAGCGGTGCTCGCGGCACAGGTGACGCAGTCACCGAAGCCGATTGACGAGGTCCGTCCGACGGTGCCGCTTCCGCTCGCGCAGCTCGTGATGCGGTGCCTGGAGAAGAAACCGGCGGACCGGTGGCAGAGCGCCGAGGAACTGCTGCCGCAGTTGGAGGCGTTGGCGACGCCGAGTGGCGGGATGACGCCGACGGACACGCGGCCGCTGCCCGCAGCAGTGGGCAGGCGGCGCTGGCTTGCTCCAGGCGTCCTGGCAGCCGCCGCAGTGCTCATCGTGATCGCGGTGTTCGGGACGCAGCTACTCAAGAGAGGCCCGATCACCCTCACCACGTCCAACATCCACGCCGTGACCAGTGAAACGGGGCTGGAAGTTCACCCAGCCCTCTCCCCCGACGGCAGGCAGGTCGCCTTCACAGATCGTCGCGCCGGCAGGTGGTCAGTTGTCATTCGCAGCACGCGCAACATTGCCGGTGGCGGCGAGCTGACCCCGACACAAGGACTGCATGAATTTTGGGAGTATCTTTTCCCGCGCTGGAGTCCGGACGGTGAGTTCGTTCGCTTCTGGACCTGTGCTGGCGATCAATGCGCCTGGAGGGAGGTTGCGACGCTCGGCGGCTCGATCCGCTCGATTGACCTGCCAAAGAACACCTCCGACTGTTCGTGGTCGCCTGACGGCGCTCGCGTCGCGTTCATCGCGTGGCCTGACAGCATCTTCACCCACTCCACCACCGACGGCACCACCACGCTGCTCGCTGTCCCCGAGGTCAGGTGGGCACTGCATTCGCCCGTTTGGTCGCCAGATGGCAGACGGATTGCCTATGTGAACGGAAACCCGTCGTGGCCCACCAGCTTCAACGTTGCCCGCTCCTCGATCTGGATCGTCGATGCCGACGGGGGCGGGCCCGTGCGAGTGGCCGGCGCAGAGCATATGAATGTCAGCCCGGCCTGGCTCGATGACGATCACCTGTTGTTCGTGTCCAACCGCGACGGTCCGCGAGAGGTCTACGTCGTCGAGGTGGGACCGACGGGACCTCGCCGAGAGCCACGGAAAGTGCCGGGAGTGAGCGACCCCCACTCGATCTCGTATTCCATGGCCGGGAGGAAACTCGCGTTTGCGAAGGCCACTGCGCGCCAGAACGTCTGGTCCTACTCCATCGGGTCAGGTCCCATGTCAGTCGGCGATGGTCACCCTGTGACCAGCGACAACGCCGTCGTTGAGGAGCACGACGTTTCGCCCGACGGCAGGTGGATCGTCTACGACTCAAATCTCCGGGGCAATATGGACATCTACAAGAGACCCCTGGAGGGTGGCAGCCCGACGCCGATCACCGAGAGCCCGTTGGATGAGTTTGGTCCCCGGTGGTCACCCGATGGAACCGAGATCGCGTTCTATGTTGGCGTTGGTGCGGGTGAGGGCGCCGTGATGGTTGTTCCAGCAGATGGGGGCACCCCAGTCCAGCTTGCGAGTGGCCCTTGGATGTACGGCGTACCCAAATGGTCGCCGAGCGGGGTGGAGATTGCGTTCTCTTCAAGCCGGGCCGGAAGGCTCGAGGTTTGGCTGGTGTCGCGTGAGGCCATTGGCGGGTCCTGGGGCGAAGCGACGCAGTTGACCGACTTTGGATGCGTTCCCGCTGATTGGGCACCGGACGGCAGCGGTGTGTTGTGTGATGCGGGTGAGGAGATGGTGCTGGTGTCGCGGGACGGAGACGTCCTGTGGCGCTACGATCCCTCGACAGCCGGGCTACAGGGATTCAGTAGCCCTCAGTTCTCCTGGGACGGCTCGATGATCTACGTCCATGGAACCCACGAGGACGGTTCCGGAGGGATTTGGGCCGTTCCACCGCAGGGCGGGGAGCCAAATCTCGTGGTGGCGTATGACGATGCCGAGATCGAAGGCATGGATTTCTTATCTGTAGGGCCCGACCATCTCTATGTCACGGTGGGTGAGTACGAGAGTGACGTCTGGGTGATGGATCTGGAGTGGTGAGGGGAGGGTGGCTGACGCCGAAGGGCTAGTCGCCAACGAGGTGCGATAAAGCACAGGACACCGCCACGAACCCGCACGTCGGACAGCGCCACATCTCCGACAACTCGCTACTGTTTCTTACGGGACCCGGCCCGTAGGTTCAAGGACCCATGCGTCCGATCCTTCACCTATCTTACGGGACCCGGCCCGTAGGTTCAAGGACCCATGCGTCCGATCCTTCACCTATCTCCTAGAGTTTGAGGAGGAGGTATGCCGGTCGATCTCGTGCCTCTTGTTGCCATTCCTGTTGTCTTCGGGAGCGTCGTCGCGGTCGCGGGAATGATCCTCCGTTTCAGGCTCAAGAAAAGGGAGCTGGAGACGCGAGGGAGCAATCCGGAGTTGGGAGCGGAGGTCGATGCGCTGCGTGACGATCTCAATTACACACGAGCACAGTTGGCCGAGATGCAGGAACGCCTCGACTTCGCAGAGCGGATGCTCACC
>JBDHEI010000114.1:0-4839 GCA_039591075.1 Gemmatimonadota bacterium
CAACACGCCAACCCGTACTATGACGATTCCTACGCGGTGAACTCGGCCAACCTTGGCCCGTACGGCGACGCCATTCAATACGAGTTGATCCCGCACATCGAAGAACGATTCCGCGGGATCGGCGAAGGCTGGGCGCGGTTCACCTACGGTGGATCGACGGGGGGATGGGAGGCGCTCGCCGTGCAGGTGTTCTATCCCGACGAATACAACGGGACATTTGCCGCCTGCCCCGACCCGATCGATTTCCGCGCCTACACGCTGGTCAATATCTACGAGGACGAGAACGCCTACTTCCGCGAAGGCCCGTTCAAGCGGGTCGGTGTGCCTGGTCATCGCAACTGGCTCGGTCAGATCGATCGCGGGCTGGTGGACGACAACCATCTCGAGTTGGTGATAGGGACGAAGAGCCGCTCCGGGGATCAGTGGGACATTTGGGAGGCCGTCTACTCACCCATGGGGGACGAGGGCTACCCACAGCGGATCTGGGACAAGCGCACCGGCACGATCGACCCGACCGTTGCGGCGTACTGGAGGGAGCACTACGACCTGCGGCACATCCTCGAGCGCGACTGGAAGACGCTGGGACCCAAGCTCGAGGGCAAGATCCACATCTACGTGGGCGACATGGACAACTACTATCTCAACAACGCGGTCTACCTCATGGAAGACTTCCTTGAGCGGACGACGGATCCGTACTACGGCGGTGAGGTAGACTACGGCAACCGCGCGGAGCATTGCTGGAACGGCGACCAGCTGAACGGCAACCACATCTCTCGGCTCCGTTACAACACGATGTACGTACCGAAGATCCTGAAACGGATCGAAACGGCGGCGCCTGCGGGAGCCGACGTGTCGAGTTGGCGATATTAGGGACCCGTGCAGTGGGCAGGGTACAGCGTGCAGGGTGGCGAGAGGATGAGAGACAGCAGGAAGTGGGAAGCAGTCCGGTGACCACTCGCTTGCCACTGCTCATCACGACGCTCATCACACTCCTGGGCGTGGGCGGCCCCGACGACGACGAGTCTGCCAAACTGCCTGCTCGCAGCTACATCTGCTACCGAGCACGTGCACCGCTCGCGGTGGGCGGGGGCCTCGATGAGGCCTCGTGGCGGCGGGCCGTCTGGTCGGAACCGTTCGTCGACATCCTCGGCGACTCGGCACCGCCCCCTCCACTGCGTACCCGGGTCAAGCTCCTGTGGGACGACGAGTACCTCTACATCGGTGCGGAACTCGAGGAGTCCCACCTCTGGGCAACGCTCACCGAACGCGATGCCGTGATCTACCAGGACGATGATTTCGAGGTGTTCATCGATCCGGACGGCGACACCTACAACTACTACGAGATCGAGATCAATGCCCTCGGGACCGTTTGGGACCTGTTCCTGGTGAAGCCGTACCGGGATGGTGGACCCGCAATCACCGCGTGGGATATCGCGGGACTCCACTCGGCGGTGGCGCTCGACGGCACCATCAACGATCCGAGCGATCGGGACTCTGGGTGGACGGTCGAACTGGCAATTCCATGGCACGTGCTGGCTGAAGCGGCTCCTGGACAACGGCTCCCACGAGACGGCGAGATGTGGCGGCTCAACTTCTCCCGCGTCGACTGGGATCTCGAGATCATGAACGGTCGGTACGAAAAGCGCCGAAACCCCGATACGGGTCGCCCGCTCGCCGAGCACAACTGGGTGTGGTCGCCGCAGGGCGCCGTGAACATGCATCTGCCGGAGCGGTGGGGGAGCGTGCGGTTCAGCACTTCTCCCGTGGGTGGAGAGGGGTAGGGAGCGGGCAGCGGGCAAGGTAACAGGGTGAAAGGGGGAAACCGTGGAGCGGCGTGATTTCGTCGAGCGGGTCGGCCGCACGCTGATTGGTGCCGGAGTGGCGTCGATGGCATCCGGCCTGGCGTGCAGCCGGCGACCCATCCGCAATTGGGTGTGGGTGCACGGAGGGCGGGAACGGAGCGGCGACGAGTGGCGCCTGCGGTTTGCCAAGATCCGTGAGGCTGGGATTGGCGGGGTGCTGGTGAGCGGCGGCGACAGCCGAATGCTAGCAGGCGCCGCGCATGCCGAAGACCTGGAATTCCACCGCTGGATCTGGACCCTGAACCGCAGCGGCGACCAATGGGTCAAGGAGAACCATCCGGAATGGTTCACCGTGAGCCGGAACGGCGATTCCACGCTGGAGAAGCCGCCGTACGTCGGGTACTACCAGTGGCTCTGCCCCACGCGCCTACCGGCGCGGGCGTACCTGCGACGTGTCGTGGACGACATCGCGAGCGATCCCTGGGTGGACGGTGTCCACCTGGACTATGTGCGGCATTCGGACGTCATTCTCCCCATCGGACTCTGGGAGAAGTACGGACTGGTGCAGGATCGAGAGCATCCCGAGTTCGACTTCTGCTATTGCGAGGTCTGCAGAGACACCTTCCGTAGCCGCACGGGGACGGACCCCCTGGCGCTGCCGGACCCAACCACGGACGTCGCGTGGCGCGAATTCCGCTGGGAAGGCGTCACCCAGCTCGTGCGCGAGCTGGCCGATGCGGTGCACGGACGGAACAAGACGATCTCGGCGGCGGTCTTCCCCACTCCCACGCTGGCGCGGACGCTTGTCCGCCAGGCCTGGGAGCAATGGCCGCTCGATGCGGTCTTCCCCATGCTCTACCACGAGTTCTATCGCGAGTCCGTTGCGTGGATCGGATCCGCCGCCGCCGAGGGCGTCGCAGCGCTTCCTCCGAACCGTCCGCTCTATGCCGGCCTGTTCGTCCCAAACCTGCCGCCCGCTGAGCTCGCCGAGGCCGTGCGCGTGGCGCGCGACGGCCGCGCGGCCGGTGTGGCGCTGTTCGAGATGGAGGGGCTCACGGACGAGCACCTGGCGCGCTTCGCCACGGCCGTGCGGAACGGATAGCACTACCTAGACGCCGCGGTACGCCGACCGGGCATCCCGGACGTCACGTAGGTCGATCGCCCTACGGCTTCATGAGTGGGTAGCGGCGCACGTACTCCACGCCGAGCGGGTCGCGCCATACGCCCAGCACCCAGTCGGGGCCGACCTGCTGGAGATCGAACCGCTCGGGCGTATCCACAGTGCCCAATAGCCGCCCGTCCGGGTCGAATACTGTCCACTGCGCTGGCGGAAACGGGTAGCGGGAGTACTCGGCTGCCCAGAGGTCACCGTCCGCATCCACGAGGAGCCGTCCGTAGGCGGGTCGCGTGTCAGGCACGGCCATCGACTCGAGGTGCTGCCGGTGCATGGCGCGCTCGGCATCGGATCGCTCGGCCACCTCGCGCTCGACCAGCGCCCGCACGTCGGCCTCCGGTGAAGCCCCGCGACCTAATGTCCATGGGCTCAACGAACCCCGATCGCCAAAGAACCTCCAGCCTACATCCGCTCGACGATCGCCTCGCCGAACCCCGAGCACGAGACCTCGTGCACGTCCTTCCGCCCCTCGGCCTTCATGAGCCTGGCCAGGTCGTAGGTGACGTACGCGTCCTTGATCGCGGCGCGCATGCCGTCGAGGATGAGATCGGCCGCCTCGTTCCATCCCATGTGCTGCAGCATCATGACCGCCGAGAGGATCAGCGACCCCGGATTCACCTTGTCCTGACCGGTGTACTTGGGCGCCGTCCCGTGGGTCGCCTCGAACAGCGCGACTTCGGTCCCGATGTTCGCGCCCGGGCCGAGCCCCAGCCCGCCAACGAGCGCGATGGCTGCATCGGAGAGGTAGTCGCCGTTCAAATTGGGGAGCGCCAACACGCTGTACTCGCCGGGTCGAGTCTGGATCTGCTGGAAGATCGAGTCGGCAATCCGGTCTTTGATGAGGATCTTACCCTTGGGCATCTTCCCGCCCAGCTCGTCCCACAGCTTCTTCTCGGTCACGAACCGGTCACCGAACTCCTCGGTGGCCACTTCGTATCCCCACTTGGCAAACGATCCCTCGGTGAACTTCATGATGTTGCCCTTGTGAACCAGCGTGACCGACGACAGGTCGTGCTGGATCGCCCATTGGCAGGCCATCCGCACGAGGCGCTTGGTGCCGGTGACCGAGATCGGCTTCACCCCAATACCGCTGTCCTCGCGGATCTGCTTGCCGGTCCTCTCCTTCACGAGATCGATGATGGCCCTGGCGACCTCGCTGCCGCGCTCGAAGTCGTGCCCCGCGTAGACGTCTTCCGTGTTCTCACGGAAGATCATGAAATTCACCTGGTCGGCGTACTTGTTGGGCGCCGGGACACCGTCGAAGTACGTGATGGGCCGAATGCACGCGTAGAGATCCATGGCCTGACGAAGCCCGACGTTGATGGAGCGGAACCGCTCCGTGACCGTGTCGGTCTTGCCGCAGTCGTCGCACGTCCCGTCATGGTACTGCTGGTGTGCGCAACTCAGACACACGTGGGTCTCTTCACCGATCGGCGTCGTGAACGGACCCTTGATGGCGACCTTCAGGTACTGGATCGCTTCCACGGTCTCCTGGGGCAGGACCTTGCCGTAGTGGTGCAGCCCCTCGAGTCCGGCATAGAGCGGGCACCACTGAATCTCCCGCTTGCCGCCATAGGCATTCTTCACCGCGGCACCGACCACCTTCTTCATCACCGGCGTAATGTCGAGGCCGATGCCGTCACCGCGCAGCGACCCGATCACGGGACGGTCACCGACCACGGGCTTGCCCTGCTGAACAGTCACGAGATCCCCCTTGGGGATCTTCACATGCTTGAAGTCTGGCATTCTGCGTTTCCTCACGTCACATCGTCACCACGGCCATGTGCGGCCCGCGTGCCCTCCTCATGAGGGCGAATCCGCCACTAAGGATACCGAGAGGGTCGCGAGTCGGGTACTTGCGCT
>JBDHEI010000115.1:0-7981 GCA_039591075.1 Gemmatimonadota bacterium
GGCGGTGCCCACACCACCCCGGAGGACAATGAGCCCGGTGACGAACGCGACATACCCGCCGAGGAGCCAGTCGACCGGCCTCACAGCCAACCGTTCTCGCGGTACCACTGGGCCGTCGTCGCCAGCCCCTCGTGAAGAGGGATGCGTGCCGTCCAGCCAGTATCCCGTTCCAAGGCAGCCGCCGCACAGGTCCAGGCGTCGGCCAGAAGCTCCCGGCTCTTGTCGGCCGAGAGTAGCGTTCGTCGCCTGAGTATTCTGTTGAGAGTTCCGTTGGCGGTCAGCACGCTCTTGGCCATCCAGACCGGAATCCGTATCCGACGGGGTGGGCGAGGCTGACGGCGGCCCGAGGAAGTGACTTCGCGCACCGCCTCGTGCACCTGCTCCACGAAGTCACGCACCGTCACGATCTCGCCATGACAGGCGAAGTACACCTTCCCGGGATCGGTGTCGGTCGCTGCCAAGATCAGGGCGTCCACGAGGTCGGCGACATGCACGAAGGAGAGCTCCTGCGTCCCGTCCCCGAACACGGGCGCGAAGCCGAACCGAACGAGCTTGAACACCCTCAGGAGTTCGACGTCCCGGGGGCCGTAGACCGCGGGTGGTCGCACGATCGTCCACGGGAGAGAGCTCACGCGCGTTGCTGCCTCACCGGCGAGCTTGCTCATGCCGTAATTGCTTACGGGGTGCGGGCCGCCGGCTTCGGTTGCCGGCGAACCGCGCTGTGTCGGACCCACGGCGGCCAGTGACGACACGTATACGAACCGCTTGAGGCTTGGTGCGACCTCCGCAGCGGCTGCCAGGACGCGTTCCGTACCTCCAAAGTTCACTGTCAGGAATTCGTCGAGGTCTCGTGCGGCCGTGAGGCCAGCAACGTGGAACACGAGGTCGGCGTCCTTCGCACCGGTGTGGAGCGCAGTCGGATGGTCCAGGTCCCCGTGAATAATGGTGGGCGAGGCCTGGCGGAACGTGCGGGCGGCCTTTTCCGGACTCCGGGCCAGACAGGAGACGTGATGGCCCTGGTGGAGCAGGGTGTGGACGAGGTGGGAACCGACGAAGCCCGTGGCGCCGGTGACGAAGACCCTCACAACAGGCGGTCGTACATCCTGAGTCGCTTGTACACCTCGAAGCCCATGAACTCGAGCCCCTTGTTCATGGGCGCGTTGTCCTCGAGGACCCAGCCGCCTTCACCCCAGTTGTACCCGCGCCCCACGCCGGTCGTCCAGATGTGATGGTACATCAACTCGGCGGCCCCGGCGCCGCGAAACTCCTTGATCACACCGAGGAGCAGGATGCGGAGCCGTGAAATCCGACGTGCGCGCCAAAGCACCTTGAGGATGCCGGGGAAGAGCCGACCGGACGGATTGGCCTTGAGGGCGACGTTCATGTCGGGAATCGCAGCGGCGAAGCCGATCGGTTGCCCGTTGCGCTCGGCGAACACGACGAGATTGGGGTCCACAATCGGTTTCAACTGTTTGGCCAGATGGTCGATCTCGGCATCGGTCATGGGCACGAAGCCCCAGTTCTTCTCCCAGGCCTGGTTGTACAGCGGCTTGATGCGTTCCACTTCCTCGTAGAACCGCTTCATGTCGAGGCATCGCAGCGTGATCCGCATGCGGTGGGCGACCCTCGCCGCCACCCGCCCGAGCCGCTCCGGAAGCTCTGTGCCCGTGCTCTGATACAGCATCAGATCTTTGGATTTCCGGAACCCCGCCCCCTCGACGAGTTGCTGGTAGTACGGGGGGTTGTGCGGATTGAGGACGGTGGGGGGGTGCTCGAAGCCCTCGACGAGCAGGCCGCACTCGTCATTGGTCGAAAACGATGCCGGGCCACGCATCGTGTCGAGCCCGCGCTCCTTGAGCCAGGCCGCCGTGCGTTCGAACAGCGCGTTCGTCACCGCCTGGTCGTCGCCACATTCGAAGAAGCCGAAGAAGCCGACCGTGTCGTCGTGGAACTCGTTGTGGGCGCGGTTGTGGATCGCGGCGATCCGCCCCACGACTTTGCCACCGCGCTCGGCCAGGAAGTAGTCCGCCTCGGCACGCTGGAAGAACGGGTTCTTCGTGCGGGAGAGCAACGTGCGGACGTCCATTCGCAACGGGGCGACCCATGTCGGGTCGCCCCGGTGGAGGCGATATGGAAGGGCGATGAATCGGTCGAGGTCGGCGGCACGCTCCACGCGCCGCACGACCGCCGGATCGCTCAAATGACCCCCGATTGCTTTCCCAACCGCCCGAAGATCTCCAGGGCGGTGTCGATCTGGTCGGTCGTGTGCGTCGCCATGAGACTCGTCCGGAGCCGGCATTCGTCCGGTGGCACGGCCGGTGGCACGACCGGGTTGGTGAAGACCCCCGCGTCGTAGAGCTGGCGCCAGAACATGAACGTGTTCTCGAGCGAGCCAATCAGCACGGGAACGATGGGGGTCTGCGTGTGCCCGATGTTGAAGCCCAGGCTCCGACACCCGTCCTGGAACCGCCGAGTGTTCTCCCAGAGGCGGGTGCGACGCTCCGGTTCGGCAATCAGGATCTCCAGGGCCGCCAAGACGCCCGCGGTGTTGGACGGGGGCAGGGCCGCCGTGAAGATCAACGGCCGGCTGTGGTGCTTGAGGAAGTGGATGACCGACTCGGACCCGGCAATGAAACCACCGATCGATGCCAGCGACTTCGAGAACGTCCCGACGACCAGCTCGACCTCCTGGCCGAGCCCGAAGTGGGCCGCCGTCCCGTCGCCCTTCGGACCCAGGACACCCACCGAATGGGCGTCGTCCAGGGCCAGGGCCGCGCCGTACCGCTGCGTCAACTTGAGCAGCGACGGCACGTCGGCGATGTCCCCTTCCATCGAGTACACACCGTCGACGATGACCAGGGTGCCCCGGTCCTGGTACCGCCGGAGCAAGAACTCGAGCTGCTTCAGGTCGCCGTGCCCGAACCGGTAGGTGTTCCCATACGACATCTTGGCGCCGTCGACGATCGAGGCGTGGTCGAGCTTGTCGATCAGCACGACGTCACCGCGGCCGACCAGACCCGAAATGAGGCCGAGATTGGCCTGATACCCGGTCGAGAACACGAGCGCCGCCTCCTTGCCGAAGAACTCGGCGAGACGGATCTCCAGGAACTCGTGCAGGTCGAGCGTCCCGTTGAGGAAGCGGCTTCCGGTGCAGCCAGAGCCATACCGCTCCAAAGCGTTCCGCGCGGCCTCCAACACCTTGGGATGCTGCGTGAGTCCCAAGTAGTTGTTGGAGCCCATCATCACCCGCTCCTTGCCCTCGATCACGACGACCGTGTCCTCCGCCCTCGAGACCGGCTTGAAGTAGGGATAGAGCCCCGCCGCCTGGGTCTCACGCGCCCGGGTGAAGTTCTTGCACTTCTCGAACAGCGCGACCTGTTGTAATGTCTGCGTACCCACGAGCCCTCGACTCGGTGAAAGAGACGGTTGGGGAACCCCGGTGCCCAAAGGGGGCGTTCTGAATCGTAGCATAGTACCGATCGCCACAGTGTCGCACAAGTGCGCCTCCTTATTGCTGTTAGCCACCCTTCTGGCGGGTGGTGCGCAATCGGCTGCCTCACAAGAAGTTGGCCGGGACCCGTGGGTGCGGGCCGACCAGGCCCTGTCCTTTGGCGGCGCCGGAGCAGTGTTCGGCATTTCGCTGCTCCTGGATTACAGGGCCGGGCAACCCCCGTGTGCCCCGTGTGATCCTGCGTCGGTGCCGGGTTTCGATCGGTGGATCATCAGGTCCCCGGTCCGGGCCTATGCCACGGGGAGCGACCTGCTCATACTGAGTCTGGCGAGCGGGACTCTGATCCACACCGCGTTCGGCCCGCAGGGCCAGCGGCGGGTGCTTACCGAGTTGGAGACCTTGGTGTGGACGATGGGTGTTGTCGGGTTGAGCAAATCGCTGATCGGGCGGAATCGGCCCGTGCTCTACACCGACGTCGCGCCGGACGTGGCGGGCGAGGTGATCAATCAGCGCTCGATGCCGTCGGGTCACGCGGCGATGGCGTTCGCCACGGCCACCAGCTATTGGCTCAACAACCCCGAACGGGGGCTCGCACCGAAGCTGGCCGCGGTCGCCGCGGCGGTAGGGATCAGCGTACTCCGGGTCGCGTCGGCCAAACACTTCCCTTCGGACGTCGTGGTGGGTGCGGTGGTTGGCACGGGCGTCGCCTTCGCAGTCCACACCATCCGATTTTGAGGAATGACGATTTCCGGGGCACCAGAGGGGCGGGCGTGGGTACTAACGGCGGACGAGGAGTATGATCTGAAGACGATGCAAACAGCTCATCGACCATCGCTTGCCTGCCGCCGGAGGGTGGTGCGGCTTGGCTCAATTGGGTTGGGGTTGGTCGTGGCCCTGCTCGTGGCAGGTCCGGTGGCCGCCCAGACCGATGTCGAGGAGCTGGGCCGCGTGCTGGGAGGGGCCCGTCCACCCGCTGCGTACTACGACATGCTGCGCCGCGATCCCACGGCGTTTCAGTTCTCAGAGGACAACGGCTGGATCCGTCGAGGCCGCGAGGTGGCCAAGCGACGAAACGCGTTCCGGGCGCAGGCCGCCGCCTCGGGGGTGAGCTTCGCGCCGCTCGCCCACTTCGACCCCGGCGGCGTGTACGGCGGCGAGCTGCGGGTGCCGGTGTTTCTCGTGATGTACGCCAACACCGACTCGGCCGTGCTCCGCAGCGCGGTGCCACGTCAGGCCCTCGCCGACCGGCTGTACGGCACCGATCCGGCCCCGCCGTACTCGATCCACACGTATTAGGTGAGCGGTACGGTGTTCGAGTGGACACGTGTGTCGCAACCCGAAACGTACTACGAAGCGGGCTGCAACGGCTTGTGCGCGCAGTCCCACTTGCGGTCGATGGTGCAGGAGCTTGTCGCGGCGCACGACAGCGGCATCGACTTCGGTCTGTTCGACAACGACGGCCCGGACGGGATCCCCAACTCGGGCGACGACAACGGCATCGTGGACGCGATTGTTCTGATGCACCCCGAGGTGGACGGCGCCTGCAAGAACGTCAACCCGACCTCGGCGAACAACATCTGGGCCCACAAGTGGTTTTTGGCGAGCTCCGTATCCACCGACGATCCATCCAATGCGGTCGGTGGCGGGATGGTCGAGATTCTTGACTACATCATCCAGGGGGGCCAAGGCGGGGATGGCGGGTGCACCGATGCCCAGCCGCAGGCCATGGGCGTGGTCGCCCACGAAACGGGGCACATCTTCGGACTCCCCGACCTCTACGATACCGGCGGCAGCACGGCGGGCATCGGCCATTGGGGTCTCATGGGGTCCGGGAACTGGAACAGGCCCAACCGACCGGCCCACCTTGAGGCGTGGTCCCGCGCCCAGCTTGGCTGGGTGTCAGAGGTCCTGATCGCGGCCGACACCACGCTCCAAATCACCCCGGTGCAGGTCTCCGATACGGCGTTTATCGTGCCGGTCACAAACTCGAACGAGTACTTCCTGCTCGAGAACCGGCAGCAAATCGGCTCCGACTCGGCGCTCCACGCGCCGGGCCTGCTCATTTGGCACGTCGATTCCGTGCTGATCCGCACCCGCGGCAATTTCGCCAATGCCTCGTTGCCCCACGCCCTCGCCCTCGAGCAGGCTGACGGTCGCAACGACATGCTGAATGCATCGGGCCATCGTGGAGACGACGGCGATCCGTACCCCGGGACGACGGTTAATCGCGAGTTCGGCCCGAGCACCACGCCCTCGAGCGCGCGGAACGACGGGACGCCCACGTACATCTCGGTGGACTCGATCGACCAGCTGGGAGATCTGTCCATGGTGGCCCGGATCCGGTTCCGGCGGCCGACGGTGGTGCAGGCCACCGATACCATGGCACTATTCCGCTTCGACGGCGCCCCGTACCGGGTGTTCGTCGACCTGCTCGACGAGGGGACGCAGCACACGCTCGATATCGACTCCGCACAGGTCGTCGACGCGGGGCGACGACGCTACACGTTCCTGTCGTGGTCGAACGGACAGCCGCGGTCACATGTGTTCACCGCCTCCTCGATCGGTGACTCGATCACCGCCACGGTTCAGGTGGAGTACCGTGTGGCGGTGGAGGTGTACGGCACCGGCACCGGTACCGTATCGGCAAACCCGCAGATCGACCTCGCAGCGGGTGCGTTCGTGAGCGCCGGCACGCCCGTGACGCTGGCCGCCCAAGTCACTGGGGCCGGCCATGTGTTCGAGGGCTGGTCGGGCGACACTACGGCGCAGGGCGACACGCTTCGCCTCGCCACGGCCCGACCCTTCGAGTTGCGTGCCACCTTTGCCGCCCCCCTGGCCGTGTCGAGCGCGCCGCCGTCCCAAGCAGTGATGGGGGCCTCCTACCAACATCAGTTTACCGCCTCCGGCGGCGTCGACACACGCACGTGGAGCTTCGCGAGCGGCACGCTGCCTCAGGGGCTGTCGCTTGCACCCGGAGGAACGATCGTCGGGCGACCGGCCGAAACCGGGAGTTTCGTTCTCACCCTCCAGGTGACCTCCGGATCCCAAACGACCACCGCCGCCGTGCAACTCGACGTGGTCGCACCGGTTCTGGCGGCGGCGAACGTCGTGTCGCACGTGGTTGGCACGACACGTCCCCTCAGCGCCGATCAGATCACCTACCTGGACCTGCTCGGCAACCGGAACGGGCAGCTGGATGTCGGGGATTTCCTGGCATGGGTCAATGCCACCGGACTGGCGGTCTCACCCGAGCTCGCCGCGCAGCTAATGTCGACACGTGGAGGGGAGCGCCCATGATCCGCATCGGCAGATGGACAGCTCTCGCCGCGATGGTCGCCGCCACCTCCTGCGACTCCGGTCCCAAGGCCGGTGAGATCGTGGCCGAGCTGGTCACGCCGCAGCAGACGCTTGGGGCCGCGATGTTCCGCGTCAACGCCGTCGAGACCTACGCGATCGACTCGGTGACCGCTGCCTGCTCGGGATGCCGCGCCTTCATGTCACGGGTCTCGGAGCGGGAAGTCCGCGGTGTCGTGACGGGTAGCTTCTCCGCCGGCCCGCTCCTCAGGGTGATGGTCTCCGATCGAGACGCGCGCGGCAGCTACTCTGTGTTGCTGCTGCAGCTGGCGGCGCCAACGTACGAGATCGTGCCGTTGGGGGGGTCGAGCCTCACCTTCCCGGCCCAGTAGCGCTCCTTCACCGGCGCCGGATCAGCATCCACTCCCCCGCACCGCCGCTCGACAAGGTGGCCGATCCGACCACTAGGGTGTCGAGGCGAATCGTATCGCCCAGGGCGTGTCCCACGAACCTGAGTCCGGTGATCGCCGGGTCGGCGTGGTCGATGGCGATCCGCACCGTGTCGCCCTGGCCCAGTTCGCCATCGACGTGCTTGAACGCGTCGGTCTCGATCCCCATGTTGCCGACCAGGTAGTGTCGTAGCTGCCCGTGAATGGTGCCATCCGTTACGGAATCGATCGCAACGGTGATCCATGGGCGAAACGTCGGATTGTCCGCCGGCGGCTGGACATCCAGCTCCCAGGAACCCACCAGATCGACGGGCCTCTGTGGAGCGGCGGAGGCACCGATGTGCTCGCTGCGAGGGTGGCACGATACGAGTGCCGCCATCAGCAGAACGAGCGCGGTCCCGTCGCGAGTGCGGCGCCGGAGCCGCCATGGCGAACGTGTGGTCATGATTGCGTAGCTTACGCTGTGGCGGTTCGGAGCGGAATGGCTGGGGCCGACCGTCGCGGGAATTGCCGGCGGATCACATCGAGTTCGGAGGGAGACTTGTGATGCGGACTGTCGCGTTGCGGGCGGTGGGTGCCGCGCTGTTGGCCACGGTCGTGGCCCTGACGACGGTCGAAGCCCAGGAGTTCGATCTCAGCATCCGTAACATCATGCGCGGCCCCGATCTCGTGGGTCGGGCGCCCCAGGGGTTCCGATGGTCACCCGACAGCCGCTGGCTCTATTTCCGGTGGCAGCAACCGGGAGTGGATACGGCAATGACCCAGTATCGGGTTCGGCCCGACCGAC
>JBDHEI010000116.1:0-4145 GCA_039591075.1 Gemmatimonadota bacterium
GGGGGGCGAGAAGCTCACCCAGACGGGCACGGCGATCGGCACGGCGCTCTACATGAGCCCCGAGCAGTCCATGGGGCTGGAGGACATCGACGGGCGCAGCGACATCTACAGCCTCGGGTGCATGCTGTACGAGATGCTCGTGGGGCAGGTGCCGTTCACGGGCCCCAACCCGCAGGCGATCATGGCGCGGCACACGATGGATGCCGTGTCGCCGCCCAGCATCATCCGGCAGACGATCACGCCGGAGCTCGAGGACATCATCTTCTCCGCGCTGGCCAAGGCGCCGGCCGACCGGTTCCGCACCGCGGGGGAGTTTGCCGAGGCACTCAGCATGCTGGACAGCGGCACGCTCGCCCAGCAGCGGCACTCGCGCGCCGCGACCATGGCGCGCACCGCCCATACCGAGGCGCTCGACCGCACCGGACGCGGGCGGCGCCTGCCGCGCAAGGCGATCGCGGCCGTCTCGGCCGTCGCCGCCGTGGGGATCGGCTTCGGGGTGTGGCAGCTGTGGCCGGGGGGCGGATCGGGCTCCACGGCAGGCGGCCTCGACCCGGCCAATGTGGCCGTGCTCTACTTCGACGACCTGAGCAGCAACGGGGAGCTCGGCCACGTGGTGGACGGGCTCACCGAGGGCTTGATCGATCAACTCGCGCAGGTGCGAGGCCTGGACGTGGTCTCTCGGAACGGAGTGGCGCAGTACCGGGACACGGACCTAGCGCGCGACAGCATCGCGCGGGCACTCGCGGCGGGCAGCCTCGTCCTGGGAAGCGTCGAGCCGGCGGGCGATCGCCTGCGGGTGACGACGCGGCTCGTGGACGGAGAGAGTGGGGTGGATCTCGAGCGGGCCAGCTTCGAGCTCCCGGCCACCGACCTCCTCGCAGCGCGGGACTCCATCGTCGAGAGCACGTCCAGATTCCTGCGCCAGCGGCTGGGCGAAGAAGTTCGGATCCGCGAGCGCCGTGCGGGCACCGCGAGCGTCGAGGCCTGGACCCTGGTCCAGCGTGCCGAGCGCACCCGCAAGGAGGGCGAGGAGGTAAGGAGCGAGGACAGGGACCGAGCCTTCGACGCATACCAGCAGGCGGACTCCCTGCTGAGGCTCGCCGAGGCCGCCGATCCAGACTGGCCCGATCCGGTCATCCAAAGGGCCCGGACCGTCTACGCCACGTCGCGACTATACGACCGCGACCCTCAGCAAGCGGGGGAGTGGATAGAGATCGGGCTGGGCATCGTCGAGCGAGCGTTTGAGCTGTCCCCCAACAATGCCGAGGCACAGGAGGTGCGGGGAACACTGCGCTACTTCAAGTGGCTTCACCGTTTGGTCGACGACCCCGACGATGCGGAGCGCCTGTTCGAGTCCGCCCGCCAGGACCTGGAATCGGCCGTGCAGATCGACCCGCAGCTGGCCGGCGCGTACTCCCTGTTGAGCCACCTCTACTCGCAGACCGGTGATCTGATGTCGGTCGCCATTGCGGCGCAGCGCGCGTACCAGGAGGACGCGTTCTTGCGCAACGCCGACGTCATCATCTACCGGCTGTTCACGGTGTCGTACGATCTGGAGCAACACAGCCAGGCCTCGCGGTGGTGCACCGAAGGCAGGAGGCGGTTCCCCGACGACTACCGGTTTGCGCGGTGCCAGCTCGTGCTCATGACGATGCCGGAGGCCGAGGCAGACGTCGCGCTGGCATGGCAGACCGTGGCCGAGTGGGGGGAGCTGAGCCCGGACCACCTTGCCGAATACCACGGCCATCTGGCACGGATGTACATGGGGGGTGTGCTCGCCCGCGCGGGTCTCGCCGACAGCGCGAGACGGGTGCTGGAGGCGGCGCGCGCCGATCGCGAAGTGGACCCCCGTCGGGATCTCGCCTGGACCGAAGCGTACATGCGGGTCCTCTTGGGCGACCACGACGAAGCCATAGACTTGCTCACGCAGTACATGGCCGCCAATCCCGATCAGATCCACGGGGAGGAGAGCGAGGCGGACGTGTACTGGTGGTGGAAGGACCTGCGCGACGATCCGCGGTTCCGCCGCGTCGTAATGGGTCGTTGAATTGACACGCGGCAGTCCGGCGAGGCCGGATCTGGTCGTGCGAGGCTGGTTCAAATTGATCCAACCCCGACTTGACATTCCAGGATTCGTCCAGCACGTTCTCGCCCATCCATATCCACTGGTTCCTGCGCCTGGGCTCGCTGCACCACTAGGAGACACAACATGAAACGCGCCCTGTTTATGATTCTCACGGCATCGGTTCTGGTGTCGTGCCAGGACGACTCGCAGCGGGGTCCGACTGACGTCGGTGTCCCGCTGCTCTCACATTTGCCAGCGATCGCTGGCGATCAGGACACCTACCTCAACCAGGTGGCCAAGAACGCCAACTTCGGCAATTCCACGGTCCTGAGCCTGCGCGAGTCGGCAAAGAACCGCGTGCTGGTGGCGTTCTCTTCGCCGACCATGCAGGGGGCGGGAGCCTTCGTGCAGAACGTGACCGACGGCCGCGTCTTCCTTACGCTCACCATCGCCGAGAATCTCGGGGATTGGGGGCCAAACGGGCGCCTCCTCGAGGTCCATCGCATGACGCACGGCTGGGAGGAGTTGACGGCCACTTGGAACTGCGCTGACGACACCGATCTGGGCAACAACCAGCCGGATTGTAGCGGCAGCGACGCGTGGGACGTCTCGAAGGGAGGAGACAACCCGTGGGTATCGACGCCCACCGCGACCGCCCTCATCACGACCGGCCAGACGGGGACGATTCAGTTCGACGTCACCGATGATTTCGGCGGCGCGATCGACTACGGTTGGGTCGTCGTGCGGGAAGATGAGCAGGAGTCGGGCGACGTTTCGTTTCACTCGTTCGACAACCAAGAATCCGCTGATGTGGCGCCCCGTCTCATCATGACCGTCTGCCCGGAGGGCGTGACCTGCGGCGAGACACTGGTGACGGTTGGCGCGAACGGCCAGAATGGCGACTTCTTCGTGGCGGCCGCCGAGGACGGTGCCAGAATCGTGGAGCTCGACGTCGACGAGAACCAGATCGGCACGCTCTTCGATTCCAATGGCGACGTGGTCGACCCGCCCGATTACCCGGATGAGCTCATCTTCAGCCTGCAGCGTGTCGTGGACGGCAGCGGAAACGACCTGAAGTGCCTCGGCATTCCCGACCCGTCGATCGAGGTCGGCCCCTGCTGGGAGGCCGAGATCACCGATCCGGCAACCGGCGACGAGTTCGACGTGAAGTTCAACGACCCCCAGCTCTTTGCAGCCTGCGTCCTCCCCAGTGCCGACCCAAGCATCAGGGAGACTGCCCTCGCGGACGTGGTGCGCCAAGTCAGAAGGGCGGAGTTCGATCCCACAGCGGACCAACCGGACGCCAATAACCCGGACTCGGAGCTGCCGGATCCTCTCACGATCCTGAAGTCTGCCGCCCCCGCCGACGAGATCCCCCTGGATTGCGACGTCTTTGAGCAACAGGGACACCTCGACCACATGAACCCGGTCTTCCGACTCGCCCGGGCGCTGTGGAACCGAATCACGCGGCAGGTGACCCCGCGTCCCCTGCAAGCCAGCACGATGGTCACGACTCTGGGCCATCACCGGGGCACCACCACCGAGTTCCCGGAGGCGAGCGTCCTCAGCTGGGCGGCCCTCTACGGCCCCTATCTCAGCGGCGGGTGGAGCTACATGACGGTCGGGCGCAAGTGCGACAACTGCGACGCCGACCGCGTGCCGCGGAAGTGGTTCGAGGAGGGGTTTGACGACTCGGGCTGGAACGAGGGTGGCATCGCGGCGTTCGGAGATGTCTCGTCATGTGGGCTGGCTGGATCCGTGGCCACCAACTGGCCCTCGGCCAACCCCAACTTCAACCCGCCGGCGATCACCGAGCTGCTGCTGCGGAAATCATTCTCGCTGCTGCCCTTCACCGGTGACGCCGACCACCCGGGCCAGGTCAACCTGGAGATCCGCGCGGCGGTGCACAACGACATCCAGGTCTACCTGAATGGCAGCGATGTGACGGAGTTCGTCATCTGGCCGGAGGGCGTGAACCTCAAGAAGGACAAGGGCTGGATCAAGAGCGATGACGACTGTCCCATGTATGACCAGGTGATCGTCCAGGTTCCGGAGGACCTTGCGCGGTTTGGCGGCACCA
>JBDHEI010000117.1:0-3982 GCA_039591075.1 Gemmatimonadota bacterium
AGACCTCGGCGCGAGGAATCGAGCGACCCTTCTGGGAGACTACGTCGGTCTGAGCGGCGATCGCGCCGAGGTCGCCGACCCGTTTGGCAGCGACATCGAGGTGTACCGCGAAACCTACGAGCAGCTGGATGATATGATCACGGCTGCCGCCGATCGCCTCGAGCGAGAACGGAATGAAGCGTAGGACGGGGGGTAAGTCCGGACGCATAGCTGTCACAGGCGGCGCGGGCGTGAGAGCGGTTCTGCTCGGGCCCACCGGTCCCTCGCGACGTGATCCATGAGCCGGAAGTTGCTCTCTACCCTCGAGCGCCTGCTCCTGCCAAACGCCTGCATCGCGTGCGGACATGCAGTGGAGCGGCGGCGCCCGGATGCGCTGATCTGTACCGTCTGCCTCGCGCGATTGTCTCCATTGGTTGGTGGGTGCGACCGGTGCCGTCAACCGCTGCCGCCGGTGGGACCGTGTCGCTTCTGTGCGGAGTGGACGGCGTCGGTGACGTGGGTCAAGAGCGCTGTCTGGTTGGGGGAAGAGGCGCGCGCGATCGTGCATCATCTCAAGTACGATGGCTACGTGGCGCTCGGACCGGACATGGCACGGGTCGTCGCACGACACGTGACGCCCCGACACGCGGCGTGCCTGATCCCTATTCCGCTGGGACGGCGGCGGCTGAGACGGCGTGGGTACAACCAGGCCGAGATCCTCGCGCGGGCGCTGGGGGAATTGTGGGACGTGCCCGTTGTTCCCGGCGTGCTCCGTCGCCTCCGCGAAACGGGACCGCAGACCTCCCTCGATGCCGCCGCCAGGGAAGCCAACGTCGCTGGGGCGTTTCAGGCATCCCAGTGTCCCCCGGATGTCCGGTGGTCGGCGTCGGGGACGAAGCAAGCGTCGGTTATATTGGTCGACGACGTGCTCACGACCGGGGCCACGGTGTCGGCTGCGGCCCAGGCACTGTTGGAGGGAGGATGGTGCGGGATCGGCGCGGTGACCTTTGCGCGCGCCCTCCCCTATTCAGCGAAAGCGGTGGCGGCGTGATCTGCCGGACCGGTGTCGCGGCCAAGGGCATTCGCGGTCGCGCGAGCGACCAGAGAGCTTCTGATAGCTATGGAGGTGAGGATGGCGATGAAAGTGGGGATCAACGGATTCGGACGAATCGGCCGTAATGTCCTGAGGGCAGCGGTGCGGAGCAAGGCCAAGCTGGACATCGTCGCCGTCAACGATATTACCGATGCCGAAACGCTCGCGCACCTGCTCAAGTACGATTCGGTGCACGGTCGATTCCAGGGGAAGGTGGAGGCCAAGAAGGGCGCGATCGTCGTGGACGGTCGCACCATCGAGGTTCTGTCCGAGAAGGACCCCGCGAAGCTCCCGTGGAAGAGACTCGGCGTGGACGTGGTGCTCGAATCCACCGGCATCTTCCGGAGCAAGGAGACTGCCGGGGCCCACCTCACGGCCGGCGCGAAAAAGGTGATCATCAGCGCCCCCGGCAAGAACGAGGACATCACGATCGTGATGGGGGTGAACCACGATCGGTACGACCCAGCCGCCCACCACGTCATCTCCAACGCGTCGTGCACCACCAACTGCCTGGTCCCGGTGGTCAAGGTGATCCTCGACAGCTTCGGGTTCGAGCGGGGGTTCATGACCACCATTCACAGCTATACCAACGATCAGCGGATCCTCGACCTGCCTCACAAGGACCTGCGGCGGGCTCGGGCGGCCGCCCTGAACATCATTCCGACCACCACGGGCGCGGCGAAGGCGACGGGTCTGGTGATTCCAGCGCTCAAAGGCAAGATCGACGGCGTGGCGCTACGGGTACCCACCGCCAACGTGTCGGTCGTCGATGTCACGTGCGTGGTCGAGAAGCCGACGAAGAGCGAGGCAGTCAACGACGCGTTCAGGACCGCCGCCGCAGGGCCGCTCAAGAACATTCTTGCCGTGAGTGACGAACCCCTCGTGTCCAGCGACTACATCGGCAATCTCGCCTCCAGTACCGTGGATGCGCTGAGCACCAACGTGGTGGACGGGACACTGGTCCACGTGTCGTCGTGGTACGACAACGAGATGGGCTATTCCGCCCGCTGTGTGGACCTGCTGCAGTACATCGGGCAGCGACTGACATGAAACGGACGCTCTCGGCCCTCGAGGGACAGCCACTCGAGGGCCAGCGTGCCTTTGTTCGGGTGGACTTCAACGTTCCGTTGCGGGACGGGGCCGTCGCCGATGCGACGCGGATCGTCGCGTCGCTCCCCACCATCCGGTGGCTCAGGGAGCGAGGGTGCCGGGTGATTCTGGTGTCGCACCTTGGGCGCCCTAAAGGAGAACGCAAGGCCGAGTTCTCGCTGCAACCGGTCGTGTCGGTTCTCGAGCGGGAGCTCGGGATCCCAGTGGCGTTCCTCGAAGATGCGGTGTCTCCCGACGCGCAGCAGGTAACACGCCGCCTCAAACGCGGCGAGGTGCTTCTGCTCGAGAACACGCGCTTCTACCCGGGTGAGGAGCGAAACGACCCCGAGTTGGCCGACGCTTTCGCGAAGCTTGGCGATCTCTACGTCAACGACGCGTTCGGTTCGGCACACCGCGCCCACGCCTCCACCGAAGGCGTGGCCCGGCGACTCAAGCCAGCCGTCGCCGGCTTCCTCATGGCGAAGGAGCTCGCGTATCTGCAAGGAGCGCTTGCCAGTCCGGCCCGACCCTTTGTTGCCGTGCTCGGTGGGGCCAAGATCTCGGGCAAGATCGATGTCATCGAGGCGCTGCTCCCGAAAGTGGACGAGATCCTGATCGGTGGGGCGATGGCCAACACGTTCTTCGCAGCCATGGGGCTGGAGGTAGGCTCGTCGTTGGTGGAGCCCGACCGAATCGCGCTGGCCAAGGAACTCCTCGGGCGGGCCGGCACCAAGCTCGTGCTGCCGAGCGGTGTGACGGTGGCGCGGAGGCTGGAGCCCGGCGCGCCGTATAAGAATGTCCCCCGCGAGCGCATCGAACCCGGGTGGGCCGTCTACGACATCGACGAGGACGCCGCCGCGGCGTACACGCAGCGCATTGGCAGGGCGAAGACCGTTATCTGGAACGGCCCGATGGGCGTGTTCGAGACTCCGCCGTTCGACGCCGGTACGGTCGCCATTGCCCGGGGCCTCGCTGTCGCGTCGGATCGGGGAGCCACGACGATCGTCGGTGGAGGTGACTCGGTGGCGGCCGTCAAGCAGGCCGGGCTGGAGTCCAAGATGACGCACGTCTCGACCGGCGGCGGCGCATCGCTCGAGCTGCTAGAAGGCAAAGAGCTCCCTGGGGTGACTGCCTTGGACGACGCATGAAACGACCAATCTTTGCGGCAAACTGGAAAATGCACCTGGGTCCCGAGGCCGCACGGGGCTACATGGAGACTTTTCTGGCTCGGGTCCCGCCACTCGACGATCGGGATGCGTGGTTCTTCCCGGCGGCGGTCGCGCTCCAGGCTGTGGCGGTAGCTGTCGGGGGCAGAGGCGACCTCGCGGTCGGGGCGCAAAACGTGCATTGGGAAGAAAAGGGCGCGTTCACCGGTGAGGTGAGTGCCCCGATGATCCTCGATGCTGGGGCCACGGCGGCGCTCGTCGGCCATTCGGAGCGCCGACATGTGTTCGGCGAGACCGACGCCGAGACCGGCCGCAAGGTCCGCTCGCTCTTGGCACACGGTCTCACTCCCATGCTCTGCGTGGGTGAGAAGCTCGAACAGCGCGAGGCAGGGGTGACCCTCTCAGTAGTGGGTCGACAGCTGGGCGTGCTCGAAGACCTCGACGCGAGGGCGTTGGCGAAAGTGGTGATCGCGTACGAGCCGGTGTGGGCCATCGGAACCGGCAAGACGGCCACCCCGGCCGATGCGGTGGAGGTCCATGCGTTCATCCGGGACTTCATGGGCAGGGAAGGTGCGGATCCCGGTCAGACGCGCATCCTCTATGGGGGGAGCGTGAAGCCGGACAACATCGCGGACCTCGTTGGGGAGACGGAGAT
>JBDHEI010000118.1:0-9467 GCA_039591075.1 Gemmatimonadota bacterium
AATCCTCCGTCGCTGAAGGCCGTCCGTCCGAAGATTCCCAAGGACGTGCGCCGGGCGATCGAGCGGGCACTGGCGCGGGTACCGGAAGATCGCTATGAAACGGCCACGACGTTCCTCGAGGCGCTGGCTGGGCTCCTCGACGCCATGACCCACGGAAAGCCGTCGCCGACCATCCGTGCCCCGCGCTCGGATGGAATCCGCGACCGCGGCGAGGCGTGCGAGTTGCTTCGCTCGGCGCTCAAGAACCGCTACGAGGTGATTCGCGAGCTCGGACGGGGAGGGATGGCAACCGTCGTCCTTGCCGTGGATCTCCAGCTCAACCGCCGTGTTGCCGTCAAGCTGCTTCACTCCGATCTCATCGAAACGCGAGACGTGCAGCGCTTTCTGCAGGAGATCGCATTCACCGCGCAACTCAACCACCCCCATATAGTCCAACCCATCGAGGCCGGCGAGGCGGACGGTATCCCCTACTTCGTGATGCCATACATCGAGGGCGGCTCGTTGCGGGATCGGATGAAGCGCGGCACGGAGTCGACGGTTGGCAACGTGATCACAATCGGGAAGATCGTGGCCGACGCGCTCCATTTCGCGCACATGAACGGCGTCATTCACCGCGACATCAAGCCCGAGAATATCCTGATGCACCAGGGCTTCCCCATGGTCGCCCTGGAGCCCCGAACAGGCTTCGGGAGACACCTCCCTCGACCCGCGGACGGACGTGTACTCGCTGGCGTGCGTCCTGGTGGAGTTGCTCACCGGGACCGCGCCGCCGCACGGGGTCGGCGAAGCACTTTCGGTCCAGGATTCGAGCGGATCGCCCAACCCGCGCCGCGAAGCCCTTGAGCGGGTGCTGCGCCAGGCACTGGCGATTTCACGTGACGACCGCCACGCGTCGGCCGCGGAGTTCCGGGACGAGCTGTCGGCGGTGAAGAAGGTGAGGAATTAAGGGAAGCAAACCGCCTCACCGCCTAACCGCCCAACCGCCTAGCTCAACCGCCTAACCGCTCAACCGCCTAACCGCCTGTCTCAACCGCCTAACCGCTCAACCGCCTAACCGCCTAGCTCTCGAACGAGTTTTGCCGTGAGAGGCAGCAAGGCGGTAGGATGCTAGAGGGGCTCGACGCTCGACACACCAGGAGGCGGTCATGATCGCCCAGTCCAACCGGCTGTCCGCCACCGCCATGCTCGCCGCGATCGCCCTCGCGGCGTCGCCACTGGCGCTCCACGCGCAGCGACCTGCGGAGGCGACGACCAGCCGGCACGCGGCGCTCGAGGCGCGGCTCTCCGACCTGCTGACGGAAAGTCACGCGCCCGGTATCGCGGTCGGCATCGTGTGGGATGATGGAACCACGCTCAGCCTCGCAGCGGGCATGGCCGACACGATTCGTGATATTCCCATGACATCGGCCAGCCGTCTCTTGCAGGGCAGCGTCGGCAAGACGTACGTCGCGGCCGTCGCCATGCAACTCGTCCACGCCGGCGCGCTAAACCTCGATGCCAAGGTGGCCGAGTACCTGGGCGGAGCGCCGTGGTTGGCGCGGCTGCCCAACGGCCACCAGGTCACGGTCCGCCAGCTGATGAACCACACGAGCGGCATCGTGCGCTACGAGTTCGACGATCGGTTTATCGCGGACCTCCTGGCGTCACCGGACAGGGTATGGCGGCCGGAGGAGTTGCTGGCGTACCTGTTCGATACCGAGGCCCCGTTCGCCCCAGGGGAGGGATGGGAGTACTCGGACACGAACTACATTCTGCTTGGAATGATCATCGAGCGGCTGACCGGAACATCGTACTACGATGAGCTGCGTCGGCGGATCCTGGTCCCGCTGCACCTCGAGAATACCGTGCCGTCGAACACTCGGCGCATACCGGGTCTCGTTCAGGGCTACGCCGGCGTGGAGAACCCTTTCGGCCTCCCGGAGGCCGTCATCGTGGACGGCACGTTCGCGATCAACCCACAATTCGAGTGGACCGGCGGCGGAATCGCGTCCACCGCCGAGGACCTCGCAACTTGGACGAAGGCGCTCTACGAGGGACGTGCCTTTGATGCGTCCCTGTTGCCGGTGATGCTCGACGCCGTCCCCGCGAGGTTGGGACCAAACACGCGATACGGGCTCGGGGTGATCGTGTGGGAGACTCCTCTGGGGCCGAGTTGGGGACATAGCGGCTTCTTTCCTGGATACCTCGCCGAAATGTCCTATTTCCCCGAGCCTGGCCTCGCGATCGCGGTCCAGGTCAATTCGAGCGACTTTCGTGCCCTGGGCCTGCGTCCCCGGCAGATACTTCTCGAGCTGGCGCGCGTTGCCGTGCGGGAACGGCCGTGATGCGCGAGGGATGAGGTTCGGCGGCCCGACCGCTCAACCGTCAAACCGCCTAACCGCCCAACCGCCTAACCGTCGGAGCGTGAGGATCAGCCCCGCCAAGGGCGCCAGGGTTGCGATCCAGAAGCCGAACATCCACTTGAGCAGGCTTACGTGGCGGTCGGAGAGGCCCGTGCGGAACTCCTCCCGCAGCGCCGCCACGGACGTTTCCAACTTTGCGTCTGCCTGAGCGAACCGCCGTTCGATCTTGGCATCGAATTGGGCGAACCGCTGCTCGACCTTGGCGTCGAACCGCTGGAAGTTCAGCTCGTTGAGCTTGCGCAGATCCGCCCGATAGGTTGCGTCCACCGCGTTGAACCAGTCCACGAGTTCCTGGGCGAGGTCCTCACCGAGGCGCTCGTAGAACTTCTGTGAGAGTCTGGCCGTGACTGGCATGGTGACGTTACGTGCTCACGGTGGTCGGAGGGCACCATGCGACCGTGGCGCCGCAGGATTTCCGGTCGCCGTCCATCGATCTCACCGTGGTGGGCGAAGGGGTTCGCCCGCTACGCCAGATCGTCAGGAGCCTGAAGAGCGGCGCTCCGTTCGCCGGCATCCCGGGCGTCGTCACGGCAGGTGACGATCCCTTCGTGCCGTTGGACGAGGCCGTGGCCGACGATCTCGACGCGTTGCCGGAGCCCGCGCGTCACCTCACGGCGGCACATCGCTCCCAGTATTTCTGTGACTGGATGCGACCGCTGGCCTCCATCCGTACCTCGAAGGGATGCCCGTACCGCTGCAAGTTCTGCGCGTTGTGGAAGCTGACGTGCGGCAAGTACCTCAAACGGTCGCCCGAGCGCGTGGTGCACGAGCTTGCCGGCATCGCCGAGGAGAACGTGTTCTTCGCCGATGACGAATCCTTGATCGACAGCCAGCGGATGATGACGCTGGCACGGCTCATCGGTGAAGCGGGAATCCAGAAGCGCTACTTCCTCTACGGCAGGAGCGACACGATCGCCCGCAATCCGGAGCTGCTCGAGGCGTGGCGGAAGATCGGGCTCACCCGCGTCTTCGTGGGCCTGGAGTTCTTCCGGGACGAAGATCTCGCCTACGTGGACAAGCGCTCCACGATCTCGGACAACGAGAAGGCCGTCGCCATTCTGCGCGACCTCGACATCGACATCTACGCGTCGCTCATGCTGCGGCCAGAGTTCGATCGACGCGACTTCAGAGCACTCCGCCGCTACTGCCGGTCACTGGGGCTCGACTATCCGTCGTTCGCCGTGCTCACGCCGTTGCCGGGGACCGACCTGTACGAAGAGGTGAAGGACGATCTCATCACGCACGACTACGACTACGTGGACTTCATCCACACCCTGCTCCCCACGCGCACCACGCTGAAGGAGTTCTACAAGCACTACGCGTGGCTGATCAACACCGCGCTGACGCCACGCCAGAAGATGTCCTTCATCGTGAAGTTCCCGCTCAAGGAACTCGGCCCGATCCTGAGCCGGTCCGTGCGGATCCAGCGCCGCGTGCGCAATGCCTGGAAGGACTACGAAGCCCCGAGGAGAAACCCGACGCGCCGGCTGCCGTAGGGTGAGAACGTGAACGCTCACCCTCCTCGCGGTTTTGCCACGGGATACACCATGCTCCTGCGACGTACGCTGCCGGCCGCTCTGGCCACTCTCACCCTTGCCTGCGGCTCCTCCAACGGGAACTCCGCCGCCGCGGGCCGCCCCTACCGCGTCGGCGTGGCCGAACGCGGAGCGGTCCGGGTCACCATCGAGGAGACGGGGCTCGTGGAACCCGAGCGCCAGATCGTCGTCAAGTCGCCCATCTCGGGCGTCGCCCGGCGGCTGTTCGTGCGCGAGGGCGACTCCGTGCGCACGGGCCAGCTCATGGCGACCATCGTGCCCGACATCGCGCAGGCGAACCAGCTTGCCCGGCTGCAGTCGGAGATTGCCGGGGCGGAGATCGAGGTCGCCAACCTGCGGCGTGAATACGCCCGAGCGCAGGAGCTCTCCCAGCGGTCCCTCGTCTCCGATGCCGCAGTCGAGACCTTGCGCACCCAGCTCGCGCAGGCCGAGAACCGCCATGCGGCCGCGCGGGAGCAGCTACGCCTCATGGAGGTGAGCGGGGTGCAAACGACGGGGGCATCCCAGTCCGCGCGGATCACGGCGCCGACGAGCGGCGTGATCATCCTGCGTGGGGTGGAGGAGGGGGAGACGGTGGTCGGGGGCACCTCGACCTTCGGTGGCGGCACCGAGCTCTTCACCATCGCGGACCTCTCGACCCTCCTGATCAACACCGCCGTCAACGAGGTCGACATCGCGAAGGTCGCACGCGGCGACACGGTGGCCATCACCGTGGATGCGTTCCCCGGCGACACCGCGCGCGGCGTGGTGCGTCTGGTGCCGCCGGCCGCACGGCAGCAGGAGCGGGTGCGGGTGTTCGACGTCGAGATCGAAGTCCGGGGAGGGGAGAACATCCTCCGGCCCGGCATGACGGCCAACGTGCGGATCGCGGGGCCGTCGCGCGACGCCGTGGTGCGGGTGCCGGTGGAAGCGGTGTTCCTGCCGGAAGGGCAGCCCATCGTGTACCGGCTCGTCGACGGGGAGCCGCAGGTGACGCCGGTCACCCTCGGCCTGAGCGACCTCGTGTACGTCGAGATCGCGGACGGGCTCGCCCCCGGCGACTCGGTGGCGCTCGAGGATCCCGTGGAAGCGGTGCGCCGCGCACGCCTGCGGGGGCGGTAGCCGTGTCCCTCCTCGACGCGCGCGGCATCACCAAGACGTACCGGCTGGGCCAGGTGGACGTGCCGGCGCTGCGCGGCGCGAGTCTCGCGGTGGAGCGGGGGGAGTACGTCGCGATCATGGGGCCGTCCGGCTCGGGGAAGAGCACCCTGATGCACATCCTGGGGTGCCTGGACAGCGCCACGGCCGGGACGTACGTGCTCGACGGGACCGACGTCAGCACGCTGCGTCGTCGCGAGCTGGCGCGGGTGCGGAACGAGAAGGTCGGCTTCGTGTTTCAGACCTTCAACCTGATGCCGCGGCTCACGGTGGAAGAGAACGTGGCGCTGCCGCTGCAGTACCGGGGCGGATGCTCGCGGCGCGAGCGACTGCGGCGCGCGCGCGCGGTGCTGGAGCGGCTGGGGCTGACGCATCGGCTCGGCCATCTGCCCGATCAACTCTCCGGCGGTGAGCGGCAGCGCGTGGCCGTGGCGCGCGCGCTGGTAGGCGAGCCGGCCATCCTTCTGGTCGACGAACCCACGGGCAACCTCGACTCCACGTCGGGCGCCGAGGTGCTTGCGACGTTCCGCGACGTGCACCGCCTCGGCAACACGATCGTCCTCGTGACCCACGACCAGCACGTGGCGGAGGAAGCCGACCGGTTGATCCAGATCGCGGACGGCGTCGTCGCCGCGTGACCTTTCTCGAAGCGCTGCTGGTCGGGCTCGACGAGGCCCGCCGCCACCTCGGCCAGACGGCCCTGTCCCTGCTGGGGCTCGTGCTGGGCACCGCCAGCATCGTCACCGTGCTGGCGCTGTTCGGCGGTCAGACGCGCCACACCCAGGAGTACATCGCCGAGGTCGGAGGGTACGGGACGATCATCGCGCGCGATCGGGAGCTGGCCGAGCAGCCGACTGCCCGGGAGCTGGCATCGGAACGGTTGACCTATCGCGACGCGGCCTACCTCAAACAGCAGGCCACCATGCTCGCCGCCGTCGCGCCCGGTTGGTACCGACAGCTCGAGTACCGTGTCGGTGAGGTGGACTTCATGGGGGAGGTTATCGGCACCACCCCGGACTACGCCGTCATCAACGACATCCGGCCCCTCGTCGGGCGCTACCTGAGCGCGCTGGACGTGGAGCTCGAGGCGCGCGCCGCCGTGCTGGGCTGGCAATACGCCGACTCCCCGAAGCTGCGCTCGGCCGGACGGTGCAGCTCGGCGGTCGCAACTTCACCGTGGTGGGCGTGCTCATCCGCGAGGAGTTCTACCTCGCGCCGTGGAGCGGGAACGAGCTGGAATACCGCAACCGGCGGGCCTACATCCCGATCACGACCGGGATCGTCCAGTTCGACGGCACGAACGACCGGCTGAGCTTCCTCACACTCAAGGCGGTCACGCCCACCGGGGCACGGGCGGCGACGGCGCAGGTGCGCTCGCTGCTGCTCCAGCGCCACGGGGTGGAGGACTTCGACATCGAGCCGACCGGTGGGGACGCCGCGGACGACGCGGCCTTCATTCTCATGTTCAACTTCATCTTCCTCGTCGTCGGGATCGTGTCGCTGTTCGCCGGCGGGGTGGTGATCGCGAACATCCTCCTGGCGTCGGTCGTGGAGCGCGTGCGCGAGTTCGGCACCCGCATGGCCCTCGGCGCATCCGGATTCCAGATCTTCTCGCAGGTGCTGGCGCAGGTGCTGGTGATCGCCGGTGTGGGCGGCGTGTTGGGGCTTGCGCTGGGCGCGGCCCTGACCGGCGCCGTCGCGCACTTCATGATGATGCCGGCGACGGTCACTCCCGCGATGGCGGCGGTGGCCATCGCGACCTCGCTCACCGTCGGCGTCGTCGCCGGGTTCTATCCGGCGTTCCGGGCCGCGCGGCTCTCGCCGGTAGAGGCGCTGCGCTATGGGTAGACGGAGCGTCGGCGCGGGCGAACTCGTCCTGGATGCGCTGCGGGAGATCCGCGCCCATCCCCTGCGGTCCATGCTCACCCTGACGGGCGTCGTGTTCGGGGCGGCGAGCGTCGTCTCGATGACGTCGCTCTCGGCGGCCATCAAGATCGTCGCCCTGGACGAGATGACCAGGATGGGTATGCCGCGCACGGTGGGCGTGTACGATCGTGGCCCGCGGTCCGACGCCTCCCGCGCGGCGGAGCTGCGGGCGCCGGGACTGCGCCAGGGGGACGTCGAGGCGCTGCGTGACCTGCCGGGGGCCGGCGGCGTGTTCGCCTCGACGTACGCCGGTCCGCAGCTCGTGAGCACCACGCGCGACCGGCGCACCGTCCCGGTGGACGGGATCGACGCCGGTTACCTGGCGTTCCGGTACTGGCCGGTCGTGCGCGGCCGGGAGTTCGCCGCCCTGGACGTCGCCAACGCCGCGCGGGTCGCGGTCATCGGGCAGGACCTGGTCGTGCCGCTGTTCGGGCCGGCCGACCCGCTGGGCCAAACCGTCGAGATCGCGGGCATCCCGTTTCGGGTGGTGGGCGTGGTGGCGCCCATGGAGATCAGGTTCATCCCCGCCGAGATGTCGTTCATGGCCCGCCGGATGTTCGTCCCGTACACCTACCTGAGCCGGTATCGCTACGGGCAGCATCGCGTGAGCAACGTGCGCGTGCAGGCCGCCGCGGACGCCGACCTCGCGACCGTCTTCGCCGCCGTGCAGGACCTCGTCCGCGAACGGCATCGCGGTGCCGACGACTTCGAGACGGAGAACGAGAACGCCGACCTGTTGGCCCAACTCGACATGGTCGAGAACATCGCGGGGGGCTGGGACGTGGTGCTCTTTGCGATTGCCGGCATCACGATGGTGGTCGGTGGGATCGGGCTGTTCAGCGTGTTGCTCATCTCGGTGCGCGAGCGCGTGCGCGAGATCGGCATCCGCCAGGCGCTCGGCGCCGACGACCGCGACATCCGGCAGCTGTTTCTAGTCGAATCCACGACCCTGGCCGTGCTGGGTGGGGTAGTCGGCATCGTGGCCGGTATCGGCCTGATCGCCGTGACGGAGTCCATCGCCCACCGGTTCGGGCGCGAGCTCGCGATCCCCGTCCACGTCCCCGGCACGCTGATGGCGGCGGGGTTCTCGCTGCTCGTCGGCGTGGTGTTCGGCTGGTACCCGGCGCGCCGGGCCGCGAAGCTCGACCCGATCGAGGCGATCCGCGAGCTGTAACGTCTACGCCAGCCGCACCGCGCTCCCCGTACGGGCCGCCTGATAGATCGCCATCATGATCCGCACGTCCTGCAGTCCTTCCTCCCCCGGCACCGTGGTGGGGCGGTCGTCCAGAATGCACTGCGCGAAGGCGTCCATCTCCACGGCAAACTGATCCGTCGGGTCGAATCGCAGGGCCTCCCCGTCGCTGCGTCGGCCCTGTGGGGTGGAGTAGCCGTACGCGGATGCGAGACCGAACGACCCGCGCTCGGCGAAGGCCGTGAAGTCGTTCGGGCCCTGCGCGTTGTACGTCGTCACACCGCTGGCGAGCACGCCGCTCGGGAACGTGAGCTGGAACGCGAGCGTCTCCTCCACGCTGTGGAACTTGACGGGATCCGTCTTGGTCTCGACGGCGGTGACGAGCGTCGGCTCCTCCCCCGTCAGCATGCGCGCCGTCTGCAGCGCGTAGACCCCCACGTCCATGAGCGGCCCGCCGCCGGCCAGCGCACGGTCGAGCCGCCACTGGTTGGGATTGCCGATCGTGAACCCGAACCCGGCCTCCACGAGCCGCACCGGGCCGAACGTCTTCTCTTGGGTCAGGCGCACACACTCCAGGTGGTGGGGCTCGAACTGACACCGATACCCGATTGCCAGCTGCCTGCCGGCCCGCTCGCATTCGGCGATCATCGCTTCGCACCGCTCCGGTGAGATCTCCATCGGCTTCTCGCACAGCACGTGTTTCCCGGCGCGGGCCGCGGCGATCGTGTGCTCGGCGTGCAGCCCGTTGGGCGTCACGATGTACGCGACGTCGATGTCCGGGTTCTGCGCCATGCGCCTCATGGTCGCGTAGTCGTACACGCTCTCGTCCGGGATCCCGTACTCTGCCTTCCACCGCTCGGCCTTGGCGGGTGTGCCGGTGACGATGCCGGCCAGGCGGCAGTACCGCGTCCGCTGGAGGGCGGGCGCGAGCTGGTTGGTGCTCAGGTTCCCGAGCCCGACGAGCGCAAACCCGAGCTTCCGAGACGGTGGGGTCTGGCACCCGAGCCTGCTCCACAGCGGCGCCGCGGCGGTGGCGAGCAGCGCACCGGCGAATTCTCTGCGAGACGGATAGGCAGGAGGCATGGTGACGGTCCCTGGCTCAAGGGTAGGGGGGGTAGGGCGATCATGGCCGCGGCGGCGGTCGGACGCAAGCGGGCGGCGAGCGTGTACCGATGGAGCCGTAGGGTCCAACCGCCTAACCGCCTAACCGCCTAACCGCCCGCTGCACCGGGAAGCGCGGCGAAACCGCCAGCA
>JBDHEI010000119.1:0-1479 GCA_039591075.1 Gemmatimonadota bacterium
ACCAGCACGGGCGTGGTTGCCATCGATGACCGCCTGGGCAAGCTCGGCAAGGGCCTTCATGAGAAATCTCCGTGCTGGTCCGGATGTTGTCTGCCGAAGAGCGCGCGCAGGCGTTCTCGGCAGCTGTGGGTCTCGCAGTGGCGGCAGAAGGAGTAGTTGGGGGAGAAGCGATGAACCTCCTTGGGTCCCGCGACGATCACTCCCGATACGGACTTGAGCGGCTGCATGAGGCAGCTGTCCGTGAGCGTGATGCCGATTCGTTCTGGCTCGAGGGAGCGGAACAACCGTTTCTGGCCGCTCACGTGCCAGCCGCAGTACCCGGGACTGTACCGCAGGGCCGCGCCGTCATCTGCCAGGCGACCGTCCTCCCTGAGTGCCGCCTCGAATCGCCGCTCCACGATGTCCGCGACCTGATCGGCAGCTTCCGACGCCACCGCGTCCAGCATCGATGCCAGGGCGAAATCGTGTGACTCGAAACCTATTGCGATCGCACGGCTCGTGTCCGCACCGAGCGTCACGGCGAACAGGGCCAGGTGGGGGGCGCGGGGGTACACGTCCGCCACCACGGAGTCTGGCTCGTTGTGTCCCTCTCCGTCGTACACCGCCTCGAACTCCGCTGTGGTGATCGAGCTGACGATCCCAATGGGCGCTACGGTTTCCGCGAGGCGGTTCGTGGCGGCGGTGTACAGGGCATCGATGTGTGGCGGCACCGCTCGCTCAGGCGGAATGCCGAGGCTCACGAGCACGGGGTCCCGGTCGGGCGCGATGTCGGTGGCCGACAGCTCGAAGATCACGAGCGGGCGCTCATGCTGGCAGGGCGTCCATCCCGTACCGCCGCGCCTCGGAGGCCATGCGGCGGGTCAGCTCCGCCTTGACGTCATCGGAGAGGCGAGACGGTGTGTACTGTCCCACGAGTCGCTCGACCTCGGCGTACGCGCGCTCGCCGAGCGTGCGGCCGCCTTCCTCCAGCCAGCGCGCCCGGTTCGCGCGGTCGATCGTGGGACCGGGGAACCAGATCTCGTCCTTGAGGTATTTGCGCGTGTGGTCGGAGATCAGCAGGTGTCCCTCTTGGAGCAGCTCTTCGAACCGGCCGATGGCCGGGAAGTCCTCCCTGGCCTCGATGCCGGCGATCAGCCGTTTGGCCATGCCGCAGATCTCGTTGTCCACGACGAGCTTCTCGAGACTCAGACAACTCTCGAAGTCAAGCATGCCCGGACCGGAAACGCTGTTCACGCCGGCCAGCGCGGCCAGGGTGGCACCCATCGACGTCTCGAGGCCGCCCTGGGCGTCCAGTAGCTTGGCGTCGCTCAGTCCCATGTACGCCTGGGTCGGCAGGCCGAGATACTTCCCGATCTCGCTATAGGCGCACTCGACCATCATCGTCTCGACGGCGCCCATCGGGGTCGTCTCGTAGCGGATGTCGAACACGGCGGGCGATCCGCCGTAGAGGGCCGGCGTGCCGGGATTGGTGAGCTGGCT
>JBDHEI010000119.1:1493-5289 GCA_039591075.1 Gemmatimonadota bacterium
CAATGCCGCTCAGCGTTTCGGCAGTGTGCTGCACCAGGGTGCCCACGATCGTCACCGGCGCCACGAACCCCGTGAGCGGCATGGACACGTACTCGACCGGGATGGAGTAGGTCGCGCAGTCCACGACATTCTGCGAGGTCACGTCGCTCCACTTGAGCGGCGCCGTCGGGCAGCAGGAAAAGATGGCGAGGGGTTTTGCTTTCAGGGCTTCCGCCGACCCTCGCACAGCCATTTGGAGGTCCCGCATGACGGCGAATGCGTCGATCGTGAACGCGCCGGTCACCACCGGCTTCTCGCCGAGCATGAGACTCAGGTACAGCCGGTAGCTGTCTGAGATCTTCTCGTGTATGTCGGACGGCACTAGGGAGGTGCTCTGAAACGCGATGTGGCCCAGCCGAGTGACGAGCTTCGCGTAGCGGACGTAGTCCTTGGAGGTTGGCGGTCGCGCCACGTGTGCGCCGTGGTCCAGGAACTGGATGGCGGCCGAGCCGGGGGTGAAGTGCACGGTGTGGCCGGACAGGTCACCTGCAACATCGCCCATTACGTCGAACAGCTGGAACCCGTGCGCGGCCGTACGCAGTGCCGAGTCGATGATGTCCTGGGTGAGCACCACTCGGCCAGCCCGTGCGTCCACCGTGGCGCCGTGATCCGCCAGCATGTCCCGCACGCCGGGATTGTGGATCTCCACGCCTAGCCGGCACAGGATCTCGCGCGCCTCACCCACGATGCGCTCGAGCAGCGGCGGGTCCAGCAACGTCAGGCAGGGTCGCATGGCGTCAAATGTACACGGGAATCGGGTGGTTGGGCGGTTAGGCGGTAAAGGATCAATGGATCGCCTCATCAGGCCGTCCACCGATCCAAGGATCGGGCGATCCGCCGTTCTACCTCGCGATTTCGAATGTCACCGTGCCGTCGCCGGTCACCGCCATGATCTGCGGGCCGCCGCCGTGGATCGACCCGCGGGCCGCGCGGGGGGAGACTGTGCCGTCGAACGCGAGGCCGCGGGGCAGGGCGAGATCACCGCCCTGGAGGTCCAGATCGAGTCCGAACGGGCCGGCAGTGGAGATGTAGATGTCTCCGTCGCCCGTCCGGACGGCGACCGCGGCGGGCGCCTCGAGATGGACACACACGTCGCCGTCGCTCGTTGCGGCCTCTACGGATCCGAGCACGTGCTCCAGGGTCACGTCGCCGTCCGTAGTGTGAACCTCTATGTGCTCCACCTCGAGTCGGTCGGCCGTGATGTCACCGTCGGACGTGCTGACCACGACGGCCGGTCCCCGGACTCTGCCGATGCTCACGTCGCCGTCCGACGTGCGGACCTCCAGACGACCATCGAGGTCGCCGATCACGACGTCGCCGTCGCCCGTGTTGAGCGTCGCATCGAATTGGTGCGGAACCGCGACGCGGACTCTGACCCCCACGCCGCCCCGCTCGCGCCATTCGCCGGGCTGGATGTGCGGGTCAGCAGAGCGGACGGTCAGGACGTGGTCCTCCAGGGATACGTCGAATCGCATGCGGTCGAACACTTCCCGTGCCCACGCGGCGTCTCGGGCGCCCACGTCCACCGCCACCTCGGCTCCGGTGGGCGTCGATTCGACGGTCACGTCGGCGTCATGCACGTTCACCATCAACCGGCCGCCGGACGCGAGAGGAAACTCGTGCGTCAGGAGCGTCTCGAACCGATGTTGTTGGGTTTCAGTCGCCCTGGCCACCTCGGCGGGCTCCGTGGTGGAGCCGTCGCCGACCAGACTCCCCACCATGACACCCAGGCCGACCGCCGTCGATATCACGGCCAGCAGGATCATCTTCCAGTCTCGCATGGGGCCTCTCATGGTGCTCGTACCGACGAGGACAGGCATCGCGGGCCAGGGTGCGTTTCGAGCCGCCACTCTTTTTCCCTACGGATTGGCGACGCGGAAGGTGCCAGCTCGGCTGGTCGGGGGGCTACCCAATGACGGGCTGTCAAAGATGAGCCAATGTCTGGGGATTGCCTGCAGATCGCTGGATCGTCGGATCGCAACGGCCCCTCACCCACACCCCCTCAGCCCCGCCCATCCAGTCCACGCACAGGGACAGTATTCGTCGTCAGATTCCAACGCCATGCAGGTACTCCGTCCCCACACGGCGTAGAATCCGATGCTGTCGCCCGACAAGACGTGAACAGCCTCGGCCACCTCGACCACGACAGGCTCAGACTCGCTCGGGCGCCTGAGGACAAAAGCCTGATACACCCTCCCAACGCTGAGCGCGGCGTGCGTGGTCTCGTATTCGAGCCGGATGTAGTCACCGCCACGATTGGTGTACCACGCGGCACCACCGAACTCGTAAGAGGTCAGGGCACCGAGCGTGTCCATAATCGCGGCCAGGAAGTCTTCGGGTTCTGCAACGCACACGGTGCAACTGTCGGTGAGCTCGACGTTGGCGAACGACGCGAGGGGTGGTGTGGAGTCGTCCTGCCGTTGCTGCTCGAGGAACTGTTCGGCCACGAGCCGTGCCTGTCGCGTCGCCTCTTCGAATCGCGCTTGGAAGCCCGTGACGTTCCACAGAACGAACGGCGTCGCGACGACCGCGGCCGTCGCCGCGATCGCACCAATGCTGGCCACCGTGAAGCGCCGGTTGGGGTCGGCGTTGGGGGCGACTCGGCCATTCAGTTCGTTGACCCTCCGCTGGACCAGGGCGACGGGAATGAAAGCCAGCAGCCAGCCCACCTGCGAGATCAGCGGGGGTGCGAAGTCAAAGCCGAGCAGCGAAACCTGCACGGTCAGGACGATATAGATGAACGCCATGGCCCCCGGGTCGAACCGGGCCGGCACCCCGTGTTCTTGTGATGTCTCTTCGATGGCCTGGAACAGCTCGTAGCAGAACAGTGGTGAGAACACGGCCCGCCAAAACGGTCTGATGGCGTAGTAGCCGGGTCGATCCGAGAGGAGGCGCCAGTTCTTATAGTGCCAGTAGAAGACGGAGTAGATCCCTAGGGTGCAGACCGACATCACGACCAGCTTCGGGATCGAGACTGGGAAGAACGCCGGAGCGGCCGCCGGCTGCGGGCTGTCGTCCCGCAGTGGATCCGTTCGTTCGCCATCCATAGCCGACTCCTGATGCGGGTGCCAGGAGATTGGGGGCGTTGTTCGGTCCTGAGGTCTCGATCGTGAAGGTCCGGTGAAATCCGTGTGAATGGCAGCCGGAGCCCGTCAGCCCGGTGTCGCGGGGTCGCATGGCGTCAAATGTACACGGGAATCGGGCGGTTGGGCGGTTAGGCGGTTAGAGTTCGCCGGGTCGCGATGCGACGCTCGCAAGGGGGACCGCCACACAGGGCCCCGGTGCTACGCACCAGTAGCTCGATCGAAGAGGAGCCTTACAAGACGCACGGTCTCGATGGTGCCGGGGACGGGTCAGACGAACATCCCGATCCCCCAACCGTCCAACCGCCCAACTGCCTAACCGCTCATCCGCCCTATCTCTTCTCGAACGTCCATGTATACGTCGATCCGCCGAAGTTTGCCGAGACGGTCAGCGTGGTGCCGACGATCGAGTAGGAGAAGGTCTCCTCGTCGATGGTGCCGGGGTCGAACGTGATCTGACTCCCGGTGGCTTCGATGTCCCCACCGTCGCTACAGTTGGGGCCCGGGTCGCAGAAGTCCAAGAGGTCGCCGGTGACCACGTAGGAGTATTCGCCGCCACTCGTGAAGGTGAAGCTCAGGGTCATGCCTTCGTCCATCAGATCGAATCCGTCAACGACCAGCGACGTGGCGTCCCAGGTGCCGACGAGGCCCGGAGGTGGCTCCACCCCGTCGCC
>JBDHEI010000120.1:0-3784 GCA_039591075.1 Gemmatimonadota bacterium
GGACGAAAAGGGCAAGTGACCGCATGACTCGTTGAGGTCGCAGCGACGTGGTCCCACCTCGCCCCCTCAAACGAGTCCTCCGCCCGGCCCCACGCCGGGCGGTAGCGTTTTGGCGCCCGAGCGTCGAGGCGTTCGGGGCTTTCGCGTTGGGCCAGCAGGAGGCACGCTGCATCGCGCCGCGGACACTCTAATCTGGCCCACCCCTCGACCGACGCCTACCTTATAGACGAATCCCAGCCGAGGCCACGGCGATGCCCTACTGTGGCAGGGACCACTCATGAACAAGGTGTGTCCGCGGTGCGGGCGCGAGTATGCGCAGATGAGCCCGGCATGTCCGTATTGCCCTGACCGCCCGACATGGTACGCCGTTCTGGCCGTGGCAGTAGCGTTGCTCAGCGTCATGTTGGCGGCGAGTGCGATCCTGCCGGCCGGTCAGATCGTCGTGGGGGATGAGGTACGAGGCGGGTTCATCAAGTTCGACAATGCCATTATCGCCAGAACCGGTCCGTTTGGCCGCTTCGTCCACCTGGTCTTTGCGGGCGGAGGCTTCGCATGTGCGTATGCGCTGTGGAAATGGAAGCCGTGGTCGCCCAGGGCGGTAGCAGGCTTGTTCGTCGTGTGGGTGGTGTGGTCCGTGACTGTCCGTGTTCGGGGAGGGGAAGCCGCGTCACTCCAGAATGCACCTGCCCGCCTCCAGGAGGCCTGCCAGGACGGTGACGCGATGGCCTGCGCCACGCTTGGCGAGATGTACGACTTCGGTGACGGCGTACCGCCGGACGATGCGCGGGCTGCCGTCTTCTACGAGAAGGGCTGCGATGGGGGTGTGCTGCTGAGCTGCCAAAACCTGGGGGCCATGTACTTCTTCGGTGAGGGCGTGACCCGGAACCTCACGCGTGCTGCGTCGCTGTACGAGAGGGCCTGCGACGACGGCATTGCGCTCGGCTGCTATGCGCTCGGTGCCATGTACGCCAACAGCGAGGGCGGGACCCTGGATCTCGCCCGCGCAGCCTCACTGCTCGAAATGGCCTGCAACGGCGGCCAGGCGCCGGGCTGTACCACCCTGGGAGTGCTTCACATGAGTGGGGATGAGGTTTCCCAAGACCCGAGTCGCGCTGCGACGCTCTTCGAGCGGGCCTGCGATGGCGGAGATGCACCCGGCTGCCACAACCTCGCCCTCATGTATGATCGCGGCATGGGGATACAACAGGACTCCGCGCGTGCCGATTCATTGTTGGGCAAGGCCTGCGAACTAGGCCTCACAGAGGCGTGCTAGTGATGCGGTGAAGGGCAGGACGAGCGCGTGGTCGCCGATCTCGTTCGTCGATTGAACAAGGCGTTCGAGGCGATTGGATCAGGGACGGATGAGGTTCAGCGGCCTAACCGCCCAACCGCCTAACCGCCTAACCGTGAAACTGCCCAACCGCTCACTCTCAGAGCAGTCGGAGCGCGAGGATCAGTCCCGCCAGTGGCACCAGGGTTGCGATCCAGAAGGAAAACATCCACTTGAGCAAGCTGGCGTGCCGGTCGGCGAGATCGATCCGCAGTCCCGCCATCGAGCCCTCGACACGAGAGAGCCGTTGCTCGACCTGCGCTGTAAACTCCGCAAAGCGCCGCTCCCACTTCGCGTCGGCCTGCGCGAAGCGTTGCTCCACCTTGGCGTCGAACCGCTGGAAGTTCAATTCGTTGAACTCGCGCAGATCTGCTCGGTAAGTCGCATCCACGGCATTGAACCAGTCCACGAGTTCCTGGGCGAGGTCTTCCCCGAAGCGCTCGTAGAACTTTTGTGAGAGTCTGGCCGTGACTGGCATGGTGACGCTCCCCCGTGGTGCGCCACCACCATACATGATACGCTCGGCCAGCCGAGTACCGAAAGAGCCTCCTGCCGATCCAACGATCCCGCGATCGAACCGCCTAACCGCTCAACCGCCTAACCGTGAAACCGCCCAACGGCCTTCCCCCTGGCATGCTCTCCTCTCGAGGGCCACCTTAGCTCATGGCCTCCCATCGACACCTCGCTGTCCTGCTCGCCGCCATGGTGCTCTTCGCTGCGGACGCTGCGGCCCAGGCGGCGACACCATCCTTCGCGTGGCCCGAGGGCGCGCGTGCCACCGTCAGTCTGAGCTTCGACGACGGGCGGGTGAGCCAGATCGATGCGGGCATGGCGCTGCTGGACCGCTACGGGGTGCAGGCGACCTTCTTCGTCCTTCCGGGGGCGGTCGAGCAGCGGCTGGAGGGTTGGAGACGCGCGGTGGGGGCGGGACATGAGATCGGCAACCACTCGCTCCATCACCCGTGCTCGGGCAACTTCCCGTGGGCGCGGGACAAGGCGCTGGAGAACTACTCACTGGAGCAGATGCGGAGCGAGCTCACCGAGGCCAACCGGCAGCTCACCCACCTGCTTGGCGTGACGCCGAGGGTGTTCGCGTATCCGTGCGGTCAGATGTTCGTCGGGCGTGGGCCGGAGACTCGCAGCTACGTTCCCCTGGTCGCCGAACTGTTCACCGCGGGCCGCGGGTACCTGGACGAGGCGCCGAACGACCCGGGCTATTGCGACGCCGCGAAGCTGACGGGCATGGACATGGACGGGAAGAACTTCGAGGACCTCCGTCCGCTGCTCGAACAGGCAAAGGACAACGGCCTCTGGCTCGTGCTCGCCGGCCATGACATGGGACCCGCAGGCGTGCAGACCACGCGGCTCGCGATGCTGGAAGCCCTGATCGCCTTTGCCCGGGATCCGGCCAATCGCCTGTGGATCGCCCCCGTGGGAACGGTTGCCCGCTACGTGCTGGAGCACGGTGGCTGCAGGTAGCATAGCCCGGCGTTGGGCCGCTGGGGTTTCGCCAGAACTCCACGAAGGGGGGTAAGACGGTAAGACGGTAGGGGTCGGCGAGGACGTACCGTCCTACCGTCCTACCGTCCTACCGCCCTACCGCCCTACCGTCCTACCGTCCTACCGTCCGACACCGCCACGTCGAGGTGACTCAGAAGCACGAGCTCCCCAGTCGTCGCGACGTTGGTGTAGTCGTACTGGTCGAGGCCGTCGGGACCGACCACGATCGCCAACGGCGGAATGAGTATGACATCGTACGTCTCGTTGGCCGTTTCGAATGCGATCAGGTCGATGTTCATGGGGTCGGTCACGTCGTATACCTTGAGCCCGGCCCGGCCGTCGCACACGAACAATGTGGCGCCGTCAATCCCCAGACCGAAGGGTCCCTGCATCCCGTAGCTTTCGACCATCAGCGGATTCGCGAGGTCGGTGATGTCCAGGATGTCGAGCCGATTCGCGCCTCCCCCGCAGAGGCTTCCCGCCCTCAGTGTCACGTAGGCATAGTCGCCGTGGGCCACCACGGGATCGCAGGCGGTGACGTGTGCAAACGCGGAGAGCTTCGTCGGGTTCTCAGGGTTGGTGTTGTCGTATATGAACATCCCCGTGGTGGATCCAATGAACAGGTAGTTCCCGTACGGAAAGATCGTTTCGATACCCCAGCCGACGTCGACCGTGCTCCAGAGACTGGGATTGACGGGATCGTCAATCCGCACGAGCTGGATGTACGAATCGTGAAGGGCGTACAAGAAGGGCTCGACGATGGTGAACCGGGCCATCGATCCGCCTGTGCCGGTCGCGCCTGAGCGGTTCACGCCTGTGGGGGCCGCGCTCTCACTAGCTACATCAAGCACGAAATCCGTGCGCACGCGCTCGATTCGCGTCAGCTCCCATCCCACGACGACGCCGATGCTCTCATCGGGAGTCTCGACTCGGCTGCCGGCGACGAAATCTTCC
>JBDHEI010000121.1:0-5491 GCA_039591075.1 Gemmatimonadota bacterium
TCCCGAGGCGCAGCGCACGGCGCTGTCGTACGCGTTGAAGGCGCCCAAGGTGTACACCAGCGTGTTGGTCCGGAACTGGGAGGCCTTCCAGCGATTGGGGCTCGCCGAGGCGTTCTGCCCCGGGAGCTACCACGACAGCGTGGGTCTGGGCGATCCGATCAGCATCGGCGAGTATCGCTGCCCGCGCACGCCAGACGAGCCGATGGTGTTGCAGCTGTACCGGGTGCCGCTGTATCCGGGGTTGCCGGCGCCAGAACAGTGGAAGAGGGGAATGCTCGAGCTGCAGATCACGTCCTTCGAGGTGTTCGAACGCAAGATCCGCGATCAGCTGGGGCGCATGCTCGGCGGCGGCGGTTTCGATCCGGCCCGGGACATCGAGGCGATCACCGTCAACCGCTGGCCCCACGGCTACATCTTCTTCCAAGACCCTACCACGGACGAGGTCGCGTGGACCAGCGATTGGCCGGTCCGAGAGCGCCCGTGGCTGCGCGGCCGCCAGCCCTTCGGCCGCATCGCCATCGCGAACTGCGACGCCGCGAACAACGCCATGGCCGAGGCCTCGTTCGGCGAGGCTTACCGCGCCGTAAGGGAGGTGGTTGGGGGATAGGTGGTTTAGGCTACCTGTTGAGGGTACGCTCTACCGCACCTCCGGATCGAAGTTCTCGATCATCCAGGCATCGGAAACCGACTCGACGACAGTGCACAGCAGGGCCAGGCCGGTGGGTCGCTCAACGGGAACACAAGCGTCGGCGCCCTCAAACGGCACCGTGGCAACGACCGTTGCGTCGCCGCCGGAGACCGGGACAAGCAGAATGTCGTTGGAGCCACGCTCTCGCACGTATATGGATCGGCCGTCCGCTGCCCATCCCGCCGGGTCGGCCCGTCCGGGGTACACGAGGGTTAGGGAGGAATCCACTAGAGACTTGACCCAGGTGCCGCGGGCTCCTGGTCGGTCTACTCGATTCCAAAAGATGGCGACGCGGTTCCCGTCGGGGGAGTAGAGGGGAAACCCCGGCCAGCCCACCGAGTCGTTGGCGAGGAGCGGGTCCTCCGCCTCGGTCTCCGGATCGAGCAGGTGAAACTCCCGGTCGTCGGGCCGGGCGTACAGGATGCGCCTGCCAGGTGTCCATGTGTAGCCGTTCTCACCCATCTCGGCCCTCTGATAGGTGCGGACCTGCCCGCCATCGAGCAGAACCGTTTGCACCCTCACCTTGCCCTCGCTGCGGGCGCCGAACGCCAGCGCGGTCCCATCGGGGGACCACACCGGTTCGGTCACGGCCTGGCCGTGTGAGGTTACCCGTCTCGGCGTCCCGCCGTCGGTAGGCACCACGTACACATCGCCTCCCGCTCGCTCGAACCGGACGTACGCAATCCAGTTCCCATCGGGAGAGAGTCGAGGAGCGGATTTCGCAGCCGTCCCTTGGGTGAGCTGAACGGTGGTTCCGCCTGCCGTCGCCAGCCACACGTTTGAGTGACTCTGCACTTTGGTGAATACGAGTGTGCGGCCGTCTCCCGTGAGGCTCAGTCCGGGATTGTAGGAGCCGTGTGCGGCGTCGAGCCCGGCTTGCAGCACCTCGGGTGCGCCTCGCGCTCGCCCGTCGGTCGCAACGCGCACCTTCCGCAGCTCATCGCCGCGCAGGTAGTAGACCGCAACCCCGGCCGGTGACCAGCGCGGCCCGCCCAGCATCACTGTGTCCTGCACCAGTCGATGCGAGCCGGCACCATCCACCGCCACCGTCCACAGGTGGTAACTCGGCGGCGACTGTACGCTGGACGCCAGGGCAATGAACCCGCCGCTCGGAGACCAGTCCCCCGAGTACAGGAAGGCTCCGATGGAGTCAGGCATCTCCGCCGAGCCGGTGTCATGCGTGAGCGGCCGACCCCTGCAACCAGTGAGCCACTTGCGACCCGTCGGGTGCCCAGACGACGTACGCGATCACGCCGGAGAGCGGACGCGGCGGGCCACCCAGCCTGGGGTACGTCACGGTCACGTTTCGACCGGTGCTGTCGAAGCCTGCAAACAGCAGTGACGCGCCATCGGGTGACCACCGGAGGGATCCGACGGTCCCGAGGGCTGATCCGATTGCAGCGACATCGATGACCGTCCCGCCCGTCAAGTCCTTCACGAACAGCCGACTCGGGTCACCCTGCTCCACGTACGCCAGCAGCTCACCGTCCGGTGAGATTTCCGCGTGCGTCACATTCCCACTGAACGTGAGTTGGGTGTGACGCGCAGCTACGCCTCCGCCGGCACCGCCTCGCGCCAGGATCAAGCCAATGGCAGCGGCTATGACGATCACGCTCCCGGTCGCGACTGCGATGGCCCAGCGAGATGCCGTGGGCATCGCGCCGGTCGCCGGTCGCGCTCCGGTCGGTGCAACGCCGCCGCTCGGCGTCGCCAGGGCCTCGAGCTCAGCCAGCAGCTCATCCGCCGTCTGCCACCGATTAACCGCCTCCTTCTCGAGGCAGCGCATGACTGCCTGCGAAAGCCGCACCGGTACGTCCGGCCGAAGCTCAGACAGCGGCCGCGGTTGCTCCAGGACGTGCGCTGAGAGGACCGCGTTCGAGTTCTCCCCCGTGAACGGCGGCTGCCCTGCCACCATCTCGTATAAGACGCACCCGAGGCCGTACAGGTCGTTCCGGTGGTCGACTTCGTCGGAGCCGGACGCCTGCTCCGGGCTCATGTAGCCCGGCGTGCCGACCACCATCCCCGCGCGGGTGAGTCGAGCGTCTCCCGCCGCGCTGACGGCACGCGCGATGCCGAAGTCCGCGACGAGGGCGTCCTTGCCCGCCAGCAGGATGTTCTCGGGCTTCACGTCACGATGCACTACGCCCTGGTCATGCGCGTAGGCCAACGCCTCAGTCACGTCGCGCGCATAGGTCAGGACGTCGTCGAGCGGAAGGCGCTCTTCCCGCGCCAGCCGAACCCTGAGGGACTCGCCCCGGATGAGCGGCATGACGAAGTAGAGCTGACCCTCATCGGATCCCGAGTCGTACACGGGCACGATGTGGGGATGGGTGAGGTTTGCGGCGATCTTGATCTCGCGCAGAAAGCGGTCCGCGGCGGTGTGCGCCGCCAGGTCGGGATGCATGACCTTCACCGCGACATCCCGCTCGTGCCGGATATCGCGCGCCCGATACACGGTGGCCATCCCCCCGGACCCGATCTCTGGGCCGAGCCGATACTTATCGGTAAACTCGGCGGTGAGGTGGGGTGGGGCCGGTGACGCGGCCGAGACCACAGCCGGAGCGATCGACGCCTCGGGAATCGAATGAGGTTTCTCCACGGAGACGGGCTCGCTGCGCTCCCGGACGCCTTCGATGACGGCTTTCGTCTCCGGTGATGGCTCGAGCTCGAGCTCGATCGCCAGTCGCCGGGCGAAGGTCTCGTACTCCCGGACCGCGCCCGCTCGATCGCCGAGCCCGTCGAGCAGCTTGATGACGCGCCGCAGCAATCGTTCGTCCAGTGGCGCCAATCCCCTGGCGTACCGACTCCAGCGACCCGCCTCGACCGTGTGCCGCTGCGCCGCCTCCTGGTTGGCCAACTCCCACGCGGCCGTTGAGGCCTGTTGCCTGAGGTCCTTGCGCCGCTCGTCGAGCCAGTGCTCGAACTCCGGGGCATCCGGCACGTACAGGCCCTCGAGCAGGTCGCCGCGGTACAGCTCCAAGGCCACGGCTCGATCGCCGCGAGCCAGCGCGTCCTCGAACGCCGCGACGTCGGACCAGAACTCCTCCTCGGACAGCGCTACCTCATCGTCGCCCCGCGTCACCACGACCGCGTCACCCAGGAATTGCCGCAGGCGGTAGAGCGACTGGCGTACGGCGCTCCGCGCCCGGTCCTGGCTCAGCTCCGGCCAGAAGCATCCGATCAAGGAGTCGCGCCGGTGGAAGCCTCGGCTGGCGCCCGTGCTCAGGAATGCGAGCAGGCCGAGCAGCTTCGGCCGGGCCAGCACGGCCTGGGGGTCGGTGCCTTCGGGGCCCACGAGCTGAGCCGAACCGAGCGCTCGGAACTCGATCATTTGTGGCTGGACCCTCCTGGGAGACGGCAGGGAGACAGTGCGGAGACGAGGTCAGCCTATCCTGTCGCAAAGGTAGGACGGCCACGAACCAGTGGCAAACGAGGACCCATGCGAGGAGGATACCATGAAACGGACACTGACCTTGGGCGGAATCGCCCTCGCGCTGGCCTTGGGGACGGGCTGCGGTGACGTCGACATCAACGCGCCCGATTGGCCCAAGTGGCAAGACCCCGACAGTGCCACCGGCAACGCCCGTGTCACGTGGGAGTGGCGTGGGCAGGTCGCCGCGGGACAGCACGTCGAGATCAAGAGCCTCTTCGGTGACATCCGTGGGGTGCGAACCGCGGGAACCGAGGTGGTGGTCAGGGCGACGAAGATCGGCGCAGCCGACGCGGTGGACGCCGTGAGTATCGAAGTCGTGCCGCACGAGTCTGGTATCACGGTCTGCGCCGTGTATCCCGACGTGGCGGGACAGGCGCCCAACTCGTGCGAGCCGGGTGACGGCGGGAACATGACTGTGCGGGATGGGGGGCGCGGTCTGGTCAAGGTGCACTTCGTGGTGCAGATCCCGGACGGAGTGAACCTGATCGCCAAGAGCGTCACGGACGGCTGGCCCTGGTCTTAGCGAAGGATGTTCAGCGCCCGGCCCTGCGCCGGGCGCTGTCTTGTGGGCGCGAGTCAACACGACATATCACGACACCCGAGACGACAGAAGGTCGTGTCAAACCGGCGTTTCGGCCTCCAAACCCGTCCTGACGAGCCCCCCTACGACCTGGCCTCTCCCAATCCCTGTCCATACCTTAGACTCGAACGGCTACTTGTGTCACAAGAGAATGACCAAGGGCAGGAGGATTGCAGTGGCCATCATTACCATATCGAGGGGGGCATACAGCGGGATCGAAGGCCTGGCAGAACGCCTGCGTGACGAGCTGGGCTATCGTCTCCTCTCCCGAGAGGAGCTGCTGGTCAACACTGCTGAGGAGTTCGGGGCGTCGGAGCGCCAGCTGGAATCGGCTCTCAAGCACATACCTGGGCTACTAGAAGGACGTGGCCTCACAAGGCTGCACTACATCCACTGCGTGCAGGCAGTGATCGCCAAGGCCGTCCAAGGTGACAACCTGGTCTATCATGGTGAGGCAGGGCACCTCCTGCTCAGGGGGATTCCTCACCACCTGAGAATCAGGCTCTTGGCCAACATGGAGAATCGTATCGGCGCCGTTATGGAACGATGCAACCTCACGCGGGAGAAGGCGATTGAGTACGTGAAGAATCTGGATGAAGACCGCGACAAGTGGGGGAAATGGGTGCATGGTGTCGATACGAGCGATCCGGCCACCTTTGACCTCGTGATCAATCTCGAACGCGTCCCGGTTCCAAGCGCGATCGCGATCATCGCCCAGACGGCAAGCCGTGATTTCCAAACAACACCCGAGTCCCAGACGATCGTGGACGATCTAGTCCTTGCCAGCGAG
>JBDHEI010000122.1:0-3637 GCA_039591075.1 Gemmatimonadota bacterium
AAGGGTCTCCTGATCGAAGGCCGTTTCATAGGTCAGGTACCCCGCCTCTTTCAGGCCGGGGATTGGTGGGACGGCGGGCACCGCTCCGGTGGCCACCACAATGCGCGGGCTCTCGAGGGTCTTGCCGTCCACCACCACCCGATTTGGTGCTGCGACGTGCGCCGTGCCGAACACCACTTCGACGCCCAGATCGCGGAACCGCTGCGGATCGTCGTGTACCGCCACGCGGCCGCGGGCCGCTCGCATGCGCTCCATGACCCGCGCGAACGCGTGAGCCGGCGCAGCTCCGGTGAGCCCGAGTCGATCCGCGTGACGCATCTGATGCGCCAGCTTGGCCGACGCGATGAGCGCCTTGCTCGGCACACATCCCGTCCAGAGGCAGTCTCCACCCAGGGCCTGCCGCTCAACGAGCGCTACGCGGAGCCCGAGAGCTGCGCCACCGGCGGCCGTGACCAAGCCGGCGGTGCCACCGCCAATCGCTACGAGGTCGAAGCGTTCCATGATGTCGTCAGGAACAACAGCCGGAATGGGGCTCCGGTTCCAGATCCCTCGCCGCCGTGACCGTGGCAGTCACGAGGCCGCCGCGAGCACCATGGCCCGCTAGAAGACGCGGACGCCCTGATCCAGCTCGGAGGTCAGCCCCCTCACGATCTCGTCCACGTACTCCTTGAACATCGGGCTCATGTAGCCGCGGACCCAATCCAACGAGCCCTGAAACCGCACCCGGTTCTCGGCCGTGAGTGTCGCCACCTGGAGGTTCACGGTCCCGGGCGATGCCCGCCCGCGGGGTCGGCCCCGGACGGTGATCTTGGTCAAGGCCTCCTCGACCCCGGCGTCGATCTCGTCCTGGAGCGGGTAGCGCCCCGACCAGCGCGTCTCCACCACGACATACGTGGTCTCGTCGACGCGCTCGATCTCGTAGGTGTACTGGTCGAGGATCTTGAGCGTCATGCGGACCAGATCGTTGGCGGTCGCGTTGGGGAGGTCGTGGCGGTACAGCTCAGGTGCCGCCCCACCTGTCGTTCCACCCGCGCAGGCAAATGACGCGAAGCAGCCCACCACGACACCCAGTCGCACTCGAGGTATGGTCATGAGATCTCCATCCGAAAGCCGAGCTCGCTTTCCCACGCACGAAAGATGGGGCGAGGGAAGGCAGCAGGCCACCGGGCGTGCTGCCCGGTGGCCTGCGCGTAATAACCGGTGCGGGCGCCGGCCGAAGCCGGCGCCGCGCCGTCATGCTAGTACCGCGTCAACTGGCCGGCGCCGCCCAGCGACTCATTCGACAGCTCCGGCTGATGCACGACACGGGCTGGTACCCGCACCTGTCCCAGCAGGGCCGCTGACGCTGCCGCCGGCCCCATCTCCGCACCGACACCGCCAAAACTGTACAACGGCATCTGGAGAATCTCCAGCTCCTTCGCCGGCACCGGGAAGTGGGCAAGTGTCCCCTCGACGGGGCCGTGGTGGAAGGCCGGACCCGTGGGGGCCAGCGGACCGCGGCCACGGCGGTCGAAGAGCGCGCCGCCGCTCGCCAAGTGGAACGTCTCGATCCGATCCTCATAGATCAGCGCGTCCAGCACGTACGCCGGAGCATCGGCCGTGGTCAACGCCGTCAGACCACCGCGGTTGACGCGCGTCAGGTTGATGAGGTCTACCACCTGCTGCGTGACACCGTTCTGGCGGTAGAGGCCCTCGGCCTTGAGCAAGTTGATCTCCTCCATGTTCATGTGCGGCATCGGGCCCACCGCACCGCTGTTCAGGTGGTCGATGTACCGGATGTGGCTGTAGGCCGAGAAGTGATACGTCCCGCGGTCGGGCCGGTGGTTGGGGTTCCCGCGCCACATGAAGTCGAGTCCGGGGTTCTGCGTACCGGTCCCGCTGCGGGTCCCGTCCCAGATCCTGAGGTCGGGCGTGTCCAGCTCGAAGTGGGTCCGGTCGTCGAGCGGCGTCGTCAGCCACGTGGTGAACCCGTTGGTGCGGTCACCCCGGTCAAATCCGGCGCCGGTGGTCGTGTTGCGGTCGGTCCAGCCGATGGTCTTGTAGTCCGACCGCATCCAGATGGGCTGCTGGCCGAGGTACTTCATGCCAGCCCACCAGAAGTTACCGTCGCCAATGGGCACGAAGTCGCGACCCATCTTGGCCAGGTACTGGTCGGCGTGTGAGACGACACTGGCCCAGTCCGCAGCGTCACGCTCGGCCGGCGTGCGCGCCATCTGGGTCATGAACCGCGCAATCAACCCGTGGGCCAGTCCGGACAGCTCCGTGCTGGTCAGGGCCTCGCCGTTGATCCAGCTGATGGGCAGTTGGAACGTGTTGCCGTCGGCGATCGTGATGGCCTCGTTGAGGTACCCGATGGCCGCCGTCATCACCTCGCCGTATGTCTTCATCTCGAGCACATCGGTCTGCAAATCGATGGTCTCGTCGAAGATGAAGGCCTGATCGAACATCGACGCCAGGAACCCGTGCGCGATCCCCTGGATGAACTTCGCAAACGCCAGGGCGCGCGGGTTGTCGGCGCCGTTGGTGCCGATCTCGAGCCCGTCATTGATGGCCACGATACCGTCATACACGGCCGAGAGGGCGCCGTACATGTCGTACCACGGGCTCTCGACGACGGCACGGTAGTTGTACGACTGCGTGTTCTGGTACGCCACGCGCGGCTCGGACGAGAGGTTCTGAACGGCGAAGTTGCCCCAGGACATCGTTCCTTCGTCCGCCGTGGCCGAGAGGGCCATGGACGGATTGTACTTCTGTGTGCCGTTCCACCAGGTCAGGAACGCACCGCCGATCAGCGACTCCACGTCACCGGGCGTCGCGATCGCGCGCTTCGTATCCGGCGCGTTCTGATTGACGATGTCGAGGTCGGTGAGGTCCTCGCACCCACCCAAGGCGAGCGCCAAGACCATGACCGACGCTAGTCGGAAGATTCTCATCTGTGTTCCTCCTCGCTCGATGTCTGTGTAGGTCATCAAGCGACTAGAATTCGATCTCAACGCTGCCCGTGAGGGTACGATAGTTCGGATACCCGAACCCGTCGAACCGGAACACGGCAGATTCGCTTCCCTGGGTCGAGACTTCCGGATCGAAGCCGGAGTAGTCGCTCCAGGTGATCAGGTTGCGCCCGATGAACGCCAGCGTCACCCGCTTGAGCAGCCCACCAAAAACCCCCTCGAGCTGCGACCGGCCGAACGTGTACCGCACCGACAGCTCGCGGAGCTTCACGTACGACGCGTCTTCGGCGTAGTGGCTGTTGATGGCATTCACGGCGTAAAGCGCGTTGTAGTAGTCAATCGGCTTTTTGAGCCCGTCTTCCTTGCCGCGCTGATCCACCTCGACGGCGTTGAGCTCGCGGGCACCCCACTGGCGGGTGTTGTTGTACACGTCACCGCCCACCTGCGCGTCGAACAGCCCGTAAATGTTGAAGCCGCCGATGCGCACGTTGGTGCCGAGTCCCCAGTTCAGGTCGGGAATGGTGTTGCCAATTTTGAGGAAGTTGGTCACGACCGTGTCGCCGAATGCGTCGATCTCCGTCTCGTAGGAGGCGGTCGGCATGCCCCAGGGGAACGTGGAGCCGTCCACGTCACCGGTGGTGCCCCACAGAGCCTTGGGGACACCTTCCATGAAGGTGTTGCCGGCG
>JBDHEI010000123.1:0-3594 GCA_039591075.1 Gemmatimonadota bacterium
GGCGGGGAGGCAGATCAGAACCTCATCCAACTCGACGGGGTCACGATCTTCAATCCGTCGCACCTGGGAGGTCTCTTCAGCACGTTCGACGCGGCTGCGGTCGGGGAAATTGACTACCTGACGGGCGGGTTCCCCGCGCACTACCCCGGACGCCTCAGCTCGGTGCTCGATGTGCAGGCACGTCCCGGCCGTGCCAAGTGGGGCCTGAGCGGACAGATCTCCCTCCTGTCCTCCAAGATCCTGGTCGAGGGGCCCCTCCCGACCAAGAACTCGTCGTTCCTCGTGGCGGCGCGTCGCACGTACGCCGATCAAGTGATCCAGTGGTTCACGAGCAGTGTGCTGCCATACTACTTCGCCGACGGCGTGGCCAAGGCCTCGTTCCTGCTCCCCACGGGAGGTACGCTGGCGCTGACCGGGTACCTGGGCAAGGACGTGCTGCGCTGGGAGTTTGCCCAACCCGACCCCGAGGTCGAACCGCTCGCGCTCAACGTGGATTGGGGCAACAGGCTACTGGGGCTCAACTACGACGACCTGGTGTTCGGCAAACCCCTCAAGATCAATGCGAGTATCACGGAGTTCTCCACGACGGTGGGGTTCGTACCCAGCATCGTGCAGATCGACAACGACGTCAGGCTGTTGACCGCCAATCTAGAGGTGTGGCTCTCGCCGGGCGCCACTCACGATGTTCGCCTCGGCGGCGGTGTCGAAGACTATCGCATGCTCTACAACTTCCGGAGCGATGCGTTGTCGACGGTCTATCTCGACCAGACGTACCAACCGCGCGTCTGGTCGGTATTCATCGACGACCAGTGGCGACCCAACGATAGGCTGCTGTTTCGCCCAGGGGTTCGCGTCGAGGCCGTGCAGGGAGGCGCCGACGTGACCACCGTGGCACCGCGCCTCGCCGCCAAGGCGTTTCTCACCGACGATTTCGCGCTGACCGGCTCGGTCGGCCGCTACTACCAACCGATCCACTCTCTCCGCGACCACAACAGCCCTTGGTCATTCCTGGATTTCTGGATCGGAGCCGACAGTGTGACACCGGTCGCCCGGGCCGATCACGTGGTCCTCGGATTCGAGCGCTGGTTCAGCTCGAGTCTGTCGCTCTCGGTCGAGGGATACCACAAGACGTTCAGCAACGTGCTGAACTACAACATCGAGGACGACAACAAGGTGCAGGGTGACGAGTTCGTCATCATGGACGGCGATGCATGGGGCGTCGACGTGCTACTGCGGAAGTTCACGGGCAATTGGAACGGATGGCTGTCGTACAGCTTCGGGAAGGCGACCCGGCGGGACCCCGTACAGGAGTTTTCTCCCGCGCACGATCGGCGGCACCTCCTGAATCTCGTAGTCAACGGTCCGGGACCGCTGGGAAGCCGCATGAGTGTCAGATGGGGCTACGGGTCGCCAATGCCGTACACAGAAGTGCTCGGTGAGTGGAGTCATCGTGAGTACATCGTCGGGGCGAACGGACTCAACGAGTCCGAGAACGAACCGATCGCGGACCCGAGACTGAACCAGGCGCGCTACCCACACTACAGCCGGCTCGACCTGAGTTTCCGATGGCAGTGGAACGCGCTCGGCGGGGTTCTCAGTCCGTACCTGCAGATCATCAATCTGTACAACCGGGGCAACATCTTCTTCTACATCTTCGATTACACGAGCAGCCCGGGCACGCGACAGGGCGTCTCGCAGCTGCCGTTCATTCCGAGCTTCGGCGTGGAGTTCGCGTTCTGATGTTCCGTCCGCGATGGATCCTGCTCGCCGGAACCGGCGCTGTGCTTCTCGGTTGCGAACTCGACACGGTGAACGTGCCGGCCGTGTCGCCGATCGTCGTCGTGCAGGGCGTTGCGCGCCCCGATCAACCACAACAGTGGGTGCTGATCGAGCGGTCGTTCAACGGGACAGAGAGCCTCGGGGAGCCGTCGTTCATTCCGGGTCAGAACCCACCCGGGGTTCCCGTTGAAGACGCAACAGTCACGCTGTCGAATCTCAACTTCCCCGCGGACCCGTGCGGAACCTCAGTGACGATGTTGGAGAGCCTGGGACCGCCCGATCGGCTCCAGCCGGGAGTCTACTGGTCGGCTGCCGCATGTCCGACCATGCGCCCCGGTGACACGCTCGAGCTGCGGATCGTGGCGGACGACGATGTGGTGACCGGCCAGACTGTCATTCCGGGCACCAATGGCATCGTCTTGCGCACCGCCGACGGGACAGTGACGATGCCCGGACCTGCGCTCTCGTTCAACCGGGACGTCGACACGCTCATAGCCGAGGTCGACCCAATTGAGGGACGTGTCGTGACGATCGAGGTCCGCGAGCGTGTGTTCGACCAGTCCCCCGAGTTCGTCTCGGAAACGAGTACGCAGTTCTGGGTCGATTCCACGGCACTGACGCTCCCGGGGGATCTGCAGAATCTCTTCGAGGCCGACTTCGAGGAACCGGGCGAGTTCGTCCCCGATCTCTTCAACGCCGGCCGGTTGCACACGGCCACGGTTGCCTACGCCGACCAGAACTTCTTCGACTATCTGCGGTCAGCCAACTCTCCGCTGACCGGTCGCGGATTCATCAGCAGTGTCGAAGGCGGGTTCGGGTACTTCGGCAGCCTCACGGCAGAGCAGAACGACCTGCATGTGGTGGGCAACATCGACGACCCGCGTGAAGGTGAGTACCGCATGACCGGGGTCGTCGAGGGCGTGAGCGTGACGATCGACTGGGAGCTCTACCTGAACCGAGGATCCGACTCCACGTTCGTGCCGTTCTCGTCGTACGTCGTCGGAAATTGGGTTCTCGGCGCGTATGACGCCTGGACGATCGGCACCCTCGAAGGAAGCGACATGGCGACGTTCCTCGTTCAGCCCACCGGCGCCACCACGCCGGAAGGAGGGCCCGAGCTGCGACGCTGGGAACTCACCGGGTTGTTGCGCCCTGCCGCAGAGACGACCATCACCGTGCGCGCGGACACCGGAGTCGTTGGGACCCTCACCGCCGTGAAGATCGGCGGGTAGCGCGTCCCGATCCCCGGCCCAAATCCCTATGCTCTCTCGGCTTTAGACGCTACTTTTTCTATCCCGCGGCCGTGGCGGAACTGGTAGACGCGCCAGCCTTAGGAGCTGGTAGGGCAACCTGTGGGGGTTCGAGTCCCTCCGGCCGCACTGCGACGGTGACCCGTGTCCCGAGCGGACCCGCGGCTGCGGTTCCGCGTGTTAAGAATCCTGCGGCGGCGACTGCTCTGCCCCACCCCCTTCTCCCTCCATGTCCCGCTTTGCTTCTTCCTCGGCCCGCCAGATGTGCCGGTCCCGCCAGCGCTTGCGTGGCTCCAGCTTGGCCAGCCGGTAGAGGTTCTTGCCGAAGCGGACGACCAGCACCGTGAACATGGCGAGCGCCATCAGGGCCACGACCGCGTTGGCGACGAAGCGCACTTCGTTCCCCATGCCGAGGAGCAGCGTGGAGCTGAGCCAGAGCACTGCGTTCACCAGGATCAGGAGGATGCGCGCTTCAGTCGGGCCGATCTTGGCGTACGCGATCTTGAAGACGCCGAAGACGGCTGACTCGAGATACACGTTGATGGACAGCACGAGGTACACGAGG
>JBDHEI010000124.1:0-3562 GCA_039591075.1 Gemmatimonadota bacterium
GAACGTCGTGATCGATTTCGACGGGGGGCGGAGTTTCCAGTTCGTGGAGGTGGGGGCCGACACGCTGGGCACGAACCCCTCGGACGGGTACTTCGTATTCATCCCGTGGATTCGCGCAGTGAACGAAGCGGGAACCGGTAGCATTGCGGGCACAGTCACGGCAGACCTGGACGGTGACGGCGATGTCGAGCCCGTCGAGAACGCCAGCATCACGGTCATGAGCGGCGACCCCACGTTCGGGCCGTTGACGTGGCACGCGGTCGCCACGGGCCGGACGGATGCCGCCGGGACGTTCGTGGTGGACTTCCTCCTCGTCGGATCCTACATCGTGCAGGCCGCCCCGCCGAGCGGTGTCGAGGCGGGCTCGGCGACGCTCGCGGGTGTGGGTGTCGCGATCGGCCAACGCACGAGCGTGGATCTCGAGCTGCCGGCGGCGGATCCGGCGTCGCTCAAGATCGTGGGGCCGAGCACGCTGGAGCTCAACCACGAAATCGTGCTCCGCGCGGTCGCACTCGACGCGAATGGCGACACGTTGAGCGGCCAGCCCGTGTCGTGGAACGCGTGGCCCGCCGACCGGGTCGCGCTCGCCGACCCACAGGACGGGAGTGCTCCAGTGCGCGAATGGGTCGGGGTGACGGGCCGGAAGGCAGGTGTCGTGTCCATCACGGCCACGAGCTTCGGCCTGTTCGATTCCGTGTCGGTTCACGTCGTCGATCCGAACGCGGCGCCCGTCGCGACCGTGGAGCTGTCGCCTGCGTCACAGACCGTCGCCGTGTTCGACAGCCTCGCCATCGCCGCCGCGGTCAAAGACACCCAAGGGAACGTGCTCGATGATCGGCTCGTGACGTGGGCTGTCAGCGACACCAGCGTGGTGCACCTCGCGCACACCGGGGGCTCGGCCGCCCAGTTCATCGCGAAAACGGCAGGCAGTGCCACGGTGACGGCAACGAGCGAGGGGAAGAGTGGGACGGCGACGGTGACGGTCAGACAGTAGGACAGGAGGGAATGTGGGGGCACCCGATAGCGATGGAAGATCGCGGCGCTGCCGCTCGGGGGACGGGCGGGGATGGAGCGCTGGGTGATGATCGCTCGGGCGCCAGTACCAACAATGCCGCGGAGCGCGAACGCTCAACCATCGCGTCGGGCGGCGCATATCGCCCCTGCGGTCCATATAGGATCGCAAGGTTGATGAAGATCGGTCGGGCTAGACTGTTGAGCGCCGACCGGTGAACCTGGGCAACGGGCGGGACGTGAACAATGTCTGGGGCTCGTCCACGATCGGGACCTCGAGGCTGAGTTCCCTTGAGGTGCGGGCTCGGGTCACAGCGCCCGCGCGGCTGCGGAGCTTCTGTCCGATCCAGCTGTCCGCTCTGACCCGCGCGACCACCCGGTCGACCCCCAGCTCCAATGCGGTCAAGACGAGCGTGTCGAACAGAATCTTCCCCAGCCCGCGCTCCCGGTACGCGCGCGCGACCGCCACCTCCACCTCGGCGGATCCGCGCGGCGATCGGACGACGAGGCGGGCAACCCCCACAGCGTCGCGACTGTCGTCGCCGAATGCCGCCCAGGCGGTGGCATCGCCGTCGGTGACCGCTCGAACCGTGGTACGCCGGCCATCTGCCAGCACGACGTCGAATGATCTGGAATCCGGCATCTGACCTCACTCACAGCTGTACAGGGTGGAGAACGCGCCGATGTCGGCGCACGTCACCGTCTACAGCGCAAGGGCCGTCCCGAACGGCTCATCGTGGTCCCCCAACCAGCGGAACACCTGGTGTGTCACAAGTGTTGTCTGATCTACGCCGTGGAGGACAATACCCCCATCATGCTGATTGATGAAGCCACGCCCTGCTGAAGCGATTGCACTCCTGCTGCTCCTCGCAGCCGGACGGCAGGCCTTTGCCCAAAACACGGCAAGCCTCACGGAGGGCGGTGCGTTGTTTGTGCTGCTCCCCGTGGGTGGGCGCGCGGCGGCACTCGGACAAGCAGCGATCGCCGACGGTGGTCACAGCGAAGCCGCGTTCTGGAACCCGGCTGGGTTGGCGCTCCTCGAAGAGACTGAGCTCGCCGTTCACCACGCGGTCACCTTTGCATCGAACAACACAGCACTATCCGGCTATTTCCCGGTGAGCGGGCTGGGCGTGGTGGGCTTTTCAGCCTATCTGGTTGAACTTGGCTCTCAAGAAATCACCTTCGGACCCGACCTGCCCCGCGGCCGTACCAGCCCCAAGGGGATCGAGCTCCTGGCGTCCTATGCGACTACGGTGGCCTCGGACCTGGCCGTCGGCCTCAACTACAAGCTGATTCAATTCCGGCAGGACTGCTCCGGCGATTGCGGTGTCTCCCGCACGGTCGTGGGCACCACGCACGCCGTAGACCTCGGAATGCAATATGGGCTCGCGAACGACGCCGTCCGGTTGGGCTTCGCGCTGCAGCACGCCGGCTTCAAACTCCAGCTGGAGAATGAGGGACAGGCAGACGCCCTCCCGACGCGCGTGGAATTCGGGATCGCCTATCGCGTGATGCTTCCCCAACCCACGGGGGCCGAGGAGGCGCTCGACGCCCGAATTCTGTTCGATGTGCAGGATGAGTGGGGCCACCCGGACAACCCTGACGCCCGTGTGGGACTCGAGTTGGGCTACGGCGACCTCATTCGCCTGCGGAGTGGCTACGCGTTTCTCCAGTCCGAGGGCCGAGGACCGTCTATCGGGCTCGGCATGCGACTCGGTCGCTTCGCCTTCGATTTCGCCCGGGTGTTTTTCGCTTCCTCGAACCTCGACGAGCCGGTCCACATCAGCCTTCGGGCGATCCTCTAAAACCGTGATCCGTCCTGCCACGCTCCTCGGTTCAGGTCGAGGGCCTGCTGTGCGGACAGCCGACTCGGCTCGGTGGCGTCCGAGCATGCGGCGGCGGCCAGGGTCATCACGACGGCGGCACCGAGAGCAAACCTCTGACTGAAACCGCTCATGGACGTGCCTCCAGGATGTCCAAAGCACGCAGTTGTGCCGGGCGCCGGCGAGCCGACCGTCGATGGTGTCTGACCCCTCAACCATGAAATACCCAAGTACGCGCCCGTGCGTCACGGCGCGTGGCCAACGAGGTCCGGTGTGGTGCTGTTTCTCGGGCCGCCTCCCTCAAGACGACGCAGCCATGTGACCCGAGGAAGCCCTGGAGGGTATTCAAGAGAGGAAGCGAAGGGCTCCTCGGAACAAGGAGGTCCTATGCGACGACCTACCCGTGTGATCTCGGCCCTTCCCGTGCTCGCCGTCCCCAGCCTTATGGCCTGTGCGGTCGGGGACGTGCTCGGCCCCATTACGGAGCTCCCCCGTGAGCTCACCGTCGCCGAGACCAAGCTTGTCGAGGCCGACAACCGCTTCGCCTTCACGCTGTTTCGAGCCGTCAACGCACAGGAAGCTCCTGACCGGAACGTCTTCATCTCCCCGCTGAGCGTGGCGATGGCGCTCGGGATGACCTACAACGGCGCCGCGGGCACGACCCGGGAGGCGATGGCACGGGCGCTGGAGCTCGAGGGCATGACCATCGAGGAGGTGAACCAGGCGTA
>JBDHEI010000125.1:0-3706 GCA_039591075.1 Gemmatimonadota bacterium
ACCCCAGGGAGCGGCTGGTCGGCTCCATCCGGTTGCCCTGAGCCGTTCACGTCGAAATAGACGACCCCCGCAATCCGTCCGGTTGCGGTGATCGCCACGACACTGTCCTCGCCGGCATTGCTGCAGGCGCCGAGCCCGACGGTGAGCACGAGCAGCCCGATAGTCCCGCGTCGCCACCACATCAGTAATTCACCCTCAGCCCGAACCGCAGGGACCGACCCGATCCCCGATACGCGACGGGCTTGCCGAAGTTGTCATTGAGGAGGAGTGGGACCGTCACCGTGCCGGTTGCCGGGTCCCGGACCAGACTTGCGTTGGGATCGACGACGTAGAGCGCGTGATCGCGGACCACCAGCGCTGCGTCGGTCACGTTCAGCATCTCGACCCACACCTCGAGCATCGAGAGAGCCGGATCCCGGCAGCCGTTCCGCTCGGCGAACCCACCTGGCCGCAGGCAATCCCAGTCGGCCAGAAGTGCCGTTACACCCGTAATACCGTCGTCGATGAACGCCGGGTCGTTGCTCTCCGACCCATCACCGTTGAGATCCGCGCCGCGCGGGAAACCGGGGGTAAAGGGTAGGCCCGATGAGTAGCGATAGAGCCCGGCGAGGGTCAGTCCGTCCCTGCCCAGTGGCCGCAACTCGACCCCCAGCGCCGCACGGTGCGGCACGTCCAGATCCGAGGTGCCGTCCGTCCAGTCCCTGCCATCCAGGCCGTCCGGGAACGGTGACAGCTCGGCGTAAGGACCTTCGGCGCGGCCCGTAAGCCAGTTGTCCGTGGTCTTCGAGTACGTATAGCTCGCCAGGAATCTCAGGAACCGTCCGACCGGCTGCTCCAGGCGCGCCGTGACGCCCCAGGAATCGGAGAATCCGTCGAGGTCAAGTGCGGACACGAGCTCGAACTCATCGAACCGTCGATTCGAGCCCGGCCCGGGGGCGATGACCGACCCCTCTTTCACGAGGGCTCCGTATACCGGACGCCCGTATTGGTCGAGCTCGGCGGGCGCCGGGAGACGATTCAGATCGTGTCGCCGGGCGAGGTAGTCGGTGTGCCGGTAGTGCGTCGCCACCTCCATCAACCCTGCACTCCCAAGTCGACGGGCGATGCCGAAGCTGAGGCCGGCGGTTCCCGCGTCGCGGAAGTCCGGGCCGAGAATCGATAGCCGCGCCCCCAGGTCCTGCACGTCGGGGCCGGTCACGCCAGACCACCCCACGTCGCCAATACCGCGCGAAACGGTCGTGCGTCCGGATTCTCGGATCGCCTCGCTCATCACCGACGGCTCGACGCCGCCGCGGTATCGCGCCGCGACACCTTGAACGATCCACTCCGACGTCGGGCCCACGGACCACCGAAAGGCGAACCGCGGACTCCACTTCGATACGAAGCTGCGGATCGAGTCATTGCGGATTCCGGTGAGCTCCTGCCATCGCTCGTTGAGCACCAGGTCGTTGGTCGGGAGCCACTCACCATCCCACCGAAGGCCAATCAGGAGATCGAGACCGCTGAAAACGGTCCACATATTCTGGAGCGAGCCGCCGACCCGCCCAGAGGCGTAGCGTGCCGTGCTGACCGCACTCGAACTTCCCGCAAAGGCACCGCGTCCGGTGCCGAAGGCGGCAGGATCCGCAAACCAGTAGGAGCCGGCGCTCCCGAATGCGTACGTCTGGTCGTGGCTGGTATAGCCGGCAAACACGCCGAGCTTGAGCTGCACCGACCCCAGCGACAGCTGAAGCGCGTCAGACAGCGTCACACCGGTTCGTTTGAACTCGCCGGGTTGCGCCGGATCGGTCCCGAATCCGATGAACGTCCCGCCGATGCGGGTGCCGGGGATGAGATTGCCTGTATAGCTCCGTTTTGAGGTCTCGAACCCGACCCGAAGCTCGTTGCCCATGACGGGGGAAAACCGGGAGAGCACGGCACCCGTTCCGATGATGTCGGTTCCCTCGGCTGGTGCCCCAATGGCCACGATCCCGCTCGGCCCGACCGGGACTTCGTCGTCGGTGAACGTACCGAGGCTCGCCGCCACCGCGGCGCGATGGTTCTGAGAGAAATCCCAGTCAAAACGGCCGAATGCGGAGATCAACTCGCGCTGCACGGCTCGCGGCCCCAGGTACCCCCCAAGATCCACGCTGTGGCTATCCGTCGCGGTCGCGATGACCAAGGAGTCCCACCCCGTCGGGATCCAGGGCTGCGCGACAGGGGCTTGAACCCGCTGGGCCTCCGCTCCAATCGCAAAACGCACCGTGTCTCGGACGATGGGGCCGCTGAGCAGCACGCCTCCTCGCCAGGACGCGTGATCCACATCGTTGGGGTTGAAGTAGTCCGAGGCCGCGCCAGGAATACCGGCAAAGTCCGCAAACAGCGCAAATTCGAAGTCCTCCGAGCCCAGCCGCGTGAACCCTCCCAGGAGGCTGCCGGGGAAATCGCCCCATTCGACATCGGTCGGAGTGTGCAGCACGGCGGCACCCTGAAACGCGGTGAGCGGCAGGGCAATCGCGTCAACTCCAGAGGTCGGTAGGACCGGATGCCGTGCCACACCGTGCGTCAGCCCGTCGAGCGAGAGTGCCGTAAACCGCGAGCTCAGGCCGTCGACCGAAAGCCCATCGCCTCGGGTGTGGACCGCCCCCAACGACGAGAGCTCGTGACCGTCGAGCGGCATCCGCTCGGCAAGGGCATACGGGAAGCCGAATGCCGCTCCCGGTCGGGACACCGGCGTGCCGCCGAGCCGTACCGAGTCGATCTCGGTAACCGGGGGACTCGTGGGGACGAGGGCGACGGCGAGAACCACCTTCTCCCCGGCGCTCACCATCACGTCACGCACCAGCGCCGGCTTGTATCCGAGCTGCTCCGCCTTCAATTCGTACGCCCCTGAATACAGCATCACGAACGCAAACCGCCCGTCCGATGTCGTCTCCAACCATCGCTCGGCGCCAGTGGTCAGATCACGTAGGGTGACGATGGCGTCTGCTATCGGACGGTTGGCCTCGCCGATGACAATACCCTGCACGCTCCCCGCCGTGATGCTCTGTGCCTCCATTGGCGCGGGAACCAAGATCAGAATCAACCCCAAGAGAACCCAGTGTCGCAGACTGCCCTCCATTCGATCACGCCTTTCTGCGTTATGTTTGCGATCGCGCTCCGCCCGCCGGGTCGCCAGGACCGGCGCAGCGTCGGGGACAAGATACGGAGTGAGACTACGCAATGTTAGCGCCCGACGGGCGGGGCACCTGGGAACGTCGACGCCTCCCCGCGCAGTCCACAGGGGGCGACGCGTTGGGGTCATCCGAGCCTCGCGGTGGAGCGCATCTGCAACAGCCCGAATTGGGTGGGGCGTGTACGCAACACTACCGTAGGTTGACCGATCGATGGCCCGCAATCGGCTTGCTCCCGTCGTCCTGACCGTCGCGCTCGCCGCGGTCCTCGTCGCGACCCTGGCTCCGCTGGGCGGCACCGGTGGCACCGCCAGCTGGGGATGCGTCTTCTGCGGCGACCGGGCGCTCGCCGATCTCCTGGTCAACATCCTCCTGTTCACCCCCATTGGGATCGGGCTCGGACTGCGTGGGACCCACTTCGTCCGGGCTGTCCTCGCCGGACTGGTCATTTCAGTCTTGGTGGAATCTGCCCAGATCCTCATTCCGGCCCGTGACGCCAGCTTGGGCGACATCATTGCCAACACACTCGGAACGGCCGCGGGAGCGGGAATCGT
>JBDHEI010000126.1:0-3428 GCA_039591075.1 Gemmatimonadota bacterium
CCGAGCAAGCAGCTCGAGCTGCGGCTCTCCACCGTCGAGCTGGCTGCCCCGTCGATATCCGCCCAGGTCCAGCGTGATCCGGTCGAACCCCAGGTCGAGCAGACGATGAGCGATATCCGTGCCGTGCTCGCGCACGCGGGCGAATTCGGATGGCCATACCTCGATCCGGGCCTCCCGCCCTCGGTGCCTAACGCGGAGATCGCCGCGTACCCCGAGCTCGCGGAGGAGAGCTTCTCCCTCCTCCACCTGATGGAGTCGTGACGGCGTGACCTCGAGCCCGTACATCACGCGGCTCGAGAGGCAGGGAGACGCCGGTGCGTCCCACACGGGAATGCTCAACTCACGTGCCGTCGCGCGTACGTCGGTCTTGGTGAGCCCTGCCTCGGCCAGCGGCGACCGGATACCGCGTTCCGTAGCGGCGAAGAGGCCGGGCCGGTGATCGCCCAAGTCGTCGGCGTTGGTGCCGTCGGCCACCACTGCCATACCACGGCTCCGGGCCACCTCGCTCAGCTTGCCCCACAACTCGCTCTTGCAGAAGTAGCAGCGATCAGGGGCATTGGCCACGTAATCAGGATTGTCCAGCTCGTCGGTCACGATTTCGAGGAGCTCGAGATCGAACGTAGCCGCAATGGCGAGCGCACGCTCCCGCTGCACCCGTGGATACGACGCGCTGATGCCCATGGCTGCCAGCGCCCGCTCCTTGCCGAGCACCCGCCGCGCGACCACGGCGAGCAACGCCGAGTCCACGCCACCCGAGTAGCCGACGAGCATCGATGGATATGTGGCTATCAGCGCTTCGAGGCGAGACAGGGGGGTCATGGGAAAAGAATAACGCGGCGGCGCGAGAACGTGTTAGGGCGTGTCCGCATCGCGCCGGCGCGTTCTGTGCCGGACCGAGGTGCGCCGGCGGGGAATTGAATAACCACCCTGAATGTCGGTTCTCGACCCCAAAGAAAACCTCTTCTCGGTCCGCAGGAGCCTCTGCTCGTGGTGCAGAAGCTCGTTTTCGACGCCAAGAAGCGTCGTCTCGGTCCGCAGAAGCTTCTTCTCACGGGGAAGATGCTCATTTTCGACGGGAAGAAGCTTCGTCTCGGTTGGAAGAGGCTTCTTCACACGGGGAAGAAGCTCATTTTCGACGGGAAGAAGCTTCGTCTCGGTTGGAAGAGGCTTCTTCGCGCCGGGAAAAAGCTTCTTCGCTGCGGGCGGCGCCCGCTTGCGTACCGATCACGTGCAGTCCGCTTGCCCGCGCCGCGAGCGCCAACGCGCGATCGTGGGTGGCGAGCACGAGATCATCGTCGCGTGTCTCCCTCCACAACAGGGCTGTCGCCAGGTGGACCGCGTCCAGCGTGCCCAAGGGGATCGGCATGGGCTGCGCCGCGCGACCCAGCACGACAGATGTCGGCTCGACCACTTCGATCCGCTCCATGAGCCGGTGTACCGCCTCGCGGCGGACGGCGATCTGCTCGGCCGCCGCGCCCTGAACCCGGAGCCGATCGAGCGTGCGCAAACACTCGACCTCGGTCAGCGCACTAGCGACGCCCACCCGTACGTCTTTCCACTCCGCAAGCCGATTTCGCTGGCCGAACACCACCCGTAACAGGACGGAGGCATCGAGATACGCGATCATCGCTCCACCTGCCGTTCCTCCAGCAGCAGGTCCACGACATCGCCGTCGAGCGCGAGCGGGGGGGGCAACCTGAGGCCGTGGAGCCGTCCGCGGGACGGCCGCACCGACAGTGGCGCTTCGGTTCCCAGCGGCACGAGGCGGGCGATGGGCGTATCGCGGTCGAGCACGGTGATGGACTCCCCGCCCCGCACCTTCCGGAGATAGGCGCTCAGCCGCGCCTTGAGCTCGGCGACGCGGACGCCCCGGGCTTCTCTTCTCTTCATGACCATAAGACGACTATTTATGGTCATCTTGCCAAGCGCTCGTGGGACCGGGGTTTCCTGCGGTCCTCACTGGTGTGGCCGGTCTAGGCTCCGATACTGCACCGCCTCGCTCACGTGCCGCGGGAGAATCGTCTCGCCGTCGGCCAGGTCGGCGATCGTGCGGGCGATCTTGAGCACCCGGTGATAGGCCCGTGCCGAGAGTTTGAGCCGAACGATGGCCGTCTTGAGGAGCGCGTCTGCCTGCGCCGTGACGCGGCAGAACCGTCGCAAGTCGGCGGGCGTCATGTAGGCATTGGCAAAGAGTCCGTCTCGCCCCGCGAACCGATCCAACTGGCGCTGCCGCGCCCGGTTCACCCGGTCCCGGACCACGGCACTCGGCTCGCCACTCCGCTCGCACGACAACTCGCGGTAGGGAACGGCCGGCACCTCGATGTGGATGTCGATACGGTCGAGCAGCGGACCCGACAATCGAGCCAGATACCGATGCACGGCAATCCCGCCACAGCTGCACGCGCGTCCCGGATCGCCGAGGTACCCGCACGGGCACGGGTTCATGGCAGCGCCGAGCATGAACTGCGCCGGGTACGTCAGCGATGTCGCCGCGCGGGAGATGGTGACGTATCCGTCTTCGAGCGGCTGCCGCAGTACCTCGAGCACATTCTTCCGGAACTCCGGCAGCTCGTCGAGGAACAGCACCCCGCGGTGGGCGAGGCTCACTTCTCCGGGCCGGGGGTAGCTGCCACCGCCAATGAGCCCCGCGTCGCTGATCGTGTGGTGCGGCGCGCGGAATGGCCGGGTCGTGACCAGCGACCCACCCGGTGGCATCAGGCCGGCCACGCTGTGGATCTTGGTGGTCTCGAGCGCCTCGTCCAGCGTCATCTCCGGGAGGATGGTCGGCAGCCGGCGCGCCAGCATGGTCTTGCCGGAGCCCGGCGGGCCGATCATGAGCAGATTGTGTGAGCCAGCGGCTGCGACCTCCAGCGCCCGCTTGGCCTGTTCCTGTCCGCGAATCTCGGCCAGGTCGACATCGCTGCGCACGCGGGAGCCGAACAACCGCCGGGTGTCGACCGTCGCACGCTCGAGCGGCGTGCCGTCGGCGAAGAACCGCCTGACGCTCGCGAGCGACGCCGCGCCGAGTACCGCGATGCCCTCGACGACGCCCGCTTCCGCCAAATTCTGAAGCGGCACGACCACTCCCCGGAGACCCGCATCCCGGGCCGCGAGCGCCACGGGGAGCGCGCCCCGGACGGGACGGACGTCGCCCTCCAGACCCAGCTCGCCGACGATCAGGTAGTCGTCGAGGCGCGGATTGGAGGGGGCTTGGCCGGTCGGGTCGCCGTTCAGCTGCCCCGTAGCGGCCAGAATGCCGATCGCGACCGGGAGATCGAACGCCGAGCCGTCTTTGCGGACGTCCGCCGGCGCGAGGTTCACCGTGATCCGCTTGAGGGGAAACACGAAGTCCGAGTTGGCGAGCGCCGCCCCCACCCGTTCCCTACCCTCTTTCACCGCTCCCTGCGGGAGCCCCACGGTTGTGAACG
>JBDHEI010000127.1:0-3176 GCA_039591075.1 Gemmatimonadota bacterium
TTGCCGCGATCAGCGCAGCGCCTCCATCGGATCCACCCGGGCGGCGCGGCGTGCGGGCAGATAGCTCGCCAATAAAGCCACGCCCGCCAGTCCCACCGCCACCACCGCAAACGTGACCGGATCCAGCGGGCTCACGCCATACAGCAACGAGGCCATCAGTCGCGTGAGCGCCATCGCGGCCGCGAGGCCGATAACGACCCCGACCCCGGCCAGCACGGCGCCATGACGCAACACCATACCGCCCACATCCCGGCGCGTCGCACCGAACGCCACGCGCACGCCGATCTCCCGGGTCCGCTGCGCGACTGAGTAGGAGATCACGCCGTACACGCCAACCATCCCCAGCAGCACGGCCACCACGGCCGCGATGCCGAGCATCACCAGGGTGAACGACGTCCGGGCCATCGATCTATGGAGCAGTTCTTCGAGCGTGCGTACCCTCGCGACGGGCAGATCGGGATTCACCTGCCAGACGGCGCGGCGTATGTCGACGAGAAAGCTCGGGTCGCCAAGCCGCGTAGATCGAACGGCGTAGCCGAGCGAGCGCTGCACGCTCACGTCATCGCTGCTTTCGTCGCTCCTCACCATGGGCCAGTAGACGATCGGTGTGGCCTCCCGGTCCACGCCGTCGTCGTGCACGTCGCCCACCACCCCGACGATCCCGAACCAGGGGCCCCGCCGGCTTTCCGAGATGCGCTTGCCCAGCGCCGCCGCCGGGGTGTTCCAGTATTCCCTGGCGACATTGGCCGTGACCATGACCACACGCGCCCGCTGCCGGATGTCGGTCCGGGTGATCGCCCGGCCCGCCAGGACGGGATTACCCATGGTTTCGAAGTAACCTTCCGACACGTACTTGACGGCGCGGACGGGCGGCACCTCGTCGTCGGCGACGGGAAAATCCTCGAAATAGATCGCATTGTTGTCGTCCCAGCCGTCCATCGTCACCGACGACGAGATGCCCGCCGCTGTGACGCCGGGGATCTGTCGAATGCCGTCGATGATCTGCTCATGGACGCGGGCGGCGGCGACGTCGTCGCGCATCAGGCCGGGTGGCACGTTGATCCGAAGCACCAGCAACTCTTCGGGTCGCTCGAAGCCGGGATGTACCGCCAGCAACCCCACGAAGCTCCGGATCATGAGCCCCGATCCCACGAGGAGGAGCAGTGCCAAGGCGAGCTGCGACACGACGAGAGCACTCCGCATGTGTTGCCGCTCCCGTCCGGTTCCCGCACCTCGCCCTGCCTCCTTGAGCGATGCCACGAGATCGAGATGCCTGAGCCTGAGCATCGAGTACAAACCGAACAGGAGTCCGGCTGTCAGCGAGATACCGACGGCGAACGCGAGCACAGTGGGGTCGATCGTGATTTCCTCTAGGCGCGGAAGCCGCTCGGGCCCGAGGGAAACGAGCAACCGCAGGCCCGCGTACGCGAGGGCGAGCCCAGCCGCGCCTCCGGCGAGCGCCAACACGATGCTCTCGGTGAGGAGGTGTCGCGCGAGTTGTCCACGGCCGGCGCCCAGGGCCGCGCGCACGGCTACTTCCTGCTGCCGGCCCTCGGCCCGGACCAGGAAGAGATTGGCCACGTTGGCGCAGGCGAGGAGCAACACCACACCCACAGTGCCGAACAGCACCCACAGCAACCCACCGATGTCGCCCACCACGTCGTGCTTGAGGGGAAGAACCTTGGCCCCAAACCCGATCGTTTCCATCTCGGCAAGGGAAACGCCCCTGCCCCCGGGAAACTTCTCGAGCGACATCGGGATCATGCGTTCGACGTCGGCGTTAGCCTGCTCGATCGTAACACCCGGCCGAAGGCGGCTCACGGCCTGGTAGGTGAATGTGTACACCCCCCTGATCGTCGAGCGGTCGAACCGGAATGGGAAAAACAGCGCGGCGTCGAAGTTGAGAAACCGAAAGTCCGGCGGCAATACTCCAATGATCTCAGCTTGCACGCCGCTCACGGTGATCGTTCTCCCGACGGCATCGGGGTCGCTGCCGAGGCGGCCTCGCCAAAAGCCGTTGCTCAACACCACGGTCAGCGGCACCCCGGGGGAATCGTCGGCGGCGGCAAAGAACCGGCCGAGGAGCGGCCGAACGCGAAGCAGAGGGAACGTGGCATCGGTCACCCCGATCGCCCGCACCTCTTCCGGCCCATCCAGCCCTGTCACCGACAACCGGGCGGTGTCCCATAGACCGATGTCCTCGAAGGTTCGGTTCTCCTCGCGGTAGGTGAAATACGTTGCCGCGGTTTGGTTGAGCGTCTCCTTGCCAAACCCGGGCGCGGTGTGCCAGACGCTCACGAGACTCTCGGGCTCGTCGTACGGGAGCGGCTCGAGCAGCACGCTGTTCACCACGCTGAACATGGCCGTGGTCGCGCCGATCCCCACCGCGACGGTGACTATCGCGGCGGTGGCGAACACCGGCTGCCGCCGCAAAGAGCGGAGGGCCACTCGCAGGTCGTGCGCCACGTCCGACAACACGCCCTTCACCCTGGAACGCTCGCGGCGGCCGGGCGGGCGCGCTCCCTCATGTGCACGGCCGCCCGAACGTGTGCGATCTCCAAGCACCCGGTGGCGCCAAAATCCGAACGCGAGCTTGAGCACCTCGCGCCGGTACCACCACCTCCAGCGCCGCGCCGGCTCGGCATGTATCAACTCCTTGTATTCCTGGTCGAGATCGCCCTTGATGCTCTCACCCGTCAGGCCCGCCGGCAGCACGAGGCGTAACAGCTCCTGCGCGAGGCGAGGGGGCTCCGACCTCGGATCGGCGGCCGTCATCGGTCCCCCAAGACCGCGTCGAGATCACGCGACAGCGTGCGAAGGGCCGCCCGCGTCACGCGCAGCGCGTCGATGCCCTCGGGCGTCACGCCGAACAGTCGCAGCGGCGCCGTCCGTCGGGAGTCTTGTGGCGCCTCTTCCGTCCACTCCACGTACCCCTTTCGCTCCAAGCGATCGAGGGTCGTGTAAAACGCGCTGCGCGACACCTGACGGCCGGTGCTCTGCTCGATCTCGCGGCGCACCTCGAGCGCAAACGCATCTTCACCCTGCTGCAGAATGGCCAGCAGCACCATCTGCTCGAACTCACCGAGGAAATCCCGCGCCATGCGTCACTCCCGATAGGCTACATTGTGGACTCTATAGTCCATATAGTAGACGTATGAACGACAGCCGTCAATCCC
>JBDHEI010000128.1:0-3141 GCA_039591075.1 Gemmatimonadota bacterium
CTTCGCGTGCTGCTCGGTCTGGCCGGCGTCGTGCACTTCAGCATCGGCGTGGCTGGTCTCGCTTTTCCGCGCTGGTTCTTCGACGTCGCTCCGTCGTGGCCCCCACTGCACGTTGGTCAGATCCAGATCGCCGGCGTCTTCGACCTCTCCATGGCGGCGCTCTTCTTCGGTGCCGCCCGGGATCCCAGGCGCTACCTCCCCCTCGCCGTCCTCGTGGGCGGCGTCGCGGAATGGGGCCATGCGCTCGTTCGCATCGGTCATATACTCCGAGGCAGCAATCCCGTGGCAGACCTGTTTCTCCCCATTCTAATGCTCTCCTTTGGCGCCCTTCTCATCGCCTTGGGTACGCATCGTGTATTGGCGCGGCGCCTAACAAGGGATCATAAGAAAGCCACGTCCTCGCGCTGAACGCGGTGCGCCGGGGAGGCGCGGTGCGAGGCGTTGGCGGTCTCCTCCGCTGGGGAGATGCTTTGGGTTGACAACAAACCTGGGCATCGAGCCCCAACGAAGGAGAACCGCCGTGGAACGATACCTTGGAGCCGACGTGCACGCCGCCAGCGTGACCTTCAGCGTTTTGAACCAGTCGGGCAAACAGCTCCGGCGTGACGTGGTCGAAACCAACGGCCGGGCGCTGGTCGGTTACCTCCAGCAGATCCCCGGGAATCGGCATCTGTGCTTCGAGGAGGGCGAGTGGAGCCAATGGCTCTACGAGATCCTCTCGCCTCACGTAGCGGAGATCGTGGTGTATCGAGGGGAATGGAAGCCAGGGGTGAAGAACGACGCGATCGATGCACACGGACTGGCGGAGAAGCTCCGCACCGGGAAGATCGGACGGCCGGTGTACAAGGACGCACGGCGGTTCACGGCCCTCCGGGAACAGGCGAGGACGTACACGATGGTGACCCGCGACGTGGCGCGGGTAAAGAGCCGCATCAAGAGCTTCTATCGAGCGCGCGGGGTTCCCTGCTCTGGGGAGGGAGTCTACAAGCCCGCGGGGCGGGAGAAGCGAGCTCGGGAGCTTCCGGTGGCGACGCGACAGGCGGTGTCCCTCCTGGGCCAGGAGCTGGATGGGCTGGTGGCGCTCAAGGCCGAAGCGGAAGCAGCGATGCTTCGGGAATCCCATCGGCACCGCATCTCTCGGATTCTCGAGACGGCGCCGGGCTTCGGTCCGGTTCGGGTGGCCCAGATGCTGCCGATCGTGATCACCCCCGGGCGCTTCCGGACCAAGCGGCAGTTCTGGAGCTACTGCGGCTTCGGGGTCGTGACTCGGTCGTCATCCGACTGGATCTGGGACCGGGGACGCTGGGTGAAGGCGCGCGTGCTCCAGACCCGAGGCCTCAACTTCAACCACAACCGGATGCTGAAGGCCATCTTCAAGGGCGCGGCGACCACGGTGATCGTGCACAGCGGCCCGAACCCGCTGCGGGAGGACTACGACCGCCTGCTTGAAAACGGAACCAAACCCAACCTGGCCAAGCTCACGGTCGCGCGGAAGATCGCGGCGATCGTCTTGGCGATGTGGAAGGCCGAGGAGAAGTACAACCCGGGGAAGTATCGACCGACCCACTGACGCGACCTGAGGTCCTTGGAGCCACGGTCCTCGGAGCTCACGATCCCGGTAGTCCGGCTGCACTCCCCGGCGAAGGGTTGAGGGGAAGGATCCGCATCTCGCATGGCCCCGGCCGCAATCCCGGAGGCCCAATAACAAGGATATCCCCTCTCGCAGAACCGAATGAAGCGATGGCCCCCGAGGCCCCGATGGAAGCATGGTTCATCAAGAGCAGATGAATCTCACACCGCTTCGAGGCTGAGGAGACACGGGCTGAGGACGGGATCGAAGCACGAATGCGCCACCACGAGGGCACAGGCGAACGCGAGGCGGGACGCTCGACGTGCAAGCGGTCGAGTGGCAGGAGGACTGTCGACTTGACATCGCTTTCTATGGAAGATGAGATGGGAACGCCAGCCTCCCGGACGGAGCATCGTGAGATCTGCAACCAATACGGGCTCACCTTGAAGGAGCCCAAGCAGGAGGCTGATGCTCGTGTCCGATGAAACGGTGGCAAGGCCCTTGACCTGGCCGCTCCTCGCCTCGCTCAACCGATGCCGTAGTATTCTTGGGCGGCGGCCGCTGAGCGCCCTGTCCGTTAGACGGCGGCGCGCCGGCTGAGAAGGAGAGTGACCATGCCGCGTCAGAACATGCCCGAAAACTGGGAGCCGCCCGTTCCCGCGTGGTCCGCGGATTTCGACGGCACCTCGGCGCTGACCATGGCTTACTGCGGCGTGCAGTCGCGGTCCAGTAGTACCGACGCTTCCGAGGCTGCCTGCGCGTTGGTACAGAGTGGACCAGACGCTCCCAACCATGTTGAGCGTGGCCGATTCACCTACGCCGCAGGGCTCGTGAATCAGGTCTTCGTTCTCTACTGGCGCGAGCCCAGCGCTTAAGGGCGGTTTGGCGAACAGAGCGCGTTCCCTCGTTGGCTCGCCGACGATGCTCTCCTTACGGGCGACGTCGGCGTCTGGTTCGAAGCCTTTCACATCCCGACCACGCGCTTCGAGACCTTGTTCTCCTCGCAGAGCCCGGCAGGCGCTGCGAGGCTCACCGACAAGCCGATGGCGGGTCCAGTCGCTGAGCACGGCTATTGGGGTAGCATGCGGGACCGCGTTCCGGTGAGCGACACTGACGGCCTCTCGAGTCCGCTCGATGGCGCTGGAACGATGAGCGGCCCCACTGAAACTCGGGGCCGGCGGCTCGTGCTCGCCGCGCCCGAGAACCTCTGCCTCATCCGCTCTGCCCAAGACTGGTCGTCCTGTCGGGGCGACGAACGCGACAGCTACCTCGGTGAAGTCCATCCGGTGCTCATGAAAGGCATGACGTTCCTCAGTGAGAACCCAATCCAGACCGGATGTCTGACCTGCCGCTTCATCGACCAGCTCACCGACGAAGGCGACCCCACCGATAAGAGCTTCACCATGGCCTACTTCCTCGACATGGCCCACCTCGAGGCGTGGTCCAAAAGCCACCCAACTCACCTCGCCATCTTCGAAAGCTTCACCTCCCTCGCCGAGCGATTGGGAAACGATATTGCGCTTCGCCTTTGGCACGAGGTCGCGGCCCTTGATGCGGCTGGAGCACGGATT
>JBDHEI010000129.1:0-2435 GCA_039591075.1 Gemmatimonadota bacterium
CGACCCTGCTGATCAACGCAGCGATCAACGAGGTGGACATCGGCAAGGTGAGCACGGGCGACATCGTGTCGATCACGGTCGATGCATTCCCGGGCGACACCGCCACCGGCATCGTACGCCTGGTGCCCCCGGCCGCTCGTCTGCAGGAGCGTGTCCGCGTGTTCGACGTCGAGATCGAGGTGGGCACGGGCGCGGATATACTGCGCCCCGGCATGACGGCCAACGTGCAGATTTCCGGCCCGACGCGGGAGGACGTCGTGAGGCTCCCGGTCGAGGCCGTTTTCTACGTGGAGGGACGCCCCACCGTCTACCGACTGGTCGACGGCGCCGCCGAACCCACACCGGTCACACTGGGGCTGAGCGACCTCTCGTACGTGGAGATTCTCGAAGGACTCACCGAGGGCGATTCCGTGGCGCTGGAGGATCCGGCCGAGGCAGCGCGCCGGGCCCGCCTGGGACGCTGACCATGGCGCTGCTCGAGGTGCGCGGCATAACGAAGGTCTACCGTCTGGGGCAGGTCGACGTCGCAGCGCTGCGCGGGGTGGACCTGGACGTGCAGGCCGGCGAATACGTGGCCATCATGGGGCCGTCGGGCTCGGGCAAGAGCACGCTCATGCACATCCTGGGCTGTCTCGACTCGCCGACGGCGGGGACATATCACCTGGACGGGACCGATGTGAGCACCCTGAGCGGCCGGCCTCTCGCCCGCGTGCGGAATCAGAAGGTCGGCTTCGTGTTCCAGACGTTCAATCTCATGCCCCGGCTGAACATCGAGGAAAACACAGCGCTCCCCCTGCAATATCGTGGCGGGCTCACCCGCCGGCAGCGGCGCGTTCGGGCGCGAGAACTGCTCGAGCGCCTCGGGATGGAGCACAGGATAGGCCACCGGCCCGACCAGCTGTCCGGTGGCGAGCGGCAGCGCGTGGCGATTGCACGAGCCCTCGTCGGCGAGCCGGCCATCCTGCTGGTGGACGAGCCGACCGGCAACCTGGATTCCACCGCCGGGGCGGAGGTCCTCAAGACGTTCCGCGAGGTACATCAGAGCGGCAACACGATCGTGCTCGTGACGCACGACGCAAACGTCGCTTCCGAAGCGCAGCGGACGGTGCACATCGCTGACGGGCGGGTGGCCGCGTGAACTTCCGGGAGTCGGTCCTCGTCGGACTGGATGAAGCCCGGCACCACCTGGGTCAGACTCTGCTCTCATTGTTGGGGCTCATTCTGGGAACCGGCAGCATCGTAACGGTGCTGGCGCTGTTCGGCGGTCAGACAAAGATCACGCAGGAGTTCGTGGCAGAGGTCGGAGGCTACGGAACGATCATAGTGCGCGACCGCGAGATGCCGGAGCAACCCACCGCGCTCGAGCTGGCGTCGGACCGGTTGAGCTATCGCGACGCCGAGTACCTCAAGGACAACTCCACTATGCTGTCCGCGGTCGCCCCTGGCTTCTACGACCGGATGGAGTATCGGGTGGGCGGCACGCACTTCACCGGACCTGTGGTTGGCACGACGCCGGACTACGCGGTGATCAACGCCATCCGGCCGGTGGTCGGGCGCTACCTCAGCGACCTCGACGTGCGCCGCCAGGCCCGGGTGATGGTGATGGGCTGGAAGTACGCCGACTCCCTGTTCGGCCACGCCGAGAACGCGCTGGGGCAGCTGGTGAACCTGGCCGGCAAGAACTACCGGGTGGTGGGCGTCATGGAGCGGGAGGAGTTCTACTTCGCCAAGTGGAGCGGAAACGCGCTGCGCTACCGCAACGAGCGGGCGTACATCCCGATCACCACGGCGTTCACTCAGTACACCGGCACGGACGACCATCTGACATTCCTCACGCTCAAGGCCGTTTCTCCCACCAGCGTGCAGGCGGCCCGCAACCAGGTCACCGCCATGCTCTCGCTGCGGCATGGCGTAGAGGACTTTTCCATCGAGCGCTCGGGCAACACCTCCGGCGACGACTCCCAGTTCTTCATGCTGTTCAACTTCATCTTCCTGGTGGTGGGAGTCGTGTCGCTCATCGCTGGCGGCGTGGTGATCGCCAACATCCTCCTGGCCTCGGTGGTGGAACGCGTGCGGGAGTTCGGTACGCGCATGGCCCTGGGCGCCACCGCCTTTCAGATCTTCGGTCAGGTCCTCGTGCAGGTGCTGGTGATCACGACGCTCGGCGGCCTGCTAGGGCTCGCGCTCGGCACCGCGCTCACGGGAACGGTGGCCTTCCTGATGAGCATGCCGGCCGCCGTAACGGGGCCCATGGCCGCCGTGGCGATCGGCACCTCGCTCACCGTCGGAGTGGCGGCTGGCATCTACCCGGCGATCCGTGCAGCGCGCCTCTCGCCGGTCGAGGCGCTGCGCTATGGCTAACGACTGGGTGGAGCTCAGCATAGACGCCGCGCGGGAGATCTGGGCGCACAAGATGCGCTCGCTGCTCACCCTAT
>JBDHEI010000130.1:0-2355 GCA_039591075.1 Gemmatimonadota bacterium
GCATCTGAATTGGCTGGCCTCCCGAAGTCCTATTGGGACTGGGGCCCGGTGCTGAAGATGAACGAACGCGGGTTCTTCCCATATACGCCGCCGACCAACCTGCTGTTCGGCATGGACGCGGCCCTGGACATGCTGCTCGAGGAGGGCCTGGCGAGAGTGTTCGCCCGCCACAACCGTCTGGCTGAGGCGACTCGCAGGGCGGTGAGCGCGTGGGGACTCGAGACGTGTTGTCTCAACCCGGCGGAGTACTCGGACAGTCTGACGGCGGTGTGGATGCCGGAGGGACACGACGCGGACGAGCTGCGCCGGCGGGTTCTGGACCGGTTCGACATGTCCCTGGGGACCGGCCTCGGCAAGGTCAAAGGCCGGGTGTTCCGCATCGGCCACCTCGGTGACTTGAACGACCTGATGATGGCCGGGACACTATGTGGGGTGGAGATGGGCCTGGGGCTAGCCGGGGTCCCTCATACGAAGGCTGGCGTGAGCGCTGCCCTCGAGTACCTCGCCTCTACCGCAGCCACATAATCCGGCGGAGATCCGAGACTCGTCATGGATCCTGCAACCGTCGTCACCACCAACGTCGTCCTCGCACTGATCGGCCTAGCCGGATGTGTCGTGCTACTGATGTTCCTCATCGCCAGATGGAAGTGGCACGTCTTTCTGGCACTGCTGCTGCCGATCCTGCTGTTCGGCGTCCTGCCCGGCATCCAACGCAACAACTTCATCCAGGCCTTCGAGCAGGGCTTCGGCAACACACTCGGCAAGATCGGTATCGTGATCGTGCTCGGCTCCATCATCGCCGAGGCGTTGCGGCACACCGGCGCCATCCAGGTGATCACCCGATCGATGGTTCGGTTAGTGGGCGCGCGGCGCATGCCTATCGCACTGACCCTGACCGGATTCGTTCTCGGGATCGCCATCTTCTCAGACGTGGCCTACGTGATCCTGAACCCGCTGGTCCACTCCGCCGCTCACGCCATGGGCGTCGGCATGGGCACGATGTCCATCGGACTCGTGGGAGCGCTCCAGCTCACGCACGCCATCGTGCCGCCGACGCCGGGGCCGCTTGCGGCGGCGGCTTTACTGGGTGCCGATATCGGCAAGACCATCCTCTTGGGCTCCCTCGTGTGTCTTGTGGGCTCGCTGGCGGGCTGGGCCTGGGGACAGTTCGTTGCCGGTCCGCGGATCAAGACGCAACCGGCGGAGGAGTTCAAAGACCGAGGTTTCCTCGAGGCGGCCCCAGGCGAGCGGCTTCCGTCGACCCTGAGCTCGTACGCCCCGATCGTGGTCCCGGTGGTGTTGATCAGTGCGCAAAGCGTCGCTAGGCTGGCGCTCCGTGAGGGCCACCCAGTCCGCGAGATCTTGGGTTACGTCGGCTGGCCTGTTGTGGCACTGACGATCGGCCTGTGGCTCGCCTATCGCAATATCGGACGCCAAGAGAGCAGAACCGAGAAGGTGAATCAGTGGGTGCGCGACGGCCTCAAGACCTCTGCCATGATCCTGGTGGTCACAGGGCTTGGCGGTTCGCTCAGCGTGATTCTCAAGGGGACTCCCGCGGTGGACTTCGTCGCCGACCTCTTCACCTCGTATGGTCTGCCATCGATCTTGCTGCCTTTCATGATCGGTGTGATCGGGAACATGCTCACCGGGTCCACCACGGTCGGTGTGATCACGGCCGGTTCTCTCGTAGCCCCGTTGTTGGGCCCCCTCGACCTCTCCCCCGAGGCCGCCATGCTCTCGGGCGCGTCGGGTTCGGTAATCATCAAGTACGTCAACTCGAGTTACTTCTGGGTCTGCACTTCGCTCAGCAAGCTCGAGGTCAAGGAGGCGCTGCTGGGCTACGGCGGCGTGACGTTCGTCGGAGGTACGGCGTCGTTCGCCGCGGTCTGGGTGCTGTGGGCGATGGGCGTCGTCTGAGTAGGTAGGAGATGCGCGATATGAATCGCGAGCATGGCGCGTCGGTGGCCCCGCTGCAGAGGGCTCTGGAAGGGGCCATCGAGGGCGAGGTCCGGTTCGACAAGATCTCGCGGGCCATCTACTCCACAGACTCGAGCGTCTTTCAGATCTTCCCGACCGGGGTGGTGATTCCGCGGTCGGCGCGTGACGTGATCAATGCTCTGCGCATCTGCCGAGAGCATGGGATCTCGATCACAGCGCGGGGCGGAGGCACCTCTCAGAGCGGACAGGCGGTGGGCGCGGGAGTCCAGGTCGACTTCTCGAAGTACATGCGTCGGATCCTGGAGCTCAACCCGGAGGGGGCGACCGTTGTTGTCGAGCCCGGGATCGTCGTCGACGAGCTCAACAGCCAGCTCGCGCCGCACGGTCTACAGTTGCCAATCGATCTGTCCACGGCGA
>JBDHEI010000131.1:0-2083 GCA_039591075.1 Gemmatimonadota bacterium
GGACATTCGAACTCGGCGAAGATCGGAGCAGCAACCTCCGCTTGGTCCGCGTATCCGTCGTCGAGCGTGAACGCCACGGCCCGCGGAGGAAGCGGCTCGCTCCGGGCGAGCGTCAAGAACATGTCCTCGAGTGATACGAGGCAGTATCGCTCGCGCCGAAGCCGCTCGAGCGTGGCACGCAGGATGTGCGGATCGTGCCCACTAACACTGCGTTCATGGTCAGTGAAGCGGTGAAGCATGAGGATCGATCCGGGGCCGCCGGAGAGCAGCCTGAGGGCGAGACTCGCGGGCCGAGACGTCGCGCCGGTCAGGATGATGCGCTTGACGCGTGGAGTGATCAGCTTGCTCCTCCCGATCGGACGTTTTCGTACGAACACCATCGGGCGAAGATACGTGCCCCCCACGCCCGAGTCCACATCCTATCGAACCGTGTGATCCGTGTGTTGCACGAATGCACCATTCAGATAAGTTGGCCAGCTTGCGCCGTAAGTAATTTACCTGTAGTCACTTGATGAGGGTTGTGGCGCTCACGCAACAGATTCTCTTCAGCACGGTTGCCGGCGGGAGTCGGCGCCGAACGAGTAGGCCGGCGTCTTGTACTCATGTGAGCCGGATCCAGCCGCACTGGATTGAACCGGCATCGACAGAGGACTCCCACGTGCACAAGGAGGGAGTCAGTAGGGTGATCCTCTGCCCAGACCGGGACAAGTCGCTCGCCCCGGCCCCTGGAGCTCTTGTCAAGCAGCAAACCGACCCACCTGTCGGTTGCCGCGGCGGCTTCGCCCTCGAACCGAGGCAGGTCACGTCTTGCAGCCCGCGTCTAACCCCGAACGCTGGTCGCGCTCGCTGGCAGCACGATGCGAATCACAGTCGTTCGAGCGAATCGCGCATGGGCACGAAGGCGAAGTCACGGAGCAACCGCTCGATCCGGGCGCGCACCCTGCCGAGTCCCCCGTAGTGCCGTATCCGCGTCGGCCACCGGACGTCTACCCTGGGCTGGTCGGGATCCAATTCCCAAGGGTGGATGTAAAATGTCCCCGGAACTCCCCGCCGCTCGCAGGCACGAAGTGCGGCCCGGACCAGGATAGACGGGAGCAGCCGGAAGTAGGCGCCGCCGCCCGCTGGGAGACTCAGCCCGAAGAGCCGCAGCGTCGCGGGTGGAAACTCAGCCAGTCGGCCGGCCGGACGCTCCAGCCAATGAGGATCGCGGCCGCCGTCAGGGTATCCGTAGCCGCTCCGTCGGACGGGAAAGAGGCTCGAATCGTAGCGGTATCCCTCCTCGATCAAGACATCGAGTGCCCACTCCCACCCGGGCACGATCGAGAAGCTCGGAGCCCGGTACCCCAACACGGCCTCCCCGACCAGATCCTCGAGCAGTTGCTTCGAGTCCCGGACGTCCTCGCGAAACTCGGCCGCCGACAGTTCAGTCGCTCGCTGATGACCCCATCCGTGGGAGGCCACTTCATGCCCCCGCGCCGCGATCTCACGGATCATCCCCGCGTGTCGCTCCGCGACGCAGCCAAGGACGAAGAAGGTGGCCCGCGCTGCTGATCGGTCGAGCAGCTCGAGCAGCCTCGCGACGTTGCCCGTTACACGGCTCTCATGCCGATCCCAGTCGCTGCGCGGTACGGAGTCCGCGAAGGCGGAGACCTGGAAATGCTCCTCCACGTCGACCGTGAAGTGGTGTCTTGTCATTGGGAGAACCGAAGCGCAACACGCATGCCAGGCTCTTCCTCTATCCAACTCGTTCGGGCACTAGCTCTTAGGACCATGTGAACATTCTAACTGACTTCTCCCGCACGTGTGATTCCCCCAATCCGGCGGCGGCCGTTGGGCTCTGGGCCTCCGCAGAACCGGTCCGGGGACCTCGAGTCTCACCACCCAACAACTGCCTCCGGTAACCGGGGTCCGGGCCCGTCGGTGATGTTTCTCACACGTTCGCCCGTCCGACCGGCGGCAATGTGCCGGCGGCACTGACCTGCGAAGCCGTCGAATAATCTTACGGATGCGCGGACTGGCGCGCCTGACGCCGCCAAGGTCGGTTCGCCGTACGAACGCGCCGGAAGCAGCACCGGGGCGCCCT
>JBDHEI010000132.1:0-2768 GCA_039591075.1 Gemmatimonadota bacterium
TCGTGCCTCAGTTCCCCCCTGACGGATGCCCGGGCAAGCCCGGACCGACGTCAATGCTCTGAACATCCGCCGGCGAGTCGGGATCCATCCATCGCAGCTCCGGAATCCCGTCAGTCCACGCCGTGTAGACGAGACGACCATCCGTGGTCCAGGTGGGCTGACCGTCAGGTCCCACCCGGTCGGTGAGACGCGCCAGCGCCCCGGTCGAGACTTCGAGCATGTAGATCTCGGTATCACCGGACCGGTTCGTCGCGAAAGCGACCCACTCCCCATCCGAACTCCACGCCGGCTCGACCTCTGCGCTCGAAAGGGAATCGGGCACCAACGGTGAGAAGCTCCCGGTTGCCAGTGAATAGAGAAAGACGTCGGCGGTACCCTCCGAGGTCGACACGAAGGCCAGCCGATCTCCGGCTGGCGCCCAGGTCGGGCTCGCCTCGATCGAGCCGCCGAACCCAAACGACTCTGTGACTCGAGCGGCGTTGCTTCCATCCGACGCGGACATCCAGAGCTTCGGCACACCGGAGTCACTCCGAGTGTAGGCCAAGCGTGTACCACTGCTCGATAGGACCGGCGCTGCCTCCGCGACAGCGGTCGTCGTGAGACGTCGGGGCGTCCCGCCGCTGATGGAGGTGGCGTACAACTCGGCATTCCCGTCTCGGTAGCTCACGAAGACGACTGAATCTCCTGCAACAGTGGGGTCACCGTCTTCCGCAGGACTCGTGGTGAGCCGCACGGTGTCGCCGCCGTCGAGCGCGGCCCGGTAGATATCGCGGTTGCCGCTTCGCAACAGGCCTAATCGGGCCTGGAAAGAGAAACAGGGCCTGCTGACCCGGAAGCAACGAAACCGCTCCGGCCGGACTCGCGGACCATGTGACCTCGGAGTCGGCGAGCTGGCGCCCCTCGAAGCTGGCCCTGAGGGTGACCAACGCGCTCCGCTCCAACCGGCCTTGAACCTCGATCACGAGCGGGTCCGGCGCCACTGCCTCTCCGCACGCCAGCGCCAGCCACACGGCCCCGGCCGCCGCAGTGCAGCGACGGACTCGTGTGCGAGGCCCAGGGTGTGAAGTGCTCCCGTGCTTGTGGCTCACTGTGGCCTCAACCGTCGGCGCGCGTCCTCTAAACGTACGGATCGGTCGCTCCCCATCCAACTCCCGCATCCCTCAGCACCTTCGCAACCTTTCCCGCAAACGCTCGCGCCGAGAAGTGATCTTCGGCTCGCGTGCGGCCAGCGGCGCCAATGGAGCTGAGCACGTCGGTCGGCAGTGAGAGTGCCGAACGGAAGATACGCGCGAGCGCCGTCGGATTCCGTGGCTCGGCGAGCCACCCTGCCTCCCGTCGGGGGCCAATGCCGTCGCCGACGATCTCGATCGGACCACCTTCCCCCGCGGCGACGATCGGCACGGCACACGCCATCGCTTCCAGGACGACTCGGCCGAACGGCTCCGGCCGTAGCGAGTAATGCACGGCGAGATCGAATTCCGGATATGCTTTCTCGATCTCGCGCTGGAATGGGAGGAGATGCACGTTGGGAATCCCGGCCTGGACGATCTCAGCATACCCGCCATCACTTCCATCCCTAGGCTGCTTCCTCGCTCCCCCTGCCCGCTTCGCGCTGCCCGCTGCACGTTGCTCTTTCCCCTTCCCGCTTCCCGCTACCCGCTCCTGTTCCCCACTCACCACCACGCGAAACTCCCCCGTCACTTGCCGCAGCTCCTTGCCGAACCGATGCTCCGCTTCCGTGTCGTAGATGCTCCCGCCCACGATCACGAGATGGGTGTCCGGGAACTCCTCGCGGATCTGCTCGAAGGCTGCAATGACCTCGAAGTGTCCTTTCCACCGGGCATAGACTGCCGGCATGCCGATGAGGCGATGCTTGTGCGGGATGCCGAGTTGGTCGTGAATCCAGTGGCTGCGCTCGCGGGGGTGGAACCGGTCGAGATTGACGCCGTTGTGGATGACCCTGACATGTCCACTACCACCCGTTTCCCGCTTCCCACTTCCCGCTGTGCGATTCTTTTCCGCTTTCCCTTTTCCCTTTTCCCTGTTCTCTCCCCACCCCTCCGCCACTGCCTCACTGTTCGCAATCAGCCTTGCAGGCCGCTTGCGTGCCGTGCGGAGCCAAATCCCCCGCGCCGCCGCTGGTGGGAACTTGTGGAGGTGCCACACCACTGGGCGCAGCCCGCCCCACGTGGCCGCGACGTGGGCTCGGAAGGCCACCGTGTAGACAACGTCCGCCTCTACGACGAACGGGTGGCGTCGCAGCCTGCGCGACCAGAGCAGCATCCCGGCGAGGGAGCCCGGTCGGTACCACTGCCCTCGGCGGAAGCCGTGGTGCAGGCTCGCGGGTGCGGGCACGACCTCGGCAGGCACCCCGATCTTGTTGAGGATGCCGACCAGGGGCCCGTCGGCCGGGAACAGCACCTTGAGCGCGATATCGTGCTCGAATGCCCGGTTGGCGAAATCGAGCAGCACACGCTCGGCGCCGCCCAGCTCTGCGGTGCCGGCAATCGCGGTGACACGAAGCGGTTCGCCCTGAGTTGTCACGAGACGATAGTCGGCAAGCTCAGCCCAATCGGGAGACTTCCCAGGGCTGGATGAGCGGCTCATGATCGGTGCGCACCCCCGAAACGGTCTTGGCCCGGAATCTGCTCACTCCTGACCATGTGGAAATCCCAATCCGAACCGCCCCCGAACTCGTCCGCTGGCCGCGAGGTCAGGAGCAGCGATGTGGATCATGCGGCGGTCGACTGCACCGTGCCATTGATCTG
>JBDHEI010000133.1:0-2937 GCA_039591075.1 Gemmatimonadota bacterium
CCCAAACCGCTCGATTCGGCTCAGCACCCAGCCAACGGCGCCGAGTGCCGCGAAGGCGATCATGAACATGAACCAACCCTCAGTATAGTGCATGATGCCCTCACCCATCGCCGGATTGACGTAATACACGAAGAACCCCGTGAGGAAGACGCGCAAGCCGTTCAGCGCCATTGCCACCGGAACGGCCGCCACGATCAGCGCGATCCGCGACCACACGTGTCTCAGCCACAGGCCGCCAATGAGCACCCCCAGGGCCAGGAGCGCCGTGAGGGAGCGAAGCCCGCTGCGAAGAGCGACTGCCCCGGGAGCAGGATGACGTTGCCCTGGAGCCTCACCGGGACGTTCCGCCACTCGAGCAGCGTCGTGCCCATCTGGGAGGCCTTGAGCTGGAGCGGAAACGCGATCGTGTTGAGCAGGACGGCCGGGATGGGGATGGAAAGGATCAGGAGAATCGAGGGGAGCCACCAGTGCAGCAGCTGTCGGAAGCCCGCGACGAAGACGATGAGCCCGGCAGCACCGGCCAAGAGCGAAAGCCGCATCGTGAACAGCTCTGCCGCCAGGCCCGACAGGTAGCGGAGCAGGACGGCACCGACGAGGAGGCAGATCCCGAGCAGGGGCTGTGGCTGGGCCGCGGGTGCCCGGCCGCGGCGCCACGCGAGCCAGATGGCCAGTGGGCCGAGCAGCAACCCGTGGCCGGCCTCGGGATCGTTCCACCAATCCCGGCCCAGCGTAACGATCGGCTCCCAGAACAGAAATGCGAACGCCAACCCCGCGGCAACGATCGGGATCGGCGTTCGGCGAATTCCCCAGATACTGGTTGTCCCGGCGCTCACACCCTCCCCTAGTGCGCCCCTCGCTTGAACATCATCACCGGGACAGTCATCAGCATGATCTTCGCGTCCTCGGCCGCGGAGCACCGGCTGATGTACTCGAGATCGAACTCGACCTTGCGCTTGACGTCGTCAATCGAGGTGTCGTAATGGTGCCGCACCTGGGCCCAGCCGGTGATGCCCGGTAGCACCCTCTGACGCTCAGGATACCGGCTTACTTGGTGCCGGAGGTCTGCGAAGATGTCGGGCTGCTCCGGCCTCGGGCCGACCAGGTTCATGTCGCCGCGCAGCACGTTGAGTAGCTGCGGCAGTTCGTCGAGCCGGAACTTGCGCAGGACGCGCCCTATGGGCGTGATGCGTGGGTCGTCAGCGCATGCCCAGACCTGCGAGGTCTCTGATCCGTCCTCGGCAGACATCGTTCGGAACTTGTAGATCATGAAGGGGCGCCCTCCGACGTCTCCTACCCGTCGGCAGGCGTCTCGGCGTCCGGACGACAGCCGGCGATCCACCCCGACCCGCGTTTGCCGGTACACCGAATTGCCAGCGCGATGAGCAGCATCACCGGTGTTGCCAGCACGATGCCGACAGCGGCCGCGGCCACGTTGAGCCCGCGGCGCGCCCGGTCGGTTGTCGTAACCTGGTCGGACGGATGAACGGACACGCGGGTCCCACTCGCCGCGAAAAGCGGACGGACTCTCTGATAGTTGACGGACGTCACTGGCGTCGGATGGCTCCTGTCGGGGTACTGGAACCGGCGGATGGCTCTGCTCTAACGCGCCGTTCCGATCAATGTCCCCTGCTGCAAGCGTTGTGCTCAGGACCATGGGACGTCTGTCAAATCACAAGTGATTGTACCGCATGGGATTGGGGGTTCTTGCGCCTGCCCGTCGGGCGGGTGGCGTCGCATGAGGACTGCTGATGTTGGCCGGGCGCCACAGCACCCTGAGACGACCGGTTCCGTCTTGATCGCCAGACGAGGATGTCGGTTCGACTTGGGAGGATGTCGGTTTCACCTGGGGGGAATGGGGAGCTTCAGCTCGAAGTAGAACCGGGTGCCCCAGTCCGAGCCGCTCTCATAGCGCAATTCCGATCCCATGGCCTCGACGAGCTTACGGCACAGCGCGAGGCCAAGGCCGGTTCCAGAGAAGGTGGCCCGGTGGGTGGGGATCGCCTCGGGATTGATGCCGTGCCCCGTGTCGCGGACCGAGAACTCCACGCGGTCGTCATCGAGCGACCGCGCCACGATTTCGACCAGGCCCTCCTCGGTGAACTTGATGGCGTTGGTGGTCAGATTCAGTAGAACCCGGCTCAGCGCCTGTGCCGGTCCCAGGCGATGATCGGCGGTGGGCGGGAGCAACCTCACGGTCAGTCCCTTTTCCTCGGCCATTGGGCGAACGATATCGGCAACGGACTCGAAGACGTCGGCAACGGAGAACGGTGCTGGAGCGTCTTCGGCAAGGCGGTTCCCGCCGCGAGCCAGTTCCATGACGTTACTGGCGAGAGTGCTCAGGCCGAGCGCCGCACTGTAGATCAGTCCCAGCTGCCGTCGTTGAACATCGTTGACGCTCCCGCTCTGACCCCGCTGCAGCGTTTCGGCGAGGAAGAGGATCGATGTGAGCGGGGACCGGAGATCGTGAGCTACCTCGACGATCAGTTCGAGGCCCCGAGGGCCGCTCATCTGGCCCGAGAACCCTCGCTCCACATCGAACCCACCACCGCGGCCGAGGTCGATCAATATGGACTCACACGCATTCCAGACCGCCAGCATCCGTTCCGGTGACGGGGCGGTGTCATTCTCAGCCCACGATCGAACTGTGGCCATGCGCAACTCGGTGAGCAGTCGCCGACCCTCCACCGAGTCCGCCCGCGGATCGACCAGCAGGTCGACGCCTTCAGCTCGCCGGTCCACGCAGTTCGTGAGGCTCACGAGGAGACTGGCGGAGTCGGAGGGTTGATCGGATGCCACCGCCTGCGCACGCAACACGACCGCCGCCGCCTCGTGAAGGTCGCGAGCGATGATCTGCTCGATGGTCTCGTCGATCGACGAACTCGCGGACACTCGATTGATGCTGGGCTCCGAAATGGTGTTGGATCCGGCCTGTATCAC